>NZ_CP013380.1:2712768-3390960 GCF_001513745.1 Burkholderia humptydooensis | reverse complement strand
AGCGCGGCGCGTCCGTGCCGATCCCGACCGACGTCGTCGTCGCGAAAGAGTTCTCGCCGACGGCCGCCGCCACCGTGAAGAAGGTCGCCGACATCGAAGCCGACGACATGATCCTCGACATCGGGCCGGACACCGCGAAGGCGCTCGCCGGCCAGCTCGAGAAGGCGGGCACGATCGTCTGGAACGGCCCCGTCGGCGTGTTCGAGTTCGACCAGTTCGGCAACGGCACGAAGACGCTTGCCGACGCGATCGCGAACTCGGCCGCGTTCTCGATCGCGGGCGGCGGCGACACGCTCGCCGCGATCGCGAAGTACGGGATCCACGACAAGGTCAGCTACATCTCGACGGGCGGCGGCGCGTTCCTCGAATTCCTCGAGGGCAAGAAGCTGCCCGCCGTCGAAGTGCTGGAAACGCGCGCGTAAGCGCGCAGCGCGGGCGGCAGCCGCCCGCGTGACGCCGGCGGGCACGCGCGTTGCGCGCTCCGTCGGGCCGGCGGCTCTCGTCAGGCCGCCGGCGGCGCGCCCGGGGCGGGCGCGCCGGACCCGAACCGACGATGCGGCGCCGGCCGTCCACGCCGGCGCCCGCGGACAAAGCGACGCCGGGCGCACGCACCGGCGCGCGTTCCGAAGCGGCGGCGGCTGGGCCGCGCGGCTTCGGCTCTCGCGGCGGTACATCCAGCGCTTTCACTCAGTCAGACGAGGAGATTCATGCACCGCGCCACCAAGATAGTCGCCACGATCGGCCCGGCATCCAGCTCGCCGGAGGTCCTGTTGCAGATGATGCACGCGGGTCTCGACGTCGTGCGGCTCAATTTCTCGCACGGCTCGGCCGACGATCACCGCGAGCGCGCCGAGATGGTCCGCGAGGCCGCGCGCCGGGTCGGCCGGGAAATCGCGATCATGGCGGACCTGCAGGGGCCGAAGATCCGCGTCGGCAAGTTCGAGGCGGGCAAGACGACGCTCGCTCCCGGCCAGCCGTTCGTTCTCGATGCGACGTGCGAGCTCGGCAACGACGAGCGGGTCGGCCTCGACTACAAGGATCTGCCGCGCGACCTGAAGCCGGGCGACGTGCTGCTGCTGAACGATGGCCTGATCGTGCTGAAGGTCGATCGCGTGCTCGGCGACGAGATTCACACGACCGTCAAGGTGGGCGGCGATCTGTCGAACAACAAGGGGATCAACCGGCAGGGTGGCGGGCTGTCGGCGCCCGCGCTGACCGCGAAGGACATGGAGGACATCCGTACCGCGATGTCGCTCGGCGCGGATCTCGTCGCCGTGTCGTTCCCGAAGAACGCGACCGACATGGAGATGGCGCGCCAGCTCGCGAACATCGCGGGCGCGCCTTACGGCATCAAGCCGAAGATGATCGCGAAGATCGAGCGCGCGGAGGCGATTCCGGCGCTGCAGGAGATTCTCGACGCGTCGGACGGGATCATGGTCGCGCGCGGCGACCTGGCCGTCGAGGTCGGCAACGCGGCCGTGCCCGCGCTGCAGAAGCGGATGATCCGGATGGCGCGCGAGTCGAACAAGCTCGTGATCACCGCGACGCAGATGATGGAATCGATGATCCACGCGCCCGTGCCGACGCGCGCGGAGGTGTCGGACGTCGCGAACGCGGTGCTTGACGGCACCGACGCGGTGATGCTGTCCGCCGAGACGGCGACGGGCAAGTACCCGGCCGTGACGATCGAGGCGATGGCGGCCATCTGCGTCGAGGCGGAGAAATCCGAGCACGTCGAGCTCGACAAGGACTTCCTCGACCGCACGTTCACGCGGATCGACCAGTCGATCGCGATGGGCGCGCTCTTCACCGCGTATCACCTGGGCGCGAAGGCGATCGTCGCGCTGACCGAATCAGGCGCGACGGCGCTCTGGATGTCGCGCCACTACACGCACGTGCCGATCTTCGCGCTGACGCCGCGGGTCGGCAGCGAGCGCACGATGGCGCTCTTTCGCAACGTGACGCCGCTGCACGTCGACTTCGACAGCGACCGCGATTCCGCGCTGCAGCAGGCGCTCGAGCTGATCGTGCGGCGCGGCTACGTCGCGCACGGCGACATGGTCGTGCTGACGGTCGGCGAGCCGATGGGGCAGGCGGGCGGCACGAACACGCTGAAGATCGTGCGCGTCGGCGAGCATTACTGAAGCGGAACGGACGCCCGGCGAGCGCGAGCGCCTGCCGGGCATGCCGCTTGCGCGGGAACGAAGAAGCCGCGGGGGTCCGACGCCCCGCGGCTTTTTCGCTTGAAGGCGGCCTGAAAGACGTAACAAATTGCCAGCGAATCCGCCATTTGGCCTGAATCGGGGGCGCTTCGCGATAAAATGCGGCTATTCGACGCTCGGCCGCGCCGGTCCGCCCGCCTGTCATCCGGGGCGGGCCGTCAAGCGCCGCGTAGGGCGCAAGGTTTTCATTCAAGGAGTACCACAATGCCTCTCGTATCAATGCGTCAACTGCTGGATCACGCAGCGGAGAACGGCTACGGCCTGCCCGCGTTCAACGTGAACAACCTGGAGCAGGTGCAGGCGATCATGGCGGCCGCCGACGAAGTCGGCGCGCCCGTGATCATGCAGGCGTCGGCGGGCGCCCGGAAGTACGCGGGCGAGGCGTTCCTGCGCCACCTGATCGAAGCGGCGGTCGAGTCGTACCCGCACATTCCCGTCGTGATGCACCAGGATCACGGCCAGTCGCCCGCCGTGTGCATGACGGCAATTCGCAGCGGCTTCACGAGCGTGATGATGGACGGCTCGCTCGAGGCCGACGGCAAGACGGTCGCATCGTACGAGTACAACGTCGACGTATCCCGCAAGGTCGTCGAGATGGCGCACTCGATCGGCGTGACGGTCGAGGCCGAGCTCGGCGTGCTCGGCTCGCTCGAGACGATGAAGGGCGACAAGGAAGACGGCCACGGCGCCGAAGGCACGATGACGCGCGAGCAACTGCTGACGGACCCCGAGCAGGCCGCCGACTTCGTCAAGCTCACGCAGTGCGACGCGCTCGCGATCGCGATCGGCACGTCGCACGGCGCGTACAAGTTCACGAAGAAGCCGACGGGCGACATCCTGTCGATCCAGCGGATCAAGGAAATCCACGCGCGCATCCCGAACACGCACCTCGTGATGCACGGCTCGTCGTCGGTGCCGCAGGATCTGCTCGCGGAAATCCGCGAGTTCGGCGGCGACATGAAGGAAACCTACGGCGTGCCCGTCGAGGAAATCCAGGAAGGCATCAAGCATGGCGTGCGCAAGGTCAACATCGACACCGACCTGCGTCTCGCGATCACGGGCGCGATCCGCCGCTACATGTTCGAGAATCCGGGCAAGTTCGACCCGCGCGACTACCTGAAGCCCGCACGCGAAGCGGCGAAGAAGATCTGCGTCGCGCGCTATCTGGCGTTCGGCTGCGAAGGCCAGGCGGCGAAGATCAAGCCGGTGCCGCTCGAGAAGATCGCCGAGAAGTACAAGGCCGGCGCTCTCGCGCAAGTGGTGCGTTGAGTCTGTAGTACGATCTGGCCGGCCCGCGGGCGGGGCGGCCGGATACGCCCGGCCCGGCCCCGAAGCCGGCCGGCCCCGCCGGGCCAAGCCGCCCGGCCGGTTCGCCGAAGTATTGCAAGGCCGCCGTTCCCGCCAGCCGCGGGGAACGGCGTTTCCCTTTTTGTTTGGCTCCTTATCTGCGAAAAGACGATGTCTACTCTCTACGAATCCACGCTGCGCTCGCTGCCGCTTCTCGGTCGCGGCAAGGTCCGCGACAACTACGCGGTCGGCAACGACAAGCTCCTGATCGTCACGACCGATCGCCTGTCGGCGTTCGACGTCATCATGGGCGAGCCGATTCCGAACAAGGGCCGCGTGCTGAACCAGATGGCGAACTTCTGGTTCGACAAGCTCGCGCACATCGTCCCGAACCATCTGACGGGCGTCGCGCCCGAGACGGTCGTCGCCGCCGACGAAGTCGGGCAGGTGAAGGGGCGCGCGGTCGTCGTCAAGCGGCTCGAGCCGATCCTCGTCGAGGCGGTCGTGCGCGGCTATCTCGCGGGCAGCGGCTGGAAGGACTACCAGGCGACAGGCAAGGTGTGCGGCGTCGAGCTGCCGGCCGGCCTCTCGAACGCGCAGAAGCTCCCCGAGCCGATCTTCACGCCCGCCGCGAAGGCCGAGATGGGCCATCACGACGAGAACATCTCGTTCGAGGAAACCGAGCGCCGCATCGGCACCGAGCTCGCCGCGACGATCCGCGACATCTCGATCAAGCTGTACAAGGAAGCGGCCGACTACGCGGCGACGCGCGGCATCATCATCGCCGACACGAAGTTCGAGTTCGGCCTCGACGAGCACGGCAAGCTGTTCCTGATGGACGAGGCGCTGACGGCCGATTCGTCGCGCTTCTGGCCGGCGGACGAATACCGGGTCGGCACGAATCCGCCGTCGTTCGACAAGCAGTTCGTCCGCGACTGGCTAGAGGCGCAGAACTGGAGCAAGGAGCCGCCCGCGCCGAAGCTGCCCGACGACGTGGTCGCGAAGACGAGCGCGAAGTATCAGGAAGCGCTCGAGCGCATCACGGGCAAGACGCTCGACTGAGCATCGTCCGATTCACCGAAACGAGGAAGCGCACGATGAGCGAAGTCCAGACCGCCCACACGCACAGCGCGCCGCTCGTCGGCGTGCTGATGGGTTCCAGCTCCGACTGGGACGTGATGAAGCACGCCGTCGCGATCCTGCAGGAATTCGACGTGCCGTACGAGGCGAAGGTCGTGTCCGCGCACCGGATGCCCGACGAGATGTTCGACTACGCTCAGAAGGCGCGCGAGCGCGGCCTGCGCGCGATCATCGCGGGCGCGGGCGGCGCCGCGCACCTGCCCGGCATGCTCGCCGCGAAGACGACGGTGCCCGTGCTCGGCGTGCCCGTGGCGAGCAAGTACCTGAAGGGCGTCGATTCGCTGCATTCGATCGTGCAGATGCCGAAGGGCGTGCCGGTGGCGACGTTCGCGATCGGCGAGGCCGGCGCGGCGAACGCGGCGCTTTTCGCGGTGTCGATCCTGGCCGGCACGTCGGTCGACTACGCGAACCGGCTCGCCGCGTTCCGCGTGCGGCAGAACGAGGCCGCGCACGCGATGGCGCTGCCGCCGCTGTGAGGCCGCCGCGCGAGCCGCTTGCAACATCGATCGTCCTGACCGCGGCGGGCGCCGCCGCCCGCCGACACCGACCCCAGGGTCTGTTTTACATATCATGACTGCACTCCCCACCCCGAATTCCCCGATCCTGCCGGGCGCCTGGCTCGGCATGGTCGGCGGCGGCCAGCTCGGCCGCATGTTCTGCTTCGCCGCGCAGGCGATGGGCTACCGCGTCGCGGTGCTCGATCCCGATCCGACGAGCCCCGCGGGCGCCGTCGCGGACAAGCATCTGCGCGCCGCGTACGACGACGAGGCCGCGCTCGCCGAGCTCGCGCAATGGTGCGACGCCGTGTCGACCGAGTTCGAGAACGTGCCCGCCGCGAGCCTCGACTTTCTCGCGCAATCGACGTTCGTCGCGCCCGCCGGCCGATGCGTCGCGATCGCGCAGGACCGGATCGCCGAGAAGCGGTTCATCGCGGCGTCCGGCGTGTCCGTCGCGCCGCACGTCGTGATCGAGTCGCCCGCGCAGCTCGCGGCGCTCGCCGATGCGGATCTCGCCGCGGTGCTGCCCGGCATCCTGAAGACCGCGCGCCTCGGCTACGACGGCAAGGGGCAGGTGCGCGTCGCGACCGTGCGGGAAGCGAGAGACGGGTACGCGTCGCTCGGCGGCGTGCCGTGCGTGCTCGAGAAGCGCCTGCCGCTCAAATACGAAGTGTCGGCGCTGATCGTGCGTGGCGCGGATGGCGCGTCCGCGGTGTTTCCGCTCGCGCAGAACACGCATCACGGCGGCATCCTGTCGCTGACCGTCGTGCCCGCGCCCGCCGCGAACGACGCGCTCGTGCGCGACGCGCAGCAGGCGGCCGTGCGGATCGCCGATTCGCTCGAATACGTCGGCGTGCTGTGCGTCGAGTTCTTCGTGCTCGAGGACGGCTCGCTCGTCGCGAACGAAATGGCGCCGCGGCCGCACAATTCCGGCCACTACACGGTCGATGCGTGCGAGACGAGCCAGTTCGAGCAGCAGGTGCGCGCGATGACGCGGCTGCCACTCGGCAGCACGCGCCAGCATTCGCCCGCCGCGATGCTCAACGTGCTCGGCGACGTGTGGTTCGCGGACGGCGCGTCGGGCGAGCCCGTCACGCCGCCGTGGGACCAGGTCGCCGCGATGCCGACCGCGCGGCTGCATCTGTACGGCAAGGAAGACGCGCGCGCCGGCCGCAAGATGGGCCACGTGAACTTCACCGCGGCGACGCTCGACGGCGCGGTCGCGGGCGCGACCGCCTGCGCGCGGCTGCTGCGCATTCCGCTCGACTGACGGGGCGCGCGATGTCGAACGATCGACCGATTCCGACCGCCGAGCAGATCGACGAGGCCGCCGGGCTGCTCGATGCGGGCGAACTCGTCGCGTTTCCGACCGAGACCGTCTACGGGCTCGGCGGCGACGCGCAGAACCCGGCCGCCGTCGCGCGCATTTATGCGGCGAAAGGGCGGCCGGCGAACCATCCTGTGATCGTCCACCTCGCGCCGGGCAGCGACCCGGGCTACTGGGTCGATTCGTTGCCCGCCGACGCGCAAAAGTTGATCGACGCGTTCTGGCCCGGCCCGCTCACGCTGATCCTGAAGCGCGCCGCGCATATTCCGGACGCGGTGAGCGGCGGGCAGGACTCGGTCGGCCTGCGTTGCCCGTCGCATCCGGTCGCGCAGGCGCTGTTGCGCGCGTTCGACGCGCGTCGCGGCGGGCACGGCGGCGTCGCCGCGCCGTCGGCGAACCGCTTCGGCCACGTGAGCCCGACCACCGCGCAGCACGTGCGCGACGAGTTCGGCGATGCCGTCCACGTGCTCGACGGCGGCCCGTCCGACGTCGGGATCGAATCGACGATTCTCGATCTGTCGCGCGGCTTTCCGGCGCTGCTGCGCCCGGGCCAGGTGACGCCGCGGCAGATCGCCGACGTGCTCGGCGTCGCGCCGCGCCTGCCCGACGGCAGCGACGCGACCGCGCCGCGCGCGTCCGGCACGCTGAAGGCGCATTACGCGCCGCGCACGCCGCTCGCGCTTGCGCCGTTCGAGCGGATCGAGCCGCTGCTCGCGGCCGCGCGCGATGCCGGCGAGCGGGTCGCGCTCGTCGCGCGCGCATCGCGTGCCGGCGCGTGGGCGCACGCGCAGGGCGTGCATTTCGTTGCGGCGCCCGAGGACCCGCAAGTCTACGCGCGCGAGCTCTACGGGCTGTTGCGCGCGCTCGATCGTGCGCAGGTCGCGCGCATTCTCGTCGAGAAGCTGCCGGATACGGCCGAATGGATCGCGGTGAACGACCGGCTCGGCCGTGCGGCGGCTGCGTTCGACGCGCTGGAGTGAACGCCGGGCGGCGAGGCGGTTGATTCGGCGGGCCGGCGAAGCCGGGCGTGGCTTCGTTATGCTGCTCTTGTCGCCCAAGCGACGAAAAGCCCCGCAGGGCCGGCTCCTCCAATGGCAAACGCCCGGTTCGCATCACGCGAACCGGGCGTTTTCGCTTCACGACGCGGATCCGTCTCCGCGTCGCGACCGGGCGGGGCGTGCGAGACGCGCCGCCCGCCGCGCGCCGGCGCCTTACTTGCCGACGCCCGTCTTCGCGATCTGCTGCTCGACGTACTGCGCGAAGAGCGCGTGCAGGCGCGTCGTCGGGTGGACCGTGTCGGCGAACATATAGGTCTGGTCCGCGTTCGCGACCGTGTACATCTGC
Organism: Burkholderia humptydooensis; assembly: GCF_001513745.1. Lineage (NCBI taxonomy): Bacteria > Pseudomonadati > Pseudomonadota > Betaproteobacteria > Burkholderiales > Burkholderiaceae > Burkholderia > Burkholderia humptydooensis. The sequence goes on along the minus strand of NZ_CP013380.1, from coordinate 3,383,143 downwards.
GGCGAGCAGAACAGCGACGAGCCGAACGCGGTCGGGTTCGAGACGCCCGCCTTCGTCGCGGCGGCGATCATCGACTGCAGGTTGCACGCAGTGCCCGTGTTCGCCACCGAGAAGCCGTTGCCCTGATAGTTCGCGGCGATGCCGTCCTGCCACGTGAACGCGTCGATCAGCACGGCCTTCGCGGGGTCGACGTTCAGCGCCTTCAGCGCCGCGGCGAGCGTGCTGTTGAAGACCGTCGACAACTGCGTGAGCGCGGCCTGCTGGCCCGTCGACACCGCGAGCGGCGTGCCGCCGATGTCCGGCACGTTCGACACGAACACGTGCGTCGCGCCCGCCGCGACGATCTGCTGGACGATGCCCGCGAGCTGCTGCGCGGCAAGGCCGATCTGCTGCGCGGCGGCGAGCTGCGCGGCGGGCGTATTGCCCTGAGCCTGCGCGACCTGCACCTGATAGAAGATGTCGTTCGCGCCGCCGTTGACGAGCACGATCTGATTCGCGTTGAAGCTGCCGTGCTGCTGCAGGTATTGCTGCACCTGCGTCGCGACGGGCACGGTCGTCGCCTGCGCGTAATCGGCGTTCGCGACGCTCGCGTCCGCGTGGCCGATACCCGGCTGCTGCGTGACACGCGAGCCGCCCTGCGCGTAGCCCAGGCCGCCTGCCGCCTGCAGCGGCACGCCGAAGCCGCCCTCGAACGCCGGCGTGAGCGTGCTGCCGTAGTAGGCGGCGACGTCCTGCGTCCACACCTGGCCCGGATTCGTCGTGAAGCGGCCGCCGCCGAAGCCGATCAGGATCTGCGGCGAGTAGGTGCCGGCGTCCGACAGGCTGTCGCCGAAAGACACGACCTGCATGTTCACGCCGGCGCTCGGCTGCGACGAGCCGTTGTCGTCGCCGCCGCCGCACGCGGCGAGGAGCGCGAACGCGGCGCTCGCGAGCGCGACCTGCGCGCCGCGCCAGAAGCGGCGGCGTGCGGTGCCGGCGGGTTGTTGTTGTCGTTGCTGCTGATTCATGCGGGTCTCTCCTCGTAGATATGCTTGTGCTGCATGGCCTGCGCCGTGCCGCGCCGCAACGTGTGGCGGCGACGCGGCCCGGCGCGATAGTGGTGAAGCCGTGTTTCGTTATCGTTCGCGGGGCGCGGCGGCGAGCGCGGGCGGCTCGTGCGGCTGCGCGCGCGCATGCGCAACCCGAGCATGATAAGCGCTCGCCCATTCGGGCGGGCCGAAAACGGCACGCAGCTTGTTGCGCCAGCCTTCGACGCCGAACGCGTCGGCCGCCATCGACCGCCATTCATGGAACGTCGCGACGAGCGGATTGTTCGACCGGAGCGGCTCGACGATCCCGTATTCGGGCGGATCGCGCGGGTCCTCGTCGACGTAGCTGCCGAACAGGCGATCCCAGATCACGAGCACGCCGGCGTAGTTGCGATCAATGTAGCGCGGGTTGCGCGCATGGTGCGCGCGGTGGATCGACGGCGTGTTCAGCACGTATTCGAGCCAGCCGAGCTTCGGAATCGTCTGCGTATGGACGAAGAACTGGAACGCGAGGTTAATGAGCACGATGCCGACGATCTGCTGCGGCGCGAAGCCGAGAAACGCGAGCGGCAGCCAGAACGCCCACATGCCGGCGATCGGATACATCAGGCTTTGCCGCATCGCGGTCGAGAAATTCAGGCGCTCGGACGAATGGTGGACGACGTGCGCGGCCCACAGCCAGCGCACGCGGTGGCTGCAGCGGTGGAACACGTAGTAGAGCAGGTCCTGCGCGACGAACAGCACGGCGAACGACACCCACGTGCTGTCCCACGTGAAGAGCCGGTAGTGCGTGTAGCAGTACGCATAGATCGGGATCACGAAGATCCACGCGATCTTGTCCGCGCCCTGGTGCATCAGCGCGAGCGCCGCGTTGCAGAGCGTATCGCGCAGGTTGTAGACGCGCTCGCCGGGGCGCGTGCGCGCGAGGTGCCACGCTTCCCAGCCGATGCAGAGCAGGAAGACGGGCGCGAGCGCGAGCAGAAGCAATTCGACGTTGAATTGCATGAGTGTCTCCCTCTTGTTGTGGTTCGCGCGATCCGGCGCATGCGGCTTGCGGCCCACGCGCGCGGTTCGGTGGCGTCAATTGCAGCCAAAAGGGTACGCAATCGGCGTACCGGACGCGAGAGTGTTTCGTAGAGGGAGTCTTCGACGGGCGCGCGGCATGGTGCGGCGCGCCGAGCCGCGGCGGCGGCCATCGGCGAAACCCACGGGGACGGACGTCCGCGTGGAACATGGCCGGAAAACAGCGAGGAAAACGGCGAGGAAAACGGCGGGGGCGGAATCGGTTCCGGTCCGCGCGCGGCCGCGCGAAGGCCGCGCCGCCGCCGTGCGTGCCGGACGCGAATCAGTGCGGCCCTTCGTACACCCATTCGAGCAGCGCGTCGTGCGCCGCGCGCGCGGCCGCCGCGCGGTCGTCGTTGATGAAGCTGACGACGACGTAGCTCGACCCGTCCGCCGACGCGACGTAGCCCGCGATCGCACGCACGTCGCGCAGCGTGCCCGTCTTGATGTGCGCGTTGCCGCCGACGGGCGCGTTCGTCAGCCGGTTCTTCATCGTGCCGTCGACGCCCGCGACCGGCAGCGAATCGACGAACGCCTGCGCGACGGGGCTCGCGTTCGCCGCCTGCAGCATGTCGGCAAGCGACAGCGCGCTCACGCGCTCGTCGCGCGAGAGCCCGGAGCCGTTCTCGAGCGCGAGCCCGTCGATCGGCAGCCCGCTTTTCGCGAGGAACGCGCGGATCGTGTCCGCCGACTGAGCGGGCGTCGCGGGCGGCTGGTGCTCGACCGCGCCGATCGTGAGGAACAGGTTGCGCGCCATCACGTTGTTGCTGAACTTGTTGATGTCGTGCACGACGCTCGACAGCACCGGGCCGTGGTGCGACGCCACCGGCCGCGCGCGGCCCGGCACCTTGCCCTCGGCGATCGTCCCCGAGAACAAGCCGCCCGTCTGGCGCCACAGCGCGAGGAAGCCGCGCGCGAAGAACGCGGAATGGTTCAGCACCGCGAGATTGGTCGTCGTCGGGCCGCAGCTCGGCGGATAGTCGCCCGTGAACGACGCGGTGAGCTCGCCGTTCGCGTCGGTCGCGAGCGTCGGTCGCGCCGAGCCGCACGAGCCTTGTCCTTCGACGAGCTGGTTGTCGACGCTCAGGTTCGCGAGCGGCGGCACGACGTCGACCGCGACCGCGCCGTTGTCGGTCGGCGTCACCGTGAACGACAGCGCCTTGAACGCGTAGAGAAGCGGATCGGGGCCGACGTTGTACGGCGCGCTCGCGTCGTCGTCGAGCGGCGGCAGGTCGCGCGTCTCGGGCGCGAAGAAGGTCTTGTCGAGCACGAGCGCGCCGTCCACGTTGACGATCCCCGCGCGGCGGATCTTGTTGACGAGGTCGATCAGTTCCTCGGGCACGAGCTTCGGATCGCCCGTGCCCTTCACGTACAGCGTGCCGTGCAGCGTGCCGTTCTCGTCGACGTCGCCGTCCGCATACGCGCTCGTGCGCCAGCGATAGTCGGCGCCGAGCAGCGACAGCCCCGCGTAGGTCGTCACGAGCTTCATCGTCGATGCGGGCTGCATTGGCCGGCTCGCGTTCCATGCGACGACGGGCGTGCGATCGCCGATCCGCTCGACGGCGACGCTCAGGCTCGACGCCGGCACGCGCGCGCGCTGCAGCGCGACGAGCACCGACGCGGGCAGCACGTTGCGCGCGGCCGACACCGCCGCCGGATAGCGCGGCGGCTTCGGCTTCCTGCGGGCGTCGGCGGGCGCGGCGAACGCGAGCGCGGCGCACGCCGCGGCGAGCATCGCGCCGCGCAGGAGCGCGCGCGGCGCGCGGGCGGCGGGACCGGTCGGACGTGGCGAGGCGGCGTAGCGGGAGGCGTTGTGATTCATCGACGAATACGGGAGCGGAAGGCGACGTGAGCAATGGGCGTGCGCGGGCGGCGCGCGGTGCCAAGCCGCACATTGTAGAGAAAACGGCGCGCGAGCAGCGCCGAAATCGGCCGAAGGTCCGTTCGCGCGCGCGGCGGCGCTACAATGTCCGCCATCTCGAACGCATGCGACGGACGTTTTTCAGGATGCGGATATTGCTGGTTGAAGACGATCGGATGATCGCCGAAGGGGTGCGCAAGGCGCTGAAGGCCGACGGCTGCGCGGTCGACTGGGTGCAGGACGGCGATGCGGCGCTCACCGCGCTCGGCGGCGAGGCGTACGATCTGCTGCTGCTCGATCTCGGGCTGCCCAAGCGCGACGGCATCGACGTGCTGCGCACGCTGCGCGCGCGCGGGCTCGCGCTGCCGGTGCTGATCCTGACCGCGCGCGACGCGGTGGCCGATCGCGTGAAGGGCCTCGACGCCGGCGCCGACGACTATCTCGTCAAGCCGTTCGATCTCGACGAGCTCGCCGCGCGGATGCGCGCGCTGATCCGCCGCCAGTCGGGGCGCAGCGAATCGCTGATCCGGCACGGCACGCTGACGCTCGATCCGGCGTCGCACCAGGTGACGCTCGGCGGTGCGCCCGTCGCGCTGTCGGCGCGCGAATTCGCGCTGCTGGAAGCGCTGCTCGCGCGACCGGGCGCGGTGCTGTCGAAGAGCCAGCTCGAAGAGAAGATGTACGGCTGGGGCGAGGAGATCGGCAGCAACACCGTCGAAGTCTATATCCACGCGCTGCGCAAGAAGCTCGGCTCGGACCTGATCCGCAACGTCCGCGGCCTCGGCTACATGGTCGTGAAGGAAGCGTAGCGCGTGAGGTCGATTCGCCATCAATTGCTGATCTGGCTGCTCGCGATCGTCGTGGCCGGGGTGGGGCTCGCCGGCTGGATGATCTATCGGCAGGCGCTCGCCGCCGCGAACGAGCTGTTCGACTACCAGTTGCAGCAGATCGCGGCCGCGCTGCCGTCCGAGCCGTTCTCGCAGGTGCTCGGCTCGCAGACGAACGGCGACGAAGGGATCGTGATCCAGATCTGGAACCGCAACGGCGTGCTGATGTATTTCTCGCATCCGCGCGCGCCGATCGCGCCGCGCGCGGAGCTCGGCTTCTCGACCGAGCGCACCGAGCGCGGCGCGTGGCGCGTGTACGGCGCGATCGTCGGCGACAACGTCGTGCAGCTCGCGCAGCCGCTGTCGGTGCGCAACCGGCTCGCCGCGAGCGTCGCGCTGCGCACGCTCTGGCCGCTCATCGTGCTGCTGCCGTTTCTCGGCGCGGCCGTCTGGATGATCGTCGGGCGCGGGCTCGCGCCGCTCTCGCGCATGACGCGCGCGGTCGAGGCGCGCCGGCCCGACGCGCTCGACCCGCTGCCCGATTCGCCGCTGCCGCTCGAAGTGCGCCCGCTCGTGCACGCGCTCAACGGGCTGCTCGCGCGGCTCTCGGCCGCGCTCGACACGCAAAAGGCGTTCGTCGCGGACGCCGCCCACGAGTTGCGCACGCCGCTTGCCGCCGTGCAGATCCAGGCGCAGCTCGTCGCGCGCGCGCAGGACGACGTGTCGCGCCGCGAGGCGATCGTCGATCTGCAAAGCGGCGTCACGCGCGCGACGCGTCTCGCCGAGCAACTGCTCGCGCTCGCGCGCGCGGAGCCCGGCGACGCGACGGTGCGCGAGCGCGTCGATCTGCGCGCGATCGTCGAGGAGTGCGTCGCCGCGCACGCGCCGCTCGCGCAGCGGCGCGACATCGACCTCGGCTTCGAGCAGCTCGAGGACGCGAGCGTGGACGCCGATCCCGCCGCGCTGCGCGTGATGTTCAACAACCTGCTCGACAACGCGGTGAAGTACACGCCGGCGGGCGGGCGCATCGACGTGTCGCTCGCGCGCGGCGGCGCGCGCGCATGCGTGCAGATCGGCGACAGCGGCCCCGGCATTCCGGCCGCCGAGCGCGAGCGCGTGTTCGACCGCTTCTACCGCGACACGTCCGCGCGGGCGCGCACCGACGTCGCGGGCAGCGGCCTCGGCCTCGCGATCGTCAAGCGGGTGGCCGCGCAGCAGCGCGCGACCGTGACGCTCGGCGAGGCGGCGGCGGGCGGGCTCCTCGTCAGCGTCTCGCTGCCGTGCTCGGGCGGCGCTTGACGGCACGCGTACGGCGGCATGCGGCCGCGTGCGCCCTGGCGCGGGCCCCTCGCTTGCTTCATTCGTTCAATGGTTCCCGAAGCCGATTAAGCCTGCTTTAAGTCAGGGTCGTTACGCTTCGAACCGTTAGACGAGGAGAACGATCGATGACTACCCGAATCCTTGCGCGTGGCGCAGTTGCCGTGGCCGTCGCCGCGGCGTTGTCGGCGGGGTATGTGGCGGGCACCCGCCATGCGGAGCCGCAGGTCATCACGCCGGCCGTCGCCGCGCTGATGCCGGCCGAGGCGGCCGCGAAGACTGGCATTCCCGACTTTTCCGGGCTGGTCGAGACCTACGGGCCGGCCGTCGTGAACATCAGCGCGAAGCACGTCGTGCAGCGCGCCGCGCAGCGTCGTGCGGCGCCGCAACAATTGCCGATCGACCCGGACGATCCGTTCTATCAGTTCTTCCGACATTTCTACGGGCAGATCCCCGGGATGGGCGGCGGCCGCCAGCCGCAGCCGGACGACCAGCCGAGCACGAGCCTGGGCTCCGGGTTCATCATCAGCGCGGACGGGTATATCCTGACCAACGCGCACGTGATCGACGGCGCGAACGTCGTCACCGTGAAGCTCACCGACAAGCGCGAGTACAAGGCGAAGGTCATCGGCACCGACAAGCAGTCCGACGTCGCGGTGCTGAAGATCGACGCGTCGGGCCTGCCGACCGTGAAGATCGGCGATCCGGCGCAGAGCAAGGTCGGCCAGTGGGTCGTCGCGATCGGCTCGCCTTACGGGTTCGACAACACGGTCACGTCGGGCATCATCAGCGCGAAGTCGCGCGCGTTGCCCGACGAGAACTACACGCCGTTCATTCAGACCGACGTGCCGGTGAACCCCGGCAACTCGGGCGGTCCGCTCTTCAACCTGAACGGCGAGGTGATCGGCATCAACTCGATGATCTACTCGCAGACGGGCGGCTTCCAGGGCCTGTCGTTCGCGATCCCGATCAACGAGGCGATGAAGGTGAAGGACGAGCTCGTGAAGACGGGCCACGTGAGCCGCGGCCGGCTCGGCGTCGCCGTGCAGGGGCTCAACCAGACGCTCGCGAGCTCGTTCGGCTTGCAGAAGCCCGACGGCGCGCTCGTCAGCTCGGTCGATCCGAAGGGGCCGGCCGCGAAGGCGGGGCTGCAGCCGGGCGACGTGATTCTCGGCGTCGACGGCGTGCCGGTTCAGGATTCGACGATGCTGCCCGCGCAGATCGCGGGCATGAAGCCGGGCACGAAGGCCGATCTGCAGATCTGGCGAGACAGGTCGAAGAAGACGGTGTCGGTGACGCTCGCGTCGCTGACCGACGACCAGGCGAAGGCAGGCGTCGACGGGCCCGTCGAGCAGGGGCGTCTCGGCGTCGCGGTGCGGCCGCTTTCGCCGCGCGAGCGCAACGGCTCGTCGCTCACGCACGGCCTTGTCGTCCAGCAGTCGACGGGCCCCGCCGCGAGCGCGGGCATCCAGCCGGGCGACGTGATCCTCGCGGTGAACGGGCGGCCCGTCACGAGCGCGGAACAATTGCGCGATGCGGTCAAGCGCGCGGGCAACAGCCTTGCGTTGCTGATCCAGCGCGACGACGCCCAGATTTTCGTGCCGGTCGATCTGGGCTGAGCCGGGTCGGGCCCGGCGCGACGGGCCGGCCGGCGCGGCGGCAAGGCGCGCAGGCGGCATGACGGCCGTCGTCTTCGCCGGCGGTCCTGCGGGGCCTCCGGCTTCGGCTGGCGGATTCAAGGAGCGAATCATGCGACAGCAAAGCGTTTCCAGATACCTGATCGCGGCGGCGCTGGCCTTCGGCCTCGCGGGCGTCGCGAGCGCGCAGCCCGGCCTGCCCGACGTGCAGCACCAAGGCGACGTCGGCTTCGTGTCGGGCGGCGTGGGGCTCGACGAGTCCACCGCGTTCCAGCGCAGCGAAGGCAGTTGGCCGCTCGCGCTGCGTTTCACGGGCGCGGGCGGCGAGTATCTGTCCGACGTGCACGTGTCCGTGCTCGACGCGCAAGGCGGCGAAGTGCTGAAGACCGATGCGCGCGGCCCCTACATGCTCGTCAGGCTGAAGCCGGGGCGCTACACCGTGCATGCGAGCTACAACGGCAGCGAGCAGACCCACGCGGTCACGGTGCCGGCGAAGGGCGGCACGAAGGCGGCGTTCTCGTGGAAGGCGCAGTGACCTGCTGCGGCGATGACGCCGCGCAATTTGCGGCGGTTTGGCCGATAATGCGATAACAAGCGGCGTTTCGCCGCGGCCATGCTTATTTTCGGCCGGCGCGTGCGCGCAGCGGCCGTAGGGGAAACCGATGTCCGACGCCGCAGGCCATCGCATCGAAATCGTGCCGAACCGCCATCGCGTTCGCGTGATCCATCGGGGGATCACCTATGCCGATTCGCTTGCCGCCTACACGCTGAAGGAATCGGGCGCGCCCGACGTCCAGTATCTGCCGCGCAACGACGTCAACATGTCGCGGCTCGTGCCGTCCGGCCGTGTCGCGCACTGCGCGCACAAGGGGCCGGCAACCTATTTCCATCTGCATACCGAAGACGGCGTGATCGAGAACGCCGCGTGGAGTTACGAGGAGCCGTCCGGGATCACGGACGCGATCCGGCAGTATGTCGCGTTCGATGCCGCGCGCGTCGACCGCATCGACGTGACGTCCTGACGCGGCGGTTCTTCGGGGGAGGCGATCATGGAACTGAACGACGCGTTGTACATTCCGCTCGCGCCGTCCGTCGTCTGGGATGCGCTGCAGGATCTCGCGCTCGTGCGCGCGAGCCTCGATCACTGCGAGTCGTTTTCGCGGCTCGCGCGCGGTGAATACGCGCTCGCGCTGACGGTGCCGCTCGGTCCGCTGCGTGCGCGCTACGACGTGCGCGCGCACGTCGTCAGCGAGCGCCGCGACGAGCCCGAGCACACGAGGCGCACACTGAACTTCCGGGCCCGAGCGGACGGCATCGGCGCGCTGCGCGGCCAGATCGACGTCGTGCTCGCGCCCGCCGACGACGAGCGGGGCGCAAGCCGCGGCGCACCGGCGACGCGGATCGAATACGCGGTGTGGGCGACGGCCTCCGGCCCGCTCGCCGAGCTGCCGGGGCGTCAGATCCGGAACGCGCTGCATGAGCTTGCCGACGATTTCTTCACCGAATTCTGCGCGGTCGTGCAGGCGAAGCACGGGCTCGCGCCGAACCGCGTGCGCGATGGCGCGCCGCAGCGGCAGCACGTGTTCCTGCGGCCCGCGGCGTTCGCCGCCGGCATCGCGCGCCGCGCGCACGCGCAGCACCTGGGCGGCGCGCTGACGGGGCGCGCGGCGAGCGCGCTGCATCATCGCGAATCGAACCCGGTGCCGCTCTGGGCGTGGGCCGCGATGATCTTTTTCGTCGCGCTGCTGCTGTACGCGGCGCGCTGGTTCAACGGCGGCTGAGCCGCGCGACTCCCGCCGCTGCGCCGCCCCGAACGGCGCGCGTCCGCCTTTTTCCTCGCATCCGTTCCCGCCTGATTGCCGCGAACGCGCGGGCTCTGCGCGCGCGGCCCCTTCGTCGCTCCGCGCTCAATCGTCCTTGCGCATCGCGGGGCTCGTGCGCAGCATGTCGAAGCAGCCGTCGACGAGCTTTTCCGCATGCCGCTCCGCGTCGATCTCGCCCGGCAGCATCAGCATGTCGCGCACGAAGCCGCTGACGAGCGTATGCAGCATCAGCGTCGCGCGCCACGTGTCGAGATCGGCCGGCAACTGGCCGTTCGCTACGCCCTGCGCGAGATCCGCCTCGATGTTGCGCAGCGCGTCGCGCATCCCTTCGCGGTTGCGCTGCAGGAGCGGCCCCATGTCCGCGACGTACTCGCACTTCATGAACAGGATGCTGAACACGCGCCGCAACTGCGGATCGCGCGCGGCGCCGAGCAGGCACCAGATCAGGATCTCGCGAATCCGTCCGAGCGGGTCCGCGTGCGGCTCGCCCGTGCCGGCCTTCAGTTCGTCGATCGGCAGCAGCACGCGGTCGAACATTGCGTCGAAGAGCTCGCTCTTGCTCGCGAAGTGCCAATAGATCGCGCCGCGCGTGACGCCCGCGTGCTGGGCGATGTCGGAGAGCGACGTGTGCGACACGCCTTTCTCGAAGAAGACGTGCTCGGCGGCGTCGAGAATGCGGTCGCGCGTCGCGAGCGCTTCCTCCTTCGTGCGTCTGGCCATTCAACAGCTCATTGTGTGCAAGATCGAGGTCATTGCGTGAATAACAGGGTTGCATCATAAGCGCCGCACCGGGGTCGCACGCTCGGCGTCACCGCTGTAAACCTTGGTAATGTGTAAGAAATTGTGCAGCGCACGAAGGACTTTTACATACATTCGTGAATGTATATACAATGCCAGCTTACGGCCGAATGGCCTTCGAGGCAATCAGTTAATATCCGTCTCTGCTGATTTCCCTCCTCATTGTTGTTCCGCGCGTGCTGCGCGCGGCGGCATCCCGGCACGGCAGTCGCGTGCCGCTGTTGTATTCGCAGTCAAGCAATCCAGTTGTCCGATCCGCGCCGCAAGGCGCGTTCGTGTTGTGTCCCCGAGGCCGGCACTTATTTCATCTAGTTACAAACGAGGTCGCTCCATGCGCGTCGAACGGGTTCCATACCGCTTAATCACTGTCGCGACGGCTGCCGTTTTCCTGGCCGCGTGCGGAAAAAAAGAATCGGCTCCGCCCCCTCAAACGCTCGAAGTCGGCGTGGTCACCGTCCAGCCGCAAGCCGTGCCGGTCGTCTCCGAACTGCCGGGCCGCACGAGCGCGTATCTGGTCGCGCAGGTGCGCGCGCGGGTCGACGGCATCGTGTTGCGGCGTGAGTTCACGGAAGGCAGCGACGTCAAGGCCGGCCAGCGTCTCTACAAGATCGATCCCGCGCCGTACGTCGCGCAACTGAACAGCGCGAAGGCGACGCTCGCGAAGGCGCAGGCGAACCTCGCGACGCAGAACGCGCTCGTCGCGCGCTACAAGGTGCTCGTCGCCGCGAACGCGGTCAGCAAGCAGCAGTACGACGACGCGGTCGCCGCGCAAGGGCAGGCGGCCGCCGACGTCGGCGCCGGCAGGGCCGCGGTCGAGACCGCGCAGATCAACCTCGGCTATACGGACGTGGTCTCGCCGATCACGGGCCGCGTCGGCATCTCGCAGGTCACGCCGGGCGCGTACGTGCAGGCGAGCCAGGCGACGCTGATGTCGACCGTCCAGCAGCTCGATCCGGTCTACGTCGACCTCACGCAGTCGAGCCTCGACGGCCTGAAGCTGCGCCAGGACATCCAGAGCGGGCGCATCAAGACGGAAGGCCCGGGCGCGGCGAAGGTCACGCTGATCCTCGAGGACGGCAAGCCGTACTCGGAGCCGGGCAAGCTGCAGTTCAGCGACGTCACCGTCGACCAGACGACGGGCTCGGTCACGATTCGCGCGATCTTCCCGAACAAGCAGCGCGTGCTGCTGCCGGGCATGTTCGTGCGCGCGCGCATCGAAGAGGGCGTCAACGACAACGCGTTCCTCGTCCCGCAGATCGGCGTCTCGCACGATCCGAAGGGCCAGGCGATCGCGATGATCGTCGACGGCAAGGGCAAGGTCGCGCCGCGCGTGCTCACCACGAGCGGCACGCAGGGCCAGAACTGGGTCGTCGAAGGCGGCCTGCAGGCGGGCGACCGCGTGATCGTGCAGGGCATCGACAAGGTGCGCCCGGGGATGAGCGTGAAGGCCGCCGAGGCGCAACTGCCGGCCGCGGCGGCCGGCGCGCCGGGCGCCGCGCCTGCGGGCACATCGCCTGCCCAGGCCGCGTCGGGCGCCGCGCCGTCGAGCGCCGCCGCCGCGTCGAGCGCGCAATAACAGGGGGCCTGCTTCATGGCAAAGTTTTTTATCGATCGCCCGATCTTCGCGTGGGTGATCGCCATCATCCTGATGCTGGCTGGCGTCGCGGCGATCTTCACGCTGCCGATCGCCCAGTATCCGACGATCGCGCCGCCGTCGATCCAGATCACCGCGAACTATCCGGGCGCTTCGGCGAAAACCGTCGAGGACACCGTCACGCAGGTGATCGAGCAGCAGATGAGCGGTCTCGACAACTTCCTGTACATGTCGTCGACGAGTGACGATTCGGGCAACGCGACGATCACGATCACGTTCGCGCCGGGTACGAACCCGGACATCGCGCAGGTCCAGGTGCAGAACAAGCTGTCGCTCGCGACGCCGATCCTGCCGCAGGTGGTGCAGCAGCTCGGCCTGTCGGTGACGAAGTCGAGCAGCAGCTTCCTGCTCGTGCTCGCCTTCAACTCCGAAGACGGCAGCATGAACAAGTACGACCTCGCGAACTACGTCGCGTCGCACGTGAAGGACCCGATCAGCCGGATCAACGGCGTCGGCACCGTCACGCTGTTCGGCTCGCAGTACGCGATGCGGATCTGGCTCGACCCGACGAAGCTCACGAACTACGGGCTCACGCCGGTCGACGTGACGACCGCGATCTCCGCGCAGAACGTGCAGATCGCGGGCGGCCAACTGGGCGGCACGCCGGCCGTGCCGGGCACCGTGCTGCAGGCGACGATCACCGAGGCGACGCTGCTGCAGACGCCCGAGCAGTTCGGCAACATCCTGCTGAAGGTGAACCAGGACGGCTCGCAGGTGCGGCTGAAGGACGTCGCGCAGATCGGCCTCGGCGGCGAGACGTACAACTTCGACACGAAGTACAACGGCCAGCCGACCGCGGCGCTCGGCATCCAGCTCGCGACCAACGCGAACGCGCTCGCGACCGCGAAGGCGGTGCGCGCGAAGATCGACGAGATGTCGACGTACTTCCCGCACGGCCTCGTCGTCAAGTACCCCTACGACACGACGCCGTTCGTGCGCCTGTCGATCGAGGAAGTGGTGAAGACGCTGCTCGAGGGTATCGTCCTCGTGTTCCTCGTGATGTATCTGTTCCTGCAGAACCTGCGGGCGACGATCATCCCGACGATCGCGGTGCCCGTCGTGCTGCTCGGCACGTTCGCGATCATGTCGATGGTCGGCTTCTCGATCAACGTGCTGTCGATGTTCGGTCTCGTGCTCGCGATCGGTCTGCTCGTCGACGACGCGATCGTCGTGGTCGAGAACGTCGAGCGGGTGATGGCGGAAGAGGGCCTGCCGCCGAAGGAAGCGACGCGCAAGGCGATGGGCCAGATCACGGGCGCGCTCGTCGGCGTCGCGCTCGTGCTGTCGGCGGTGTTCGTGCCGGTGGCGTTCTCCGGCGGCTCGGTCGGCGCGATCTATCGTCAGTTCTCGCTGACGATCGTGTCGGCGATGGTGCTCTCCGTGCTCGTCGCGTTGATTCTGACGCCGGCGCTGTGCGCGACGATCCTCAAGCCGATTCCGCAAGGGCATCACGAGGAGAAGAAGGGCTTCTTCGGCTGGTTCAACCGGACCTTCAACTCGAGCCGCGACAAGTACCACGTCGGCGTCCACCACGTGATCAAGCGCTCGGGCCGCTGGCTCATCATCTATCTCGCGGTGATCGTCGCGGTCGGCCTGCTGTTCGTGCGCCTGCCGAAGTCGTTCCTGCCCGACGAGGACCAGGGCCTGATGTTCGTGATCGTCCAGACGCCGTCGGGCTCGACGCAGGAGACGACCGCGCGCACGCTCGCGAACATTTCCGACTACCTGCTCAAGCAGGAAAAGGACATCGTCGAATCCGCGTTCACGGTGAACGGCTTCAGCTTCGCGGGCCGCGGCCAGAACTCGGGCCTCGTGTTCGTCAAGCTGAAGGACTACTCGCAGCGGCAGAGCGCGAACCAGAAGGTGCAGGCGCTGATCGGCCGGATGTTCGGACGCTACGCGGGCTACAAGGACGCGCTCGTGATTCCGTTCAACCCGCCGTCGATTCCCGAACTCGGCACGGCGGCCGGCTTCGACTTCGAGCTGACCGACAGCGCGGGTCTCGGCCACGACGCGCTGATGGCCGCGCGCAACCAGTTGCTCGGGATGGCCGCGAAGGACCCGACGCTGCAAGGCGTGCGTCCGAACGGGCTGAACGACACGCCGCAGTACAAGGTCGACATCGATCGCGAGAAGGCGAACGCGCTCGGCGTGACCGCGGATGCGATCGACCAGACGTTCTCGATCGCGTGGGCGTCGAAGTACGTGAACAACTTCCTCGACACCGACGGCCGGATCAAGAAGGTGTACGTGCAGTCCGACGCGCCGTTCCGGATGACGCCTGAGGACATGAACATCTGGTACGTGCGCAACGGCTCGGGCGGGATGGTGCCGTTCTCGGCGTTCGCGACCGGCCACTGGACCTACGGCTCGCCGAAGCTCGAGCGCTACAACGGCATCTCGGCGATGGAAATCCAGGGCCAGGCCGCGCCGGGCAAGTCGACCGGCCAGGCGATGACGGCGATGGAAGCGCTCGCGAAGAAGCTGCCGACGGGCATCGGCTATTCGTGGACGGGGCTGTCGTTCCAGGAAATCCAGTCGGGCTCGCAGGCGCCGATCCTGTACGCGATCTCGATCCTCGTCGTGTTCCTGTGTCTCGCCGCGCTGTATGAAAGCTGGTCGATCCCGTTCTCGGTGATCATGGTCGTGCCGCTCGGCGTGATCGGCGCGCTGCTCGCGGCGACGCTGCGCGGGCTCGAGAACGATGTGTTCTTCCAGGTCGGTCTGTTGACGACGGTGGGTCTGTCCGCGAAGAATGCGATTCTGATCGTCGAGTTCGCGCGCGAGCTGCAGCGGACGGAGAAGATGGGGCCGATCGAGGCGGCGCTCGAGGCGGCGCGGCTGCGGCTGCGTCCGATCCTGATGACGTCGCTCGCGTTCATTCTCGGCGTGCTGCCGCTCGCGATCAGCAACGGCGCCGGCTCGGCGAGCCAGCACGCGATCGGCACCGGCGTGATCGGCGGGATGATCACCGCGACGTTCCTCGCGATCTTCATGATCCCGATGTTCTTCGTGAAGGTGCGGGCCGTGTTCAGCGGCGAGAAGGAAGACGTCGACGAAGCGCTGCGCCTCGCGCACGAGCACATGCACCGTGACGAAAAGCCGGAGCACGGCGACGACGCCGGCAAGAAGGATTAACAGATGAAGCGAAAACATGCTTTGACTGCACTCGCAGTCGCCCTGCTCGCCGCGGGCTGCACGCTCGCGCCGCGCTACGAGCGTCCGGCCGCGCCGGTGTCGGGCGCGTTCCCGACCGACGGCGTCTACGCCGCGCAGCCGGGCGCCGCGTCCGGCGCGCGCAGCGCGAACGGCCAGTCGGCCGTCGACATCGGCTGGCGCGAGTTCTTCGTCGATCCGCGCCTGCAGCGGCTGATCGAGACCGCGCTGAAGAACAACCGCGATTTGCGCGTCTCGGTGCTGAACGTCGAGGCGTCCCGCGCGCAGTATCAGATCACGCGCGCGGGCCTGTTCCCGACGCTCGACGGCACCGGCACGGGCACGATCCAGCGCTATCCGGCCGGCGTGTCGACGACGGGCCAGCCGCTCATCACGCGGACCTACAACGTCGGCGTGTCCGCGTCGTGGGAGCTCGACCTGTTCGGCCGCGTGCAGAGCCTGAAGGACCAGGCGCTCGCGCAATACTTCGCGACCGCGCAGGCGCGCAAGGCGGCGGAGATCTCGCTCGTCGCGCAAGTCGCCGATCAGTATCTGACGCTGCTGTCGACCAACGACCTGCTGCAGATCACGCAGAACACGCTGAAGACGGCGCGCGCGTCGTACGACCTGACGAAGCTGCAGTTCGACAACGGCACCGGCTCGGAGCTCGATCTGCGGCAGGCGCAGACGGTCGTCGAGACGGCGCTCGCGAACCAGCAGGCGCAGGCGCGCGCGCGGGCGCAGGCGCTCAACGCGCTCGTGCTGCTGATCGGCGAGCCGCTGCCCGACGATCTGCCGGCCGGCCTGCCGCTGAACGCGCAGAACCTGCTGACGGACATCCCGGCCGGGCTGCCGTCCGATCTGCTGACGCGGCGCCCCGACATCATGCAGGCCGAGCAGACGCTGCGCGCGGCGAACGCGAACATCGGCGCGGCGCGCGCGGCGTTCTTCCCGAAGATCTCGCTCACGGGCGCGTTCGGCACCGCGAGCCCGACGCTCGGCGGCCTGTTCAAGGCGGGCACGGCGGCGTGGTCGTTCGCGCCGAGCATCGCGCTGCCGATCTTCGAAGGCGGGCAGAACATCGCGAACCTCGATCTCGCGCACGTGCAGAAGCGCATCGAGATCGCGAACTACGAGAAGGCGATCCAGAGCGCGTTCCGCGAGGTGTCGGACGGGCTCGCCGCGCGCGGCACGTACGATCAGCAGATCGCGGCGCTCGAGCGCAACGAGCATGCGCAGCAGCGCCGCTACGATCTGTCGGACCTGCGCTACAAGAACGGCGTCGACAGCTATCTGTCGGTGCTGACCGCGCAGACGGATCTGTACTCGGCGCAGCAGCAACTGATCAGCGCGCGGCTCGCGCGCTGGACGAACCTCGTCGATCTGTATCGCGCGCTGGGCGGCGGCTGGATCGAGCGCGCGGGCGAGACGCCGCGCCCGGCCGATGCGCCCGTCGACTACGGCAAGGCGGCCGCGCCGGCGTCGGCGACGCCGGCTGCGGCAGCCAGCGCGCCGGCGGCCGGCTGAGCGTTCGCCGGCGCCGCGCGCCGGACGAAGGCAGCCGATTCGTTCGTCGCGCGGCACGCGATCGGCCGCGGATTCGCCGCATCGCGACGCACCAACAAGAACCCCGCGTTCTTCGGAGCGCGGGGTTTTTGTTGGGGTGTGGCTGTCGGTTCCGGCCGGCGTCGTGTCGGTTCCATGATGCGATGCCGCTTCGGCCGCGCCGCGCGATGGCGGCTCAATGCAGATCGACCGGCCGCCCGTCGAAGTCGTGCCCCGCGCGGCGAATGTCGCAGCGTGCGTCCTTCTCGCCCTTCATGCCGTTGAACACCAGATTGAGCACGACGGCCGATACCGACGCGAGCAGGATCCCGCTATGGAGGATCGGCGCGAGCGCGGCGGGGAGCTTCGAGAAGAAGTTCGGCGACACGACGGGCACGAGCCCGAGGCCGATGCTCACCGCGACGATGAACAGGTTGTGGTGGTTGCGCACGAAGTCGACCTTCGACAGCACCTTCACGCCATTCGCGGCCACCATCCCGAACATCACGATGCCCGCGCCGCCGAGCACGAACGGAGGCACCGACGCGACGAGCTGCGCCATCTTCGGAAAGAGCCCGAGCAGCACGAGGATCATGCCGCCCGTCGCGCAGACGAAGCGGCTCTTCACGCCCGTCACGCCGATCAACCCGACGTTCTGCGAGAACGACGTGTGCGGAAACGAATTGAAGATGCCGCCGATCAGCGTGCCGAGCCCGTCGACGCGCAGCCCGCGCACGAGCGTCTCCTGATCGACCGGGCGCTCGACCATGTCGCCGACCGCGAGGAACATCCCGGTCGATTCGATGAACGTGACGAACATCACGATCACCATCGTCGCGATCGACAGCGGATCGAAATGCGGGAGTCCGAAATGGAAAGGCGCGACGAAGCCGACCCACGGCGCTGCCGCCACGCCGTCGGTGTTCACGCGGCCCGCGGCGAACGCGATCGCGAAGCCCGCGACCATGCCGAGCAGCACCGAGATGTTCGCGACGAAGCCGCGGCCGAACTTGTTGATGACGAGGATCAGCGCGAGCACGATGAACGACAGGCCGAGATAGACGGGGTCGCCGTAGTTCGGATTGCCGACGCCGCCCGCCGCCCAGTTGATGCCGACCTCCATCAGCGACAGCCCGATCACCGAGATCACGGTGCCGACGACGACGGGCGGAAAGAACCGCAACAGCCTGCCGATCATCGGCGCGAGCACGATGCCGATCGCGCCCGCGGCGATCGTCGAGCCGAAGATGTCGAGGATGCCGAGGCCGGGATTCGTGCCGATCGCGATCATCGGGCCGACGGCCGCGAACGTGCAGCCCATGATGACGGGCAGGCGGATGCCGAAGATCCACACGCCGAGCGTCTGGATCAGCGTCGCGATTCCGCACGCGAACAGGTCCGCGCTGATGAGGAATGCAATCTGGTCTTTCGGCAGCTTGAGCGCGCCGCCGACGATGAGCGGCACCGCGACGGCGCCCGCATACATGACGAGAACGTGCTGCAGCCCGAGCGTCAGCAGCTTGCCGGACGGCAATACCTCGTCGCACGGATGGACCGTGTTCGATTGCATTTGTCTCACTCCATGATCTTGTTTTGACGGTGGTTCAACGTTATGCGCATTGACGAATCGCAACAAGAGCGCGGGTTTCTATTCCGTGCTTCGCTGCGTCGATATGCGCGCCGGGCATGCTGGAGCGATGTGTTCATCTCGGGGGCCTGCGCGAGCGGGTGAGTGATGCCGTTTTATCGCCAGCCAAAATTGATCGGTCGACGCCGCCAAATATCGTCTGGTTTATGGTCTGTATCGTCGTATCGGCATAGTGGCCGTGCGCGATGCGCGAAAAGCGCAGCGGGTTTACCCCCTGTGCAGCCGCTTCGGCCAGGAATCAGGGCCATGCGCGCGGCGCGCGCGAGCATCGGCGGCCCGCACGGGTATCATCGGCGTCGGCTCATTCGAATCCATGTTCCGTTATGCGATTTCTCGGCATCGATCTGGGGACCGGGTCCCTCAAGCTCGCGATCGTCGACGGCGACGGCCGCGTGTGCGCGTCATCGGGCGCCGCGTATGCGGTGGCGACGCCGCAGCCCGGCTGGGCGGAGATCGACGTCGACATATGGTGGCGCGCGCTCGTCGACGCCGCGATGCGGCTGTCCGGGCAGGAACGCGCGCAGGTGCGCGCGATCGGCTTTTCGGGGCAGATGCATGGCGTCGTGCTGGCCGACGCGTCGGGACGCGCGCTGCGGCCCGCGATGCTGTGGCCCGATGCGCGCGCGACCGCGCTCGTCGCACGCTGGCCCGCGTCGCCGAATCCGGTGTCGCCCGGCATGGCGGGGCCGTTGCTCGCGTGGCTCGCCGCGCACGAGCCGCACACGCTGCGCGCCGCGCGCTGGGCGCTGCAGCCGAAGGACTGGCTGCGCGCGGCGTTGGGCGGCGACCTCGCGAGCGATCCGTCCGATGCGTGCGCGACCGCGCTCGCCGGCCCGGACGGCGACTGGGACGATGCGCTGATCGCCTCGCTCGGCTTGCCGCGTGCGCTGTTCGCGGCGCCGCGCGCGTCGGACGCGCGGTGCGGCGCGCTGTCGGCCGACGCGGCGCGCGCGCTCGGCCTGCCAGCCGGAATCGCGCTCGCGACGGGCGCGGGCGACACGCCGTGCGCGGCGCTCGGCAGCGGCCTCGCGCATGACGGCGACGCGCTTCTCACGACGGGCACGGGCGGGCAGATCGTCGTGCTGACCGCGCAGGGCGCTGCGCCGCGCGCGGGCCTGCACCGCTATCGCGCGGCGGGCGGCGCGCGCTATTACACGATGGCCGCGATGCAGAACGTCGGGATCGCGCTCGAATCGGCGCGCGGCTGGCTCGTCTATCCGGATTGGCGCGCCGCATACGACGACGCGTTCGGCGCGAGCGCATCGCCGCGGATCAGCTTCCTGCCGTACCTGACGGGCGAGCGCTCACCGTGGATGAATCCCGCCGCGCGCGGCGGCTGGCTCGGCCTGTCGCTCGGCGATTCGCGCGGCGCGCTGATGCGCGCGGCGTTCGAAGGCGTCGCGTTCGCGTTGCGCGCGGGGCTCGACGCGATTCGCGCGGACGGCTCGCCCGTGCGCACGCTGCGGCTCGCGGGCGGCGGCTCGGTCGAGCCGCGCTGGCGGCAACTGCTTGCCGATGCGCTCGATGTCGAGCTGCACGCGGTCGACGGCGCGGACGCCGCCGCGCGCGGCGCGGCGCTGCTCGGCGGCGTCGCGGCGGGGCGCTGGCGCGCGGCGGAGCTCGCCGCGCTCGCGCCGGGCGCGACGCGCGTCGCCGCGCCGACGCACGATGCGGCGCTCGCCGCGCGCCACGCGCGTTTCATCGACCTGTATCGGCGGACCGAAGGGTGGTTCGACGCAGGCGGGTGAGCCGGTCCGCCGCGCCGGCGGGATGCGCTTCGCATGAGTTGCATGGCCGCCGCGCCCAATGCGTCAGTCCGCGTCGCCGCTCACCGGCACGTCGCGCACGCCGGTGCCGGAGAACCGCTCGCGATACGCGCCGGGCGTCACGCCGAGGCGGCGCATGAATACGCGCCGCAACTGGTCGTCGGAATGAAACCCGCTGCGCACGGCGACCGTCTTCAGCGGCAGCGTTTCCTGCTCGAGCAGGCGGCGCGCTTTTTCGAGCCGCGCGATTTCGATGAATTCGGCCGGGCGATAGCCGGTCTCCCGCACGAACACGCGGACGAAGTTGCGCTCGCTCATCGCGGCGCGCTTCGCGAGCTGCGCGATGCCCAGACGCTCGTCGAGCGAGTTCAGGATCCAGTCCTGGACGTCGCGGATCGACGCGTGCGCGGTCATCTGGCTCGCCAGATACACGCTGAACTGCGACTGGCCGCCCGGCCGCCTCAGATAGATCACGAGATCGCGCGCGACGGCGAGCGCGATCTCGCGGCCGAGATCCTCCTCGACCATCGCGAGCGCGAGATCGAGACCGGCCGTGACGCCCGCCGACGTCCACACGTTGCCTTCCCGGACGAAGATCGCATCGGGCTCCACCTTCACCGCCGGATAGCGCGCCTGCAACATGGGGGCAACGCTCCAGTGCGTCGTCGCGCGGCAGCCGTCGAGCATGCCGGACTCGGCGAGAAAGAAGCAGCCCGAGCACAGCCCGACCATCCGGCCGATGCGGCGCGACACGTCGCGGCACCATCCGACGAGCATCGACGTGTCGCGCAGCGCGCGCTCGATGTCGCGCGCGCCGACGACGATCGCCGTGTCCGGCACGGCGAGCGTGTCGAGCGCCTTTGTCGCCTCGAGCACGATGAGGGTGTCGGACTTGACCGGGCCCTTCGCGGGCGCGGCGATCTGAAGATCGTAGACGGGCGCGAGCCCGGCGGCGGCGAGCCGCGCATTCGCGTAGTCGAACACGTTGATGACGCCGACGGCCTCGATTGCCTTGAATCCCGGATAGATCACGACGTCGACGGTCGTCGTCCGATGCCGGGGGGAAATTTCCGCTGCCATGCCGCTTCACCATCGACTTGCCGAGACCGCGCCGATCTTAACCCACTTGGCGCGGCGCGGCGCGAGCGGCCGCCGGCGCGGCCGCCCGAGCCTGACAACTTTCCGCCGAATCCTGCCAATTTCCGCGCCGCAGCCGCCGGGCCGGCCGCGCATGCGGCTACACTGGGCGATATTCCATCCTGTGACTTCTCCGGAGAACACGCATGAAGACGAAAGCCGCGATCGCCTGGAAGGCGGGCGAACCGCTGACGATCGAAGAGGTCGATCTCGAAGGACCGCGCGCGGGCGAGGTACTGATCGAAGTGAAGGCCACCGGCATCTGCCACACCGATTACTACACGCTGTCGGGTGCGGACCCCGAAGGCCTCTTCCCGGCGATCCTCGGGCACGAGGGCGCGGGCGTCGTCGTCGATGTCGGGCCGGGCGTCGGCACGCTGAAGAAGGGCGATCATGCGATTCCGCTCTACACGCCCGAATGCCGCGAGTGCAAGTTCTGCCTGTCTCGCAAGACGAACCTGTGCCAGAAGATCCGCGCGACGCAAGGGCGCGGCCTGATGCCGGACGCGACGTCGCGCTTCTCGATCGGCGGCAAGCCGATCTTCCACTACATGGGCACGTCGACGTTCTCGAACTACATCGTCGTCCCCGAGATCGCGGTGGCGAAGGTGCGCGAGGACGCGCCGTTCGACAAGATCTGCTACATCGGCTGCGGCGTGACGACGGGCGTGGGCGCGGTCGTCTACTCGGCGAAGGTCGAGGCGGGCGCGAACGTCGTCGTGTTCGGCCTGGGCGGCATCGGCCTGAACGTGATCCAGGGCGCGAAGATGGTGGGCGCGGACAAGATCATCGGCGTCGACATCAACCCGAAGCGCGTCGCGCTCGCGAAGAAGTTCGGCATGACGCACTTCATCGACCCGAACGAGGTCGAGAACGTCGTCGATCACATTGTGCAGCTCACCGACGGCGGCGCCGACTACTCGTTCGAATGCATCGGCAACGTGAAGGTGATGCGCCAGGCGCTCGAGTGCACGCACAAGGGCTGGGGCCAGTCGTTCATCATCGGCGTGGCGGCGGCGGGCGAGGAGATCAGCACGCGGCCGTTCCAGCTCGTGACGGGCCGCGAATGGAAGGGCTCCGCGTTCGGCGGCGCGCGCGGGCGCACCGACGTGCCGAAGATCGTCGACTGGTACATGGAAGGCAAGATCAACATCGACGACCTGATCACGCACACGCTGCCGCTCGAGAAGATCAACGACGGCTTCGACCTGATGAAGAAGGGCGAGTCGATCCGCTCGGTCGTGCTGTACTGATCAGGAGTCTTGCATGGGGACGACGATGCTCGAACTCGTTTCGTCGCACGCGTGTCACGGCGGCGAGCAGCGCTTCTATCGGCACGCGTCGAAGACGATCGGATTGCCGATGAAGTTCTCGGCGTACCTGCCGCCGCAGGCCGCGCACGGCCGCGTGCCGGCGCTGTTCTATCTCGCGGGGCTCACGTGCACCGAGGAGACGTTCGCGATCAAGGCGGGCGCGCAGCGCTTCGCCGCGCAGCACGGCATCGCGCTCGTCGCGCCCGATACGAGCCCGCGCGGCGCGCTCGTGCCGGGCGAGGCGGATGCGTGGGATTTCGGCGTCGGCGCGGGCTTCTACCTGAACGCGACCGAGGCGCCGTGGTCGCCGCACTGGCGGATGGAGTCATACGTCGCCGACGAGCTGCGCGGCGTGGCCGCGGCCGAGCTGCCGATCGACGGCGCGCGGCTCGGGATCTTCGGCCACTCGATGGGCGGCCACGGCGCGCTCGTGCTCGCGCTGCGCCATCCGGACCTGTATCGCTCGGTGTCGGCGTTCGCGCCGATCGCCGCGCCGTCGCGCTGCCCGTGGGGCGAGAAGGCGTTTTCGGGCTATCTCGGCGGCGATCGCGAAGCGTGGAAGCAGTACGACGCGAGCGAGCTCGTCGCGCGCGCCGACGCGAAGCGGTTCGCCGAAGGCATCCTGATCGATCAGGGGCTCGCCGACCCGTTCCTGCCGACGCAGCTCAACCCCGACGTGTTCGAGGCCGCGTGCCGCGCGGCGGGCCAGCCGCTCACGCTGCGCCGTCACGCGGGCTACGATCACGGCTACTACTTCATCTCGACGTTCATCGCCGATCACATCGAGCATCACGCGCGCGTGCTCGGCCGATGAGCCGGTGAGCGCGCGTGACGCGGCGCGTTGTGTCGCGTCGCGCCGAACATCGAGCGACTCGCTTCGCGAGCCGCCGCGCGTCATGCTTCACGCGTGATGCCGTTTCCCCATGAGGCTCGCGCCGTAGACGAGCGCCGACAGCGCGGTGATCCAGAAGCTCGTCGGCCAGTCGGTGTAGTACGCGAGCGCGATGCCGAGCCATGCTTCGCCGAGCGCGAACGCGGCCGCGAGCCAGACGCCCGCCGACAGCCGCGTCGCGAGATTCTGCGCGGCGGCGGCCGGCCCGACGAGCAGCGTGAACACGAGCAGCACGCCGACGATCTGCGTGCACGCGGCGACGGCGAGCGCGCAGATCGACAGGAACAGGATCGACACGAGCCGCAGCGACACGCCTTTCGCCTCCGCGAGCTCCGGCTGCAGCGACGCGAACAGGAGCGGCCGCGCGATCGCCGCCAGCGCGGCGAGGCTCACCGCGCCGATCGCGGCGAGCACGACGAGCGTGGCGTGGTTCACGCCGAGCACGTTGCCGAACAGCAGCGCCGTGACCTGCGTCGCGTAGCTCGTGTAGAAATGCAGGAACAGCAGCCCGCAGCCGAGCGCGACCGACAGGATCACGCCGATCGCGACGTCGCGGCCCGCGAGCCGCTCGCCGAGCGCGCCCATCCCGATGCCGGCGGCGAGCGTGAAGCCGAGCATCCCCCAGATCGGCGACAGCCCGAACAGCACCGCGCCCGTCGCGCCGGTGAAGCCAACGTGCGACAGTGCGTGGCCAGCGAACGTCTGCCCGCGCAGCACGAGGAAGTAGCCGACGATGCCCGCGAGCACGGCGACGATCCCCGCAGCCGCGAACGCGTTGATCATGAATTCGTATTCAAACATCGTGTGAGCGCCCGCCGCCGTGTGAATGCGCATGCCCGTGACCGTGCGCGTGGCCATGATCGTGTCCGTGACCGTGGTCGCGCTCGTCCTCGTGCCCGTGATCGTGCTTCTCGATTTCGACGCCGCCGGACATCACGAAGATGCGCCCGTTCACGCGCATCACGTCGATCGGCGAGCCGTACAGGCGCGACAGCACGGGCTTCGTGATCACTTCGTCGACGGTGCCGAGCGCCGCGACGCCGTTGCCGAGATACAGCACGCGGTCGAGCGCGTTCAGGAGCGGATTGAGCTCGTGCGCGGAGAACAGCACGGTGATGCCGAGCTCGCGCTGCACGCGCCGCACGAGCTCGACGACGCCGCGCTGATGGTTCGGATCGAGGCTGATGAGCGGCTCGTCGAGCAGCAGCAGCTTCGGCGTGCCGAGCAGGCACTGCGCGAGCAGGAGGCGCTGGCGCTCGCCGCCGGAGAGTTCGGACAGCGGCCGTTTCGCGAGCGAGCCAGCGTCGACGAGATCGAGCACGCGATCGACGTCGGCCGCGACCGCGGCGCTCGCGTGCGGCAGCCCCCAGCGGTGGCCGTCCGCCGCCATCGCGACGAAGTCGCGGCCGCGCACGCGCCGCCCGGCGAGCGCGCTGCGGATCTGCGGCATGTAGCCGATCGCCGGATTGCCGCGCGCCACGGGCTCGCCCGCGACGCGAATCGCGCCGGACTGCGCGGGCACGAGGCCGAGCACGGCGCGCATCAGCGTCGTCTTGCCCGCGCCGTTCGGCCCGAGCACGCCGACGAATTCGCCGGGCTCGACGGCGAAGCTCACGTCGCGCAGGATCGTGCGGCCGCCGAGCGCGAGCGTCACGCGATCGAGTTCGAGCGCATGCATGGGGTGGGTCATGTCGTTGCCATCGCGAACATCGTTACGGGCGCGCGCCGAGCGCGGCGGCGAGCGCGTCGAGCTGCGCGAGCATCCATTGCTGGAAGCTCTTGCCGGCGGGCTGTGTCTCCGTGACGCTCACG
Source organism: Burkholderia humptydooensis (assembly GCF_001513745.1). Classification (NCBI taxonomy): domain Bacteria; kingdom Pseudomonadati; phylum Pseudomonadota; class Betaproteobacteria; order Burkholderiales; family Burkholderiaceae; genus Burkholderia; species Burkholderia humptydooensis. Next base: position 3,357,867 of record NZ_CP013380.1, on the reverse strand, counting down.
ATCGGCACGCGCGCGTCCCGCGCGAGCCCGAGCATGCGCTTCGTCATCGGCTCGACCGCCTGGCTGTTGTAGATCAGCACGCGCACCTGGCGCTTCCTCAGGTCGTTCTCGAACGCGGCGATGTCGGCGGGGCTCGCCTCGGTGCTGTTCATCGTCGCGAGCTGGAAGCGCTGGTTGCGCATGTCGAGCCCGATCGCGTCGGCCATGTAGCCGAACACGGGCTCCGTCGCGGTCACGGGCGCGCCCTTGTAGCGCGCGCGCAGCTCGGCCACCTTCGCATCGATCGGCTTCAGCGACGCGATGAACTTCGAGAGATTCGCATCGTACTCGGCCTTGTGCGCGGGGTCCGCCGAGCCGAGCGCCGCGGCGAGCGCGCGCGCGGCGGCGGGCATCGTCGCCGGGTCGTACCACAGGTGCGGGTTGTCGCCCGCCTTCTTGCCGACGAGCTCGGCGACGACGACGGTCGCGCGCTTCGCGTTCTTCGACGCGGCGAGGAGCTTCGCCATCCACGGATCGTAGTCGGCGCCGTTGTAGATCACGAGATCCGCGCGCTGCAGCTCGCGCGCGACCTTCGGGCTCGCCTCGAACAGATGCGGGTCCTGATCGGGATTGCTGAGGATGTTCGACACGGCGACGCGCGCGCCGCCGATCTGCTTCGCGACGTCGCCGTAGAAGTTCTCGGCGGCGACGACCTTGAGCGTCGCGTTTTGCGCGAACGCGGCGCCCGTGAGCGCGAGCGCGGCGACGCCGGCGGCGAGCGTGCGCGCCGCGCGCAGCAGCGGCGACGCGCGCAGCTCGAGCGCCGGGCGCGCGGAGCGCGACGAGTGCGCCGGGCCCGGCGAAGAGGCAAACTTGCGCAGCGGCGCGCGCAACGTGGCGGCAAGGGACATGTGGTTGATCCTCGATTCGGTTGACGGAATGAAAGGCCGGAAAAAGCAAAAGCCGGGAAAAGCGGCCGGCCGCTCGGTCAGGCGGCCAGCCCGGTGACCAACCGGGCGAGCCGCCCCGCGGCCGGAAAGCGCGGCGGGCGGGTTCAGCCGTGGTGCGCGTGCTTCGTCTTGCACTGTCCGCACAGGCCGGTCAGCTCGACGACTTGCCGATGCACCTCGAAGCCGTGCGCGGGCGCGCTCGACGACAGTTGCTTCGCGAGATCGCCGCCGGGAATCTCGACGGTGTCGCCGCATTCCTCGCAGATCAGGAATTGCCCTTCGTGCGGCTTGCCGATCTCGCAGCACGCGATGAACGCGTTCTTCGATTCGATCCGGTGGATGAAGCCGTGCTCGACGAGAAATTCGAGCGCGCGGTAGACGGTCGTCGGCGGCACGCGGCCGCGCTGCGGCTCGAGTTCGGCGAGCAGATCGTACGCGCCGATCGGCCGGCCGGCGGCGAGCACGCGCTCGTAGACCTGGCGGCGCAGCGGCGTCCACGCGAGGCCGTGCTCGGCGGCGAACGCGTCGGCGCGGGAAAGGCGGGCGGCGAGGGAGTGGGTCGAGGCCATCGTGCGAACCGGTCGGCGGGGAGATGGCGTGATGATATAACGTATCTGGCCGCGCTGCATCCCCGTGCCGCCCGCCTTGCCCGTCGCCCTTGTCCCGCGCGCTCCGCCCGGGATCGCAATGCGGCGGCGCATCATCGAAACACCGATTTCCCGCCTTGACAGTGCCGGTTTCGTGGTCGATCATTCGTTCACGTATAGAGCAAATGATCGGACTGTGAGCGAACGCTCGATTCCACGGCCGGCGGCACAACGTATAACGAATCGGAGACACCAGTGAGACTGCAGCAGAAGGTCGCGATCCTGACGGGCGCGGCAAGCGGTATCGGCGAAGCGGTGGCGCGACGCTATCTGGAGGAGGGCGCGCGCTGCGTCCTCGTCGATCTGAAACCGGCCGACGGCGCGCTCGCGCGGCTCATCGGCGCGCATGCCGAGCGCGCGATCGCCGTGTCGGCGGACGTCACGCGCCGCGACGACATCGCGCGCATCGTCGCCACCGCCGTCGAGCGCTTCGGCGGCGTCGACATCCTGTTCAACAACGCGGCGCTCTTCGATATGCGCCCGCTCCTCGACGAATCGTGGGACGTGTTCGACCGCCTGTTCGCCGTCAACGTGAAGGGCATGTTCTTCCTGATGCAGGCGGTCGCGCAGCGGATGGTCGAGCAGGGGCGCGGCGGCAAGATCATCAACATGTCGTCGCAGGCGGGACGCCGCGGCGAGGCGCTCGTGTCGCACTACTGCGCGACGAAGGCCGCGGTGCTGAGCTATACGCAGTCGGCCGCGCTCGCGCTCGCCAAGCACGGGATCAACGTGAACGGCATCGCGCCGGGCGTCGTCGACACGCCGATGTGGGAGCAGGTCGATGCCCTCTTCGCCCGCTACGAGAACCGGCCGCTCGGCGAGAAGAAGCGGCTCGTCGGCGAAGCGGTGCCGCTCGGCCGGATGGGCGTGCCCGACGATCTGACGGGCGCCGCGCTCTTTCTCGCGTCGGCGGACGCCGACTACATCACCGCCCAGACGCTGAACGTCGACGGCGGCAACTGGATGAGCTGACATCATGGCCGCGATCGTCGCCGCGGGCGAGCTGCTCGCCGAATTCGTCGCCGCGAAGCGCGGCCAGGGCTTCGACGCGCCGGGCGAGTTCGCCGGCCCGTTCCCGAGCGGCGCGCCCGCGATCTTCGCCGATCAGGCGGCGCGCATGGGCGCGTCGGTCGCGTATGCGGGCTGCGTCGGCCGCGACGCGTTCGGCGACGCGATCGTCGCGCGACTCGCGGGCCACGGCGTCGACGTCGCGCGCATCCGCCGCGCCGCGCGGCCCACGGGCATCGCGTGCGTCGCGTATCGCGCGGACGGCGGCCGGCAATTCATGTTCAGCATCGAAGGCAGCGCGAGCGCGCTGCTCGAGCCGGCCGACGTCGATCCGTCGATGTTCGCGGGCTGCCGCTATTTCCACGTGATGGGCTCGTCGCTCACGAGCGAGAACGCGATCGCCGCGGTCAAGCGCGGCGTGATCGAGGCGGCGCGCGTCGGCGCAAAGATCTCGTTCGATCCGAACGTGCGCGCCGAGATGCTCGCGTTCGCGCCGATGCGCGCGGCGCTGCACGACATGCTCGACGCGTGCCACCTGTTCCTGCCGAGCGAGGCCGATCTGCCGTTCTTCTGCGGACCGCAGCCGGCCGAGCGCGCGATCGCGGGGCTGCTCGCGACGCATCCGCTTCTCGAGCGCGTCGTGCTCAAGCGCGGCGCGGCGGGCAGCGCCGCGTTCGACCGCACGGGCAGCGTCGCCGCGCCCGCCTACGAGACCGTCGAAATCGATCCGACGGGCGCGGGCGACTGTTTCGGCGGCACGTTCGTCGCGTGCACGATCGCGGGGCTGCCCGTCGCGACCGCGCTCGCGCGCGCGAATGCGGCGGGCGCGCTTGCGGTGTCGCGCGTCGGGCCGATGGAGGGCAACAGCATGCCGGACGACATCGACCGTTTTCTCGCCGAGCGGGGTGTGCGATGCGCAGCGTGAGCACGGTCGCCGAACGCCCGCGCGCGAGCGACCACGCGCAGTTGCTGCGCGAGATCTTCGACGCGAATCGCGCGGGCCGCGCGAGCGGCATCTATTCGGTATGCAGCGCGCATCGCCTCGTGCTCGAAGCGGCGTTCGAAGCGGCGCGCGCCGACGAATCGCCGCTGCTCGTCGAGGCGACCTGCAATCAGGTCAATCATCGCGGCGGCTATACCGGGATGACGCCCGCGGATTTCCGGCGCGACGTCGACGCGCTCGCGCGCGACGCGGGCTTTCCGGCGCAGGCGCTGATTCTCGGCGGCGATCATCTCGGCCCGAATCCGTGGCGGCATCTCGCCGCGCGCGATGCGATGCGCGAGGCGCGGGCGATGGTCGCCGCGTACGTCGGCGCGGGCTTCACGAAGATCCATCTCGACGCGAGCATGGCGTGCGCGGACGACGCCGCGCCGCTGTCCGACGAGACGATCGCCGAGCGCGCCGCGCAGTTGTGCGCGGCCGCCGAGGAAGCGGCGGCCGTGGCGGGCGTATCGCCCGTCTACGTGATCGGCACCGAGGTGCCGACGCCGGGCGGCGAGGTGAGCGCGGCGGCAACGGGCACGGCCAACGATGCGGACGACGAAGCGAATCGGCCGGCGTGCGATGCGCGCGATGTGCACGGCGAGGCGGCCGATGGCGGCGGCGCGTTTTCGCAGATCGAAGTCACGCGCGCCGACAGCGTGAGCGCGACGCTCGCCGCGCACCGCGACGCCTTCGCGCGGCGCGGCTTGCAGCATGCATGGTCGCGCGTGATCGCGATCGTCGCGCAGCCGGGCGTCGATTTCGACGATCGCCGCGTGCTCGACTACGATCCGGCGCGCGCGGCCGCGCTCGGCGCGAGCATCCTGCGCACGCCGCCGCTCGTGTTCGAAGCGCATTCGACCGACTATCAGACGGAAGGCGCGCTCGCCGCGCTCGTGCGCGATCACTTCGCGATCCTGAAGGTCGGGCCGGCGCTGACGTTCGCGCTGCGCGAGGCGCTGTTCGCGCTGACCTACATCGAGGACGCGCTCTTCGACGACGCGTCCAAGCGCTCGCAACTGCGCGACGTGATCGACGCGGCGATGCGCGAGCGCCCCGAATACTGGGCGCCGTATTACCGCGGCGACGCGCTCGCGCAGCGGATCGCGCGCCAGTTCAGCTACAGTGACCGGATTCGCTATTACTGGCTGCAGCCCGCGGTCGCGGCGGCGCTCGAGCGCCTTTTCGACAACCTCGCGCGCCGCGCGCCGCCCGAGACGCTCGTCGCGCAATGGCTGCCCGACGTGTACGCGGCATGCCGGCGCGGCGCGCTCGCGCGCGAGCCCGTCGCGTGGGTGCGCCACCGGGTCCGGGACGTGATCTCGCGCTACGCGCGCGCGTGCGGGATGCAGCAAAGCGCTTGAAGCAGTCCGCCCGCCGGGCGGCAACACGATATCAAAACAGGAGACATGCCATGCAACGAAAGACGCTCATCGCCGCCGCCGCACGCGTTGCCGCGCTCGTCGCGCTCGCGTCGCCGGCGCTCGCCGCGCAGGCGGCGACGCTGACGATCGCGACGCTCAACAACCCGGACATGATCGAGCTGAAGAAGCTGTCGTCCGCGTTCGAGAGGGCGAACCCGGACATCCGGCTCAACTGGGTGATCCTCGAGGAGAACGTGCTGCGCCAGCGCGCGACGACCGACATCACGACGGGCAGCGGCCAGTTCGACGTGATGGCGATCGGCACGTACGAGGCGCCGCAGTGGGGCAAGCGCGGCTGGCTCGCGCCGATGACGAACCTCTCCGCCGATTACGACCTGAACGACGTGATCAAGACGGCGCGGGATTCGCTGTCGTACAACGGCCAGCTTTACGCGCTGCCGTTCTACGTCGAGAGCTCGATGACGTTTTACCGGAAAGATCTGTTCGCGGCGAAGGGCCTGAAGATGCCCGAGCAGCCGACCTACGACCAGATCGCCGAATTCGCCGACAAGCTGACCGACCGCGCGAACGGCACCTACGGGATCTGCCTGCGCGGCAAGGCGGGCTGGGGCGAGAACATGGCGTACGTGTCGACGGTCGTCAACACGTTCGGCGGCCGCTGGTTCGACGAGAACTGGAACGCGCAGCTCACGTCGCCCGAGTGGAAGAAGGCGATCAACTTCTACGTGAACCTGCTGAAGAAGAACGGGCCGCCGGGCGCGAGCTCGAACGGCTTCAACGAGAACCTGACGCTCACCGCGTCGGGCAAGTGCGCGATGTGGATCGACGCGACGGTCGCCGCCGGCATGCTGTACAACAAGCAGCAGTCGCAGGTCGCGGACAGGATCGGCTTCGCGGCGGCGCCGGTGGCCGTCACGCCGAAGGGCTCGCATTGGCTGTGGGCGTGGGCGCTCGCGATTCCGAAGACATCGAAGCAGCAGGACGCGGCGAAGAAGTTCGTCACGTGGGCGACGTCGAAGCAGTACGTCGAGATGGTCGGCAAGGACGAGGGCTGGGCGTCGGTGCCGCCGGGCACGCGCCAGTCGACCTATCAGCGCGCCGAGTACAAGGCCGCCGCGCCGTTCTCCGATTTCGTGCTGAAGGCGATCCAGACCGCCGATCCGACCGATCCGTCGCTGAAGAAGGTGCCGTACACGGGCGTCCAGTACGTCGGGATTCCTGAATTCCAGTCGTTCGGCACGGTGGTCGGCCAGGCGATCGCGGGGGCGGTCGCGGGCCAGATGAGCGTCGATCAGGCGCTCGCCGCGGGGCAGGCGGCGGCCGACCGCGCGGTGCGCCAGGCCGGCTACCGGAAGTGAAGCGCCGCGCGCGCGGCGCCCGATGCGGGCGCGGCGCGCACGGCATCGCAGCAGCGCGGGCGGCAAGCGGGGTGCGCGCCCGCGCATCGAAAGAGGTGGTCCCGATCATGCGTCACTTACGTCTTCCTCTCGCTCACTCGGCGTCGCTCGGCGACGCGGGGCCCGTTGCCGACGAGCGCGCGCGCGGCAAGCCGGCGCGCTGGCTCGCCGCGCCGTCCGTCGCCGTGCTGTTCCTGTGGATGGCGATTCCGCTTGCGATGACGATCTGGTTCTCGCTCACGCGCTACAACTTGCTGAATCCCGACGTCAAGGGTTTCGCGGGCCTCGACAACTACCGCTTCCTCGCGACCGATCCGTCGTTTTTGCCCGCGATCTGGCATACGCTCGCGCTGATCGGCTCGGTGCTCGCGATCACGGTCGCGGGCGGCGTGCTGATGGCCGTGCTGTTCGACCGCAAGTTCTACGGGCAGGGCGTCGCGCGCCTCATCGCGATCGCGCCGTTCTTCGTGATGCCGACGGTGTCGGCGCTCATCTGGAAGAACATGATCCTGCATCCGGTGTACGGGCTCGTCGCGCGCGCGATGCGCGCGCTCGGCATGCAGCCGATCGACTGGTTCGCGCAGTATCCGCTCACGTCGATCGTGATGATCGTCGCATGGCAGTGGCTGCCGTTCGCGTTCCTGATTCTTTTCACCGCGATCCAGTCGCTCGACCAGGAGCAGAAGGAGGCCGCGCGGATCGACGGCGCGGGCCCCGTCGCGATGTTCTTCTACATCACGCTGCCGCACCTGAAGCGCGCGATCGCGGTCGTCGTGATGATGGAGACGATCTTCCTGCTGTCGATCTTCGCGGAAATCTATACGACCACGGGCGGCGGCCCGGGCGACGCGACGACGAACCTGTCGTACCTGATCTATGCGCTCGGGCTGCAGCAGTTCGACGTCGGGCTCGCGTCGGCGGGCGGCATTCTCGCCGTCGTGCTCGCGAACGTCGTGTCGTTCTTCCTCGTGAGAATGCTCGCGCGGAATCTGAAAGGGGAGTACGAAGCATGAGCGATCTGACCGCATCGACTTCACACGGCGCGCCGCGCGGCGCGGGCGGCGGGCTGCCCGCCGCGCTTGGCGCGGTGAGGCGCGCGCTGCCCGGCGTGCTCGCGTGGCTCGTCGCGCTCGCGCTGTTCTTCCCGATCTTCTGGATGGCGATCACCGCGTTCAAGACCGAGCAGCAGGCGTATTCGTCGGCGCTCTTCTTCGTGCCGACGCTCGACAGCTTCCGCGAGGTGTTCGCGCGCAGCAACTACTTCGCGTTCGCGTGGAACTCGGTGCTGATCTCGGCGGGCGTGACCGTGATCTGCCTGCTCTTCGCCGTGCCCGCCGCGTACGCGATGGCGTTCTTTCCGGGCAGGCGCACGCAGAAAGTGCTGCTGTGGATGCTGTCGACGAAGATGATGCCGTCCGTCGGCGTGCTCGTGCCGATCTATCTGATGTGGAAGAACGCGGGGCTGCTCGATACCGTCTCGGGGCTCGTGATCGTCTACACGCTGATCAACCTGCCGATCGCGGTGTGGATGACGTTCACGTACTTCAACGAGATTCCGAAGGACATCCTCGAGGCGGGGCGCATCGACGGCGCGTCGACGTGGCAGGAGATCGTCTATCTGCTGATGCCGATGGCGCTGCCGGGCCTCGCGTCGACCGCGCTGCTGCTCGTGATCCTGTCGTGGAACGAGGCGTTCTGGAGCATCAATCTGTCGAGCTCGAACGCCGCGCCGCTGACCGTGTTCATCGCGTCGTATTCGAGCCCGGAAGGGCTCTTCTGGGCGAAGCTGTCGGCGGCGTCGCTGCTCGCGGTCGCGCCGATCCTCGTCGTCGGCTGGCTGTCGCAGAAGCAGCTCGTGCGCGGCCTCACGTTCGGGGCGGTCAAATGACGACAGACGCGAACGACGCGCGCGTGCTCGTCTGCGATTGCGACGGCGTGCTGATCGACAGCGAGACGATCGCGGCCGACGTGCTCGTGCGCGAGCTCGAGGCGCGCTGGCCGGGCGTCGCGGCGCGGCCGATCGTGATGCCGCTCCTCGGCCTGCGCACCGAGCGCGTGCTCGGCTGCGCGAGCGAGCGCGCAGGCCGTGCGCTCGCCGATTCGGACGTCGAAGCGATTCGGCGCAGCGTTGAGGCGGCCGCGGTTCAGGCGCCGATCGTCGACGGCATCGATGCTGCGCTCGCGCAGATCGATCTGACGATCGCGTGCGCGAGCAACAGCCGCCGGCCTTACGTCGACGCCGCGCTGCGCCGCACGGGCCTCAAGCGCTTCTTCGGCGAGCGCCTGTTCTGCGCGGACGGCGTCGCGCGCCCGAAGCCCGCGCCCGATGTTTATCTGGCCGCCGCGCAAACGCTCGGTGTCGCGCCGCGGCAATGCCTCGTCGTCGAGGACAGCGCGACCGGCGTGACGGCCGCGTCGGCGGCGGGCATGACGGTGCTCGGCTTCGTCGGCGGCGGCCACGCGTCGCCGCGGCAGGTCGACGCGCTGCGCGGAATCGGCGCGCAGCGCGTGTTCGACGACATGCGCGAGCTGCCCGGCCTCGTCTCGCGATGGGTCGAGACGGGTGGGGTCGAGCCGCACTGAACGATTGCGCCGCGCGCGCCCGATGCGCCGCGCGGCCGCACAACTGAACGGAGACAAATCATGGCAAGCGTGCTCCTGCGCAATATCGGCAAGCGCTACGACGACAACGAAGTGCTGCGCAACGTGAATCTCGACATCGCCGACGGCGAGTTCGTCGTGTTCGTCGGGCCGAGCGGCTGTGGCAAATCCACGCTGATGCGGATGATCGCCGGGCTCGAGGACATCTCGGACGGCGACCTGCTGATCGACGGCGCGAAGGTCAACGACGTGCCGAGCGCGAAGCGCGGCATCGCAATGGTGTTCCAGTCGTATGCGCTCTATCCGCACATGACGCTCTACGACAACATGGCGTTCGGCCTGAAGCTCGCGGGCGCGAAGAAGCAGGAGATCGACGACGCGGTCAGGCAGGCGGCGAGGATCCTGCACATCGATCACCTGCTCGACAGGAAGCCGAAGCAACTGTCGGGCGGACAGCGGCAGCGCGTCGCGATCGGCCGCGCGATCACGAGGAAGCCGAAGGTGTTCCTGTTCGACGAGCCGCTGTCGAACCTCGACGCGGCGCTGCGCGTGAAGATGCGGCTCGAGTTCGCGCGGCTGCACGACGAGCTGAGGACGACGATGATCTACGTGACGCACGACCAGGTGGAGGCGATGACGCTCGCCGACAAGATCGTCGTGCTGTCGGCGGGCAGCGTGCAGCAGGTCGGCGCGCCGAACGAGCTGTATCACGCACCCGCGAACCAGTTCGTCGCGGGCTTCATCGGCTCGCCGAAGATGAATTTTCTCGCGGGCGTCGTCGAATCGGCGTCGGCCGACGGCGTGCTCGTGCGCTTCGAATCGGGCGAGACGCAGCGCGCCGCGGTCGACGCGCCGGCGCTGCGCGCGGGCGAGCGCGTGACGGTCGGTATCCGGCCCGAGCACCTGCACGTCGGCGTGACGGGCGGCGACGGCGTCGTCGCGCGGACGATGGCTGTCGAATCGCTCGGCGACGCCGCGTATCTGTATGCGGAATCGGCCGTCGCGCCGGACGGGCTGATCGCGCGCATTCCGCCGCTCGATACGCATCGGGCGGGCGAGCGGCTGCGCGTCGGCGCGCAGCCCGAGCACTGCCATCTGTTCGACGCCAACGGGCGCGCGTTCAAGCGCAAGCCGAAGCACGCGTTGGCGGCGTGACGCGGCGGCGGGCCGTGCGGTCCGCCCGATACGTATCGCGCGGCCCGCGCGCTGTCGCGATCACGCGAGCAGCTTGGGCTCGCGCTTGCCGTACTTGATCGAGCGCTCGTCGGCGACCATCAGCCCAGTGTTCTCGTCGCGCCCCTGCAGCACGAGACGCGCGTTCGCCGCGCCGATCTGCTCGGCCGCCATGCGGCTGTCGAGACCGATCTCGCCTTTCTTCATCCGGTTGACGATCACGCCGACCGCGGTGTCGGCGAAGTCGCGCAGCATCCACGCGTCGCCGTCGCTGTCGCCGAATACGAAGAGCGGCCCGTAGCCCTTCTTCGACTCCAGTTCGCGGCGGATGCCGACCGTCTTGCCCGGCCCGTAGTTGAAGTGCCAGTTCGGCAGGTATTCGTTGACGTACTTGCCGTCCGCCATGACGAGCCGCATGCCGATCACGTTCTCGGCGGGCACGCCGTAGCCGAACGCCGGATGGCCCGCGAACACGCGCACGACGTCGTCGAGCGACGCGGTGCTGATGTACACGTCGATGCCGTTCGAGCGCAGCGTGTCCATCACCGCGCGGATTTCCTCGTGGATGCGGATGCCATGGAAGTGCGTCGCGGCAATGACGCCCGCCTTGCCCGGCAGCGCGCGCGAGCTTTCGTAGGTGATCTTGCGCAGCGCGTCGCCGAGATTCGCGAGGTTGCTGTCGAACGCCATCGCCTGCAACTCGTCGCGCGTCATTCCCGCATACCAGTACATGATCCACTTGTAGCCTATCTCGACCGGGTACGTGTCGCAGATCGCGTCGTACATGAAGTAGAGCTTCGCGCGGAAATCCAGGAACCGCTCGCTGCGTCGGATCTCGTCGAGCGGCTTGTCGCCGGCGAGGCCCCGGTAGTTCGCGTGCAGCCACCGGTAATCGGCGTCGACGTCGGCCGCGATGTCCTCCATCCGCACGGGCTTGCCGTCGACGGTCGTATAGCCGAGCTTCGCGTCGAACGGGCCGTCGGGCACGCCCTGGCGCAGGATCGCGGCGAACTGCCCGGGCGTCAGCCGGTAGTGCAGCCCGTCGATCTGATGCATCAGCAACGCCTCTTCGCAGTCGTTCATGATGCTCGTGTTGTCCCAGTCGAACACTGCGTACGGGCGGCGCTCGGCGCGGTAGCGCGGGCTCGACGCGCCATGCTCGGCGAGCACCGCGCGCAGCCGCGCGACGTTGTTCGGCGACCAGCGGCCGGGCGTGAGCGACAGCGGGGCCGCGGGCGGGGCGGATGCGTCGGGCGCGCCGGATGCGGCGCGCGCCGGGGACCATGCGGCAGCCGCGAGCGCGGCCGAGGCGCTCGCGACCGAGCGCACGAAGTGTCGACGTCCTGTTTTCATCGAGTTCTCCGAAGGGGGATTCGCACGCCGAAGCCGGGCGGACCGCGCGGCCGCCCGCTGATCCGCCGGAACAGGCGGGTGCCGCCCAGCATCGTCGCCCATAAAACGGCGCGCCCGACGAAATCGGACATCCGGATGTCGAAATGCGACCGACGCGCGCGGCTTGCTCCGCGCGGCGCGGCCGCGAAGCCGCGCGCGTGCCTACGCGAACATGCGTCCGGCGATGAAATCGACGAACGCGCGCAGCTTCGGCGAAGCGTGCCGCCCCGACGGCCACAGCACGTGGAACGACTGCGAGCGCTCGACATATTCGTCGAGCGCCGTGCGCAGCCTGCCGCTCGCGAGCTCGTCGCGCACCGCGAAATCCGGCACGCACGCGAGCCCGCGGCCGCGAATCGCGAAGCACACGCGCGTCTCGACGTTGTTGCAGATCATCGATTTCGGCAGCTCGACGTCGGCGTCGCCCGGCGCGGGCCGCAGCGGCCAGCGCTCGAGCTTGCCGGTGGTCGGGAAGCGGTAGAGCAGGCACGCATGGCGCGCGAGATCGGCGGGCGTGCGCGGCGCGCCGTGGCGCGCGAAATAGTCGGGCGAGCCGACGACGACCTGCGAGAACGTGCCGAGCCGCCGCGCCGACAGCCGCGAATCGTGCGGCTCGCCGCCGCGCACGACCGCGTCGAAGCCTTCGTCGATCACGTCGACGAGCCGGTCGGTGAAATCGAGATCGAGCTGGATGTCCGGGTACGCCGCCATGAAGTCGGCCAGCACGGGCAGCACGGGCGAGCTGAGCGCGGGCAGGCTCACGCGCAGCCGGCCGCTCGGCGCGTGCGCGCTGCGCGACAGCTCCTGCTGCGCCTCCTCGATTTCCGCGAGCACGCGCCGGCATCGCTCGAGAAAGCGCGTGCCCTCCGCGGTCAACGCGATGCTGCGCGTGCTGCGATGGAACAGGCGCACGTTCAGGCGCGCCTCGAGCCGCGCGATCCGCTTGCCGACAGCCGATGCGGACACGCCGAGCGCGCGCGCGGCCGCGACGAAGCTGCGGGTCTCGGCGACCTGCACGAAGACGACGAACCCGCTCAGGCTTTCCATCCGGCCGCTCCCGATTACGGACACCAATGTCCGCAGTGTCAGGAACTCTATCCTAGTTTTTCTTCATTCGCCGGCTGCCTACCATGAGCGCTCCATCCATTTCACGGGGAAGCGCCATGACTCTTTCATCGTCGTCCGCGCTCGGCGAGCGCGTCGACGCGGCCATCGACGCCGCGCTTGCCGAGCGGCGTGTCGTCGGCGCGGTCGTGCTCGTCGCGCGGCGGGGCGAGCTTGCGTATCGGCGCGCGGCGGGGCTGGCCGATCGCGAGGCCGGCGCGCCGATGCGCGAAGACACGCTGTTCCGGTTCGCGTCGGTGTCGAAGCCGATCGTGTCGGCGGCGGCGATGCGCGCCGTCGCGGCGGGCAAGCTCGATCTCGACGCGAGCATCACGCGCTGGCTGCCCGAGTTCGCGCCGCGGCTGCCGGACGGCCGCCCGGCGCGCATCACGGCGCGGCATCTGCTGTCGCACACGGCGGGCCTCGGCTACCGCTTTCTCGAAGCCGACGAGCGCGGCCCGTATGCGCGCGCCGGCGTGTCGGACGGCATGGATCGCGCGGGCATCTCGCTCGCCGAGAACCTGCGCCGCATCGCGAGCGTGCCGCTGCAGTACGCGCCCGGCACATCATGGGCGTATTCGCTCGCGATCGACGTGCTCGGCGCGCTGCTTGAGGCCGTGTGCGACAAGCCGCTAGAAGACGCGGTGGCCGAGCTCGTGACGACGCCGCTCGGCATGGTCGACACGCGCTTTTACGCGCACGACGCGGCGCGGCTCGCGGCGGCGTGTGTGGACGCGGCGGGCGTCGCGGAGGCGGATGTCGGCGCGGCGGGCGTCGCCACGTCGGGCGTCGCCACGTCGGGCGAGCCGCGGCGCATGGCGGCGCTCGAGATCGCGGCGCCATTTCCCGATACGGTCGGCATCCGCTTCGAGCCCGCCCGCGCGCTCGATCCGCATGCGTTCGCATCGGGCGGCGCCGGGATGGCCGGCACGGCGCCTGATGTCCTCGCGCTGATCGAGGCGCTGCGCACCGGGGGCGACGGCTGGCTGCCCGCCGCGCGGATCGACGAGATGGCGCGCATCCAGCCGGGCGCGGCCGATCTGCCGACGGCGCCCGGCTACGGCTTCGGGCTCGGATTCTCGGTGCTGCGCGACCCGGCCGCCGCGCGATCGCCCGAATCCGTCGGCACGTGGCGCTGGGGCGGCGCGTATGGACACGCGTGGTTCGTCGACCGCGCGGCCGGCCTGAGCGTCGTCGCGCTCACCAATACCGCTTACGAGGGGATGTCGGGACGCTTCGTCGCCGACGTGCGCGACGCGGTGTACGGCGCGGTGTCCGCCGCGCGGGAGCGGGCGGCATGAGCGACTGCACGACGCCATCCGCCGGCTTCGCGCTGCCGTCGCGCGCGGCCGCGCGCCTGCCGCTCGCGGGCCTGCTCGCGCTCGCGACGGCGGGCTTCATCACGATCGTGACCGAGGCGCTGCCCGCCGGGCTGCTGCCGCTGATGGGCCGCGATCTGCGCGTGTCCGAGGCGCTCGTCGGCCAGCTCGTCACTGTCTATGCGATCGGCTCGATCGTCGCGGCGATTCCGCTCGTCGCGGTGACGCGCGGCATGCGCCGGCGGCCGCTCCTGCTCGTCGCGCTCGCGGGCTTCGTCGTCGCGAACACGGCGACGGCCGCGTCGGCGCATTACGCGCTCGTCCTCGCCGCGCGCTTCGTCGCGGGCATCGCGGCCGGGCTGCTGTGGGCGCTGCTCGCGGGCTACGCGAGCCGGATGGTCGATGAACGGCTGCGTGGCCGCGCGATCGCGATCGCGATGCTCGGCGCGCCGGTTGCGATGTCGATCGGCATTCCGCTCGGCACGACGCTTGGCGCGGCGCTCGGCTGGCGCGCGACGTTCGCCGGCGTGACGGCGCTCACGCTCGCGCTGATCGGGTGGGTGTGCGCGAGCCTGCCCGATGCGCCGGGGCAGCCGTCCGGCGAGCGGCTGCCGATCGGCCGCGTGCTGATGGTGCCGGGCGTGCGGCCCGTGCTGACGGTGATGTTCGCTTACGTGCTCGCGCACAACATCCTCTACACGTACATCGCGCCGTTTCTCGCGAGCGCGGGAATGGGCGCGCGGATCGACGCGGCGCTGTTCGCGTTCGGCGCGGCGTCGTTCGTCGGAATCGGGCTGACGGGCGCGTGGATCGGCAATGGGCTGCGGCGGCTCGCGCTCGCGAGCATCGCGCTCTTCGCGCTCGCGTCCGCGTTGCTCGGCGTGGCGAGCGCATCGCCCGTCATCGTCTACGCGAGCGTCGCCGCCTGGGGGCTCACGTTCGGCGGCGCGGCGACGATCTTCCAGACCGCGTCGGCGAACGCGGCGGGCGACGCGGCCGACGTCGCGCAATCGATGATCGTCACGGTCTGGAATCTCGCGATCGCGGGCGGGGGCGTCGCGGGCGGCGTGCTGCTCGAGCGGTTCGGCGCGGGCGTGATGCCGTGGGCGCTCGTCGCGCTTCTCGTGCCCGCGTGGTTCGGCGCGTGGCGCGCGCGCCGCCACGGGTTTCCGGCGGCGCGCGCGTCGTGACGGGCGCGATGCGCGCGGTTGGCCCGGCGGAATCGGTTGAATCGGTTGACGCGCCCGGCGCGATTACTCGGCGAGCGCGGCGCGCGCGCAGGTCTCGTCGGTCACGAGCCCCGACAGCCACCGGCCGCGCAGCGCGGCGAGCACCGCGGCGCGCTTGCGCGGCCCGCCCGCGAAGCCGATCGTGGGGCGCAACGGCGGCGCGTCGAGCGCGACGCTCGTCACGCGCGTGCTCGTCGACGCGACGATCGGCCGCCCCTGCGCGTCGATCGGCAGGCCGAGCATCTCGGCCACCGCGCCGAGTTCGACCATCTCGTTGAGCTCGCCCTCGGTGATGAAGCCGTCCTCGAACAGCGGGCAGTGCGCGCCGATGTTGCCGACGCCGACGAACGCGACGTCGGCCTGCGCCGACAGCTTCTCGACGATCCGGTACAGCCGGTGATTGCACCACTGCGCGCGCTCGGCCTCGCTGTCCGCGAAGAGCGGCGCGGGCAGCAGGAAGTGCTTGCCGCCCGTCTTCTCGGAGATGTGCTGCGCGACGTCGTATGGGTTCGACGAGCCGTCCTGCGCGATCGCGCCCACCATCGACACGAGCCGGTGCTGCGGCCGCTCGAGCTGCGCGATCTGCGCGACGGCGGCCTTCAGCGTGCGGCCGCTGCTGACCGCGACCACCATCGGCTTCTCTTCGTTCAGATAGCGCTCCATCACCTGCGCGCCCGCGACCGCGAGCTTGCGGTCGATCGCGTCGGGCGCGTCGCCGTCGATCGGCACGACTTCGCACATCGCGAGGCCGTAGCGCTTCGATAGCTGCGCGGCGAGATCGAGGCAATCGGCGACGCGATGGTCGACGCGCACGCGAATCAGGTTCTTCTCGACCGCGAACGCGACGAGGCGCTGCGCGACGGGGCGCGACACCTGCAGCTTCTCGGCGATTTCGTTCTGCGTGTCGCCCGCGACGTAGTAGAGCCAGGCGGCGCGCGTCGCGAGATCGAGTTTTTCGGAGGACTTGGACACGATGGCGGAATCTCAGGTCGGGCGCGCGCGACGGGCATCAGGCCGGCCCGATGCCCGCCACGCGCGGGGAAAACTCGCACTGTAGCGCACCGCGCTCACGCGAGCCGCGCGCGCGACGGCTCGAAGAGCGGCCGCACGTGCCGGTACAGCGCGCGCAACGTGTCGAGCCGCGCGCGCAGCGCCGCGTGACGGCCCGCGTTCGGCGCGAATTCGTCGCGCAGCGGCGGCTTCGCCAGCACGTCGTGCGCGTCGCCGCCAACCGCGAGCCAGCCGAGCCGCGCCGCGCCGAGCGCCGCGCCCGTCTCGCCGCCGCCGTGGCGGCGCGTGCGCACGCCGAGCGCGTCGGCGATCAGTTGCGCCCAGTACGCGCTTCGCGCGCCGCCGCCGATCAGCGACAGCGCGTCGGTCTGCGTGCCGCCCGCGATCAGCGCGTCGAAGCCGTCGGCGAGCGCGAGCGTCACGCCTTCGAGCACCGCGTAGCCGAGGAGCGCGCGATCGGTGCCGTGCGTCATCCCGAAGAACACGCCTTGCGCGTACGGATCGTTGTGCGGCGTGCGCTCGCCGGACAGATAGGGCAGGAAGATCGGCGCGTTCTCGCACGCGGCGGGATCGAGCGCGGCGATTTCGGCGAGGAGCGCCGGCTCGTCGGTCGACGTGAGCTTGCAGACCCAGCGCAGGCAGCTCGCCGCCGACAGCACGACGCTCATCTGCTGCCAGCGGTCGGGAATCGCATGGCAGAACGCGTGGACGGCCGACGCGGGGTTCGGCCGGAAGCGGTCGCCGACGACGCTCAGCACGCCCGACGTGCCGAGCGACACGAAGCCGTCGCCCGGCTGCGTCGCGCCGATGCCGAGCGCGCTCGTCGCGTTGTCGCCGCCGCCGCCCGCGACGACGACCGCTTCGGCGAGCCCGAGCGCGCGCGCGACGTCCGCGCGCAGCGTGCCGGACGGCGCGTTGCCTTCGACGATCCTCGGCATCTGCGCGCGCGTCATGCCGCCCGCGGCGAGGAGCGCGTCGGACCAGTCGCGCCGCGCGGCGTCGAGCCACAGCGTGCCCGCCGCGTCGGACGGATCGGACACCTTCGCGCCCGTGAGCTTCAGGCGCAGATAATCCTTCGGCATCAGCACGCAGGCGATCGCGCGGAACACGTCGGGCTCGTGCCGCGCGACCCACAGCAGCTTCGGCGCGGTGAAGCCCGGCATCGCGAGATTGCCGGCGATCGCGTGCAGGCCGGGCGCGCGCGCCTCGAATTCCGCGCATTCGTCGGCGCAGCGCATGTCGTTCCAGAGGATCGCGGGGCGCAGCACGCGATCGTCGCGATCGAGCAGCACCGCGCCGTGCATCTGGCCGGACAGTCCGATGCTCCGCACCGCGGCGAACGCCCGCGGATGTTGCGCGCGCAACGCGGCGAGCGCGGCGAGCGTGCCCGTCCACCAGTCGTCCGGATGCTGCTCGGCCCAGCGCGGATGCGCGCGCTCGACGGTAAACGGCGTGCCCGCCGTGCCGACGACGCCGCCGTCGGGCGAAAGCAGCAGCACCTTCACTTCAGAGGTGCCGAGATCGATGCCGAGATACATGGGGCGAAAAACGATGCGTCGACGGGAAGCCGCTACTTTAGCCGCGCGCCCGCCGCCGTGCCAATGGCGATTTGACCCGAGTGACGCGCGCGGCCGTTCAGCGGCGGGCGAGCCATGCGTCGACGCGCGCGGCGCCCGCGCGCAGCGCGCGCTCGAGCGCGGGCGCGCCGGCGAGCGTCCCCCAGAGCGGGCGCTGCCCGGCGAGCGCGGCGACGGGGTCGTCCGCGCGCGCGATCGCGCGAGCGACGTCCGCGTCCATCACGCCGTCCTGATACGCGTAGGGCAGCGCGCCCTGCGCCCAGCGCTGCAGGAAGCGCAGGAAGAGCGCGGGCAGCACCGCGGTCGACACCGGCTCGGCGCCGCGCGCGATCGATTCGGCGAGCGTCGGCGCGATGAAGCCGGGGATTTTCGAGAAGCCGTCTGCCGCGACGCGCTGGTTCGTGTCGCGGATGTGCGGATTGCCGAAGCGGTCGAGCACGACATCGCGGTAGCGCGCGAGATCGAGCGGGCTCGGCATGAGGCACGGAATCACGTCGTCCGTCACGTAAGCGTGCGCGAAGCGGCGAATTTCCGCGTCGTGCGTGCCTTCGTGGATGTACGAATGGCCCGCGAGCGTGCCCGCCCACGCGATGCAGCTATGCGTCGCGTTCAGAACCCGGATCTTCGCTTCCTCGTACGGATGGACGTCGCCGACGAGCTCCGCGCCCGCCTTCTCCCACGCGGGGCGGCCGGCCGCGAAGCGATCCTCGATCACCCACTGGATGAACGACTCGCCCATCACCGGGCACGCGTCGTCGAAGCCCGTGGCCGCGCGCACGCGC
The DNA here is from genome assembly GCF_001513745.1 of Burkholderia humptydooensis. Lineage (NCBI taxonomy): Bacteria > Pseudomonadati > Pseudomonadota > Betaproteobacteria > Burkholderiales > Burkholderiaceae > Burkholderia > Burkholderia humptydooensis. Next base: position 3,339,331 of record NZ_CP013380.1, on the reverse strand, counting down.
TCGCGCACGTCGGGCGTCGGGCGCGGCGTGATGCGGTCGACCATCGAGCTCGGGCACGCGACGTTCGCATCGAACCATGCGAGCAGCTCGACGAGGCCGCGCCGCGACAGGAACTCGCGCATGCCTGCCCGAAAGCGCGCGCCGTTGCTGCGCAGGTTGTCGCAGCTCTGCAGCGTGACCGGGCCCGCGCCGCGCGCGACGCGCTCGGCGAGGAGCGCCGCGAGCGCGCCGTAGATCGTGAGCCGCGCGCCTTGCAGATCGGCCGCGAGATCGGGATTCGCCGCGTCGAGCCGGTCGTGCTCGTCGAGGTAGTAGCCGCCTTCCGTCACCGTGAACGATACGATCCGGCACACCGGATCGGCGCCCGCGTCGATCAGCGCCGCCAGATCGATCGACCACGGCAGCACGCGCGTGATCGAGCGGATCGTCTCGTACGCGCGCTCGCCCTGCGGCGTGACCGTTTCGAGCGTGTAGACGCCGTGCTGCGCGGCGAGCGCGTCGCGGGTCGCGCGCATGTCGTCGCGAATGTCGCCGACGACGAGCGACCACCGTGCGCCGGCGGGCGACGCTTCGTTGACGCGATGCAGATACCACGCCTGATGCGCGCGATGGAACGAGCCGACGCCGATGTGCAAGATCGCCGGCGCGGCGGTGGATGGGCTGCTCATCCCGTGTCTCCTGACGGCCGGCTCGCGCCCGCCGAATTTTTCATAGATCATTTGCTCTTTGTGTGAGCGAATGATCGTATTCGGGGGCGCGAAAGTCAAGGCGATCGAGCGGGCTTTCGATGCTGCGGCGCGCCAATCGCCGCATGGGCGCGGGGTGTCGGGACGCGTCGCCGGTGAGCGTCAGAACGGCTCGCGGGTCAGCAGCGCGAGCTGTTCGAGCAGCCGCGCGGCCGGCCCGGGCAGGATGCCGTGGCGGCGGCGGAACGCGGTCAGCGTGCGGGTGGCGGCCACGCCTTCGACGGCGAGCGTGTCGATTGTGCGCGCGCGGCGTTCCGCGCGGTACATCGGCTCGGCCATCCAGCTCAGGAAGCCCGCGTGCGCGACGAGGCTCTTGAGCGCCGTCACCGAGCGGGTCTCGACCGCGATGTCGGGCGGCGCGAGCCCGTGCGCGTCGAACGCCGCGCGCATCTGCTCGAACGGCGCGGTGCCGCGCGGCGGGATCGCCCACCGCGCGGCGCGCGTGTCGGCGAGCGTGAGCGGCGCGCGCGCGGCGGCGCGCAGCGGATGATCGGGCGCGGCGACGACATGGCTCACGTCGTCCCACCGGCACTCGGCGATCGCGACGACATCGTCGGTGTCCGGCACGCGCGTGCTCAACGCGACGTCGATCTCGTGCGTGAGGAGCGCGTCGACGAGCCGGTCCCACACGCCTTCGACGATCACGACGCGCAGGTTCGGCCAGCGGTCGAGCACGCGCCCGATCGCCACCGGCAGCACGAGGCTCGCGATGCTGCCGACCGCGCCCACCTTGATCGTGCCTTTCGCGAGCCCGCGCAGCGCATCGATTTCCTCGCGCGCATGCTCGGCCTCGTGCTGCAGCAGCGCTGCGTGCGGCAGCAGCGCCTCGCCGATCGCGGTCAGTTGCACGCCCTTCGAATGGCGCTCGAAGAGCGGCGCGCCGACCTGGTCCTCGAGCCGTTTCAGGATGCGGCTCAACGCCGGCTGCGTGACGTGCAGCGCGTCGGCCGCGCGCCCGAGGCTGCCGCTCGCGGCGATCGTCGTGAAGGCGCGCAACTGGCGCAGGTCGAAAGTCATGCCGTTGTGTAATGACTTATTTCAGAAAATACAGTATCGAGGAATATGTGCGCCGCCGATACTGTGGAAACCGATGATGACGATGAGGAGACACGCCCGCATGACGCCCCCCGATCCTCGCGCCGACGCGCCTGCCCGAGCACCGTACACGGTGCGCGACGCCGTAATCGATCTGCTGCGCCGGTTCGGCATCCGCAAGGTGTTCGGCAATCCGGGCTCGACCGAGCTGCCGATGTTCCGCAATTTCCCCGACGATTTCGAATATGTGCTCGGCCTGCACGAGGCGGTGGCGGTCGGGATGGCGGACGGCTACGCGCAGGCGAGCGGCAACGCGGCCGTCGTGAATCTGCATTCGGCGGCGGGCGTCGGTAACGCGATGGGCGTGCTGTTCACCGCCTATCGGAACAAGACGCCGCTCGTCGTCACGGCCGGCCAGCAGGCGCGCTCGATCCTGCCGTTCGAGCCGTTTCTCGCGTCGGTGCAGGCGGCCGAATTGCCGAAGCCTTACGTGAAATGGAGCATCGAGCCCGCGCGCGCCGAGGACGTGCCCGCCGCGATCGCGCGCGCGTATCACGTCGCGATGCAGGAGCCGCGCGGGCCCGTGTTCGTGTCGATCCCGGCCGACGACTGGGATCGCCCCGCCGAGCCGATGCCCGCGCGCACGGTGAGCGGCGAAGTGCGGCCCGCGCCCGAGGCGCTCGCGCGGCTCGGCGACGCGCTCGACGCGAGCGAGCGCCCGGCGGTCGTGGTCGGCGCGGCGGTGGCGCGCGCGGGCGCGTGGGACGATGCGGTGCGGCTCGCCGAGCGGCACCGCGCGCGCGTGTATGCCGCGCCGATGTCGGGCCGCTGCAGCTTTCCCGAGGAACATCCGCTCTTCGCGGGCTTTCTGCCGCCGATTCGCGAGCGGATCGTCGAACAGCTCGCCGGCCACGATTTCATCCTCGCGTTCGGCGCGCCCGTCTTCACGTATCACATCGAAGGCTTCGGCCCGCACGTGCCCGCGGGCGCGACGCTCCATCAGCTCGTCGACGATCCGTCGGTGGCCGCATGGACGCCCGTCGGCGACGCGGTCGTCGGCAATCTGCGGCTTGCCGCGCGCGACCTGCTCGCGCGCGCCGCGCCGCGCGAGCGGCCGATGCCCGCGCCGCGCGCGCCGCGCGAGCGCGTCGGCCCGGGCGCGCCCGGCGAGCGGATGCCGGTTGCGTTCGCGTTGCAGACGCTCGCCGACGTGCGCGGCTCGCACGACGTTGTCGTCGAGGAAGCGCCGAGCGCGCGGCCGGCGATGCACGAGCACCTGCCGTTCTCGCGCGCCGACACGTTCTACACGATGGACAGCGGCGGCCTCGGCTACGGGATGCCGGCCGCGGTCGGCATCGCGCTCGGCTCGCCGGGGCGGCGCGTGATCGCGCTGATCGGCGACGGCTCGAGCCTCTATTCGATTCAGGCGCTCTGGAGCGCCGCGCATCTGAAGCTGCCGGTCACGTTCGTGATCCTGAACAACGCGCGCTACGCGGCGCTGCAGGATTTCGCGCCCGTGTTCGGCTTTCGCGACGACGAGCCGGTGCAGGGCACCGCGCTGCCCGATCTCGATTTCGTGTCGCTCGCGCGTGGGTTCGGTTGCGACGGCGTGCGCGTGAGCGATGCGGCGCGCCTGCGCGACGCGCTCGAACGGGCGCTTGCGTCGCCCGTGCCCGTCGTCGTCGACGTCGAGATCGCGTGATGCGCGGATCGCGTGATGCGCGCGAGGGCCCGGAGGACCGATAAGCCCGAAAAGCCCGCGCAACGGCGATCATGAGCATCACGAAGCATTGGAAGGCATTCAGAAGGAGAACACACGCATGCAGGACATCTCGATGCTGATCGGCGGCGAGCGCCGCCCGGCCACGGGCGGCGCGACGTTCGAGCGCCGCAATCCGCTCGACGGCGAGCTCGCGACGCGCGCGGCCGCCGCGACCGCCGGCGACGCGCGCGCGGCCGTGGACGCCGCGTCCGCCGCGTTTGCGCCGTGGGCCGCGCTCGGCCCGAGCGCGCGCCGCGCGCTGCTGCTGAAGGCGGCCGCCGCGCTCGAGGCGAAGCGCGACGCGTTCGTCGCCGCGATGGCGGCCGAGACGGGCGCATCGGCGATCTGGGCGCGGTTCAACGTCGAGCTCGCCGCGAACGGCCTCGTCGAGGCGGCCGCGCTGACGACGCAGATCGGCGGCGAGCTGATTCCGTCGGACGTGCCGGGCTCGCTCGCGATGGGCGTGCGGCAGCCGGCGGGCGTCGTGCTCGGCATCGCGCCGTGGAACGCGCCCGTGATCCTCGGCGTGCGCGCGCTCGCGCTGCCGCTCGCATGCGGCAACACGGTGGTGTTCAAGGGCTCGGAGCTGTGCCCGGCCACGCACGGCCTCATCGCCGACGCGCTGCACGAAGCGGGGCTGCCGCGCGGCGTCGTGAACTTCGTGACGAACGCGCCCGCCGACGCCGGCGCTGTCGTCGACGCGATGATCGCGCACCCGGCCGTGCGCCGCGTGAACTTCACGGGCTCGACGCGGGTCGGCCGGATCATCGCCGAACGCTGCGCGCGGCATCTGAAGCCCGCCGTGCTCGAGCTCGGCGGCAAGGCGCCGTTCGTCGTGCTCGACGATGCCGATCTCGACGCGGCCGTCGCGGCGGCCGCGTTCGGCGCGTTCGCGAATTCCGGGCAGATCTGCATGTCGACCGAGCGGATCGTCGTCGATGAGCGGATCGCCGACGCGTTCGTCGCGAAGCTCGCCGACAAGGCCGCGTCGCTGCCGTTGGGCGACCCGCGCAACGGGCCCGTCGTGCTCGGCTCGGTGATCGACGCGCAGACGGTCGAGCGCTGCAACGCGCTCATCGACGACGCGCTCGCGAAAGGCGCGGTGCTGCTCTGCGGCGGCAAGGCCGACAGCACGCTGATGCCCGCGACGCTCGTCGACCGCGTGACGCCCGCGATGCGCATCTACGCCGAGGAATCGTTCGGGCCGGTGAAGGGCATCGTGCGCGTCGCGGGCGAGGAGGCGGCGATCGCGTGTGCGAACGACAACGCGTTCGGCCTGTCGTCGGCCGTGTTCAGCCGCGACGTCGCGCGCGCGATGCGCGTTGCCGCGCGGATCGAATCGGGGATCTGCCACGTGAACGGGCCGACCGTTCACGACGAGGCGCAGATGCCGTTCGGCGGCGTGAAGGACAGCGGCTTCGGCCACTTCGGCGGCAAGGCGGGCATCGCCGAATTCACCGATCTGCGCTGGATCACCGTGCAGACGGCCCCGCGCCACTATCCGTTCTGAGCAATGACGACGATGAAGATCGCCATGCTCGGCGCGGGCGCGATGGGTTCGCTGTTCGGCGGATTGCTCGCCGAGGGCGGGCACGACGTGACGCTCGTCGATGCGAACGCCGCGCACGTCGACGCGCCGCCCGAACTGGTGATCGTGTTCACGAAGACGCTGCGCACGCGCGCGGCGCTCGCGGCCGCGCGCGAGCTTGGCGTGGCGGTGCCGCATGTGCGGACGCTGTTGCAGCTCGTCAGGCTGATCGACGCGCCGGGCGGGTGACGGCGGCAGGGCGGCGAAGCGGGCGCGCAGGAGGTCACGCGACGTCGTTCGCGCGGCTTCGGGGGCACTGTGAAGGCGTTGCGGCAACGTGACGACGCGGCGGCTCGACGGCCGACGGCCGCATGCCAGTCGCCGTAGGGGTTTCCAACAATTCAACTAATCGAAATTGGTTTTACCATGCGTAAATTCATAAGCTTGCGCTAGATCAATGCGCGCTCGCGCGGATGCTTGCCGACCCGCGCCGCGCGCGGCTCGTGCGAGGCGGATGAAGCCCTTGCGCCGCAGGGCATGCCCGCGACATCGCAAACGGTTTCGAAGAAGGCCGGGCGGGGCGGGTCAGCGCGACGCGCCGATCCAGAGGACATTCAGGAGAATGAAATGAACGCGTCCCATCCGCGCACGTGAGAGCAAGAGAGGGGTGGATCCTCACGGGCCAACGGCATCGATGTGCCCAGGTGGAAAATGCACGCATTTCCCGGCAACCGGAGGATCCACGATGAACAGTATGGCAGTGGGCGTCGATATCGCCAAGAACGTATTCCAGGTGCATTACGTTGATCAGGCAAGCGGCGAGATTGTGAACAAGGCGATCAAGCGAGCGAAGTTCCTGGAGCACTTCGTGAATCGTGATCGGTGCGTAATTGGGATGGAGGCGTGTGGCGGTGCGCACCACTGGGCCCGAGCGCTAAAGCAGATGGGTCATGAGGTCAGGCTGATGCCGGCGGAGTTCGTGAAGGCGTTCAACATCCGTAACAAGAACGATGCGGCAGACGCGAGAGCGATATGGCTGGCAGTGCAGCAGCCGGGCAAGCCGATAGCGGTGAAGACGGAAATGCAGCAGGCGATGTTGGCGCTGCATCGGATGCGCGAGCAGTTGGTGAAGTTCCGCACGATGCAGATCAACGGGCTGCGTGGATTGCTGACGGAATACGGCGAAGTGATGAGCAAGGGCCGGGCGGCACTGGACAAGGAGATACCGGCGGCGCTTAGCCGGATCGCGGAGCGTCTGCCAGCGGCACTGATCGAAACGCTGCGCGAGCAGTGGAGCGGGTTGGCGAGACTGGACGAGCAGGTTGCCGAGATCGAGCGTCGGATGCGCGAATGGAAGAAGGAAGACCGGGCGGTGCAGGCGATCAGCGAGATTCCTGGCGTGGGGTTGCTGACGGCGACCGCTGCAGTGGCCATGATGGGCGATCCGAAAGCGTTCAGATCGGGGCGGGAATTTGCGGCGTGGGCGGGTTTGGTGCCCAAGCAGACAGGTTCTGGCGGCAAGGTGAATCTGCATGGAATCAGCAAGAGAGGCGACACGTATCTGCGGACGTTGCTGATTCACGGCGCACGAAGCGTACTGACGCACGCGAAGGAGCCTGGGCCGTGGGTTGAGCAGATCAAGAAGCGACGGCCGACGAATGTCGTGATCGTCGCACTGGCCAACAAGACGGCGCGAACGATCTGGGCGGTACTCGCTCATGAGCGAGCGTATCGAAAGGACTACATCAGCGTGAAACCAGTCTAATCGGTTCCTGCGAGGTAGAAGATCAACATTTACACAGGGTGAACGTCGAAAGGTTGCGCAGCAATCGAGTGTGATGACGAGCCAGGTAGGACCTGGGCCCGCCAAGCCTGAATGTCACCAAGAGCTTTGAGCTCGTTAGGAGAGTGAGGCGCGGGCCAGCGGATTTCATAGGGGCCCGCAGCGGCAATATCGACTGCATCAAGGCCGAATATAGAGCTGCAGCCCATCCTGTCTGTCGGAACACACGAGAACTGTTGCAAACGGGACGCGTTCATATAGACGACATGAAGCACACCCCGACCCCGTGTTTCGCCGCGGCGCGCCGCCGCATCGCCGGTTCGAGCGCCGCGCGCCGGAGGCTCGCATGAGCGCCCGCCACGGCGGTGCGCCGCTTGCGGTCGACATCGGCGCGACGCTCGACCACGGCCCGTTCACCGTGATGCAGCGCGTCGCGGTGCTGCTCGCCGCGTTCGCGATCATGCTCGACGGCTTCGACAGCCAGTTGATCGGCTTCGCGATTCCGGTGCTGATCAAGGAGTGGGGGATCGCGCGCGACGCGTTCGCGCCCGCCGTCGCGGCGGGCTTGTTCGGGATGGGCGTCGGCAGCACGTGCGCGGGCCTGTTCGCGGACCGCTTCGGCCGGCGCTGGGCGGTCATCGGCAGCGTATTCGTGTTCGGCGCGGCCACCTGCGCGATCGGCTTCGCGCCGAACGTCGCGACCATCGCCGCGCTGCGCTTCGTCGCGGGCCTCGGGATCGGCGGCGCGCTGCCTACCGCGACGACGATGACGGCCGAGTACACGCCCGCGCGCCGCCGCACGATGATGGTGACGGCGACGATCGTCTGCGTGCCGGCGGGCGGAATGCTCGCGGGCCTGTTCGCGCACGAGGTGCTGCCCGCGTATGGCTGGCGCGGCCTGTTCTGGCTCGGCGGCGCGCTGCCGCTCGCGCTCGGCCTGCTGCTCGTGCGCGCGCTGCCCGAATCGCCGCGCTATCTCGCACGCGATCCCGCGCGCTGGCGCGAGCTCGGCGCGCTGCTCGCGCGCATGGGCCGGCCCGTCGCCGACGGCACCGCCTTCACCGATCTCGCCGAGGCGCGCGCGCACGAAGGGCAGCGGCGCGGCGTGCGCACGCTGTTCTCGGCGGTCTACGCGCGCGACACGATCGCGTTGTGGTGCGCGTTCTGCATGTGCCTGCTCGCCGTCTACAGCGCGTTCAGTTGGCTGCCGACGATGCTGACGTCGCAAGGCCTGAGCGTGTCGGTCGCGGGTTCCGGGCTCACCGCATACAACCTCGGCGGCGTCCTGGGCGCGCTCGGCTGCGCGCTCGCGATCGGGCGTTTCGGCTCGCGCTGGCCGCTCGCGTTCTGCTGCGCGGGCGGCGCGGCGAGCGCCGCGTGGCTGCTCGGCGTCGATGCCGGCGGCCACACCGGCTGGCTGATCGCCGGCCTCGCCGCGCACGGCTTCTTCGTGAACGCGGTGCAATCGACGATGTACGCGCTCTGCACGTTCATCTATCCGACGCCCGTGCGCGCGACGGGCACCGCCGGCGCTGTCGCGTTCGGCCGCGTCGGCGCGATCCTGAGCGCGTTCGCGGGCGCTTACGTGATCTCGGCGGGCGGCGCGAACGCGTACCTGGCGATGCTCGCCGCCGCGATGACGGCCGTGCTCGTCGCGTTGCTCGCGCTGCGCCGGCACATTCCGCGGCTGCGCCGCAGCGGGCTGCCGGCGGGCGACGAGCTCGCGCGCACCGCGCCCTGACGCGTCGCCGCGCGTGCGCGCGGCGCTACAGCGTCGTGCGCACGTGCCAGAGTTCGGGGAACAGCACGACGTCGAGCATCTTGCGCAGATACGGCGCGCCGCTCGTGCCGCCCGTGCCCTGCTTGAGGCCGATGATCCGCTCGACCGTCGTCACGTGGCGGAAGCGCCATTGGCGGAACGCGTCTTCGAGGTCGACGAGCTCTTCGGCCATTTCGTACAGCTCCCAGTGCGCGTTCGGCTCGCGGTACACGGCGAGCCACGCGGCCTCGACGGTCGGATCGTGGCGCGTCGGCTGCGTCCAGTCCGCGTCGAGCCGCTCGGGCGCGATCGGAAAGCCGCGGCGCGCGAGCAGGTGAATCACTTCGTCGTACAGCGACGGCGATTGCAGCGACGCCGCGAGATGCGCGTGGATCGCCGGCCGGTGCGCGTGCGGATGCAGCATCTGCGCGTTCTTGTTGCCGAGGATGAACTCGAGCTCGCGATACTGATACGACTGGAAGCCCGACGACGCGCCGAGATACGGCCGCATCGCCGAGTACTCGGACGGCGTCATCGTCGCGAGCACGCTCCACGCCTGCACGAGCTGCTCGAGCACGCGCGACACGCGCGCGAGCATCTTGAACGCGGGCGGCAGCGCGTCGTTGCGGATCGACGCGAGCGCCGCGCGCAGCTCGTAGAGCGCGAGCTTCATCCACAGCTCGCTCGTCTGATGCTGGATGATGAACAGCATCTCGTTGTGATCGGGCGAGAGCGGATGCTGCGCATCGAGGATCGGATCGAGCGACAGGTAGTCGCCATAGCTCATCGACTGCGAGAAGTCGAGCTGCGCGCGATGCCAGCCGGCCGGCGCGTCGTCGCCCTCGGCGATGGGCACGTGCGGCGCGTCGGGCGCGTGCGCGCCGGCGAACGGGCAGCGGGGGGCGTTGTCGTCGCCGGGCGGCTGCATGTGGCCTGAATTCACGATTGTCTCCATGGAACGGATGTGAGGATGCGGGCGGGCGGCCGACCGGCCGACTGCCGCACGGATCGCGTGGCGCTCGCGCGGGCTCAGGTCACCGCGGCGCGCGTCGCGAATTCGGGGGCGCGCCACGCTTCGGTTTCGAGGATGTCGCGCAGCGTCTCGACCGCGTCCCACACGTCGACGAAGCGCGTGTAGAGGGGCGTGAAGCCGAAGCGCAGGATGTGCGGCTCGCGGTAGTCGCCGATCACGCCGCGCGCGATCAGCGCCTGCATCACTTCGTAGCCGTGCGGATGCTCGAAGCTCGCCTGCGAGCCGCGCTGATGATGCGCGCGCGGCGTGACGAGCTTGAGCGGCTGGCCCGCGCAGCGCGATTCGGCGAGCGCGATGAACGCGTCGGTCAGCGCGAGCGACTTGCGGCGGATCGCGTGCATGTCGGTCTGCGCGAACACGTCGAGCCCGCACTCGATCATCGACATCGACACGATCGGCTGCGTGCCGCACAGAAAGCGCGCGATGCCCGCGTCGGGCTCGAACGCGGGCTGCATCGCGAACGGCGCGCGATGGCCCCACCAGCCGGACAGCGGCTGCTCGAACGCGCGCTGATGGCGCCTGGGCACCCAGACGAACGCGGGCGAGCCGGGGCCGCCGTTCAGATACTTGTACGTGCAGCCGACCGCGCCATCCGCGAGCGCGCCGTTCAGATCGACGGGCACGGCGCCCGCCGAGTGCGCGAGATCCCACAGCATCAGCGCGCCCGCCTGGCGGACCGTCTGCGTGACGGATGGCATGTCGTGCATGTAGCCCGTCCGGTAGTTCACGTGCGTGATCATCGCGACGGCGGTTTCGTCGTCGAGCGCGTCGGGCAGGTCGGCCGGGTCGTCGATGAGGCGCAGCTCGTAATCGCGGTCGAGCTGCGCGATGAGCCCCTGCGCGATGTACAGGTCGGTCGGGAAATTCGAGCGCTCCGACACGATCACGCGGCGCTTCGGCGCGTGCCGCGCCTGGTGCCGCAGCATCGCGGACAGCAGCTTGAACAGGTTGATCGAGATCGTGTCGGTGATCGCGACTTCGCCTTGCGCCGCGCCGATGATCGGCGCGAGCCTGTCGCCGAGCCGGCGCGGCAGCGCGAACCAGCCGGCCGCGTTCCAGCTTCGGATGAGGCCTTCGCCCCATTCGGCGCCGATCACCCGTTGCGCGCGGGCGGCCGCCGCGCGCGGCTGCGCGCCGAGCGAATTGCCGTCGAGATAGATCACGCCGGCGGGCAGCGCGAACTGGTCGCGCAACGACGCGAGCGGGTCGTCGCGGTCGAGCGCGAGCGCTTCTTCACGTGTTTTCATGATGTCGAACCTGGTTGGGGAAGGGGGCAGCGCGTCCGTTTTTCAGCGCGGCGCGTCGGGCAGCGCGCGCAGCACCGCGCGCACGGGGCTCGCGTCGAGCGTCGCGAACTTCAGCGGCGGCGCGATCAGCTCGTAGTCGCCGGCGGCGATTTCGTCGAGCACGAGGCCTTCGAGAATCGCCATCCGGTGCGCGCGGATGCGCCGGTGCGCGTCCATCGTCTTCGATTCCTGCGGGTCGAGCGACGGCGTGTCGATGCCGACGAGGCGCACGCCGTGCGCGGCGAGCAGATCGATCGTCTGCGGCGCGACCGCGCAGAACGCGCTGTCCCACGCGCGCTGCGGCGCCTGGCCGTACGTGCGCAGCAGCACGCGCGGCGGCGCGCCGGCGAGCGCCGCGCGCACGTCGTCGGGCGCGACGACGGGGCGCGCGCCGATGCAATGGATCACGCGGCAGCGGCCGAGATACGCGTCGAGCGGCACCGCGCCGATCGGCGCGCCGTCGGCGTCATAGTGCAGCGGCGCATCCGCGTGCGCGCCCGTGTGCGGCGACAGCGTGATGCGCGCGACGTTGACGGGCGAGCCCGCCTCGATGCGCCACACCTGCTCGATGCCGACGGGCGTGTCGCCCGGCCAGACGGGCGTTGCGGCGGAGATTGACGGGGAGATGTCCCAGATCGTGTCCATGCGTTGTCGAAGAACCTCGGATGATTCGCATGATAGGCAAAGCCGCGAAGCAGGTGCTTGCGAAATAAGCATGGACAATCCACCAATATGGCAGATAATTCGAAATAGCTCTAAAACGGAGACCAAAAATGCATGCGATTACGCTGGATGCAACCGATTGCCGTATTCTCGCGGTCCTTCAGGAAGAAGGCCGGATCAGCAACCTCGATCTGGCCGAGCGCATTTCGCTGTCGCCGTCCGCGTGCCTGCGGCGGATGCGGCTCCTCGAAGAGCAGGGGGTGATCGAACGCTATCGCGCGTGCCTGAGCCGCGAGAAGCTCGGGTTCGAGCTGGAGGCGTTCGTGCAGGTGTCGATGCGCAACGACCAGACGCAGTGGCACGAGCGTTTCGCGCAAGCGGTGCGCGAATGGCCGGAGGTGGTCGGCGCGTTCGTCGTGACGGGCGAGACGCACTATCTGCTGCGCGTGCTCGCGCACAACCTGAAGCACTACTCCGATTTCGTGCTGAATCAGCTATACAAGACGCCCGGCGTGCTCGACATCCGCTCGAACATCGTGCTGCAGACGCTGAAGGACGAAGCGGGGCCGCCCGTCGCGCTCGCGCGCACGGGCCCCGCGATCAAAGCCGTGTGAGGCCGTGGAAGCCGCCGCTCTGGAACACGAGCGGCGCGAGCGCGGCGGCGTTGGGGTGCACGCCGCAGCGCTCGACCTCGCCGACGAAGATCACGTGGTCGCCCTCGTCGTAGCGGCTGCGGTTGTGGCATTCGAACCACGCGAGCGCGCCGTCGAGCACGGGCATGCCGGAGTCGCCCTGCGCATGCGACACGCCTTCGAAGCGGTTGCCCTTCAGCGTCGCGAAGCGCATGCACAGATCATGCTGCGACGCGGACAGCACGTTGACGACATAATGGCTGTTCGTGCGGAACACCGGCATCGACGCCGATTTGTGCGCGAGGCTCCACAGCACGAGCGGCGGATCGAGCGACACCGAGTTGAACGAGCTCGCGGTGATGCCGATCAACTGGCCGGACGGCGCGCGCGTCGTGATCACCGTCACGCCGGTCGCGAACTGGCCGAGCGCTTGGCGGAACGCGGCGGCATCGAAATTCGGCGGGCTGGCCTGTCCATGTTTCATCGCGTGACGGCCTCGGGCGACGGGCGCGCGCGGCGGCGAGCGGAACGGGCGGCGGCGCCGCGGGTGAAATGGCGGGAAGTGAGCAGGACGGTCATCGGAAAATTCGTCTGGTTAGCGACGATTTTAGCGGCAATCGTGCACGGCTGCGACGGGCCGCCGCACCCGGCGACTGGCCGGCGCCACATTTTTCGCGGAACGCGGCGCGCGTCGCGTGCGGCGGCCGGGGCGGGCGCGGGCGTGGCGCGGGGGACGAACGTAACGAACGAAAGGAAACCGATATGAGTCAAGCAACGAACGAAGTCGCGACGCTGGGCGGCGGGTGCTTCTGGTGCCAGGAGGCGGTGTTTCTCGACGTCGACGGCGTGACGGCCGTCGAATCGGGCTACGCGGGCGGCCATACGCGCGATCCCGGCTACCGTGACGTGTGCGGCGGCGACACGGGCCACGCGGAAGTCGTCAACGTGACGTTCGATCCGGACCGGATCGGCTATCGCGAGATCCTCGAGATCTTTTTCGCGACGCACGATCCGACGCAACTGAACCGGCAGGGCAACGACGTCGGCACGCAATACCGGTCGGTGATCTTCACGCACTCGGACGCGCAGCGCGACACGGCGCTCGACGTGATCGGCACGCTCGAGCGCGACAAGCTGTACGACGAGCCGATCGTCACACAGGTCGAGCCGCTGAACGGCAACTACTGGCCCGCGGAGGAATATCACCGGAACTATTACGCGCGCAATCCGGGGCAGGGCTACTGCGCGGTCGTGATCGGGCCGAAGCTCGCGAAGTTTCGGCAGAAGTTCGCGCATCGGCTGAAGTCGCGCGGCGCGTGACGGGCGCATGACGCGATGGGGCGACGCCGGATGCGTCGCGTGTCGCATGACCGACCGCGCGGGGCGAGCGTTGACGGGGTGCGGATCGCCCGCCGGCGCGCGGTGCGCCCCCCGCGCTTTACGCCGCCTCGCCGCGCCAGCGCGCGCACGCGGCCGCGATTTCCTTCGCGAGCGCGATGCACGACAGCGGCGCCGATCCTTCCGCCTTGTTGTTCACCGTGATGAGCACCGGCTGGCCGGCGAGCACGTAGCGCGCCGCGAGCTCCGCGAGCGCCGTGCGGGTATGCGGGTCCTCGTCGACGAGCCGGTCGAACGGCTCGTACTTCGCCTTCGCCTGTTCGTACTTGAAGCCGCTGTGCAGGCTCCAGCGGACGATCAGCGGGCCCGACGGCTCGCCGTCGAGGAGCGCGAGCGCCGCCGCCTGACGCAGCGGGTCCGGCATCTTCGCGTGCAGCCCGACGCAGTAGCGCACCCCCGCCGCCGCGAGCGCGCGGATGAAGCGCGGCGTGAGAAGGCTCGCGTCGCGGATCTCGACCGCGTAGCGCGGGCCGTCCGGGCCGCCTATGCCATCTGAGCCATCCGGCGGCGGCAGCGGCGGCAGCGCGCAGAGGAACGCGCTCAGGCGGTCGACGAGCGCGGCCGGATCGGCGAGCAGCGTATCGGGCATCGGCGGGAACTGGAAGACGAGCGCGCCCGCCTTGTTGCCGAGCCCTTCGAGGCACGGGCGCACGAATTCGTCGGCGGCGAGCCGCGCGTTCAGGAACGCCGGGTTCGGGCCGGTCGGCTCGCCGCGCGCGCCGCGCAGCACCGCATCGGTGACGAGCGCCGGCGCCTTGACGACGAAGCGGAAGTCGTCCGGCACCTGCTGCGCGTAGCGCAGATAATCGGCGACGGTGAGCGGCGCGTAGAACGAGCGGTCGAGGCTCACGCTCTTGAGCAGCGGATGCGCGGCGTACGCTTCGAGGCCTTCGCGCGACAGCTTCGATTGCGCGTAGTCGTCGCCGTAGACGATGCCCTTCCAGCCGGGGAAATACCACGACGACGTGCCGAGCCGCACGTGCGGCGGCAGCGCGCGCGCGGCGGCGGCGATGTCGTCCGTGATCGCGGCGGGCGCGACGCCGCGCCGGCGCGCGCGCTTCCTGGGCGCGGCGGCGGGCGGCGGCGCGTCGAAACCGGGGAGCGTGGGTGTCGCGGCGGAGTCGGGCGGGGCGGCGGGCGCGTCGGCATCGCCTCCGCTTTTGTCGTTCGCGCCGCCGTTCGCACCCGGCGCGCGCTTCGCCGCGGTCGGCGGCGTTCCCGCCATGTCGTCCGACGGCGACGCGTCACCCGACGCCGCGACATCCCGCGACGCGTCGCCTGGCCGGCCGCGCGCCGCGCGCTTGCGCTTGCCGCCCGATCCGGACGACGACGCGGGTGAAGGCGGCTGCGACAGCGGCTGCGCCCCGAACAGGTCGAATTGATCGCTTCGCGCGTCGTCTTCTCGTGGCGGCGCAGGTTTGCGCCGCGTGCTGCCGTCACCCATCCGTCATCGCAAAAAGGCGCCGCCCGTCAGCGCGGCAGCGTGTGTTCGTACATGTAGCGCCGCGACCACGGCAGCGTTTTCGCGCTCTGCCCGGCCTTGCGGCACACGATCTGGAAGATCGACACGTCGTCGTGCTCGAATGCATACGCGCAGCCGGCCAGATACACGCGCCAGATGCGGAATTTTTCGTCGTCGACGAGCTTTCTGGCTTCCTCGGCCTTCGCCTCGAAGTTCTCGGTCCAGATGTCGAGCGTGCGCGCATAGTGCCGTCGCAGGCTCTCGACGTCAACCGCCTCGAGCCCGCCGCGCTGCGCCGCCTCGAGCGCGAGGCTGATGTGCGGCAGCTCGCCGTCCGGGAACACGTAGCGGTCGATGAATTCGCCGCCGCCGAGCGCCGTCTCGCCGCTTTCCGCGTCGGTCGACGTGATGCCGTGGTTCATCGCAATGCCGTCGTCGGCGAGCAGCTCGCGGATTCGCGAGAAGTAGAGCGGCAGGTTCTTGCGGCCGACGTGCTCGAACATCCCGACGCTCGTGATCCGGTCGAACTGGCCGTCGATCTCGCGATAGTCCTGCAGCCTGATCTCGATCCGGTCCTCGAGGCCCGCGCGCTTCACGCGCTCGGTCGCGAGCTCGAACTGGTTTTGCGACAGCGTGACGCCGACGCAGCGCGCGCCGAACTTGCCCGCCGCGCGCAGCACGAGCGCGCCCCAGCCGCAGCCGATGTCGAGCAGGCGCTGGCCGGGCTGCACGCCGATCTTCGTGAGGATGTGGTCGATCTTCTTGATCTGCGCGGTGCCGAGGTCTTCGTCGCCGTTCTCGAAGTACGCGCACGAATAGACCATGTTCTCGTCGAGCCACAGCGCGTAGAACTCGTTCGACACGTCGTAGTGATACTGGATCGCTTTCCGGTCGGAGCTCTTCGAGTGATTGAAGTAGCGCTTCACGCGCGCGAGCTTGCTCGCGCTCGTCACCGTGCTGCGCGCGAGCGAATAGCTGATGTTGATGATGTCGGCGAGCTTGCCTTCGATGTCGATCTTGCCCTTCACGTACGCCTCGCCGAGGTTGTCGAGGCTCGGCTCGAGCAGCAGCGGCAGCGCGGACGCGCTGTTGACCTTCAGCGTCACCTGCGGCGCCGCGAACGTGCCGAAGTCGAGTTGCTGTCCGTTCCAGAGGACGAGGCGCGCCGGTATGTTCGACTTCTCCCGTACTTCGTCCGCCCACTGTGCCAGTTTCTTTTCCCAGAACATTTGGAATCCCCTTTTGTTCGTTGAAACGAAATACCGCCAGGTTGTCGGGCGGGCGGCCGGCGTGCGGGGACGGCGGCCGCCCGCGAGCAAAAACGAAACGCGGGCAGGGCGGGTGCGGGCGCGCGGCGCGTTACGGCGCGAGGCGCGAGATCTTCCAGCCGCTCTCCGACGCGGGATCGCGCACGTACAGCAGGCGGTCGTGGAGCCGCGACGGGCGGCCCTGCCAGAATTCGATCGCGCTCGGCACGAGACGGTAGCCGCCCCAGTGCGGCGGGCGCGGCGGATTTTCGCCGAAGCGCGCGCTGATGTCCTTCTCGCGCGCCTCGAGCAGCGCGCGGCTCTCGATCACCGCGCTCTGCTCGGACGCCCATGCGCCGATCCGCGAGCCGAGCGGCCGCGACGCGAAATACCGGTCGCTTTCCTCTTCGCTCGTCTTTTCGATGCGCCCCTCGATGCGGACCTGCCGCTCGAGCTCGATCCAGTAGAAGAGCAGCGCCGCGTTCGGGTTGTGCGCGAGCTCGCGCCCCTTGCGGCTCTCGTAGTTCGTGAAGAACACGAAGCCGCGCTCGTCGACGCCCTTGATGAGCACGACCCGCGCGGACGGCCGGCCGGATTCGTCGACGGTCGCGAGCGTCATCGTGTTGGGCTCGGGCAACTGCGCGCTGAGCGCTTCCTTGAACCAGACGTCGAACTGGACGAACGGATTCGGGTTCACGTCCGCTGCGTCGAGCGACGCGCGGGAATAGTTGGTGCGGAGATCGGCAAGTGTCGTCATCGGTGTGCGGGCGCTCAATCGGGGCCAGTATAACGAAGGTGGAAAAAACCTGCGTTGCAGCGGTTCGGTGCGTGTTTGCCGTCGGCCGATCAGGCAAAATAGCGGGCTATCCGTTGCCTTTCGTTCAGCTTGTATGTCTCGTACCGACGCCATTGCGACGCATCACGATGTTACTCCGCAGCCATCCGGACAGCTTGACGCGGATCGCGCGCGACGCTTCGGCGGCGTCGCGCGGCTCTACGGCGCCGACGCACTCGCCGCGTTCGAGCGCGCGCGCGTCGCCGTGGTCGGCATCGGCGGCGTCGGCTCGTGGGCGGCCGAGGCGCTTGCGCGCAGCGCCGTCGGCGAACTGACCCTGATCGATCTCGACAACGTCGCCGAAAGCAACACGAACCGGCAGATCCACGCGCTCGACGGCAACTACGGCAAGCCGAAGGTCGACGCGATGGCCGAGCGGATCGCGCTCATCGATCCGGCGTGCCGCGTCGTGAAGATCGAGGATTTCGTCGAGCCGGACAATCTCGATGCACTGCTCGGCGGCGGCTTCGATTACATCGTCGACGCGATCGACAGCGCGCGCACGAAGGTCGCGCTGATCGCGTGGTGCGTCGCGCGCGGGCAGCCGCTCGTGACGGTCGGCGGCGCGGGCGGCCAGCTCGATCCGACCCGCATCCGGATCGACGACCTCGCGCAGACGATCCAGGACCCGCTGCTGTCGAAGGTGCGCGCGCAGTTGCGCAAGCAGCACGGCTTTCCGCGCGGGCCGAAAGCGAAATTCAAGGTGAGTGCCGTCTACTCGGACGAGCCGCTGATCTACCCGGAGGCGGCCGTGTGCGACGTCGACGACGTCGCGCTGCACACGGCAACCGACGCGCAGGCGCCGGGGCCCACCGGGCTCAATTGCGCGGGCTTCGGCTCGAGCGTGTGCGTGACCGCGAGCTTCGGGTTCGCGGCGGCCGCGCATGCTCTGCGCGCGCTCGCCGCGCGGGCGGGGCGGTAACGCCGGCGCGGCCGCCGTGCAATCGCGGCGAAAGAAAAAAGTGGCGCACGCGCCATGCGCGCGCCTGCCGCATGGCCGCTCCGGCCTGAGCCCGTCGTCGTCCGTTCGTCGGGCGTCGGGTCGTCAGTTCAGCGCCGCGCTCAGCTTGCGCCGCCACGCGGACACGAGCTCGGGCTGGTCCGCCGCGAGCTCGAACACCGAAATCATCGTCTTGCGGCCGACGTCGTCGCCGAACGTCCGGTCGCGCCGGACGATCTCCAGCAACTGCTCGAGCGCGCCTTCGTAAGCGCGTCGCGCGATCAGGCTCTGCGCGAGATCGAAGCGCGCGTCGAGATCGGCGGGGTCGCTTGCGATCCGCGCTTCGAGCGCGTCGGTCGGCGGCAGGTCGGCCGTTGCATCGAGTGCGTCGAAGCGCGTCTTGATCGCCTGGTAGCGCGCGTCGGCGCCGCCCGTCGTCTGCGGCGACAGGCGCGCGGCCTCCGCGCGGGCGTCGTCGATCCGGTTCAGCGCGAGCAGCAGCTCGACCAGATCGAGGCGCGCCTCGTCGTAGCCGGGGTTCAGCGCGAGCGCGTTCTCGAGGTGCGACAGCGCGTCGTCGATCCGCTCGTCGGCGAGCGCGGCCTGCGCGGCGTGCCGCTCGGCTTCGTCGGGCGCGGGCACGAGGCGGTCGAGGAACGCGCGCAGTTGTCCTTCGGGCAGCACGCCGACGAACTGGTCGACCGGCCGCCCGCCCGCGAATGCGATCACGTGCGGAATGCTGCGCGTCTGGAAGTGCGCGGCGAGCTCCTGATTCTCGTCGACGTTGACCTTCACGAGCTTCCAGCGGCCCTCGTACTCCTGCTCGAGCTTCTCGAGCAGCGGGCCGAGCGTCTTGCACGGGCCGCACCAGGGCGCCCAGAAGTCGACCAGCACGGGGGCGGCAAGCGATGCGTCGATGACGTCGCGTTCGAAAGTAGCGAGCGTGGTGTCCATGGCGTCCTCGTCGGTGTTGGATGAATGCACAATGAGGGTGCGCGGGCGGTTTTTCAATGCGCGCGGCGCTCCGGAAACGGAATCCAGTCGGTTTCGCCGGGTACCCTCCCCATCTGCTGCGCCGCCCAGGCGCGCTTCGCGCGCTCGATCGCGTCGCGCGCGCTCGCGACGAAATTCCATTCGATGAAGCGTTCGCCGTCGAGCTTGTCGCCGCCGAGCAGCATCGCGCGCGCGCCGCGCGCGCTCGCGAGCGCGACCTGCGCGCCCGGCGCGAGCACCGCCATCCGCGCGGCCTCGAGCGGCGCGCCGTCGATCGTCAGGTCGCCGTCGACGAGATAGACCGCGCGCTCTTCGTGATCGGCGTCGAGCGCGAGCGCGGCGCCCGCCGTGAACACGGCGGCGGCGTACAGCGTGCGCGAGAACGTCGTGACGGGCGAGCGCACGCCGAACGCGTCGCCCGCGATCACCGTCAGCGCGACGCCGTCGCGCTCGAGCTTCGGCAGCGTCGCGGCCGCGTGGTGCTCGAACGACGGCTCGCGCGCCTCGTCCGCGCGCGGCAGCGCGACCCAGGTCTGGATGCCGTGCACGGTCTGCCCGCTCGCGCGCGCGTCGTCCGGCGTGCGCTCCGAATGGACGATCCCGCGTCCGGCCGTCATCCAGTTGACGTCGCCCGGCACGATCTTCTGCACCGAGCCGAGGCTGTCGCGGTGCATGATCGCGCCGTCGAACAGATAGGTGACGGTCGCGAGGCCGATGTGCGGATGCGGACGCACGTCGAGGCCCACGCCCGCCGGCTGCACGGCGGGGCCCATGTGATCGAAGAAGATGAACGGGCCGACGGTGCGCTCGGCGAGCGCGGGCAGCGTGCGGCGCACGGTCAGGTTGCCGATGTCGCGCACGTGCGGCTTCAGGATGGCTTTGATCGAGTCGGTCATGGCTGGAGGCGTCCGGAACGCTCGACGCGTTCGCGTGACGGATGCGGGATATGCGGCCCATTGTAACGGCGTCCCGGCCGATGCGGCGGCGCGCGCTCGCGGCGCGCGGGGCGGGCTGCACGCTTCGCGAAACGCCGGTAGACTCGGCGGTTCGCGCGAAAAAGACCGAGGAGACGACGATGGCCCCGAAAGACCTGTTGCTGGCGCTGGTGGTGATCCTGGCGTGGGGCGTGAACTTCGTCGTGATCAAGGTCGGGCTGCACGGCGTGCCGCCGATGCTGCTCGGCGGGCTGCGCTTCCTGCTCGCGGCGGTGCCCGCGGTGTTCTTCGTGCGCCGCCCGCAGATTCCGTGGCGGCTGCTCGCGCTGTACGGCTCGACGATCCTGCTCGGCCAGTTCGTGTTCCTCTTTTCCGCGATGTATGTCGGCATGCCGGCCGGGCTCGCGTCGCTCGTGCTGCAGGCGCAGGCGTTCTTCACGCTCTTCTTCGCGATGCTCGTGCTCGGCGAGCGACTGCGCGCGCGCAATCTCGCGGGCCTCGCGATCGCCGCGGCCGGCCTTGTCGCGATCGCCGTGCAGGGCGGCCGCGGCATGACGCTCGCGGGCTTTCTGCTGACGATCGGCGCGGCGGCGCTCTGGGCGCTCGGCAACGTCGTGACGAAGAAGGTCGGCAAGGTCGATCTCGTGTCGCTCGTCGTGTGGGCGAGCCTCGTGCCCCCGGTGCCGTTCTTCACGCTGTCGTACTGGTTCGAGGGGCCGCGGCGGATCGAGGCCGCGCTGACGTCGCTCTCGGGCGCGTCGATCTTCGCCATCGTCTATCTCGCGTTCGTCGCGACGCTGCTCGGTTACGGGCTGTGGAGCCGGCTGCTGTCGCGCTATCCGGCCGGGCAGGTCGCGCCGTTCTCGCTGCTCGTGCCGATCGTCGGCCTGGCGTCCTCGGCGCTGCTGCTCGGCGAGCGGCTGACGCCCGCGCAGCTCGCGGGCGCCGCGCTCGTGATGGCGGGGCTCGCGGTCAACGTGTTCGGCGATCGCGTCGCGCGGCGGTTTTTCGCGGCCGCGTCGTGATGGCGGGGCGGGGTTCGGCTACGGCGAGCGCGCGAGCCGGAAGGCGGAAACTCGGGCGCGGCGGCCGCGCCGCGCTCGCGCGGTTACGTCATCCGGCTCTTCGCGAGCGGCGGATTCGCCGCGAAATAGCGCTTGATCCCGCGCAAGATCGCATCGGCCATCTGGTCGCGATACGCGTCGTCGTTCAGCCGGCGCTCTTCGTCCGGATTGCTGATGAACGCGGTCTCGACGAGGATCGACGGAATGTCGGGCGCCTTCAGCACCGCGAACCCCGCCTGCTCGACCGAGCCCTTGTGCAGCTTGTTGATGCCGCCGACTTCGCGCAGCACGTAGTTGCCGTAGCGCAGCGAATCGCGGATCTGCGCGGTCGTCGACATGTCGAAGAGCGCGCGATTCACCGCGACGTCCTGCGTCTTGATGTTGATCCCGCCGATCAGGTCCGACGAGTTCTCCTTGTTCGCGAGCCAGCGCGCGGCCGCGCTCGACGCGCCGTGGTCCGACAGCGCGAACACCGACGAGCCGCGAGCCGACGGCGTCGTGAACGCGTCCGCGTGGATCGACACGAACAGATCCGCGCCGACGCGCCGCGCCTTCTGCACGCGCACGTTCAGCGGCACGAAGAAATCGGCGTCGCGCGTCATCATCGCGCGCATGTTCGGCGCGGCGTCGATCTTCGCGCGCAGCTTCTTCGCGATGTCGAGCGCGATGTGCTTCTCGTACGTGCCGCCGCCGCCGATCGCGCCCGGGTCCTCGCCGCCGTGGCCCGGGTCGATCGCGACCGTCAAGAGGCGCACGGTGCCGCGGCCCGATTTCGGCGCGGTGAACGCGTAGGTGTCGGCGTCGCCCGAATCGTCGTCGTCGTTCCTGCGCGCGATGACGGGCGGCGGCTTGACCGCGGGCCGCGGCGGCGCGGCGGGCGGCGTCGCCTGAGCGACGGGCGGATTGGCGGGTGAGGCGGGCGCTGGCCGCGTCGAGTGCGCGGCCGGCGGGTTGTTCTGCGCGAAGCGCTGGAAGAACGCATCGCTGTTGTCGGCCGCGGCGGGCGGCGCGGCGGTCGGGCCGTTGAGCGCGGCCGTCGGCGGCTGCGCCTGCTGCGCGCGCAGCGTATCGTTCAACTGCTGTTCCTTGCGCTCCGTCTGCGCGATCAGGTCGGACAGCGGATCGGGCGCGACGGCCGGATACAGGTCGAACACGAGCCGGTACTTGTAGGTGCCGACGGGCGGCAGCGTGAACACCTGCGGCTTCACCGAGCCCTTCAGGTCGAATACCATCCGCACGACGTGCGGCTGATACTGGCCGACCCGCACCGACTGGATCTGCGGATCGTTCGGCGCGATCTTCGATACGAGGTCGCGCAGCGCCTGGTCGAGCTCGAGGCCGTTCAGGTCGACGACGAGCCGGTCCGGACCCTGCAGCAACTGCTGGGTGTTCTGCAGCGGCTGGTCCGATTCGATCGTCACGCGCGTGTAGTCGCGCGCGGGCCACACGCGCACGCCGAGCACCGAGCTCGCGTGCGCGAGGCGCGGCAGCGCGAGCCCGAGCACGAGCGTCGACGCGCCGGCGCGCAGGATCTGCCGGCGTCGCCAGTTATGGATCGCGGTGGCCGCCGATTCGATCGAGCGGAACGGTTTGATCAACATCTTTCGAGACATGCCTTTCCTGATGCGCTGTACGCCCGGGCGGTGAGGAGGCGGCCTTCGCCGTCCACGTCGAGCGAGAACACGAGATCCGGCACGCCAAGGAGCGCGCCCGCCCGTTGCGGCCATTCGACGACGCAGATCGCGCCGGAATTGAAATACTCGCGAAAGCCTGCGTCGGCCCATTCGGCCGGATCGCTAAAACGGTACAGATCGAAGTGATAGACCTCGAGTTCCCCATCGGAACGCGCGAGCGCATACGGCTCGACGAGCGTGTAGGTCGGGCTCTTCACGCGGCCCGCGTGGCCGAGGCCGCGCAGCATCGCGCGCACGAGCGTCGTCTTGCCCGCGCCGAGATCGCCGTATAGCTGGATCTGCAGGCCGCCGAACGCATGCGCGGCGGCGCGTTCGCCGCGCACCGCGTCGAGCGCGTGCGCGAAGCGTTCGGCGAACGCGATCGTCGCCGCTTCGTCGGCGAGCGCGAGCGTGTGCTCGGCGAGCGGAGCGGGCAGGGGGGGCGCGGCATGCGCGTGGCTAGGCTGCTCGGGCATTCTCGTAAAATAGAGCAATGGACCAAATTCCGGAACTCGCAGTCGCGGATGCGCGCTCCTCGCAGGACGGGCGCGCCGCGCCGTCTCGCCTCGACGGCGCCGAGCTCGCCGAGCTCGCGTCGCGCATCAAGTCCTGGGGGCGCGAATTGGGTTTCGGGGCGATCGGCATCAGCGATACCGATCTCTCGGATGCCGAAGCAGGGCTCGCCGCCTGGCTGGAAGCCGGATGCCACGGCGAGATGGATTATATGGCCAAACATGGGATGAAACGCGCGCGGCCGGCCGAACTTGTGGCCGGCACGCGACGCGTGATCTCCGCGCGGCTCGCGTATCTGCCCGCGGAAACGCTCGAAGACGCGCCCGATTCGGGGGCCGCGCGGCGCGACTGGCGCGCGCGCGAGGCGGCGCGCGTCGCCGATCCGCAGGCGGCCGTCGTGTCCGTCTACGCGCGCGGCCGCGATTATCACAAGGTATTGCGCAACCGCTTGCAGACGCTCGCCGAGCGGATCGAAGCCGAGATCGGCGCGTTCGGCCACCGCGTGTTCACCGATTCGGCGCCCGTGCTCGAGGTCGAGCTCGCGCAGAAGGCGGGCGCCGGCTGGCGCGGCAAGCACACGCTGCTGCTGCAGCGCGACGCAGGCTCGTTCTTCTTCCTCGGCGAGATTTACGTCGACGTGCCGCTGCCGACCGACGCGCAGACGTCGCCCGACGCCGCGCCCGAGACGCCCGGCGCGCATTGCGGCAGTTGCACGCGCTGCATCGGCGCATGCCCGACGGGCGCGATCGTCGCGCCGTACCGCGTCGACGCGCGGCGCTGCATCTCGTATCTGACGATCGAATTGCACGGCAGCATCCCCGAGCCGCTGCGGCCGCTCATCGGCAATCGCGTGTACGGCTGCGACGACTGCCAGCTCGTCTGCCCGTGGAACAAGTTTGCGCAGGCGGCGCCCGTCGCCGATTTCGACGTGCGGCACGGGCTCGATCGCGCGTCGCTCGTCGAGCTGTTCGAATGGACTGCCGAGCAATTCGGCGAGCGGATGCAAGGCAGCGCGATTCGCCGGATCGGCTACGAGCGCTGGCTGCGCAATCTCGCGGTCGGCCTCGGCAACGCGCTGCGCGCCGCGCCCGGCAGCATCGAGCCCGGCGCGCGCGCGGCGATCGTTGCGGCGCTGCGCGCGCGTTTGGGCGACCCGTCCGTGTCCGCGCTCGTGCGCGAGCACGTCGAATGGGCGCTGCGCGCCGCGTGAAGGCGGCGTAAAGTGACGGCTTGTGACGGTTTGGCGGGCGGCCGGCGCATCGCGTGGGCGCGCCCTTTCAGGAGAGAACGATGTTCAACGCAGTAATCGATGCGCCGTTCGGCAAGGTCGGCATCCGCACCGACGCGTCGGTCGTGCGAGAGATCGTCTATCTGCCTGATTCGATGAAGAGCGTCGCGCCGGACACGGCGCTCGCGAAGCGGGTGGCGCGTCAGATCGAGCGCTATTTCGAGCGCGCATCCGCGCGTTTCGACCTGCCGCTCGCCGAAGTCGGCACGCCGTTCCAGCATCGGGTGTGGAGCGCGATCAGCGCGATTCCGCCCGGCATCGTGCTGACCTACGGGCAGGTCGCCAAGCAGATCGGCAGCGCGCCGCGCGCGGTCGGCCAGGCCTGCGGGGCGAACTATTTTCCGCTCGTGATTCCGTGCCACCGCGTCGTCGCGTCGGGCGGGATCGGCGGATTCGCGAACCACGACGACGAAGGCTACTTCCTGAAGGTCAAGCGCTGGCTGCTTGCGCACGAGGGCGTGCGGTACTGATGGCGCGCGCAGTACGCATTCCCGCAACCGACCCGGCGGGCGGCGACGCCGGCCGCGCGCTCGCGCCGTCGGCCGACCGTCCGGCCGACGAGTCGGCCGCGTCGCCCGCGTGGCTCGACAGCCGCACGTCGATCGATCTGTTCTGCGATGCGATGTGGCTCGAGCACGGGCTGTCGCGCAACACGCTGGACGCGTATCGGCGCGACCTGCAATTGTTCGCGCAGTGGCTCGCCGCGCGGCACGCGGCGAGTCTCGATCGTGCCGAAAGGCCGATGCTCGAGGGCTACATCGCCGCACGCAGCGACGGCAAGGCGACGTCGTCGAATCGCCGGCTGTCGGTGTTTCGCCGCTACTACGGCTGGGCGGTGCGCGAGCACCGCACGGCCGTCGATCCGACGCTCAGGATCGCATCGGCGAAACAGGCGCCGCGGTTTCCGTCGACGCTGTCCGAGGCGCAGGTCGAGGCGCTCCTCGCCGCACCCGACGTCGACACGCCGCTCGGCCTGCGCGACCGCACGATGCTCGAACTGATGTATGCGAGCGGGCTGCGCGTGAGCGAGCTCGTCACGCTGAAGACGGTCGAGGTCGGATTGAACGAAGGCGTGGTGCGCGTGACGGGCAAGGGCTCGAAAGAGCGGCTCGTGCCGTTCGGAGAAGTCGCGCACGGCTGGATCGAGCGCTATCTGCGCGGCGCGCGGCCTGCGCTCCTCGGTGCACGCGCGGCGGACGCGCTGTTCGTCACAGCGCGCGGCGACGGCATGACGCGCCAACAGTTCTGGAACATCATCAAGCGCCATGCGCAGCAGGCGGACGTTCGCGTGCATCTGTCCCCGCACACGCTGCGGCACGCGTTCGCGACGCACCTGCTGAATCACGGCGCGGATTTGCGGGTCGTGCAACTGCTGCTCGGCCATAGCGATATCTCGACGACGCAGATCTACACGCACGTTGCCCGCGAGCGGTTGAAGATGCTGCATGCGGCGAATCATCCGCGCGGGTGACGCTCGCGCGTTGCGATCGGGAGCGCCGTCGCGCGCGCGTGATCGTCGGAGTCGATGCGCGCGGATCTCGGCGTGCGCCGGCATCCTCGTCTCGTTCGCGCGGCTGCGAGCTCGCCGACGAGCGGCGTGATCGCGGGCCGCGCCGAATCATCGCATCTCGCGCAACCGGTGCTTGAGCACCTTGCCCGTCGACGCGGCAGGCAGCGCGTCGAGCGCGCGGATTTGCGCGGGGCGCTTGTACGGCGCGAGCCTGTCCGCGCACCATTCCTTCAGATCGCCTTCGGTTGCGGCCGCGTTCGGCGCGAGCTCGACGAACGCGATCACTTCCTCGTCGCCTTCGACCGCGCGTCCGATCACCGCGGACTGCACGACGTCCGGATGTGCGTTCAGCGCCTGCTCGACTTCGGACGGATAGACGTTGAAGCCCGAACGGATGATGAGTTCCTTGCTGCGGCCGACAATCGTCACCGCGCCGTCGGCGCCGGCGCGTGCGAGGTCGCCCGTCTTCAGCCAGCCGTCCGCCGTGACCGCCGCGCGCGTGCCCTCCGGATTGCGGTAGTAGCCGAGCATCACGTTCGGCCCGCGCACCCACAGCTCGCCGACTTCGCCCGGCGCGACATCGGCTCCGTTCGCCGCGCAGAAGCGCACGGCGACGCCCGGGATCGGCACGCCGACCGAGCAATCGGCGCGCGGCGCGTCGATCGGCGTTTGTGCGATCGTCGGGCTGCTCTCGGTCATTCCGTAGCCGTTGTGCAGTGGCAGGCCGTAGACGCGTTCGATGCGCGCCTTCAGATCGGCGTCGAGCGGCGAGCCGCCCGAGTACGCGAAGCGCAGGTGCGGTGCGTGCCACGCATGCCCGTGCGTGCGCAGATGCTCGAGCAGTTTCGCGTGCATGGCGGGCACGCCCTGGAAGATCGTCACGCGCTCGTCGACGAGCGCGCGGCGCAGCGCCTGCGGCGAGAAGCGGGGCGCGAGCCTGAGCGTCGCACCCGCGTAGAGGCTGCCGAGGCAGACCGACGCGAGCCCGTACACGTGCGACACGGGCAGCACCGCGTAGACGATGTCGGCGGGCGCGACGCGCCGCAGTGCGCTCGACACCGCGGCGACGAACAGCAGATTGCGGTGCGACAGCATCACCCCCTTCGGCGTGCCGGTCGTGCCCGTCGTATAGACGAGCGCCGCGCACTGGCGTGCGCCGTCCGCCTCGACCGGCTCCGCGCGCGGGCGTGCATCGATCGTGTACGACCACGCGCCGATGTCGAGCTCGAACGGCGCGGCCGGCTGCGCGCCGCGTCGCTCGGCGTGGGCGTGCGCATCGGGCGACGTGCCGGTGACGAACGCGATCAGGCGCGGCTGCGCATGCGCGGCGATCGCGTCGAGCTCGGCCGCCGAGAGGCGCGCGTTCGACACGATCGCCCACGCGTCGAGTCGTGTCGCCGCGAACAGCAGCACGATCTGCGCGATGCTGTTCTCCGCGACGATCATCACGCGGTCGCCGCCTTGCACGCCGAGGCCGCGCAGCCGGTCCGCCGCCGCGTCGATTGCGCGCGCGAGCTGCGCATACGTGAGCCGACGGGCGTCCTCGATCAGTGCGACGTGATCGGGCGTGCGCTCGGCGACGCGCGCGGGCAGCGCCGCGATTCGCGACGGCAATGCGCCGATCAGCGCATCGACGTCGATCGCCGCGCCGGTGGAAAACTCGATGGTCATGGTTTCTCCGATGAATCGGCGCGAGCGCGGTGTCGCGCGCGTCGCCGATCGTGTGGCGACGATCGTGCCACGCAGCCGCCGCGCGGACAATCTGCCATTCGGACAATGGTCCCGCGCGCCGCGAGCAATTAAAATGCGCGCATGAGCAAATCCAAACACGTTTCCGAAACGCCCGCGACGCAGTTCCTGCGCCGCCACGGCGTTGCATTCGGCGAGCACGTCTACGAATACGTCGACCACGGCGGCACGTCCGAATCGGCGCGGCAACTGGGCGCCGACGAGCACGCGGTCGTGAAGACGCTCGTGATGGAAGACGAGCACGCGAAGCCGCTCATCATCCTGATGCACGGCGACCGCACGGTGTCGACGAAGAACCTTGCGCGGCAGATCGGCGCGAAGCGCGTCGAGCCGTGCAAGCCGGAGGTTGCGAACCGGCATTCGGGCTACCTCGTCGGCGGCACGTCGCCGTTCGGCACGAAGAAGGCGATGCCCGTCTATGTCGAATCGACGATCCTCGATCTGCCGTCGATCTACCTGAACGGCGGCCGGCGCGGCTATCTGGTGAGCCTCGCGCCGGCGGTGCTGACGGCGCTGCTGAACGCGCGGCCGGTGCAGTGCGCGAGCGTCGACTGAGGGTTTCACCCGCATGGCGCGCCGCGCCGCTTCGGTAGAATGAGCGCCGCCGCGGCTTCGCGATCGAGGCCGCCCATCCAACCCATACGTTGAAACAAGAGTCCTTCGCATGCAGATCCTGCTCGCTACCGTCGCCGCCTATCTGATCGGATCGGTGTCGTTTGCCGTCGTCGTCAGCGCCGCGATGGGGCTCGACGACCCCCGCTCGTACGGCTCGAGGAATCCCGGCGCGACCAACGTGCTGCGCAGCGGCAACAAGAAGGCGGCGATCCTCACGCTCGTCGGCGATGCATTCAAGGGCTGGCTCGCGGTCTGGCTCGTCAGGCGCTTCGGCATCGGCGGCGAGATCGGCGTCGCGCTCGCGGCGATCGCCGTATTCCTCGGCCACCTGTATCCGGTGTTCTTCCGCTTCCAGGGCGGCAAGGGCGTCGCGACCGCGGCGGGCGTGCTGCTAGCCGTGCATCCGGCGCTCGGCCTCGCGACCGCGCTCACGTGGCTCATCATCGCGTTCTTCTTCCGCTATTCGTCGCTTGCGGCACTGGTCGCGGCCGTGTTCGCGCCGGTTTTCGACGTGTTCCTGTTCGGCACGCGCAACAATCCGGTCGCGTGGGCCGTGCTCGCGATGAGCGTGCTGCTGATCTGGCGGCATCGGTCGAACATCTCGAAGCTGCTCGCCGGCGAGGAAAGCCGGATCGGGCGAAAGAAAACGGGCGCGTGATTCGCGCGCTCGCCCGCGGCGCGCGGATGAGCCGCCCACGCGCCGCCCGTCCGGGCGTCAGTCGCGGAAGTTGTTGAAGTCGAGCGGCGTATCGGTCACTTCCTTGCGCAGCAGCGCGATCACGCTTTGCAGATCGTCGCGCTTCGCGCCGGACACGCGCACCGCGTCGCCCTGGATGCTCGCCTGCACCTTGATCTTGCTGTCCTTCACGATGCGCACGACCTTCTTCGCGAGGTCGCCCGACACGCCTTTCTTGATCGTCACGATCTGCTTGACCTTGTCGCCGCCGATCTTCTCGATCTTGCCGTAGTCGAGGAAGCGCACGTCGACGTTGCGCTTCGCCATCTTGCCGATCAGCACGTCCTTGACCTGGCCGAGCTTGAAGTCGTCGTCGGCGTAGAGGGTGAGCTCGCGCTCCTTCTGCTCGACGCGCGCGTCGGAGCCCTTGAAGTCGAAGCGGGTCGAAATTTCCTTGTTCGATTGCTCGACTGCGTTTTTCACTTCAATCATGTTCGCTTCGGAAACGACGTCGAACGATGGCATGGCATTCTCCTGTAGAGCGTGCCGCACGCGGCCAGCGCACGGGCACTCGCTATAATTGCGGACGACCGCCATTTTACCGGCGCCCCTACATTTGCCCAAGGCCGCGGACTTGACCGCGCGCCGGCGCAACCGCGAATGCCGATGTTCCATCCCGATTCCTCCGTCCAGTTGCTTCCCGACTATCCGCTGCGCGCGCACAACACGTTCGGCTTCGATGTGCGCGCGCGCGTTGCGGCGCGGATCGGCTCGCCCGGGCAGTTCGCGTCGCTCGCGCGCGACCCGCGCGTCGCGGGGCTCGACACGCTCGTGCTCGGCGGCGGCAGCAACGTGGTGTTGACGGGCGACTTCGACGGCCTCGTGCTGCTCGACGAGATCCGCGGCCGCGCGCTCGCGCGCGAGGACGACGACGCGTGGTACGTCGAGGCGGGCGGCGGCGAGAACTGGCACGCGTTCGTCGAATGGACGCTTGCCGAAGGCATGCCGGGGCTCGAGAATCTCGCGCTGATTCCGGGCACGGTCGGCGCGGCGCCGATCCAGAACATCGGTGCGTACGGGGTCGAGATGAGGGAGCGTTTCGCGTCGTTGCGCGCGGTCGAGCTCGCGACGGGCGAGATCGCCGAATTCGACGCCACGCGCTGCGCGTTCGGTTATCGAGACAGTTTCTTCAAGCGGGAAGGGCGCGGCCGTTTCGCGATTGTGTCGGTGACGTTCCGGCTGCCGAAGGCATGGACGCCGCGCATCGGCTATGCGGACGTCGCGCGCGAACTCGCCGCGCGCGGCATCGACGCAAACGTCGCGCGCGCGCGCGACGTGTTCGACGCAGTCGTCGCGATCCGGCGCGCGAAGCTGCCCGATCCGCTCGAGCTCGGCAACGCGGGCAGCTTCTTCAAGAATCCGGTGATCGACGCGCAGGCGTTCGCCGCGCTGCGCGCGCGCGAGCCCGACGTCGTGTCGTATCCGCAGCCGGACGGGCGCGTGAAGCTCGCGGCCGGCTGGCTGATCGACCGCTGCGGATGGAAAGGGCGCGCGCTCGGCGCGGCGGCCGTCCACGAGCGGCAGGCGCTCGTGCTCGTCAATCGCGGCGGCGCGTCGGGCGCTGACGTCCTCGCGCTCGCGCGTGCGATTCAGCGCGACGTGCGCGAGCGCTTCGGCGTCGAGCTGGAGCTGGAGCCGGTATGCCTGTAGGCGGGGCGCGGCCGCGCGCATCGGCCGCATCGGCGGTAGACCGATAAAAAAACCTCGCTGTCGATCAGCGAGGTTTTTTGTCGCGCCCGTGCATCAGTGGTTCAGGCGCCCGAGCAGCAGGAACTCCATCAGCGCCTTTTGCACGTGCAGGCGGTTTTCCGCCTCGTCCCACACGACGCTTTGCGGGCCGTCGATCACGCTCGCCGCCACTTCCTCGCCGCGGTGCGCGGGCAGGCAGTGCATGAAGAGCGCGTCGGGATTCGCGTGCGACATCATCTCCCCGTCGACGCACCAGTCGGCGAACGCCTGCTTGCGCGCCTCGTTTTCCGCTTCGAAGCCCATGCTCGTCCACACGTCGGTCGTGACGAGGTCCGCGCCCTTGCACGCTTCGTTCGGATCGTCGAACACCTGATAGAACAGCGCGCTTTCCGCGTCGACGAGCTTCGCGTCGAGCGCGTAGCCGGGCGGCGTCGACAGCCGCAGCTTGAAGTCGAGGATGCGCGCGGCCTGTATCCACGTGTACAGCATGTTGTTCGCGTCGCCGACCCATGCGACCGTCTTGCCGCGAATCGGGCCGCGATGCTCGTAATACGTGAAGATGTCGGCGAGCACCTGGCACGGGTGGTACTCGTTCGTCAGACCATTGATCACGGGCACGCGCGAATTCTCGGCGAAGCGCTGGATGATGTCCTGCTCGAACGTGCGGATCATGATGATGTCGACCATTCGCGAGATCACCTGCGCCGAATCCTCGACGGGCTCGCCGCGGCCGAGCTGCGTGTCGCGCGTGCTCATGAACACGGCGTGGCCGCCTAGCTGGAAGATCCCGGCCTCGAACGACAGGCGCGTGCGCGTCGAGCTCTTCTCGAAGATCATCGCGAGCGTGCGGTCGTGCAGCGGGTGATAGGTCTCGTAGTTCTTGAATTTGCGCTTCAGGATACCCGTGCGTTCGAGCACGTACTCGTAGTCTTCCAGCGAGAAATCCTTGAACTGCAGGTAGTGACGAATGGTCTTGGCGGTCATGAAACGGAATACGGCGGACTCAAACCGGCGGCGAACGCGCCGGACGGCGCCGCCGTCGGATGTGATAACTCGAACCAGCATAAAGGATTTTTTATGCTTTGACGAGCCGCGCGGCGCGGCCGCCGGGCGCTCGCCGCGCCGCCGCGCCGCCGCGCCGATTTCCGGCATGCCTCGACACGACGCGCAATGGCGCGCTGCGGTATAATTTCAAGGTTTTCTCAAGCCCGGCGGGCAAGGTTCATGCCTGGTCTGCCGGACACAATCGGCCGACGTGACGGCTCGCCTGCGCGCGATGCGCCGCAAGCCGGAATGCACGGTCGGGTGCGCTCGTCGAGAGCCGCCGCGAAGCCGCTTCCATTGTGTTCGAAGTGTCCAGGCGCAACGGCGCCGGAGCACTGCTGGGCCGTCACTTGGGTACCCTCATGGCTGAAACTCTCCCGACCGAATATTTCATTCAGGGCATCACGAAAGATGGGAAGAAGTTTCGGCCGAGCGACTGGTCCGAGCGTCTCGCAGGCGTGATGTCGTGCTACGGTCCGGGGGCGAGCGGGCCCAATGCCCGCCTTCAATATTCGCGCTACGTGCGGCCGACGCTGCTCGGCGATCTCAAGTGCGTGATCGTCGATGCCCGGCTGCGCGATGTCGAGCCGATGGCGTTCGATTTCGTGATGAATTTCGCTAAGGACAACAACCTCGTTGTCACCGAGGCGTGCGAGCTGCCCGATTACAGCAAGACGCAAAAGTAGGCGAAACGGCTGCGCTTCGGCAATGAGGCGAGGGCGGGCGACGCAGGCGGGCGTGGATCGGGCCGCGGCGGCCGAGCGTCGTGAGAGCGGCGAAAATCCGAAGCAAAAAAGCCCGCGTGAAGCGGGCTTTTTTGTCGATCGCAGAGGAAACAGGGCGCCCGCCTTGCGGGCGCGCCGGATCTTTACTGCGCGGCTTGTGCCTGCAGGCCCTTGACGGCTGCGGAGAGGCGGCTCTTGTGGCGAGCGGCCTTGTTCTTGTGAACGATCTTCTTGTCGGCGATCGTGTCGATCGTCTTCGTCGCGGCCTTGAAGAGTTCGGCGGCCTTTGCCTGATCGCCGGCGTCGATCGCCTTGCGGACGGCCTTGATCGCGGTGCGGAATTTCGAACGCAGCGCCGAGTTGTGCGAGTTTGCCTTCGCTGCCTGGCGGGCGCGCTTGCGTGCTTGTGCGGAGTTAGCCATGACGGTTCCTTATCCTGTCCTGTTTCCAGAGCTTGGAGCCTGACGGCCAAGCGCTGCTTTTCGATCCGACTCCCGGGAGCGATTGCCCGGGAGCGCAAAAAAACGTCGGTTTTAACCGAGGCCGGCCGACGCGCTTGACCGCGAAACGACGCTTGGGCGACGCACGCAACGCACACGTATCGTATGACAGGCTCAGAAACCGGCAATTATAACAACAAAATCAAGCGAGTGGCAAGCGCAAGACGCATTCGCCGAAACGCCGGCGCGGGCGTCCGTGCCGATATGTCGACGGCGGCGCGCCCATGACCGGATGCCTCTCGCAGGTCCGCCCGCGCCGGTACGCCCGCGCCGGTACGCCCCTTTTGCTCGAACGTATCGGTCGCCGTCGCCCGAGGTCCGTATAATAAGCGCCCCATGAATCTATTCCGAGCCCTGCTGACGGTCAGCGGCTTCACGCTGCTGTCGCGCGTGACCGGACTGGCCCGTGAGACGCTGATCGCCCGCGCGTTCGGCGCCAGTCAATTCACCGACGCGTTCTACGTCGCCTTCCGCATTCCGAACCTGCTGCGCCGGCTGTCCGCCGAAGGCGCGTTCTCGCAGGCGTTCGTGCCGATTCTCGCCGAGTTCAAGAATCAAAAAGGGCATGATGTGACGAAAGCGCTCGTCGACGCGATGTCGACCGTGCTCGCGTGGGCGCTCGCATTCCTGTCGCTCGCCGGGATCGCCGGCGCGTCGTGGGTCGTGTTCGCGGTCGCGTCGGGGCTGCGCGCGGACGGGCAGGCGTTCCCGCTCGCCGTCGCGATGACGCAGATCATGTTCCCGTACATCGTGTTCATTTCGCTCACGACGCTCGCGTCGGGCGTGCTCAACACATACAAGAGCTTTTCGCTGCCGGCGTTCGCGCCCGTGCTGCTGAACGTCGCGTTCATCGTCGCGGCCGTGTTCGTCGCGCCGCATCTGAAGGTGCCCGTCTACGCGCTCGCGTGGGCGGTGATCGCGGGCGGCGTGCTGCAGTTCGCGGTGCAGTTGCCGGGGCTGAAGAAGATCGACATGGTGCCCGCGATCGGCGTCAATCCGATGCGCGCGCTCGCGCATCCGGGCGTGAAGCGCGTGCTCGCGAAGATGGTGCCCGCGACGTTCGCGGTGTCGGTCGCGCAGTTATCGCTGATCATCAATACGAACATTGCGTCGCGGCTCGGGCAGGGCGCCGTGTCGTGGATCAATTACGCCGACCGGCTGATGGAATTCCCGACCGCGCTCCTCGGCGTCGCGCTCGGCACGATCCTGTTGCCGAGCCTGTCGAAGGCGCATGTCGACGCCGATTCGACCGAGTATTCGGCGCTCCTCGACTGGGGACTGCGGGTCACGTTCTTGCTCGCGGCGCCGAGCGCGCTCGCGCTCTTCTTCTTCGCCAAGCCGTTGACGGCGACGCTCTTCAACTACGGCAAGTTCGACGCGCACACGGTCACGATGGTCGCGCGCGCGCTCGCGACATACGGGATCGGCCTCGTCGGCATCATCCTCATCAAGATCCTCGCGCCCGGCTTCTATGCGAAGCAGGACATCAAGACGCCCGTGAAGATCGCGGTCGGCGTGCTCGTCGTCACGCAGCTATCGAACTACGTGTTCGTGCCGATCATCGGTCATGCGGGGCTCACGCTCAGCATCGGCGTCGGCGCGTGCCTGAATTCGCTGCTCCTCTTCATCGGGTTGCGCCGCCGCGGCATCTACCAGCCGTCGCCCGGCTGGCTGCGTTTTTTCGCGCAGCTCGCGGGCGCGTCGCTCGTGCTCGCCGGCGTGATGCACTGGCTCGCGATCAACTTCGACTGGACCGCGATGCGCGCGGCGCCGCTCGAGCGGATCGCGCTGATGGCCGCCTGCCTCGTTCTGTTCGCTGCACTATATTTCGGTATGTTGTGGCTGATGGGTTTCAAATACGCGTACTTCAGACGGCGCGCCAAGTAACGGACCCCAATGACTCGCGTTCTCGACTATTTCAGTTCGCTCGTCGCCGAAGACGATGGCCTGCCGCTCACCGAGGCGGCGCTGTCGCTCGCGCAGGACGCCTATCCCGACGTGGACCTGCAAGGCGTGCTCGCTGAGCTCGACGCGCTCGCCGCGCGGCTCGCGAGGCGGCTGCCGGACGGCGCGGGCGCGAGCGAGAAGCTCGCGCTCCTGAACGACTTCTTCTTCCGCGAGCTCGGCTTCGCGTGCAACCATAACGACTACTACGATCCGGACAACAGCTATCTGAACATGGTGCTCAAGCGCCGCCGCGGGATTCCGATTACGCTCGCGGTGCTGTATCTGGAGCTTGCCGGGCAGGTTGGCGTGCCGGCGCGCGGCGTGTCGTTTCCCGGGCATTTCCTGCTACGCATCGCGCTGCCGGACGGCGATTCGATCCTCGATCCGACGAC
Source organism: Burkholderia humptydooensis (assembly GCF_001513745.1). Classification (NCBI taxonomy): domain Bacteria; kingdom Pseudomonadati; phylum Pseudomonadota; class Betaproteobacteria; order Burkholderiales; family Burkholderiaceae; genus Burkholderia; species Burkholderia humptydooensis. The sequence goes on along the minus strand of NZ_CP013380.1, from coordinate 3,303,849 downwards.
GGGGCGCTCGCTGTCGGAACCGGAGCTCGTCGAGATGCTCGAGCCGTACGTCGCGCACGCCGAGGGCGGCACGGCGAGCGTGCTGCGCGCGCTGCTGCAGCCGGCGACGGAACGCGAGATCGTCGCGCGGATGCTGAACAACCTGAAAGCCGTCTATTTGCAGACGGAGCGCTGGCAGCGGCTGCTCGGCGTGCAGGAACGGCTCGTGATCCTGCTGCCGGGGCAGCTCGACGAAGTGCGCGACCGCGGCTTCGCGTACGCGCGCCTCGACTACCTGCGTCCCGCGCTCGAGGATCTGCAGACGTATCTCGGCGAGCGGCCCGACGCGGTCGACGCGACGATCGTCGAAGCGCAGGTCAGCGAGTTGCGGCAGCGGATGCAGCGCGACGACGACGATTGAGCGGCGGGGCGGCCGGGCGGGGCGCCCGACGGCCGCGCGCGCCGCTTCGTTACTTCGGCTGCATCCGGATCGCGCCGTCGAGGCGGATCACCTCGCCGTTGAGCATCGGGTTCTCGACGATCTGCTTGACGAGCATCGCGTACTCGGCCGGCTTGCCGAGGCGAGGCGGGAACGGCACCATCGCGCCGAGCGCGTCCTGCACTTCCTTCGGCATGCCGAGCAGCATCGGCGTCTCGAAGATGCCGGGCGCGATCGTCATCACGCGAATCGCGTTGCGCGACAGGTCGCGCGCGATGGGCAGCGTCATGCCGGCGACGCCCGCCTTCGACGCCGCGTACGCGGCCTGGCCGATCTGGCCGTCGAACGCGGCGACCGACGCGGTGCTGACGATCACGCCGCGCTCGCCGGTTTGCGCCGGCTCGTTCGCGGCCATCGCGGCGGCTGCGACGCGAATCATGTTGAACGTGCCGATCAGGTTCACGGTGATCGTCTTCGCGAACAGCTCGAGCGGGTGCGGGCCGTCCTTGCCGACCGTCTTCGCCGCGGGCGCGATGCCCGCGCAGTTGACGAGCCCGCGCAGCGTGCCGAGCTTCGTCGCGGCGGCGACGGCCGCCTGCGCGTCTTCTTCGCGCGCGACGTCGCACTTGACGAACACGCCGCCCAGCTCGCGCGCGAGCGCTTCTCCCGCTTCCTGATTCAGGTCGGCGAGCACGACCTTGCCGCCCGCCTCGGTCAAGAGGCGCGCGGTGCCCGCGCCGAGCCCGGACGCGCCGCCCGTGATCAGGAAGACGTTGTCGCGAATCTCCATGTTTGCTCCTTCTCCTTGGATTGATTGGAATGAATGTCGATCGAATGTCGTGAAGCGACGCGCGCGCTGCGACGATTGTACGAGCGAGCGCCGAAGCCCGGCGCGAAGCGAACGACCGGACGAAAAAAAACCGCCCGGGGAGGGCGGTTCCTTCGTCATCGTCACGCGTGCGGCATGCGCGGCGCACGCCGCGGCGCGATTATTTCAGCACGTCGAACACGCGCGCGCGGATTTCGTCGACAGAGCCGAGGCCGGAGATCTTCCGGTACGCGGGCGCCTTCAGGCCGTTCTCCGCGCCGCGCGCCGCCCAGTCACCGTAGTACGCGATGAGCGGCTTCGTCTGCGCTTCGTACACGTCGAGGCGCTTCTTCACCGTCTCTTCCTTGTCGTCGTCGCGCTGGATCAGGGGCTCGCCCGTCACGTCGTCCTTGTCCTCGACCTTCGGCGGGTTGAACTTCACGTGGTACGTGCGGCCCGACGCCGGGTGCGTGCGGCGGCCGCTCATCCGTTCGATGATTTCCGGGAACGGCACGTCGATTTCGAGCACGTAGTCGATCGCGACGCCCGCTTCCTTCATCGCGTCGGCCTGCGCGATCGTGCGCGGGAAGCCGTCGAACAGGTAGCCGTTCGCGCAGTCCGCCTCCTTCAGGCGCTCCCTGACGAGGCCGATGATCAGCGAATCCGGCACGAGCCTGCCTTCATCCATGTACGTCTTCGCCTCGACGCCGAGCGGCGTGCCGGCCTTCACGGCGGCGCGCAGCATGTCGCCCGTCGAGATTTGCGGGATGCCGAACTTTTCCTTGATGAAGTTTGCCTGGGTGCCCTTTCCCGCGCCGGGCGCGCCCAACAGGATCAAACGCATGGTGATATCTCCGGTATGTGGATGCTTTGGCGCGAGACGCTACGGGAACCGCTGCGCGGCTCGGCGACCCTGCCGCAAGCGCGATCGGCCGGTCTGACTGCGGCGGGTCGAAAGCGACGCGCGGCGGCCGGCGAATGTCGGGCTTGGGGCGGAATCTCGGTGAGCGGCGCGGGCGGATCGCTCGCACAATCGCCCGATTATGCCATGGGTTATTTGGCGCGAGACCGAAAAAGGGCCTGCACGCGTTCGAGATCGGCCGGCGTGTCGATGCCGGCCTCGGGCGCGTGCTCGGTGACGAGCACCGCGATCCGCTCGCCGTGCCACATCGCGCGCAGTTGCTCGAGCTGCTCGGCCGCCTCGATCGGCGCCTGCGCGAGCGTCGGATACGTGCGCAGGAAACGCGCGCGATAGGCGTAGAGGCCGATGTGCCGATAGACGGGGCACGTCGGCGCGGGCATCGCCGCGACGTTTGGCCAGTGCGGCAGGTACGCGTCGCGCGACCACGGAATCGGCGCGCGCGAGAAGTACAGCGCGACGCCGTTCGCGTCGAGCACGACCTTCACGTAGTTCGGATTGAACACCTCGTGCGCTTCGTGAATCGGGTGCGCGGCCGTCGCGATCGCGCACGATGGATGCGCGGCGAGGTGCGACGCTACGTCGCACACGAGCTGCGGATCGATCAGTGGCTCGTCGCCCTGAACATTGACGACGATCGTGTCATCGCCGAAGCCGAGCTTCGCGGCGACCTCGGCGAGGCGGTCGGTGCCGGACGGGTGGTCGGCGCGCGTGAGCACCGCGTCGAAGCCGTGCTCGCGCACCGCGTCGAGCACGCTTTGCGCATCGGACGCGACGAGCACCTGCTGCGCGCCCGCTTCACGCGCGCGCTCGGCGACGCGCACGACCATCGGCTTGCCGCCGAGATCGGCGAGCGGCTTGTTCGGCAGGCGGGTCGACGCGAGACGGGCGGGGACGACGGCGACGAAAGGGAGCGGGGAGGTCATCGGACGGGCGCGAAGCGCAAAGGGTTCGAAAAATGCGCCCGCGTGACATGCGGGCAGCGGCGTTGGATCGGGCGGGCGCCGGCCTGGCGCGAGCGCCCGGACGGCACGACGGCGGCGGGCGCGCCGCGTGTGCGTCAGCGGCCCTGGGCCGGGCCGGCCGGATCGACCGGCGTGCCTTCGACGGTCTGCCGCGCTTCGTCGACGAGCATCACCGGAATGCCGTCGCGGATCGGATACGCGAGCTTGTCGGCGTTGCAGACGAGCTCCTGCGCGCCGCGGTCGTAGTGGAGCGGGCCCTTGCAAATCGGGCAGACGAGGATTTCAAGCAGACGTGCGTCCACGGAGTTTCTCCACAACGAGAGCGATAAGGCGGGGATCGAGCGCGGCTTCGACCGGGACGACCCAGATGCGAGTGTCGCGCCACGAAGTCCCCAATTTTACTGCATCCTTCTCGGTGATCAGGATCGCGTCGAAATGATCGTCGGCGAACGGGTTCGTGGCGAACGCGTAGTGGTCGGGCAGCGGGCGCGTCGCGGGCGTGACGCCCGCCGCGCGCAGCGTCGCGAAGAAGCGCTCCGGCGCGCCGATGCCCGCCGCCGCGAGCACGCGCTCGCCCGCGAACTGCGCGAGCGGCCTGCGGCGCGACGGCCGATCGAGATGCCATGCGTCGCCGGGCGCGAGCGCGAGCGCGAACGTGTCGGGCCACGGCGGCAGCGCGCGGCTGTATGGATCGTTGACGAGCGTTGCGTCGCGGCGGCGCGACAGCGGTTCGCGCAGCGGCCCGGCCGGCAGCAGGAAACCGTTGCCGCCGAGGCGATGATCGAACACGACGATCTCGACTGCGCGCGCGAGCCGGTAGTGCTGCAGGCCGTCGTCGCTCACGACGACGTCGACTTCGGGGTGCGCGGCCTTCAGCGCGCGCACGGCCGCGACGCGGTCCGGGCACACCCACACGGGCGCGAGCGTGCGGCGCGCGATCAGCAGCGGCTCGTCGCCCGCCCGCTGCGGCGGCGACTCGGGCGTGACCGCGGTCGGCGCGACGATCTTCGCGCCGTAGCCGCGCGACACGACGCCGGGCGTGAAGCCCGCGGCGCGCAGCGCGTCGACGAGCGCGATCACCGTCGGCGTCTTGCCGGTGCCGCCGACCGTCACGTTGCCGACGACGACGACGGGCACGCCGCAGTCGACGCGTTTCTTCCAGCCGCGCGCATAGGCGGCGCGGCGCAGCGCGGCGATCGCGCCGAACGCGCATGCGAAGGGCGCGAGCGCCCACGCGAGCGCGCCGCGGCGCTGCCATTCGCGAGTGAGGCGCGCTTCGGCGCGCGCGAGCAATCCCGGCCGAGCGCTCATGACGCGATGCGCGAGACGCCGCGCGGCGCGGCTGAGGACGGATTCGTCAACACGGTTTCTCCGGATGGCGGCGGGCGGCCGCGGGGTCTTCGAAAGGCGGCACTCTAGCGCGCCCGCCGCGCGGCCCGCAAGTCGCGCGGGCGCGGCATGCGGTGCGCGCCGCATGGCCGCGTGCGTGAACGGTCTGTGGATAACTCTGTGAAAAACTCCGCGTCGAAGCGTTCGGCAAGGCCGTGCGGCGGGCTTCCAGTCGGCGCAATGCGCGTTGGGATCGATAAAAAAACCATTGAAATCAAGCGTTTGATCGAAATCATCAGGGGTTTCGGGGCGATTGTTACAACCCCGTCCCCGTTTCGCGCGCCGTGTGGACACCTGGGCGGCCCGCACGCGCGGCTTGCCGCGCGCGCCGAGGCGGTCTATCGTTGGGCGCCTGAAATCTTCCGACCGTCCATGCATTCCGAAACCACCTTTGCCGGCTCCGGCGGCGCGCCCGCGGGCGACGGCGTCATTCCCGTGTCCGCGCTCAACCGCGCGATCGGCACGATGCTCGAGCGCACGTTCCCGCTGCTGTGGGTCGCGGGCGAAGTGTCGAACTTCACGCGCGCGGCGAGCGGCCACTGGTATTTCTCGATCAAGGATCAGCAGGCGCAGATGCGCTGCGTGATGTTCCGCGGCCGCGCGCAACACGCGGAGTTCATGCCGCGCGAAGGCGACAAGATCGAAGTGCGCGCGCTCGTCACGATGTACGAGCCGCGCGGCGAAGTGCAACTGAACGTCGAGGCGATCCGGCGCACCGGGCAGGGGCGGCTCTACGAAGCGTTCCTGCGGCTGAAGGCGCAGCTCGAGGCCGAAGGGCTCTTCGCGCCCGAGCGCAAGCGGCCGCTGCCGACGCATCCGCGCGCGATCGGCATCGTCACGTCGCTGCAGGCGGCCGCGCTGCGCGATGTGCTGACGACGCTCGCGCGCCGCGCGCCGCACGTGCCGGTGATCGTCTATCCGGCGCCCGTGCAGGGCGCGGGCGCGGCGGAGAAGCTCGCCGCGATGGTCGAGACCGCGAACGCGCGGCGCGAGGTCGACGTGCTGATCGTCTGCCGCGGCGGCGGCTCGATCGAGGACTTGTGGTCGTTCAACGACGAGGGGCTCGCGCGCGCGATTGCGGCGAGCGACGTGCCCGTCGTCTGCGGCGTCGGCCACGAGACCGATTTCACGATCGCCGATTTCGCGGCCGACGTGCGCGCGCCGACGCCGACCGGCGCGGCCGAGCTCGTGAGCCCGCAGCGCGCGCTGTTGCTGCGCGAGCTGGGCGACCGGCGCAACGCGCTCGCGCGCGGCTTGCGGCGCGGCCTCGACTCGCGCGCGCAGCAGCTCGACTGGCTCGCGCGCCGCCTGATCAGCCCGGCCGAGCGCCTGCAGCGCCAGTCCATGCACGTGGGGCAACTCGCCGCGCGGCTCGCGGCGGCGGGCGCGCGGCCCGTGCGCGACGCGCGCGCGCGTTTCGCGCTCGTGCAATTGCGCTGGCAGCGCGCGCGGCCCGACGTCACGCAGGCGCGGCAGGTGCTCGCGACGTTCGCGCAAAGGCTCGATGCGACGCTGCAGCGGCGTCTCGAACGCGACACCGCGCGCGTCGCCGCGTGCGCGGCGCGGCTCGAGGTGCTGAGCCCGCAACGCACGCTGGAGCGCGGCTACGCGGCGATCATCGACGCGCAGACGGGCCGCGCGGTGCGCGCGCCCGCGGCGCTCAAGCCGCAGCGCCGGTTGACCGTGCATCTCGCCGAGGGCTCGGCCGACGTGTCGCTCGCCGATGTGCAACCGCGTCTTTCGGATACGTTCTGACCCGTTCTGACCCGGCGACGCACGCGCGGCACGCGGACGTCGCGCGTCTTGCGCGTGCCGGTTCGCGCGTCGAGCATGCCGCGCGAGCGTCGATTTTTCGGATGAGACGGATAAAGGCCCGCGAGTTTGCGGGGTTATTCGGACTCGCCTACAATCGGGCGTTCCGCGGCACCCAACCCAACACTGTCCTCCCTACATACACTTCGAAGGAACCGATCATGGCTCATACGCTCCCGCCGTTGCCGTACGCTGAAGACGCCCTCGCTCCGCACATCTCGCAGGAGACGATCCAGTATCACTACGGCAAGCATCACCAGGCTTATGTGACGAACCTGAACAACCTGATCCCCGGCACGGAATTCGAGAGCCTGCCGCTGGAAGAGATCGTGAAGAAGTCGTCGGGCGGCATCTTCAACAACGCCGCGCAGATCTGGAATCACACGTTCTTCTGGAACAGCCTGTCGCCGAACGGCGGCGGCGCGCCGACGGGCGCGCTCGGCGACGCGATCAGCGCGAAGTGGGGCTCGTTCGACGCGTTCAAGGAAGCGTTCACGAAGGCGGCGGTCGGCACGTTCGGCTCGGGCTGGGCGTGGCTCGTGAAGAAGGCGGACGGTTCGCTCGACATCGTGTCGACGAGCAATGCGGCCACGCCGCTCACGACGGCCGACAAGCCGCTCCTCACGATCGACGTGTGGGAGCACGCTTACTACATCGATTACCGCAACGCGCGTCCGAAGTTCGTCGAAGCGTTCTGGAACATCGTGAACTGGGACTTCGCCGCGAAGAACTTCGCTTAAGGCGCGCCCGTCATCTGACGATTACAGTTCGGAAAAAATCGAGCGATACATAGTGACGAGATCTCGAATCAGTCTCGGCGAAGAAGCCCTCCATCGGAGGGCTTTTTTTTCGTCTTTAACGGGGGCCCACCCTACTTGCATCAGGTTGCCATTCCTTCAGCGGATTGGCCGGTAGCCGTGAATGTCGGCATCGACGAGCGAAGCGCATCCGCTCGTCGGGGGACGAATCGCGGCGGCCGGCGAGTTCGCTCGTTCAGCGCGCGCTTCGCGTGAGCGGGCGCGATCCCATCGTTGTTTTCGGGGCATGGCGTTGTGCTTGCCATGCCCGATTTCGCCGGGCGGCGGTGATCTCGCCGTCGCCCGGCATTCAGTGTGCCGTCGCGTCCGGGGGGGCGCGGTACTTTTCTTTGCTTGTAGAAAAGGTAGACAGACAATATGGCACTCTTACGAGGCACTCGTACCTTGATCGGCGCAACGCTTTGCGCGTCCGTGACGCTGATGACCGCCGCTTGCGGCGGCTCCGACGGCTCGGGCGGCGCACCCGGCGCCAGCGCCTTCAAATCGCCGCACGGCTCGGGCACATCGAGCGGTACCGGCACGTCGAGCACCACGGGCACGACCAGCACCACCAGCAGTACCACGAGCAGCACGAGTACCGGCACGCAGAGCACGATGGCGCTGCAGATCGCGGATTTCATCCTCGCTCAGCAGGACATCAACGGCGCGATTCCGGACGAGGCGGGCACGGACACCGCCAATACGGACTCCGACATGGAGTACGCGCTGATCGGCCTCGCGGCCGCATACGGCGCGACGCATGACGCGAAGTACCTGACCGGCCTCGAGAAGGGCATCGCGTGGCTCGCCGCGCGCGAGGAGATGACCGATCCGGCCTGGCGGGGCAGTTGGCGCTATGCCTACTCGATGACGCCGCCGTACGCTGCGATTGCGACGTCGCCGGGCACCGGGATCGCCGACGTGCGCGGCGTGGACGCGACGTCCGCGCTGTTCGTCTACCTGCTTTATCTCGACCGACAGTTGACGGGCAGCACGGCGCTCGTCACGCAGTACGGCGCCAATGCGCGCGCGGCGCTTGATTTCGTGCTCGCGAAGAACATCAATCCGAGCGGCTACTCGGGCAGCTCGTGGCAACTGCCCGTCGGCAGCACCACGTGGCAGTTCTGGCCGTACGAGTACGCGGCGGATCAGGGCGACGTCTATCTCGGCATGAACGCGGGCGCGCTGCTGTTTCCGGACAATCCGAACTACGCGGCAAAGGCGGCTTTCCTGAGGAACAACGTGCCGTCGCAGTTCTACATGGCGGACGCGCAGCGCTATTCGGTCGGCCGCGACACGGGCGCGCCGCTCGACGCGGATCTCGGCATCGATACGATCTTCCCGCAGGGCTACCTGCCGTGGGTGTTCGGCTCGAATTCGCAGAGCATCGGCTCGATCCAGTGGATGACCAACCAGACGGCCGCCGACGGCAGCATCCGCTCGCCGTCGACCGACCCCGCGTACGCGCTGTCCGACGTGATCCTGCTGCTCGGCGCGCCGACGCAGGGCATGCAGGCGCCGTCGACGACGCTGCCGTGGATCGTGAACAACGTGCTTGATCCGCGGACGCACGGCATCCACGACTACCCCGGCTCGCCGGATCAGGAGACGAACGTCTCCGGGTTCGCGGTCGCGGCGTTGCTCGGGATGAAGGCGTTCCCCTGATCGGCGCGTGAGTCCGGCAGGCGGCGGCGAGCGCCGGCCGGACTGCGTCCTTGCCGCCGGGCGCCCTTGACCGGGGGCCCGGCTTGTCCGCGCGGCCGGCGACGGCGGTGCGGGCGGGCCGCAGCGATTGCGCCTGCTCGTCTCGGATCGGATGCGCATCGCAAGGAACGTCCGCGCGATCCGCGTTCATGGCTTCTATATGAACGCGTCCCGTTTGCAACAGTTTTCGTGTGTTTTAACGGACAGGATGGGCTGCAGCTCTATATCCGGCCTTGTTGCAGCCGGTCCTGCCGCTGCGGGCCCCTATGAAATACGCTGACTCGCACCTCATTCTCCTGGCGAGCTTTCGGAGCTCTTCAAGCCATTCAGGTTTAGCGAGTCCCGGTCCTACCTGATTTGTCATCACACTCGATTGCTGCGCAACCTTTCGACGTTCACCCTGTGTTAAGCGTTGATCTTTCTACTCTTGCGTGAGCCACTCAAGCTGGCTTCACGCTCACGTAGTCCTTCCGGTACGGCCGGTCATGAGCGAGCACCGCCCAGATCGTCCGCGCCATCTTGTTGGCCAGCGCCACGATCACCACATTCGCTGGCCGCCGTTTCTTCATCTGCTCGACCCACGGGCCGGGCTCCTTCGCATGACTCAACACGCTTCGCGCGCCGTGAATCAGCAGTGTTCGCAGATAGGTGTCGCCGCGCCGGCTGATCCCGTGCAGGTTCACCTTGCCGCCCGAGCCGGTCTGCTTCGGTACCAGGCCGGCCCACGCCGCAAACTCGCGCCCCGAACTGAATGCCTTCGGATCGCCCATCATCGCCACCGCCGCTGTTGCCGTCAGCAGCCCCACGCCGGGAATCTCGCTGATCGCCGCAACCGCTCCATCCTCCTTCTTCCATTCACGCATCCGGCGTTCGATCTCGGCGATCTGCCCGTCCAGCCTCGCCAACCCGCTCCACTGCTCCCGCAACGTATCGATCAGCGCCGCCGGCAGGCGCTCCGCGAGCCGGTCAAGTGCCGCCGGGATGGCCTTGTCCAGTTTCGCTCGCCCCCGGCTCATCACCTCGCCGTATTCCGTCAGTAACCCGCGCAGTCCGTTGCTCTGCATCGTGCGGAACTTCACCAACTGCTCGCGCATCCGGTGCAGCGCCAGCATCGCCTGCTGCATTTCCGTCTTCATCGCCACCGGCTTGCACGGCTGCTGCACCGCCAGCCAGATCGCCCGCGCGTCCGCCGCATCATTCTTGTTGCGGATGTTGAATGCCTTCACGAACTCCGCTGGCATCAGCCTGACCTCATGACCCAGCCGCGTCAGTTCCCGCGCCCAGTGGTGTGCGCCGCCGCACGCCTCCATCCCAATCAGGCACCGCGCACGGTTCGCGAAGTGCTCCAGAAACTTCGCCCGCTTGATCGGCTTGTTGACGATCTCTCCGCTGCCCTGAGCGACGTAATGCACCTGGAACACGTTCTTGGCGATATCTACGCCCACTGCCATACTGTTCATCGTGGATCCTCCGGTTGCCGGGAAATGCGTGCATTTTCCACTTGGGCACTTCGATGCCGTTGGCCCGTGAGGATCCACCCACTTCCTCTGCTCTCACGGTTTCGGGTGGCACGCGTTCATTTCAATTCCCCGAATTTCGTTTCTTCGTCTCGTCATCCGCACGGCGACGCACGCGCGGCGACGCTGTGGCCGGATGCGCGGCCGCTGTCGCGCCTGCGATCGTCCGGCAGCGGCGGCGCGCGATCGACGGACCCGTCAAGCGCATCAAGCCGAAAAGACGACCCACCCCGCGACGCACGCGACGATCACCACGATCCACGGCGGCACGCGCCAGAACGTCAGCGCGACGAACGCGACGAGCGCCGCGACGAAGTCGCGCGGCGCGAGGATCGCGTCCGTCCACACCGGCTGATAAAGCGCGGCGAGCAAGAGGCCGACGACGGCCGCGTTGACGCCCGCGAGCGCCGCCTGCATCCGCGCGTTCGTTCGCCAGCGCTCCCAGAACGGGACCGCGCCCGCGACGAGCAGGAATGACGGCGCGAAGATCGCGGCGAGCGCGAGCGCGCCGCCGAGCCAGCCCGACGGCGCGCCTTTCATCGACGCGCCGAGAAACGCCGCGAACGTGAAGAGCGGGCCGGGCACGGCCTGCGCGGCGCCGTAGCCCGCGAGAAACGTCTGGCCGCCGACCCAGCCGGGCGCGACGACCGACGCCTGCAGCAGCGGCAGCACGACGTGTCCGCCGCCGAACACGAGCGCGCCCGCGCGGTAGAACGCGTCGACGATCGCGAGCGCGTGGCTGCCCGACGCGCGCGCGGCGAGCGGCAGGCCGGCCAGCAGCGCGGCGAACAGCACGAGGCAGCATGCGCCGGCGCGGCGGCCGAGCGAGATCGGCAGCGGATCATGCGCGCCGTCGCGCGCGGGGGCGACGTGCAGCAGCCCGATGCAGCCCGCGCTTGCGATGACGGCGAGCTGCGTCCATGTCGACGGCGCGATGAGCGCGACGCCCGTCGCGGCCGTCATGATCGTCACGCGCCGCGCGTCGGGGCACAGATTGCGCGCCATGCCCCAGACGGCCTGCGCGATGACGGCCGCCGACACGATCTTCAGCCCGTGCAGCGCGCCCGGCGCGAGCGCATGGCCCGCCGCGCCGGCGATCCCGTACGCGAACGCGGTCATCGCGAGCGCGGACGGCAGCGTGAAGCCTGCCCACGCGGCGAGCGCGCCCGCGTAGCCCGCGCGCGACAGGCCGATCGCGATGCCGACCTGGCTGCTCGCCGGGCCGGGCAGGAACTGGCAGAGGCCGACGAGGTCCGCGTAGCTGCGCTCGCTCAGCCAGCGCCGGCGGACGACGAATTCGTCGCGGAAATAGCCGAGGTGGGCGATCGGGCCGCCGAACGACGTGACGCCGAGGCGCAGGAACGCGACGAAGACCGGCCAGGCGCGGCCGATGGTGGAGCGGGAGGCGTGCATATGATGGCGGCCGCGCATGAAGGTGCGAGAGGAGCGAAGCGCGATGATAGCGGGCTCGCGTGTGCGTTGTGGGAAAATCGCCGACCGGATTGGCGGGCGCGTGGCGACGCGGCGACGGATAGGTCTGCGGCGCGCGCGCCGTTGCGTGCATCGGCGGACATGCATATTGCGCGACGAAGCGCGTTGGAGACGGCATTCGTTCTTGCCGGTGCTGGTCCCGATCTCGATCGATATCGATTCGGATTCCGAATCCGCCGTTGCCGCGGCCGCTTGCGCGATTACGATCGGCGGCGCGAAGCGCGCGACGCGTCTGTGCGGTTGGCGTCGCCGGCGGCGCTGTTTGCGTTGCCGTCCGCTCGTGCATCGCCCGCGCCGCTCGCCGCGCGCAGCGCATCCAGATCGACGATCTCGATTTCGCCGACGTGCAGCCTCACGACGCCGCGCGCCGCGAGATCCTTCAGCAACTGGTTCGCCGTTTGCCGCGACAGCGACAGCATCGCGCCGAGCCGTTCCTGCGACAGCCGGACCCGCCGATGCCGCGTGCCGATCCCGCCGTAGCCTTCCGCGATCATCAGCAGCCGTGCCGCGAGCCGCTGCGCGGCGGGCATCAGCGTCAGCGCCTCGACGTTCATGAACGACATGCGCAGCTTCTGCGCCATCAAAAGCGCAAAATATCGCCAGTAGCGCGGCGTTTCGTCGAGCAGTTGCTGCAGCGCAGCTTGTGGAATGTGCATCAGCAGCGCGTCTTCGAGCGCGATCGCGTCGTGCGTGCGCGGCAACTCGTCGAAGAGCGCGATTTCGCCGAACCACGTCGTCGGCTCGGCCACCGTGAGGAGCGCTTCCTTGCCGCTCGCGTCGACGGCGCCCACCGACAGCGCGCCGCTCAGCACCGCGTAGAGCCCGCATGGCGCGTCGCCGCGGCGGAACAGCACCTGGCCCGACGCGAGCCGGCGCGGCACCGCGGCCGCGACGAGCGCCTCGCGCAGCGCGGCGGGCAGCGCGCCGAACCACGGGTGCGTGTCGAGCTGGAGGCGATAGGGTTCGAAGAGCGGATGCATCGGCCGTCGCGGTGTCGGGTAGCTGACAGAGAAAACGTCGCGTGACGGGCATGATAGCGCTCACTCGCATCAGAAGCAGGAGGAGACACGATGAGAACCTTGGTCGATCAACTCGCGCAGTACGCGGCCTATCACCGCGACGCGCGCAACATCGCGACGCATCTCGTCGGCATTCCGATGATCGTCGTCGCGGTGACGGTGCTGCTGTCGCGGCCGGCGTTCGGCGCATGGGGCGCGCTCGCGCTCACGCCCGCGGCGCTCGTCGCGCTAGCGGCCGCGCTCTTCTACCTGCGGCTCGATCTGCGCTTCGGCGTCGCGATGGCCGCGCTGCTCGCGCTGAGTCTCTGGGCCGGCCGCGCGCTCGCCGCGCAGACGACCGCGCTCTGGCTCGGCGCGGGTCTCGGGCTCTTTTTCGCCGGCTGGGTGATCCAGTTCGTCGGCCATTACTTCGAGGGCCGCAAGCCCGCGTTCGTCGACGACCTGATCGGGCTCGTCGTCGGCCCGCTGTTCGTCGTCGCCGAAGTCGCGTTCTTCGCCGGGCTGCGCGGCGAAGTGCGCGACGAGGTCGAGCGGCGCGCCGGGCCGGTGCGCGTCGGCGCGCGCAACGCGCGCGTCTGAGCCGCGTCGATGGCGGCGATTTGCGTCTATGGCGCGGGCGCGGTCGGCTGCTATATCGGCGGCCGGCTGCTCGCGGGCGGCGCCGACGTCGCGCTGATCGGCCGCGAGCGGATCGGCCGCGAGTTGCGCGCGCATGGGCTCTCGCTGTCCGATTACCGTGGCCGCGACGCGCGCGTGCCGCCGTCCGCGATCGCGTTCTCGACGGCCGATGCGGCGGCCGCATCGGCCGAGCTCGTGCTCGTCACGGTGAAATCGGCCGCGACGCCCGCCGCCGGCGCCGCGCTCGCGCGCATCGCGCGGCCCGACGCGGTCGTCATCAGCTTTCAGAACGGCGTGCGCAACGCGCACGCGCTGCGCGCTGCGCTGCCCGACGCAACCGTACTCGCCGGCATGGTGCCGTTCAACGTGATCGCGCGCGGCGAGGGCGCGTTCCACCAGGGCACGGCGGGCGAGCTGCGGGTCGAGGCCGCGCCCGCGCTGCGGCGCTTCGCGGATGCGTTCGCGCGCGCGGGGCTGCCGCTCGTGCCGTGCGCGGACATGCGCGCGGTTCAGTGGGCGAAGCTGCTGCTCAATCTCAACAACGCGATCAACGCGCTCGCGAACCGGCCGCTGAAGGAAGAGCTCGCGGCGCGCAGCTATCGGCGCTGCTTCGCGCTGGCGCAAATCGAGGCGCTGCGCCTGCTGGCGGCGGCCGGGGTCCGCCCCGCGCGGCTCACGCCGCTGCCCGCCACATGGGTGCCGCGGGTGCTGGGCGTGCCGGACCCGCTGTTCGCGCGGCTCGGCCGGAAGATGCTCGAGATCGATCCGCTCGCGCGTTCGTCGATGTCGGACGATCTGGCGGCGGGGCGGACGACCGAGGTCGACTGGATCAACGGCGAGATCGTGCGTCTGGCCGGCCAGCTCGGACGCGCGGCGCCCGTCAACGCGCGCCTTTGCGCGCTCGTCCACGACGCGGAGCGCTCGCAGGCGCGGCCCGCGTGGGGCGGCGACGCGCTGCTCGCCGAATTGCGCGCGGCGGCGCGGGCGGGGTAGCGCCGGGAGGCGGTCGGATGCTTGGCGCGCATCGGCCGGCAGGCCCTCACGACGCGCACGCGCGGCCGTGTCGCCGTGCGGTTGTCGGCATGGGCGCGGCGGATCGCTCGTGGCCGCGGGAGACGGTCGTTCGGCGTGCGCGGTCCGCCCGGACGCGTCATTGCCGATCGTCGACGCTCGCCTGCGGATGACGTCGAACGTCGTTCGCGGATGGCAATCGATGCGGGCATCGAGCCGTCGACATCGACGCAATCGGTCGGCGCGACGGCGCGTCGGTCCTCGCCGACATCCCGGACGCGTGGCCGCCGCATCGCTTCGGCCGTCACCGCGACGCCGCGATGTCCGAAGCGTGAAGAGCCCATCCCGATTAATATGACGGCGGCGCGTGCCCGCCCCGGCGAGCCGGCGCGCGACCGCCAACCGAGGAGACGACGATGGATCGCACGACACTCGACGCATACGACCGCCACGCGGCCGATTACGCACGCGAATGGGACGAACAACCGGCGCCTGAGGACATGTATGCGCTGCTCGAACGTTACTTCGAGCCCGGGCCGACCGCGGACGTCGGCTGCGGCGCGGGGCGCGACGTCGCATGGCTCGCGAGCCGCGGCTTCGACGCTTGCGGCTACGACGGCAGCGCGTCGCTTGTCGCCGAAGCGCGGCGCAGCCATCCGGCACTGCGCTTCGAGCAGGCGCTGCTGCCGGCGCTCGCGGGCGTGCCGTCCGGCGCGTTTCGCAACGTGCTGTGCGAGACGGTGATCATGCATCTGCCGGCTTCGGACGTCGATGCGGCGGTTGCGCGGCTCGTCGAGCTGCTCGCGCCGGGCGGCACGCTGTATCTGAGCTGGCGGGTGACGACGGGCGACGCGCAGCGCGACGGGCGCGGGCGGCTCTACGAGGTGGTCGATGCCGAACGCGTGCACGCGGCACTCGGCGATGCGTGCGACGTGCTGTTCGAGCATGAGCGGACGAGCGAATCGTCCGGCAAGCGCGTGCATCGGCTCGTCGTGAGAAGGCGCGCGGCCGCGGCCGGCTAATGCGGCTAACGCGCATGACGCGCGTCAGCCGCGCGAACGCCCGGGCGACGGGCGCCCGGCGCTCGGCCGTGTCCCGCTAGTCGCGGTGCGCCGCGGCTTCCCAGTTGATGTCGACGCACAGCACCTGCATGCCTTGCGCGGCGGGCGTCGCGATCGACGCCGTCACGCACAGGTGCGCTTCGTTGATCGACAGATAGGGCGGCGTGAAATGCACGCGCCCCGGCACGCGCATCGCCTCGATGAAGTACGGCCGGCGCTCCCAGCTCGCGCCTTCCGAATGCAGCAGCGGGCTGAAGCGCTTCGCGCGCTGCGATGCATGCACGCGCGGCAGCACGTTGTCGCCGATCTGCCGGCCCGATGCGTCGAGCAGGAAGCAGCGCGCGGCCTCGGGCAGCTCGAGGAGTTCCTTCGACGCTTCGGTCAGGTCGCGGCCCTCGCGCAACAGCGCGCCCGCCCGCAGCAGCGCGGCGACATACGGCGCGAGGCGGGCTTCCTGCGCGCGCGAGCGCTCGGCGACGCGCAGCCGCAGCGCGGCCGACAGCGTATCCATGATGCCCGCCGCGACCTGCGGCTGCACCGGCTCGACGCTCGGCCCGGCGAAATACTGCCCCTGCACGAAATCGACGTCGCATTCGAGCGCGATCAGCGCTTCGCGCTCGGTCGTGATGCCGCCCATCAGCACGAGCTGCCCCGATTCGTGCAGCAGCGACACGAGGCCGGGCAGCACGCGCTCGAGATGCGAATGCTCGCTCGCCTGCGCGAGGATGCCGCGATCGAGCGTGACGATGTCCGGATGCAGGTGCCAGACGCGATCGATGTTCGAGTGCTTCGCGCCGAAGCCGCCGAGCGCGATCAGGAAGCCCGCCTTGCGCAGGCCGTCGACGATCGCCGCGAAGCGCGGCGTCTCGCCGCCCGCCTGCTCGGGCACCTCGAGCACGACGCGCTGCGGCGGCAGCCCGAGCGCCTTCAGGTTCGCGAGGAGCGCGTCGCCGTAGACCGTGTCCATCAGCGCGGCGGGATGCAGGCTCAGGAAGAGCCATTCGTCATGGCTGTCGAACGTGTGGAAGTTGCCGAGATGCAGCGATTCGGCGAGCCGCCCGAGTTCGAGCAGATCGCCGCGGCGCGCGGCCTGCGTGAACACCTCGTGCGACGGCACCTGGTTGCCGTGCGAATCATGCGCGCGCAGCGATGCGTGGTAGCCGATCGCACGGCGATGCGACACCGAGAAGACCGGCTGGAACACGCTGAATACGGTGTAGTCGCCGTACAGCACGGTGCGCCGGTTGCCGTCGTCGCCCGCGATCGGGCGCGGCGACTGGAAGCTGGGGGGATCGATGTCGATCATGCTCATGATTCGGCTGCTTGAGAACCGTCAGTTTACCTACAGAATAGGTGAGCAAGAACCATGCGCAAAAAGGCGCGCTGGCGCGCCGCCGCTTCGCGCGCAGCGCGGACATGGTGCACTCGCATGGTGCGCCGTGCGTCGCGGCGGCGCGGCGCGCGGCGTTCGGGCAGTTCGCCGGGATGCCGCGAGGCGCGTCCGGACATGCGCCGGACCGGCGCGCTGCGACAATCGGACGCTCGAAGGCGCCGCGCTCGGGTGTCGAAGCGCTCGGATGCCCGAACGGCCGGAGGCGAACAGAGCCGAGGGGCGTAGGGCCGGCCGCAGCGACGTCCGGGCAAGCGCGTGCGTTCGCGCGGGCCGGTCCGTCGCGCGCGCGCCGCAACCGCGCCGAAGCGGCCGCACACGGCCTCCTTCGACGGCGATGCGAAATCCCGCTCGCCCGCCAGCCATCTCGAGCGCGCCGTCGCGGCCATGCCGGCCGCGCGGCAGTCCCGCCCGCGTCACGCGCGCTCGGACGGATCGGTCTTGCGCCGCGCGGCGCCGCGCACGTCTGGCGACAACTGCGCGAAGATCCACGCGGACGCGGCGGTGATGAGGCCGACGCACACGAACGTCGCATGGAACGCGGGCAGCGTGTGCGTCGGCGTGACGCTTCGCATCATGCCAGTGAAGGTCGCGAGGAGCGCGCCCGCGACCGTCACGCCGAGACTCATCGACAGCATCTGCACGAGCGAGAACAGGCTGTTGCCGCCGCTCGCGCCGCCCGTGCCGAGGTCCTTCAGCGTGAGCGTGTTCATCGCGGTGAACTGCATCGAGTTGAAGCCGCCGAAGAGGGCGAGCTGCGCGATCTTGAGCCATGCCGGCATCGCGTCGCTCATCAGCGCGAAGCTCGCCATCATCAGCCCGACCATGATCGTGTTCGCGAGCAGCACTTGGCGGTAGCCGTGGCGCGTGATGAGCACCGTGATGATCCGCTTCGAGAACATCCCCGCGGCCGCGACGGGCAGCATCATCAGGCCCGCCTCGAACGCGTCGTAGCCGAGGCTCACCTGCAGCAGCAGCGGGATCAGATACGGCATCGCGCCGCTGCCGATCCGCGCGAACAGGTTGCCGAGCAGGCCGACGCTGAACGTGTGGATCCTGAAGAGCTCGAGCGAGAAGATCGGCTGCGGCGCGCGCACCGCGTACAGGCCGTACGCGACGAAGCACGCGAGGCTCAGGATCAGTAGCACGAGCACCATCGCGTGCTGCATGCCGAGATCGGCGAGGCCGTCGAGCGACAGCGAGATCGCGATCATCCCGATCGTGAGCAGCAGGTAGCCTTTCAGGTCGAAGCGGCCCGCGGCCGGGTTGCGCGCGTCGGGCATCGAATAGAACGTCGCGATGCAGCCCGCGATGCCGACGGGCACGTTGATCAGGAAGATCCAGTGCCACGATGCGATCTTCACGAGCCAGCCGCCGAGCGTCGGCCCGATCAGCGGGCCGATCAGGCCCGGAATCGCGACGAACGACAGCGCGGGCAGATAGCGCTCGGCGGGGAACGTGCGCAGCACCGCGAGCCGCCCGACGGGCAGCAGCATCGCGCCGCCGATGCCCTGGATCACACGGAACGCGACGAGGAGCGGCAGCGTGTGCGCGTTCGCGCACAGGAGCGAGCCGAGCGTGAAGACTAGGATCGCGCTGAAGAACACGCGGCGCGTGCCGAGCGTATCGGCGAGCCAGCCGGACACGGGGATCATCACGGCCATCGTCAGCGAGTACGCGATCACGACCGACTGCATCCTGAGCGGCGATTCGCCGAGGCTCGCGGCCATCGACGGCAGCGCGGTGTTGACGATCGTCGCATCGAGCGTCTGCATGAAGAAACCGGTGGCGACGAGCCACAGCATGACGGTCAGCGATTTCTCGCTCGGGGCGGCGGGCGGAGCTTGGAGCATGAAAGCGGGGCGCTGCGGGCGCGTTCGGGCGGGCAGCCGACATTGTAGGGAAAGCCGGCGATGCGTGCAGCGAGCGGCGCGCGCAGGCGTGCATGGGGCGAGGCGCGCGCATCGCGATGAATCATCGGGATATCGAAGGACTTTCACGAGCGGAGCAGGCCATGCGCGAAAACCGCACCTGCGTACCCGGCTATCCGGACCCGGCGGCCGTCTGGCGCGCTCAGGCCGCCTGGTCGACGCCGACGTAACGCGCGCGCGGCCGGATCAGCTTGCCGTCGGCGCGCTGCTCGAGCGCATGCGCGATCCAGCCGGCGACGCGCCCGGCGGCGAACAGCGCGAACGCGGCGCCCGGCGGCAGCGCGAGCGTGCGCTCGAGCGCGACGAGCGCGAAATCGATCGTCGGCTTGTCGCCGAGCGCGGCTTGCGCCGCGTCGACGAGCGACAGCGCGCCGTCGAGCGCGGCGTTCGGGTTCGCGCGGGCGGCGAGTGCGTCGACGAGCAGCGTCGCGCGCGGGTCGCCGTCCGGATACAGCGGATGGCCGAAGCCCGGCAGCCGCGTGCGCGCGTCCGGCTCGCGTTCGTACGCGGCGATCCGCGCGGCGACGTAGCGGTCGAGATCGCGCGCGTGCGCGGCGCCGTCGAGGAGCGCCGCGACGCGCCGCGTCTCGCCGCCGTGGCGCGGTCCGGACAGCGCGGCGAGGCCGCCCGCGATCGCGCCGAACAGCGGCGCGCCCGTCGACGCGATGCAGCGCACGGCGAACGTCGACGGATTGAGCTCGTGATCGGCACAGAGCACGAGCGCGATCCGCAGCAGCTCGGCGTCGCGCGGGTCCGTCAGTTGCCATGCGGCGGCGAACTGCCGATGCACGGGCTCGGCGCACGGCGCGCGCGCCGCGAGCGCGGCCGTCGCGACGCGCAGCAGCACGGCGGCTTCGTCGAGCTGGGCGTCGCGGCGTCGGACGTCGGCGTCGGCGGTGGCGTTGGCGTTGGCGGCGGGAGCAGCGGCGGGAGCCGGCATGTCGGGCGATGCGTCACGCGGCGGCGCATCGTCGGCCGACGGCGAAACGCAGGCGGCATCGGACAGCGTCGCGGGCGCGGCGACGGGCAGCAGCGCGAGCGCGCGCTCGAGCGGCGGCCGATCGCGCCACGGATCGAGCGCGCCGAGCCAGCGCGCCGTATCGAACGACGGGCCGACGCCGGGCGCCGCTTGCAAGCGCGCGGGCGGGCACTCCCACAGCAGCGCGGCGGTCTCTTCGAGCGTCGCCGCCGTCGCGAGCGCGATCGCATCGCGGCCGCGATACCGCAGCGTGCCGTTTGCGATCTGCGTGATGCGCGATTCGAGGACGGGCACGCCCCAATCGAGCGTGCGCTCCGCGACGTTCCCCGCGCGCTTCGCGTCCGCGCGGCGGCGCGCGAGCAGGCGAACCTCGTCGGCGTCGTAATAGCGGCGCCTGCTCGCGCCGTCGGCGCGCGAGCGCAGCAGGCCGCGGCTCACATACGCGTAGAGGGTCGGCACGCTGACGCCGAGCAGTTGCGCGGCTTCGTTCGCGCTCAAGCGGGACATGGCGGCGGTTCCTCGGTCGAAGGGCGGACGGACGATCGGGGCGATGCGCGCGCGACGCTCGCGCGGCGGCCGTTCGTCGAGCACGGAGGCTCGCAATCGGGATTGAATGCGTCCGCGCGCCATTCTAGACTCGTTTCAATGTTCACCACGGCGAGGCCGATGCGATGACTCCCCGGCACGCATTGACGCATCTGTGGCATCTCGCGGGCGGCGACCCGGCCGCGCTCGAACGCGTCGATCTCGACGGCGGCGATCCGTGCCTGCCGTCGGTTCATCGAATCGGCACGCTTGCTGCGGCGTCGATCGCGGCGGCGGGGCTCGCCGCCGCCGAATGCGATCGTGTGCGGACGGCTCGCGCGCAGCGGGTTCGCGTATCGGTGCGGCACGCGCTCGCGGCGTTTCGCAGCGAGCGGTATCTGCGCGTCGACGGTCGCGCGCCGCCCGAGCCGAGGCATCCCGTCACCGGCTTCTACGAGACGCGCGACGCGCGGTGGATTCAGTTGCATGCGAATTTCCCGCATCACCTGCGAGGCGCGCTCGACGTGCTCGGTTGCGGCGAAGAGCGCGCGCAGGTGGCGGCGGCGGTGCGCGGCTGGGACGGCGACGCGCTGGAAGCGGCGCTCGCCGATGCGGGCCTGTGTGCGGCACTGATTCGGTCTCCGGAAGAATGGCAGGCGCACGAGCACGCGCGCGCGCTCGCGCGCCGGCCGCTCGTCGAGATCGAGCGAACCGGCGATGCGCCGCCGCGGCCGATCGGGGCGGACGAGGGGGCGGACGAGGGCCCGCATGCGGCCGGGCAGCCGCTTTCCGGCGTGCGCGTGCTCGATCTGACGCGGATCATCGCGGGGCCGGTCGCGGCGCGCACGCTCGCCGCGCATGGTGCGCAGACGCTCGTCGTCACGAGCCCGCATCTGCCGAACATTCCCGCGTTCGCGATCGACAACGGCCGCGGCAAGCGTGCGGCGTTCGTCGATCTGCGCGACGCGCAGGGTAGCGCGACGCTCGATGCGCTTGCCTCGCAAGCCGACGTGTTCGTGCAGTCGTACCGGCCCGGCGCGCTGGACGCACGCGGCTTCGGCGCGCATGATCTCGCGCGGCGGCATCCGGGCATCGTCTGCGTATCGGTGTGCGCATACGGCTATGACGGGCCGTGGGCGTCGCGTCGCGGCTTCGACAGCCTCGTGCAGTCGGCGAGCGGCATCGCGTGGGTCGAGCGGCGGGCAGCGGGCGGGCGCGCGCCGCGGCATCTGCCGTGTCAGGCGCTCGATCACGCAACCGGCTATCTCGCCGCGTTCGGCGCGATGACGGCGCTCGCGCGTCGCGCGCGCGAAGGCGGAAGCTGGCACGTGCGCGTGTCGCTCGCGCAGACGGGGCGCTGGCTGCAATCGTTCGGCATTGTCGAAGGTGGCGAGCGCGTGCCCGACACGACGCTCGACGACGTGCGGGACTGCCTCGACGACGCGCTCGCGTCGCCGTTCGGCGCGGTGCGCGGCGTGCGGCATGCGGAGACGCTGTCGGCGACGCCGCCGCGCTTTTCGTGCGGCCCCGCGCCATTCGGCCGCGATGCGCCGCGCTGGCTGCCGTGACGCGCGCTTGCCGCCTACTTGCGCAGTTCGACGACGAAATCGTAGTAATCGTTTCGACAGTATGTGTCGGTCAGCTCGATCGCGCGC
This sequence comes from Burkholderia humptydooensis, assembly GCF_001513745.1. Classification (NCBI taxonomy): domain Bacteria; kingdom Pseudomonadati; phylum Pseudomonadota; class Betaproteobacteria; order Burkholderiales; family Burkholderiaceae; genus Burkholderia; species Burkholderia humptydooensis. The sequence continues at coordinate 3,281,840 of NZ_CP013380.1, read as the reverse complement.
TGATCGTGCGTGAAGCCGATCCGCGTGATCAGAAGGAGCGCGTCGTGCGGCGCGATGCCCATCTGCCGCGCGATCTCGTCGGTCGCGTTGACCGCGCGGAAGTGCTGCAGCGCGCGCACGATCGGCGTGCCGCGCTGCTCGAGATAGCTGTACAGCGAATCGCCGATCGCCTGCGGATCGGGAACGATCGTTGCGGGAAACGTCGAGTTCTCGACGGCCATCACGATGCCGTCCGCGAGCCGCAGGCGCTTCAGGCGCGTGACCGACGCGGCGGGCGACAGCCCGAGCTGGATCACCTCGTCACGATTCGCGGGCTGGATGTCGCGCGACAGCCACGTCGAGCTCGGCGTGAAGCCGCGGCGCTTGAGCATCTCGCTGAAGCTCGACAGTCGCGACAGCGGATCCTCGTAGCGCGGCTGAATGAAGTTGCCCGCGCCTTGCGTGCGCCGGATGAGCCCTTGCTCGACGAGGAGCGCGATCGCCTTGCGCGCGGTGATTCGCGACACGCCGAGCGATTCCGCGAGCAGCCGTTCCGAAGGCAGCGCTTCGCCCGCGGCCCAGCGGTTGTCGTGGATCGCGTCGCCCAGCTTGCGGGCGAGTTGCAGATAGAGCGGCGTGTCGTTGTCGGGGTCGGGGCGCAGGTCGGACCAGCGGTCTTCCGTCGATGGCTTCATGGAGTGGATGTAGAAAACAGTGCGGCCATTCTAAGACATCGCGCGCCGCGGTTATAGCCGGGTTTTGCGCGCCATGCTGTCCGGCGCGCGTCGAATCGTTACACTGACGAAACACCCGCGGGCCGCACGCAGCGCGTGCCGCGCCCGCACACGTGACGAGGAGCGATATGACCAGCAGGCTCGAAACCGTCGCGCTGCCCGGCGGCGAACGCATACCGAAGCTCGGGCAGGGCACCTGGGAAATGGGCGAGTGGCCCGCGAAGCGCGCGGCCGAGATCGCCGCGCTGCGCGAGGGCGTCGATCTCGGCATGACGCTCATCGATACCGCGGAGATGTACGGCGACGGCGCGACCGAGACGCTCGTCGGCGAAGCGCTCGCCGGCGTGCGCGACCGGCTGTTCGTCGTGAGCAAGGTGCTGCCGCAGCATGCGAGCCGCGCTGGCGTCGCCGCCGCGTGCGAGGCGACGCTGAAGCGCTTGCGCACCGATCGCGTCGATCTGTATCTGCTGCACTGGCGCGGCCCGGTTCCGCTCGCGGAGACGGTCGCGGGCTTCGAGGCGCTGCGCGACGCGGGCAAGATTCGCCACTGGGGCGTCAGCAATTTCGACGTCGACGACATGGAGGAACTCGTCGCCGAAGCGGGCGGCGACGCCTGCGCGACGAACCAGATTCTCTACAATCTCGTGCGTCGCGGCCCGGAGTTCGATTTGCTGCCGTGGCTCGCGCAACGCGCGATGCCGGCGATGGCGTACAGCCCGATCGATCACATGCGGTTGCCGAAGCGCACGGCGCTCGATGAGATCGCACGCCAGCGCGGCGTGTCGCCGCCGCGCGTCGCGCTCGCATGGGTGCTCGGGCAGCCGAACGTGCTGGCTATTCCGAAGGCGGGCAGCGTCGAGCACGTGCGCGACAATCGCGCGGCGCTCGATCTCGTGCTCGACGAAGGCGAGCTCGCGCGGCTCGACGCGCAGTTCAAGCCGCCGCGCGGCAAGCGGCCGCTCGACATGCTGTAGCGCCGCGCGCGCTGCGGCAAGGCAAGGCGGCCGGTTCGGGCGAGCGGCTTGCTTGCGCGACCTGCGGGCGGCGCGTCGCGCGAATCGCAATTCGATCCGCTGCCATCGCTCGCCGCGCGCCGGATGCCGGCGATGCGCCATAGCTCTGTCGATCACACGCGCCTGCCGATGCGTTCGCCGCTCGATGAGGTTCCGCGATTGCGCGATGCGGCGTTGATGCGCGGCGCTTGGACAGAGCGTGTCGAGCTTGGCGCGGTTGTGGTGTGTTACGCGGCACGGATCGATCACGTGCACGAAAACCGCGCAGCGTTCGATCTTGTGTCGAGCGATGCGAGCGCGCGCAGCTCGACGCGTGCTTCCGTGCGCCGCGCAGCAGACGCGCTCGACATGCTGTGATTCGGCGATGCCGCTCGGCGCGCTGGGTCACCGACCGTTTCCGTGTCCGCCGCCGTTGCCATGGCCTCCGTTACCGCCGCCATTGCTGCCGCCGTTTCCGTTGCCGTGACCACCGCCATTGCCGCCACTGGTGCCGCCACCATTGCCGTTACCGTGGCCGCCGTTGCTGCCGCCATTGCCATTGCCAACACCGTTGGCGCCACCGTTGCCTCCGCCACCACTGCCGTTTCCGTTTCCGTGTCCGCCGCCGTTGCCATGGCCTCCGTTACCGTCGCCGTTGCTGCCGCCGCTTCCGTTGCCGTGACCACCGCCATTGCCGCCGCCATTACCGCCACTGGTGCCGCCACCATTTCCGCTACCGTTACCGTGGCCGCCGCTATTGCCACCGCCGTTGCCGCCACTGGTGCCGCCACTGGTGCCGCCGCCGGAATGCCCGCCACCGGAAGTACCGCCGCCGGAAGTGCCGCCGCCGGAAGTGCCGCCGCCGGAAGTGCCGCCGCCGGAAGTGCCGCCGCCGGAAGTGCCGCCGCCGGAAGTGCCGCCGCCGGAAGTGCCGCCGCCGGAAGTGCCGCCGCCGGAAGTGCCGCCGCCGGAAGTGCCGCCGCCGGAAGTACCGCCGCCGGAAGTACCGCCGCCGGAAGTGCCGCCACCGGAAGTACCGCCGCCGGAGGAAGTGCCGCCGCCGGAAGTACCGCCACCGGAAGTACCGCCACCGGAAGTACCGCCGCCGGAAGTGCCGCCGCCGGAAGTGCCGCCACCGGAAGTACCGCCGCCGGAAGTACCGCCGCCGGAAGTGCCGCCACCGGAAGTACCGCCGCCGGAAGTGCCGCCGCCCGAAGCACCGCCACCCGAAGCACCACCACCCGAAGCACCACCACCCGAAGCACCACCACCCGAAGCACCACCGCCCGAAGCACCACCGCCCGAAGCACCACCGCCCGAAGTGCCACCGCCCGAAGTGCCACCGCCCGAAGCACCGCCCCCCGAACTGCCGTGGCCCGACGTCCCGCCGCCGGAGCTCGCGCTGCCCGATGCATTGCCGGCGGAGTTGCCGTTGCCGCGACCCGTGCCGTTCGCGCCGCCAGAGGTCGAACCCGTCGTCCCGCCGGCGCCGATCCCCGCAGGCCCGACGGCGGCATTCCCGCCGTCTCCGCTGCCGCCGCTTCCATGGCCGCTGCCCGCGCTGCCGCCGCTTCCGATTCCGCTTTCTCCGTTGCCCCCCACGCCGCCGGCGAGATGGAACTCGGATCCGCACGGGAGCGGATCGGCAGAGCACGGCGACGCAACTTCCGCGAGCGGCATCGTGACGTCCGCATCGGCGGACCCGTCCGGCGTGCCGGCCGGCATCGCGTTCTGCGCGACTGGCAACGGCGCGGACGATGGCGCTTCGTCGCGCGACTGCACGGCGCTCGGCCCCGTGGGCGTGGTTTCTTGCGCGACAGCATACGAGCCGCAGCAGCACGCGAATGCGGCCGCAGCCAGCAAGGTCGCGCGATAGCATCGTCCCGCCGCGTGGAGCGGTTGTTTCATTTTGTGCATCATTGGCCTCCCAAAGCGCGCAGTTCCTATTGCCGTGCGGCTTTATGCGCGTGTTGCCCAGGGGCCAAACGATGCGTTGCCGTTTCAGTCGACGATCGTCTTCGAACTGGCGCGTGACCAGTCGGCAACGTCGATCGGTACGCGGGCCCGCCGTGCGAGCCCTTCTTTGCGATAACCGTGCCATTGGCCGCGCGCGCCCGTCGTGCAAGGCGTGAGTGCGTTGCTAGCGCAGCGCTGAAACATCGGTGAAGCGGTTTCGTTTCTGAAATGAAACGTCAGGAGGAAGGTCGGCACGTCGTCCATCGAGTCGATCAGCGTCAGCCGGCCGTGAACGGCGCGGGGAAACAGCCGGACCCTGATGCGCGGCTGCCCATGACTCGCCTGCTTGGCGAACATCGCAAGCGTGCCGATTTTGGTTTCAGTATTGAAACTCGGCCGGGCAGCCTGCCGACCGCAGACATGCGCCTGCTCGTCCTGACGAGCAGGAACGGCGGACGCAGCCGGCGTGCGACGAAGCCGTGAGGCGCGCATGCGCGCCGGCACGAGCGGCAACGCTGCGGACTCGGTGCGCCAAGCGTGCCGCCGATGTCGTGAAACGTGGCGAAACGCTCGCGCAGCGAGCACGCGGTCCGCGCGATGCCGAGCGTGACGGCGAAGCCGATCGTCATGACGCGGCGGCCGCGAACGCCTCGCCGTGGCTTCGCCGATGTCCGGGCGATGCGCACAGCAAAAAAGCCCGTCCGTTTCCGGACGGGCTCGCTTTCATCGATCGGGCGGCGCCGCGGGCCGCGCGGCATCGGATGCCGCGCCGTTCAGCCGCGCCCGACCTGCTTCGCGTTGATGACCGCTTCCGACACGTTCGACGGCGTTTCCGCGTAGTGCTTGAACTCCATCGTATAGGTCGCGCGGCCTTGCGTCGCTGAGCGCAGCGACGTCGAATAGCCGAACATCTCGGCAAGCGGCACTTCGGCGCGCACGAGCTTGCCGCCGCCGCCCGCGATGTCCTCCATCCCCTGCACGATGCCGCGCCGGCTCGACAGGTCGCCCATCACGTTGCCCATGAAGTCCTCGGGCGTCTCGACCTCGACCGCCATCATCGGCTCGAGCAGCACCGGCTTCGCGCGGCGCATCGCTTCCTTGAACGCCATCGAGCCGGCCATGCGGAACGCGTTTTCGTTCGAGTCGACGTCGTGATACGAGCCGAACGTCAGATGCACCTTCACGTCGACGACGGGGTAGCCCGCGAGCACGCCGCTCTTGAGCGTCTCCTCGATGCCCTTGTTGACCGCCGGGATGAACTCGCGCGGAATCACGCCGCCCTTGATCTCGTCGAGGAACTCGTAGCCCTTGCCGGGGTTCGGCTCGAGCTTGATCACCGCGTGGCCGTACTGGCCGCGGCCGCCCGACTGCTTGACGAACTTGCCCTCGACGTCGTCGGCCACCGTGCGCACCGTCTCGCGATACGCGACCTGCGGCTTGCCGACCGTCGCCTCGACGCCGAATTCGCGCTTCATCCGGTCGACGATGATTTCGAGGTGCAGCTCGCCCATCCCGGAGATGATCGTCTGGCCGGATTCCTCGTCGGTCTGCACGCGGAACGACGGGTCCTCCTGCGCGAGACGGTTCAGCGCGAGCCCCATCTTTTCCTGGTCGGCCTTCGTCTTCGGCTCGACCGCCTGCGAGATCACGGGCTCGGGGAATTCCATCTTCTCGAGGATGATCGGCTTCGCGGGATCGCACAGCGTGTCGCCCGTCGTCGCTTCCTTCAGACCGACCGCGGCCGCGATGTCGCCCGCGCGCACCTCCTTGATTTCCTTGCGCTCGTTCGCGTGCATCTGCAGGATCCGGCCGAGCCGCTCCTTCTTGTCCTTCGTCGCGTTGAGCAGCGTATCGCCCGATTCGACGACGCCCGAGTACACGCGGAAGAAGATCAACTGGCCGACGAACGGGTCGGTCATGATCTTGAACGCGAGCGCGGAGAACGGCTCGTCGTCGCTCGGATGACGTTCCGCCTGCTGGTCGTCGAGCGTGTGGCCGAGGATCGCGGGCACATCGGCGGGCGACGGCAGATAGTCGATCACCGCGTCGAGCATCGCCTGCACGCCCTTGTTCTTGAACGCGCTGCCGCAGAGCATCGGCACGATCTCGTTGGCGATCGTGCGCTTGCGCAGCGCGGCCTTGATCTCGTCCTCGGTGAGCGAGTTGTGATCGGTCAGGTACTTCTCGAGCAGTTCCTCGCTGGCTTCGGCGGCGGCCTCGACCATCTTCTCGCGCCACTCGTGCGCGATGTCGACGAGGTTCGCCGGGATGTCCTCGTACGTGAACTTCACGCCCTGGCTCTCGTCGTCCCAGACGATGGCCTTCATCTTCACGAGGTCGACGACGCCCTGGAAGTGCTCTTCCGCGCCGACCGGGATCTGGATCGGCACGGCAACCCCCTTCAGGCGCTCGCCGATCTGCCGCTGCACGCGGAAGAAATCGGCGCCGACGCGGTCCATCTTGTTGACGAACGCGATGCGCGGCACCTTGTACTTGTTCGCCTGGCGCCACACCGTTTCGGACTGCGGCTGCACGCCGCCCACCGAGTCGTAGACCATGCACGCGCCGTCGAGCACGCGCATCGAGCGTTCTACTTCAATCGTGAAGTCGACGTGGCCAGGGGTATCGATGATGTTGATCCGATGCTCCGGATAATTGCCGGCCATGCCTTTCCAGAACGCGGTCGTCGCCGCGGACGTGATCGTGATGCCGCGCTCCTGCTCCTGTTCCATCCAGTCCATCGTGGCCGCGCCGTCGTGAACCTCGCCGATCTTGTGGCTCACGCCGGTATAAAAGAGGATGCGCTCGGTCGTCGTGGTCTTGCCGGCGTCGATGTGAGCGCTGATCCCGATATTGCGATAGCGCTCGATGGGGGTTTTGCGGGGCACGTGAACCTCCTGATGGTTCTGGACGAAAACGGCCCGGCCGGTGCGGCCGGCGCCGTCGCTCTTTCGAGACTTAAAGGATAGCGCTTGCTCGAGGCTTTTGCAGATGCGGGCGATGGATCGGCAATCAAGTCCTGCACCGTGGCGGGCGTGTTCGGCTCGTTCCGTCGCGCCGGCCGCGCACGAAAACGGCGCGCAAAAAAAGCCGGCGCGCGGCCGGCTTGTCGGACGGAGGCGAGCGGGGCGGGCAGCGTGCATCGATCGCCCGCGCGGTGCGTCACTGCGGCTTCGGCAGCCCGTCGATCCTCATTCCGGGCTTGACGCCCTTCGCGGCGAACCAGCCTTTGCTCATCTCGAGCGCATAGACGCCGTTGTTGCGCGGACAGTGATTGTCGGTCGTCTCGGCCTTCATCTCGTCGATGTCGGTGATCGTGCCGTCCGCGCGGATGAACGCGATCGACAGCGGGATCAGCGTGTTCTTCATCCAGAAGCAATGGACGGCGTTCTCGTTGAACACGAACAGCATCCCTTCGTTCGGCGCGAGCTGCGAACGGTACATGAGACCCTGCTCGCGATCGGCGTCGTTCGCCGCGACGGCCGCATCGATCACGTACATGCCGGCGCGCAGCTTCACGCGCGGGAATTCGCCCGGCTGCTTCGCGCCGGGCGGCAACTGCGCGGTTTGCGCGGACGCGGCATGCATGCCGCCCGCGGCGAGCGCGAGCGCGACCGGAAGGACGGCGGCTCGCACGAGTCGGGCGAGTGAAGGGCGCGGGGAAAATCGCACGGCTAGGGCTCCTATCGGGAATTCGAGACCCGCATGGTACGCGAAGCGCGGCGTCGCGCGCACATCGGGCGCGGCGCGAGGCGGGCAAACGGCGACGCAAAGAAAAAGGCAGATCGCCTCGCGGTGATCTGCCTTGTAACGCCGTAAGAACGGCAACAGCTTGTTCTTGACTGCGTTTTACAAATTGCTTACTTAGTTCGAAGCGGCAGCCGGGGCTTCAGCGGCGCTGGCTTCCTTCGCCTTCTTCGCATGCTTCTTGGCGTGGTGCTTCTTGTGGGCCTTCTTAGCCGGTGCCGAAGCAGCTTCAGCCTTCTCAGCCGGAGCCGAAGCAGCGGCCGGAGCCGAAGCTTGCGCGAAAGCAGCCGTTGCGAAGAGACCAGCGACCAGAGCGGCGATCAGTTTGTTCATGTTGTGTTCCTCAGCTTTAGTTAATTAACCAAATGACCCGGCATAGGAGTCATGTCGTCTAACGTGCCATCCACCTTTCGGTTGACAGACGCATCGAGAAAAATCTCTTCGCGCTGCGGGCGGCCGGTTCGCGGGGTGTCGCTCGAGCGACGGGAGCGCGGTTCGGACGCCAATGCCGGATAGCTGGGAGTGGCATCTGCGTGGTTTAACGCGTCGGGTTCGCAGTCGGTTGACGTGTGATGAAACGCGCCACTGGATTGTCATCCGGGCCGCTTTGCGCGCTCCCACGGCGCGCGCGGCGGCAACTCGCGGGTCTCGCCGGGCGACAGGCCGAGCGCGAACACGTCGAGCGCGCCGATGCCGACGCGGATGAGACGCAGCGTCGGGAAACCGACGGCCGCGGTCATTCGCCGCACCTGGCGGTTCTTGCCCTCGGCGATCTCGAGCTCGATCCAGGTCGTCGGGATCGCCGCGCGGTAGCGGACCGGCGGGTTGCGCGGCCAGAGCGTCTCGGGCGGCGTGACGAAGCGCGCGCGGCACGGGCGGCTCACGTAGTCGCCGAGATCGACGCCGCGCTCGAGCGCCGCGAGCGCGGCCGCGTCCGGCGCGCCCTCGACCTGCGCCCAGTAGCGTTTGACGAGCTTGTGGCGCGGCTCGGCGATCTTCGCCTGCAGCGCGCCGTCGTCGGTGAGCAGAAGCAGCCCCTCGCTGTCGGCGTCGAGGCGGCCCGCCGGGTAGACATCGGGCGTCTTCACCCAGTCGCCGAGCGACGCGCGGGTTTCGTGCGGGGAGAACTGGCAGATCGTGCCGAACGGCTTGTTGAGGGCGATGAGGCGCATGAGGCAAGGCTCGCGAGGGGACGGGCGGCGCGACGCGGGCCGCGTTCTATGGCAAATGGCGGAATCTTAATGCATAATACGGAACGGCAAGTCTTTTGTCTTATATAAGACTTGCGCGAGTCCCGCGCACCGGATTCGCGCCGCCTTGCGCCGCGAGAGCGCTAGAATAGCGGCTCGCCGTCGCGGACGCAGGGCCGGCGCCGCGCGCGCCCGGCCGCGCACAACCAGATACCCACCAGCCCAGCCATATCACTGGAGTCGATCATGCCGTATCAGCACATCAAGGTCCCGGAAGGCGGTGACAAGATCACCGTCAACAAGGATTTCTCGCTCAACGTTTCCGATCAGCCGATCATCCCTTACATCGAGGGCGACGGCACGGGCTTCGACATCACGCCGGTGATGATCAAGGTCGTCGACGCGGCGGTCGAGAAGGCGTATGGCGGCAAGAAGAAGATCCACTGGATGGAGATCTACGCCGGCGAGAAGGCGACGAAGATCTACGGCCCGGACGTGTGGCTGCCGGAAGAGACGCTGCAGGTGCTGAAGGAATACGTCGTGTCGATCAAGGGGCCGCTCACGACCCCGGTCGGCGGCGGCATCCGCTCGCTGAACGTCGCGCTGCGCCAGGATCTCGACCTGTACGTCTGCCTGCGCCCGGTCCAGTACTTCAAGGGCGTGCCGTCGCCGGTGCGCGCGCCGGAAAAGACCGACATGGTGATCTTCCGCGAGAACTCGGAAGACATCTACGCCGGCATCGAATGGGCTGCCGAATCCGAGCAGGCGAAGAAGCTCATCAAGTTCCTGCAGGACGAGATGGGCGTGAAGAAGATCCGCTTCCCGGAAACGTCGGGCATCGGCATCAAGCCCGTGTCGACGGAAGGCACCGAGCGTCTCGTGCGCAAGGCGATCCAGTACGCGATCGACAACAACCGCAAGTCGGTCACGCTCGTGCACAAGGGCAACATCATGAAGTTCACGGAAGGCCTGTTCCGTGACGCCGGCTACGCGCTCGCGCAGAAGGAATTCGGCGCCGAGCTGATCGACGGCGGCCCGTGGATGCGCGTCAAGAACCCGAAGACGGGCGGCGAGATCGTGATCAAGGATTCGATCGCCGACGCGTTCCTGCAGCAGATCCTGCTGCGTCCGGCCGAGTACGACGTGATCGCGACGCTGAACCTGAACGGCGACTACATCTCGGATGCGCTCGCCGCGCAAGTCGGCGGCATCGGCATCGCGCCGGGCGCGAACCTGTCGGATTCGGTCGCGATGTTCGAAGCCACGCACGGCACGGCGCCGAAGTACGCGGGCAAGGATTACGTGAACCCGGGTTCGGAAATCCTGTCGGCCGAAATGATGCTGCGCCACCTCGGCTGGACCGAAGCGGCCGACGTCATCATTGCCGCGATGGAAAAGTCGATCCAGCAGAAGCGCGTCACGTACGACTTCGCGCGCCTGATGGAAGGCGCGACGCAAGTGTCGTGCTCGGGTTTCGGTCAGGTGCTGATCGAAAACATGCAGTAAGCGCGTCGGTGTAGCCGATGTCGAGCGACACCCCGGCGGGCCGCGTGCCCGCCGGGGTGTTTCGTTTTGGTGCGGCGCGTGCGCGTTGTCAGCAAAGCGGCGCGCAGTGCGCGCGCCGACTGGTGTATCGTCGGAATTTCCGTTTCGGCGACACAGGGATGAATCGATCGATGTTGCGCAGACACTTTCTCTCAAGCGCGCTCGCGGCCGCCGCGGCGTCGCTCTTTGCGCGCGGCGCGTTCGCCGCGGGCCACGCGATGGATGGCATGAAAGGCATGGAGGGGATGGACGACATGCCGGACATGTCGCCCGCGCCGGCTCGCGCGCGGCACGGCAAGCCGGCGGCGCCGGCCGCGCTCGCGGCCGCCGACGCGCTGCCCGCGGGCGCGCCGCTCGCCGCGCTGCGCGTGCTCGCGAACGAGAGCCGCGAGCCGGGCGCGTTCCGCGCGACGCTCGTCGCGCAGCCCGTTGCGCGCGCGCTCTTGCCGGGCGTCGCAGCGACGACGTTCTGGCAGTTCGGCGCGGGCGCGCACGGGCCCGCGGTCGGCCCGCTCATCGACGTGCGCGAAGGCGATACGGTCGAGATCCGCTTCGTCAACCGGCTGCCGCAGCCGTCGACGATCCACTGGCACGGTTTGCCCGTGCCGCCCGACCAGGACGGCAATCCGTCCGATCTCGTCGCGCCGGGCGCGACGCGCGTCTATCGCTTCACGCTGCCGAAGGGGAGCGCGGGCACGTACTGGTATCACCCGCATCCGCACATGGCGACAGCCGAGCAGGTATTTCGCGGGCTCGCGGGGCCGTTCGTCGTGCGCGCGGCCGACGACCCGCTCGCCGGCTGGCCCGAGCGGCATCTGTTCGTGTCCGACCTGAAGCTGGCGCGCGACGGCGCGATTGCGCCGAACGACATGATGGACTGGATGAACGGTCGCCAAGGTCAGTTCGTGCTCGTCAACGGTGCGCGGCGGCCGCGCATTTCGCTCACTGGCGACGAGCGCTGGCGCGTATGGAATGCATGCAGCGCGCGCTATCTGCGCATTGCGTTCGACGACGGGCGCGCGTTCGCGCACGTCGGCACCGACGGCGGCCTGTTCGACGCGCCGCGCGACGTGACGTCGCTGTTGCTCGCGCCGGGCGAGCGCGCCGAGCTCGTCGTGCGCGCGGGCGACCGTGCGTCGCGCGCGGCGCTGATGGCGCTCGAGTACGAGCGCGGCAAGATGGCGATGTCGGATGCCGCGCACGGCAGCCTGCCGCCCGATCCCGCGCTGCCGCTTGCCGACGTCGCATTCGAGCCCGCCGCTCCGCGCGCGTTGCCCGATCGGCTGCGCGCGGTGCCCGCGCTCGGCGAGCCGGTTGCGCGCAAGGAAGTCGTGTTCGGCGAGCAGATGGACATGGCCGCGATGATGCGCGCGGACGCGCGGGGCCGACCGGCCGGCATGCGCTTCATGGTGAACGGCACGACGTTCGAGCCGCATCGCGCGACGTTGACGAGCCGGCGCGGCGACGTCGAATCGTGGACGATTCGCAACGAAACCGACATGGACCATCCGTTCCATCTGCACGGCACGCAATTCCAGGTCGTCGAGCGCGAGCTCGACGGAAAGACGATGCCCGAGCCTTATCGCGCGTGGCGCGACACGGTGAACGTTCGGAAGGGCGAGCGTGTGCGGATTGTCACGACACAGACGGAGCGCGGCGAGCGGATGTTCCACTGCCACATCCTCGAGCACGAGGATCTCGGGATGATGGGAACGCTGAAAGTCGTTTGAAATGGGCGGCGGCCAAGGGAGGGCGAGCGCATGCGCGTGCTCGCTGCGACGCTCGGGCGCTGCGCGGGCGGGCGAAAAAAACCCGGCTGGAAGCCGGGTTTTCATTTCTGATCCAGACGGCCCTCAAGCAGCTTGGATGTTCGACGCTTGCTTACCCTTCGGGCCTTGCACTACCTCGAAGCTGACCTTTTGGCCTTCCTTCAGGGTCTTGAAGCCCTGCATGTTGATCGCCGAGAAATGTGCAAACAGATCTTCGCCGCCTTCGTCGGGCGTGATGAAACCGAAGCCCTTCGCGTCATTGAACCATTTGACAATACCAGTTGCCATACCTACTTCCCCTGTCACACAGTCGCTACTTACAACGAGCACGCTCGAAAAGCTAAACGACCTGCATACGCAGCCGTTCCCCCCTCACAAGCTCACCTCGGCCTCTTTCATTTGTCAAAGACAAATTGAAAAAAGTGCCAGCTTGATTGTTGGCGCTCTTTAATTGAGTGTCAAGAAAATTTTTAGACGTATACGGGGACGTTGTAAAGAACCCATTTTCAGGGTTTATCCCGCTTTGCTTTGCAGCATCGGAGCGAGCGAGGGGGCTTGAAAAGTCGCATAATCGTCGCACATACCAGGCTCGAGTGACGCGCGTTCGAGGTCGTGCGCGTTGTGGGATACTCGATCCATGCATGGTGCGCGGGTGGCATGCCGCATGCTTGCACATCGAACGGGAGCCGGCCCCGCAGCCGGCTCCCGTTCGATGTGAGAGGGACGCTGCCGCACGTCGGGAGCCGGGGAGGGCGCCGGCTGGTCAGTCGGTTAATGACAGGATTGCGGGCCTGTCCGAGTTGTTTAGAATGGGTGTATGGCGATTATCCCGGACAAGCAGGACAGCACCGTCCTGGAACGCAAGGAACAGAAGCTCAAGCCGCCTTCGATGTACAAGGTGGTGCTCCTGAACGACGACTTCACGCCAATGGAATTCGTGGTGATGATCGTGCAGGAGTATTTCAGGAAAGATCGCGAGACGGCCACACAGATTATGCTGAAGGTGCATCGCGAAGGGCGGGGGGTTTGTGGGGTCTATACGCGAGACATCGCGTCGACCAAAGTCGAGCAAGTCGTTACCCATGCGCGGCAGGCCGGGCATCCGCTGCAGTGCGTGATGGAGGAAGCATGATTGCCCAGGAATTGGAAGTCAGCCTGCACATGGCGTTCATGGAAGCGCGCCAGGCGCGGCATGAGTTCATTACGGTCGAGCATCTTTTGTTGGCCCTGCTGGATAATCCGACGGCAGCCGAGGTGTTGCGCGCGTGCGCGGCGAACATCGAGGATCTGCGGCAGAACCTGCGCAACTTCATCCACGACAACACGCCGACCGTTCCCGGCACCGACGACGTCGACACGCAGCCGACGCTCGGCTTTCAGCGCGTGATCCAGCGCGCGATCATGCACGTGCAGTCGACCTCGAACGGCAAGAAGGAAGTCACGGGCGCGAACGTGCTCGTCGCGATCTTCGGCGAGAAGGATTCGCACGCCGTCTACTATCTGCAACAGCAGGGCGTGACGCGCCTCGACGTCGTCAACTTCATTTCGCACGGCATCGCGAAGACGAGCAGCAGCGAATCCGCGAAGCCCGCCGACGCGAACGCGGAAGGCGAGGACGCGAGCACGCAGAAGGAAACGCCGCTCGCGCAGTTCACGCAGAACCTGAACCAGATGGCGAAGGACGGCCGCATCGATCCGCTCATCGGGCGCGAGTCCGAGGTCGAGCGCGTCGTGCAGGTGCTCTGCCGCCGCCGCAAGAACAATCCGCTGCTCGTCGGCGAGGCGGGCGTCGGCAAGACGGCGATCGCCGAGGGCCTCGCGTATCGCATCACGCGCGGCGAGGTGCCCGACATCCTCGCGAACGCGCAGGTGTATTCGCTCGACATGGGCGCGCTGCTCGCGGGCACGAAGTACCGTGGCGATTTCGAGCAGCGTCTGAAGACGGTGTTGAAGGAGCTGAAGGAGCGTCCGCACGCGATTCTCTTCATCGACGAGATCCACACGCTGATCGGCGCGGGCGCCGCGTCGGGCGGCACGCTCGACGCGTCGAACCTGCTGAAGCCGGCGCTGTCGTCGGGCACGCTCAAGTGCATTGGAGCGACGACGTTCACCGAATATCGCGGCATCTTCGAAAAGGATGCGGCGCTGTCGCGGCGCTTCCAGAAGATCGACGTGACCGAGCCGAGCGTCGAGCAGACGGTCGCGATCCTGCGCGGCCTGAAATCTCGCTTCGAGGAGCATCACGGCGTCAAGTATTCGTCGGGCGCGCTGTCGGCCGCGGCCGAACTGTCGGCGCGCTTCATCACCGATCGTCATCTGCCCGACAAGGCGATCGACGTGATCGACGAGGCGGGCGCCGCGCAGCGCGTGCTGCCGAAGTCGAAGCAGAAGAAGACGATCGGCAAGAGCGAGATCGAGGAAATCATCTCGAAGATCGCGCGCATCCCGCCGCAGAGCGTGTCGCAGGACGACCGCAGCAAGCTGCAGACGCTCGACCGCGACCTGAAGAGCGTCGTGTTCGGCCAGGACCCGGCGATCGACGCGCTCGCGTCCGCGATCAAGATGGCGCGCGCGGGACTCGGCAAGCTCGACAAGCCGATCGGCGCGTTCCTGTTCTCCGGCCCGACGGGCGTCGGCAAGACCGAAGTGGCGCGCCAGCTCGCGTTTACGCTCGGCATCGAGCTGATTCGCTTCGACATGTCGGAATACATGGAGCGTCACGCGGTGAGCCGCCTGATCGGCGCGCCGCCCGGATACGTCGGGTTCGACCAGGGCGGGTTGCTGACCGAGGCGGTCACGAAGAAGCCGCACTGCGTACTGCTGCTCGACGAGATCGAGAAGGCGCATCCGGACATCTTCAACGTGCTGCTGCAGGTGATGGATCACGGCACGCTGACGGACAACAACGGCCGCAAGGCGGATTTCCGCAACGTCATCATCATCATGACGACGAACGCGGGCGCGGAGTCGATGCAGAAGGCGACGATCGGCTTCACGACGCGGCGCGAAGTGGGCGACGAGATGGCGGACATCAAGCGCCTGTTCACGCCCGAGTTCCGCAACCGGCTCGATGCGACGATCAGCTTCCGTGCGCTCGATGAGGAAATCATCATGCGCGTGGTCGACAAGTTCCTGATCCAGCTCGAGGAGCAACTGCACGAGAAGAAGGTCGACGCGCTCTTCACCGACGCGTTGCGCAAGCATCTCGCGAAGCACGGCTTCGACCCGCTGATGGGCGCGCGGCCGATGCAGCGGCTGATCCAGGACACGATCCGGCGCGCGCTCGCCGACGAGCTGCTGTTCGGCAAGCTCGTGAACGGCGGCCACGTGACGGTCGACGTCGACGAGGACGACAAGGTGCTGCTGTCGTTCGACAAGACGGCGACGCCGCCCAGCAAGCCGAACGAAGAGGCGGTCGAAGTCGAATAATCGCAGGTTCAAAACGTTTCGCATGAACGGCGCGGGAAGTCTTCCGCGCCGTTTCGCTTTATTTGCGGCAGATAATAGGTACGGAAGCAGGAGTCTGGTTTGACACAACAACAACGGACGTTCGACTTGATCGTCGAACGCGAGAAGGGCCTGCGGCGCGGGCTCTCGTCGGCTCAGATGGCGATGATCGCGATCGGAGGCGCGATCGGAACAGGCCTCTTTCTGGGCAGCGGCTTCGCGATCGGGCTAGCGGGGCCGGGCGTGCTGGTGTCATATGCGATCGGCGCGCTGATCGCGCTGCTGCTGATGGGCGCGCTCGCGGAGATGACCGTCGCGCATCCGACGTCCGGGTCGTTCGGCGCGTATGCCGAGCACTACGTCGGCCCGCTCGCGGGATTTCTCGTCCGCTATGCATACTGGTCGGCCGTCGTGTTCGCGGTCGGCACCGAGGTGAGTGCGATCGCCGTCTTCATGAAGTACTGGTATCCGGGCGTGCCCGGCTGGTATTGGGTCGTCGGCTTTTCGGCCGCGCTGATCGTGGTCAACATGACGAGCGTCACGCTCTACGGCGTCGTCGAATACGTGTTCTCGATGCTGAAGATCGCCGCGATCGTCATGTTCATCGCGCTCGGCGCGTACTTTGTCGCAACGGCGCCCGCGTCGTCCGGCATCGGATTCGCGAATTATTCGGCGCACGGCGGCTTCTTCCCGAAAGGCTTCTCGGGCGCGTGGGTCGCGGTGATCGTCGCGATTTTCAGCTATATGAGCATCGAAACGGTCGCGATCGCGGCGGGCGAGGCGCGCGATCCGCAGCGCGCGGTGTCGCGCGCGTTTCGATCGACCGTGTTCCGCCTCGTGCTGTTCTATCTGCTCACGCTCGCGCTGATGCTCGCGATCGTGCCGTGGACGCAGGCCGGCACCGACGAAAGCCCGTTCGTCAAGGTGATGGCCGCGACACACGTGCCGTATGCGGCGGGCGTCATCAATTTCGTCGTGCTCGTCGCCGCGCTGTCCGCGATGAACAGCCAGTTGTACGTGACGACGCGGATGATGTTCAGCCTGTCGCGCGCGCGGCTCGCGCCCGCGATGTTCGGGCGCGTCGGCGCGAACGGCGTGCCGCTGGCGGCGCTCGTCGTGTCGTCGAGCGGCGTCGCGGTAGCGGCCGTGCTGGTCGCGCTGTATCCGGAGACCGCGTTCACGCTGCTGATGGCGATCGCGATGTTCGGCGCGTTGTTCACGTGGTTGATGATCTTCGTCACGCATCTGTGCTTTCGCGCACGCTATCGTGGCCCCGCACCCGCGTTTCGCATGTGGCTGCATCCGGCGGGCAGCCTGGCGGGCGTGGCGCTCGTCGGCGCGGTGCTCGTGACGACTGCGTTCACGCGCGAGTTCAGAATGACGATGATGGTCGGCGTTGCGTTCATCGTGCTGCTGACGCTCGCCTATCGGCTGCATTACCGCGCGCGGCACATCTGGCGAGAGACAGCATGACGACGAGAAAGACGAGCGACGCATCCGATGTCGCCCCCGCGACGGCCGCGCGGGCGAGCAGGCTCGTGCGCATGAAGAAGCGCACGGTGCTGGCTGCGCTGGGCGCGCTCGCCGGCCCGTTTGGCGCGGCGTTCGCGGCGTCGAGCAGCTCCGCTGTTCCGCCCCTCGACACGACACCCTGGCTCGCGAGCGTGCAGGCGCCGAAGACTCCGTTCTTCACGCGCGAGCCAGATGCGCAAGGCGCGTCGTTCCACTTCACGAACAGCGGCCATTACGTCGCGAAGGGGCGCGAGGTCGTCGTCAGCGAAACGGCGGAAGGCGATATGTGGCAGGGCGGGATGGTGCATGCGACGTACATCGACGGCGCGGGCGCCGAGACGTCCGGATGGCTCGTGCGCTCGCATCTGCGGCAGGCGACGAAACCCGCGCCGCCGTCCGCGTGGGACGGCCGCTGGCGCAGCAGCGCGGGCGCGCGTCGGCTCATCGTGCACGGCGATCGCATCAGCTATTCGTTTGCAGGCGGCGGCGCGGGCGGCGCGCAGTCGCGCGTCGAGATGCTGCTGCGGATGCGGCCCGTGTCGGGTGACGAAGCGAAGCTGTCGCGCATGCCGGCGTCGGACGGCGTGTGCGATCTCGACGTGCGGCGTCTCGGCGACTATCTTGTCGTGTCGGCGCGTGATTGTTTCATCCTGGGCGCGAATCCTGAGGGAATCCTGCGCAGGCAGCAATAACGCGCATGCTGGAACCGGCATGTTCGCGCACCGCGCATGCGGGTTAACACTCTCTTAAGCGACCGTTCTCTAGCATTCGGGTCTCGTGCCGCATTGCGGCGAATGAACTGTTCCGAATTCCTTCGAGAGGCTCGCATGAACAAACTCCCTGCGATCACGCTCGCATTCTGGGTAATGAAGATCTGCGCGACGACGCTCGGTGAAACCGGTGGCGATCTGCTGTCGATGACGCTCGACGTCGGCTACGCGTACAGCTCGCTGATCCTGTTCTCGTTCTTCATCGTCACGCTCGCCGCGCAGCTCGCGACGACGCGCTACCGCCCGGCGATCTACTGGGCGGTGATCGTCGCGACGAGCACGGCCGGCACGACGATGTCCGACTTCATGGACCGCTCGCTCGGCCTCGGCTATGCGGCGGGCTCGGGCATCCTCATCGCGATCCTGCTGACGATCTTCGCGGTGTGGCGCCTGCAGGGCGAATCGCTCGCCGTGACCGAGATTCGCACGCGCAAGGTCGAGGTGCTCTACTGGATCGCGATTCTGTTCTCGAACACGCTCGGCACTGCGCTCGGCGATTTTCTCGCCGACAGCTCGGGCCTCGGCTTCGCGGGCGGCGCGTTCCTGATCGGCGGCCTGCTCGCGGTGATCGTGCTTGCCGCGTACTTCACGAACGTGTCGAAGGTGTTCCTGTTCTGGGCGGCGTTCGTGCTCACGCGGCCGTTCGGCGCGACGGTCGGCGATCTGTTGACGAAGCCCGTCGCGAAGGGCGGACTCGGCTTCGGCACCGTCGGCTCGTCGGCGATTCTCGCGGGCGTGCTGATCGCGCTCGTGATTTATGCGAGCGCCGGCGAAGCGAAGCGGCAGAAGCGGGAGCGGGCGGCGAACGTGGCGCGGCAGCCGCGCGTCGGCTGGGAGGAACGCGCCGCGCTCGAGGATTGAGCGGCGGCCCGACGGAAACGGGAATGAGGCGGCGGGCGAGCGTGCGGGGCAGCCGGACCAGGCGAGGCCCCGCACGCGGCCGGTCAGTGGCGGCCGGTGCTGCCGAAGCCGCCCGCGCCGCGCTCGCTTTGCGCGAAGTCGTCGACGACGTTGAACGTCGCCTGCACGACCGGCACGATCACGAGCTGCGCGAGGCGCTCGAACGGGTTCAGCACGAACTCGGTCTGGCCGCGGTTCCACGTCGAGATCATCAGCTCGCCCTGGTAGTCCGAATCGATGAGGCCGACGAGGTTGCCGAGCACGATGCCGTGCTTGTGGCCGAGGCCCGAGCGCGGCAGGATCAGCGCCGCATGGCCGGGATCGGCGAGATGGATCGCGAGGCCCGTCGGCACGAGCGCCGTGTCGCCCGGCTTCAGCGTGACGGGCGCGTCGAGGCACGCGCGCAGGTCGAGGCCCGCGCTGCCCGTCGTCGCGTATTTCGGCAGGTAGTCGCGCATGCGCGCGTCGAGAATCTTCAGATCGAGTTTCATGCGGCGAAAGTCGGTGACGAGGGTTGAGAGTGGAGTGGCGCGGCGCGGCCGCGGCAATGCGTCAGATGAGGCTCGTGTCGGGCAGGCGCTTCGCGATCTCGGCGACGAGCGCGTGCGCGAGCGTCATCTTGTCGGCGCGCGGCAGCCGCGTCGTGCCGCCCGCTTCGAACAGCACGACTTCGTTGTCGTCGAGGCCGAACGTGAGCGGCCCGAGATTGCCGATCAGGAGCGGCACGTTCTTGCGCACGCGCTTTTCTTCGCCGTGCACGTCGAGATCGCCGCTTTCCGCCGCGAAGCCGACGCAGTAGGGCGCATCGGGCAGCGCGGCGACTGTCGCGAGGATGTCGGGGTTCTCGACGAACGTGAGCGCCGGCATCCTGTGGTCGGCGGTCTTCTTGATCTTGTGCTCGGCGGGCTGCGCGGCGCGCCAGTCGGCGACCGCGGCGACCGCGATGAACACGTCCGTGTCCGGCACCGCGTTCAGCACCGCATCGTACATCTGCTGCGCGGTCTGCACGTCCTCGCGGTACACGCCCCACGGCGTCGGCAGATGGACGGGGCCCGAGACGAGATGCACGTCGGCGCCCGCCTGCTGCGCGGCGCGCGCGAGCGCGAAGCCCATCTTGCCGCTCGAGCGGTTCGTCAGGCCGCGAACCGGATCGAGCGGTTCGAACGTCGGGCCGGCCGTGATCAGCACGCGGCGATGCGCGAACACCTTCGGCTGGAAATGCGTGACGATCGCTTCAAAGATCGCCTCCGGCTCGAGCATCCGGCCGTCGCCGACTTCGCCGCACGCCTGCGCGCCCGAATCGGGGCCGAGCACCGCGACGCCGTCGTGGCGCAGTTGCGCGACGTTGCGCTGCGTTGCCGGGTTCTGCCACATCTGGCGGTTCATCGCGGGCACGACGAGCAGCGGGCAGTCGCGCGCGATGCACAGCGTCGACAGCAGATCGTCGGCGAAGCCGTGCGCGAGCTTCGCGAGGACGTCGGTCGACGCGGGCGCGATCACGATCGCGTCGGCTTCGCGCGACAGATCGATGTGCGCCATGTTGTTCGGCATCCGCGCGTCCCACTGGCTCGTGTAGACGGGGCGGCCGGACAGCGCCTGCATCGTGACGGGGGTGATGAACTGCGTCGCGGCTTCCGTCATCACGACCTGCACGGTCGCGCCCGCCTTCGTCAGAAGACGCGTGAGCTCGGCGATCTTGTAGCAGGCGATGCCGCCCGAGAGGCCGAGGACGAGATGTTTTCCTGCGAGTTCTGCGTGTGCCAACTGAGGCCTCCGAAAGCACGTGGGGCCGGCGCGCGCCGGCCCCTGCGCGAAGTGTATGCGCTTAGCGCGCGCCGCGCACGCGACGCAGCTCGTCGTAGATGAGCAGCACCGCGCCCACCGTGATCGCGGAGTCGGCGAGGTTGAACGCGGGCCAGTGCCACGCGCCGACGTGGAAGTCGAGGAAGTCGATCACGTGGCCGTAGATCAGGCGGTCGATCACGTTGCCGAGCGCGCCGCCGAGAATCAGCGCGAGCGACAGGCTGAAGAGCCGCTGGTGGCCGTGGCGCTTGAGCAGATAGCAGATCGCGAGCGTCGCGCCGATGCCGAGCGCGGTGAATGCCCAGCGTTGCCAGCCGCCCGCCGTCGCGAGAAAGCCGAACGCGGCGCCGCGATTGTAGATCAGCGTCAGGTTGAAGAACGGCGTGAGCGCGTGCATCGCGCCGTACGCGAACGTCTTGAGCACGGCGATCTTCGTCAACTGATCGAACAGGATCACGATCAGCGAGATGCCGAGCCACGGCGCGAGCGCGCCGCCCGCGGATTTCGACTGGATCTTCGCCATTTACGCAGCGCTCCGGGTTTCGCCGTTTTCGAACAGGTTGGAGAAGCAGCGGCCGCAGAGCGTCGGATGATCGGCGTGCGAGCCGACGTCCTCGCGGTAGTGCCAGCAGCGCTCGCACTTCTGGTACGTCGACGCCGCGACTTCGACGCTTTCGTCGTCTTGCGCATCGACCTTCACGACCGTCGCCGCCGACGTGATCAGCACGAACTTCAGATCGTCGCCGAGGCTCGCGAGCGCGTCGTAGCGCTCGCCCGACGCGCGCACTTCGACTTGCGCCTGCAGCGACGAGCCGATCCGGTTCGCGGTGCGCGCTTCCTCGAGCGCCTTCGTCACGTTGCCGCGCACGTCGCGCAGCAGCGCCCACTTCGCGACGAGCGCGTCGGCGTCCGCGACTTCCGGATACGCATAATAGGTTTCGGTGAAGACCGTGTCGCTTTGCGGCTGGAACACGCGCCATGCTTCCTCCGCCGTGAACGACAGGAACGGCGCGAGCACGCGCAACAGGCCCTGCGTCACGTGGTAGAGCGCCGTCTGCGCGGAGCGGCGCGCGTTCGACGCGGGCGCGCTCGTGTACAGGCGGTCCTTCAGCACGTCGAGATAGAAGCCGCCCAAGTCTTCCGAGCAGAACGTCTGCAGTTTCGCGACGACCGGGTGGAACTCGTACTTCTCGTAATGCGCGAGAAGCTCGGTCTGCAACTGCGCGGCGAACGCAACCGCGTAGCGGTCGATCTCGAGCCATTGCCCGGCAGGCAGCGCGTCCTTCACGTAATCGAAATCCGACAGGTTCGCGAGCAGGAAGCGCAGCGTATTGCGGATCCGGCGATAGCCTTCCGTCACGCGCTTGAGAATTTCCTCGGAGATCGCGAGCTCGCCCGAATAGTCGGTCGACGCGATCCACAGGCGAATGATCTCCGCGCCGAGGCGGTTCGCGACTTCATGCGGATCGATCCCGTTGCCGAGCGACTTGCTCATCTTGCGGCCCTCGCCGTCGACCGTGAAGCCGTGCGTGAGGAGGCCCTTGTACGGCGCGCGGCCGTCGAGCATCGACGCGGTCAGCAGCGACGAATGGAACCAGCCGCGGTGCTGGTCCGAGCCTTCGAGATACAGATCGGCCGGGAACTGCAACTGATCCTTGTGCGAGCCGCGCAGCACGTGCCAGTGCGTCGTGCCCGAATCGAACCAGACGTCGAGCGTGTCGCGGTTCTTTTCGTACAGGTTCGCGTCGTCGCCGATCAGCTCGCGCGCGTCGAGCGTCTGCCACGCCTCGATGCCCTGCTTCTCGACGCGCTGCGCGACGGCTTCCAGCAGCTCGAGCGTGCGCGGATGCAGCTCGCCCGTTTCCTTGTGGACGAAGAACGCCATCGGCACGCCCCATTGGCGCTGGCGCGACAGCGTCCAGTCGGGGCGGTTCGCGATCATCGCGTGCAGGCGCTGCTTGCCCCACGACGGATAGAACGCGGTCGCGTCGACAGCGTCGAGCGCGGTTTCGCGCAGCGTCCGGCCGCCGGCGGCCGGCTGCGTGTCCATGCCGGCGAACCATTGCGACGTCGCGCGGTAGATGATCGGCGTCTTGTGGCGCCAGCAGTGCATGTAGCTGTGCGAGTAGTGCTCGTTGCGCAGCAGCGAGCCCGCTGCCTTCAGCGCGTCGACGATCTTCGGATTCGCGTCCCAGATCGTGAGCCCGCCGAACAGCGGCAGCGATTCGATGTAGCGGCCGTCGCCCATCACCGGGTTGATGATGTCGGAATCGGTCATCCCGTGCGACTTGCACGACGCGAAGTCCTCGACGCCGTATGCGGGCGACGAGTGGACGACGCCCGTGCCGGTGTCGGTCGTCACGTAGTCGCCGAGATAGACGGGCGACGTGCGCTTGTAGCCCGGGTGCGCGGAGGCGAGCGGGTGGTGGAAGCGCAGGTTCGCGAGCTTGTCGCCGCGCGCCGTCGCGACCACGCTGCCCGTGAGGCCGAAGTCCTTCATGCACGCTTCGACGCGCTCCTCGGCGAGGATGAGCAGGCCGCGCTCGGTGTCGACGAGCGCGTAGACGACGTCCGGATGCAGGTTGAGCGCCTGGTTCGCGGGGATGGTCCACGGCGTCGTGGTCCAGATCACGATCCCGCCTTCGGCGCGCGGCAGCGCGCTCAGCCCGAACGCATGCGCGGTCTTCGCGGGCTCGGCGAACGCGAACAGCACGTCGATCGTCGGATCGGTGCGGTCCTTGTATTCGACTTCCGCCTCGGCAAGCGCGGAGCCGCAGTCGAAGCACCAGTTCACGGGCTTCAGGCCGCGGTACACGTAGCCCTTCTCGATGATCTTGCCGAGCGCGCGGATTTCTTCCGCCTCGTTCTGGAAGTTCATCGTCTTGTACGGGTTGCTCCAGTCGCCGAGCACGCCGAGGCGCTTGAAGCCCGTCTTCTGCTTCTCGATCTGCTCGGTTGCGTACGCGCGCGCCTTTTCCATCACCTCGGCGGCGGGCAGCGACTTGCCGAACTGCTTCTCGATCTGGATCTCGATCGGCATCCCGTGGCAGTCCCAGCCGGGCACGTACGGCGCGTCGAAGCCTGCCATGTTGCGCGACTTCACGACCATGTCCTTCAGGATCTTGTTGACCGCGTGGCCGAGGTGAATGTCGCCGTTCGCGTACGGCGGGCCGTCGTGCAGGATGAACTTCGGGCGGCCCTGGCTCGCCGCGCGGATCTTCTCGTAGACGCCGCGCGCCTCCCAGTCCTTCACCCATTGCGGCTCGCGCTTCGGGAGGTCGCCGCGCATCGGGAACGGCGTGTCGAGCAGGTTGACCGGATACTTGGCCTGCGGTTTCGAATCGGCTTTCTTGTTGCTCATGTCGGGATCGCTGTGAAATCTGGGGGACGCTCGCGCGTCATGAAATCGGTGAGGCGGGCGCGGGTTTCGGCGGCGCGGCGCGGGCGGCGCCCGTGCGGGCGCGGCGCCGGTCAGCTAATTCGGTCGGTGGCCGACGTCGCGAAGCCGGTGGCGCGGCTGCCCGGCGCGCGGCCGTGCTCGGCGAAGTACGCGCGCGTGTCGACGACGTCCTGCGCGATCGCGCGCGCGAGCGTCTCGAGATCGACGAATTTCGCCTCGTCGCGCAGCTTCTTCAGGAATTCGACGCGAACGAGCTTGCCGTAGGCGTCGCCGTGCCAGTCGAGCAGGTGCACCTCGAGCAGCACGCGGCCGGAATCGTCGATGGTCGGCCGCACGCCGAGGCTCGCGACACCCGGCAGCGGCTCGGGCGCGATGCCGTGCACATGCACGACGAAGATGCCGGACAGCGCCGGGCGCTTGTGCGCGATCGGCAGGTTCAGCGTCGGGAAGCCGAGGTCGCGGCCGAGCTTCAGGCCGTGCGTGACGTGGCCGCTGATCGCGTAGCCGTGGCCGAGCGCGCGCGCGGCCGCGCCGAGGTCGCCCGCCGCGAGCGCGGCGCGCACGCCGGAGCTCGAGATCCGCGCGCCGTCGGCGTCGGCGAGCGTTTCCATCTGCTCGACCTCGAAGCCGAAGCGCTCGCCCGCCGCCTTCAGCGACGCGAAATTGCCCGCGCGCTTCGCGCCGTAGCAGAAGTCGTCGCCGACCATGATCCAGCGGGTGTGCAGCCCGTGGACGAGCGTGCGCTCGACGAACGCCTCGGGCGACTGGCTCGCGAACGTATGGTTGAAGTGCTCGACGACCACGCGGTCGACACCGTGCTCGCGCAGCGCCTCGAGCTTGTCGCGCAGCATCGCGATGCGCGGCGGCGCGCTCGCCGGATTGAAGAACTCGCGCGGGTGCGGCTCGAACGTCATCACGCACACGGGCAGCCCGCGCGCGTCCGCCGCCGCGCGCACGCGCGCGAGCAGGGCCTGGTGGCCGCGATGGACACCGTCGAAGTTGCCGATCGTCAGCGCGCACGGGGCGCGGCTCTCGGCGTTGGGCAGGCCGCGGAAGACTTTCACGATAGCGGGTGACAGCGTGGGGGAAAGCGCGGCCGGATGCCGCAAAGCAAAAGATTATAAACGTTCGGGCGGCCGGGCGGCTCAGGATGCCGGAAACGGCAGGGCCGAATGGTAAAATCCCGCGGATGAAAAAACTCGTCATCCTGATTTCCGGCCGCGGCAGCAACATGGAGGCCATCGTACGCGCTTGCGCGCGCGAGGGCTGGCCTGCCGAGGTCGCCGCCGTGATCTCCAACCGGCCGGACGCCGCCGGCCTCGAATTCGCGGCGTCGCACGGCATTGCGACGGCCGTCGTCGACCACCGCGCGTTCGACGGCCGCGACAGCTTCGACGCGGCGCTCGCCGTCGAGGTCGACCGCTTCGCCCCCGATCTCATCGTGCTCGCCGGCTTCATGCGCATCCTCACGCCGGCCTTCGTCGCCAAATATGAGGGACGGATGCTGAACATCCATCCGTCGCTGCTGCCGAGCTTCAAGGGCATCCACACGCACCAGCAGGCGCTCGACGCGGGCGTCGCGCTGCACGGCGCGTCCGTCCACTTCGTGATTCCGGAGCTCGACAGCGGCGCGATCGTCGCGCAGGCGGCGGTGCCCGTCGTCGCGGGCGACGACGCCGGCGCGCTCGCCGCGCGCGTGCTCGCCGCCGAGCACGTGCTGTATCCGCGCGCGGTGCGCTGGTTCGTCGAAGGGAAGCTGCGCCTCGACGCGGGGCGCGCGATCGTCGCGCCCGACGAGGCGCGCTGGCTGTTCGCGGATGCGATCGACACGTCGACGAGCGAGGGCGTATGAAGCTGCACGGTTTCCTGATTGGCCAGACCGAGGCGCTGCTCGCCGAGGTCCTGAAATTCGCCGGCCCGGCCGACGTGACGACGAGCCGCTTTTTCCGCGCGCATCCGAAGCTCGGCCACGCCGAGCGCGGCGTGATCGCCGAGGCGGTGTTCGCGGTGCTGCGGCGGAAGATGGAGTACGCGCACCTCGCCGAAAGCGGCGTCGGCGCGCCGGCGCGGCGCCTGGCGCTGCTCGGCCTGATGCAGACGGTCGGCCGCTCGGCGCTCAGGCCGTTCGTGTCGGACGCCGAATGGGCGTGGCTCGACCACGTCGCGAAGATCGATCCGGCGAGCCTGCCGCTGCGCGTGCGCACGAACCTGCCCGACTGGATTCATCAGGCGCTCGCCGAGCGCATGGGCGCCGACGAGCTCGCGCAGTTCGCCGCGGCCGTCAACTATCCGGCGCCGCTCGATCTGCGCGCGAACGCGCTGAAGGCGACGCGCGACCAGGTCGTCGACGGCCTGCGCGCGGCGGGCATCGACGCGGGCGCGACGCCGTTCGCGCCGTTCGGCGTGCGGGTCGTCGGCAAGCCGGCGCTCACGAAGCTCAAGCTGTTCGAAGAAGGGCAGATCGAGGTGCAGGACGAGGGCAGCCAACTGCTGTGCTCGCTCGTCGCGCCGCGGCGCGGCGAGATGGTCGTCGATTTCTGCGCGGGCGCGGGCGGCAAGACGCTCGCGCTCGGCGCGATGATGCGCTCGACGGGGCGCCTCTATGCGTTCGACGTGTCCGGGAAGCGCCTCGCGAAGCTCAAGCCGCGCCTCGCGAGGAGCGGCCTGTCGAACGTGAACCCGGTGCTGATCGACAGCGAGCACGACGCGAAGATCAAGCGGCTCGCGGGCAAGATCGACCGCGTGCTCGTCGACGCGCCGTGCAGCGGCCTCGGCACGCTGCGCCGCAATCCCGACCTGAAGTGGCGCCAGTCGCGCGAGACGCTCGACGAGCTCGCGCCGAAGCAGGCGTCGATTCTCGCGAGCGCCGCGCGCCTCGTGAAGAAGGGCGGCCGGCTCGTCTACGCGACCTGCAGCGTGCTCGAGGCGGAGAACGAGGCGATCGTGTCCGAATTTCTCGCCGCGCATCCGGAGTTCGCGCTCGTGCCGGCGAGCCGCGTGCTCGCCGAGCAGCGGATCGCGCTCGATACGGGCGACTATCTGTCGCTCTGGCCGCACCGTCACGCGACCGACGGCTTCTTCGCCGCGGTGCTCGAGCGGCGCGCGCAGTAACGGGCGGGCTCGCGCATGGTCACGAATCACCTGACGCGGCAGCTCGCGGCCGTCGCGCGCGACTTCGGCCAGCCGGCGATGATCTGGCAGGCGGTCGCGTTCCTCGGCTCGCTCGCGCTCGCGTGGCTCGTCGCGCGCTACCTGCGCGGGCGGATCGACGCGCGCCGGCGCGCGGCCGGCCGCTCGCCCGGCCCCGGCGCGCTGAGTCTGAACCGCGCGCTGTTCCCGCTCATCGGCGGTGCGTTCATGTGGCTCGCGGAAACCGTGTTCGACGAGCTGATGCCAACGTCGCTGCTGCAGCTCGCGCTCGTGCCGCTCTTCGGCATCGGCCTCATCTACATCCTGTTCTTCGTCGCGCGCCGCGTGTTCGCGCGCGACGGCCACACGCACGCGTGGCTGTCGATCGTCGAGAAGATCGTGTCGACTGTCGTGTGGATCGCGATGGCGCTCACGGTGCTCGGCATCCAGCGCGACGTGCTCGCGTGGCTCGACAGCGTCCAGTTCCGCGTCGCGAATGCGCGCCTCACGCTGCTGTCGATCGTGTCGGGCGCGCTGTGGATCTGCGTGACGCTCGTCGTCGCGATGTGGCTCGGCTCGGTGCTCGAAGAGCGGCTGATGCGCGCGCGCGCGCTCGACGCGAACCTGCGGGTCGTGCTCGCGCGCGTCGGACGCGCGCTTCTCATCTTCGCGGCGGTGCTGATCGGGCTGTCGCTCGTCGGCATCGACGTGACCGTGCTCGGCGTGTTCGGCGGCGCGCTCGGCGTCGGGCTCGGCTTCGGCCTGCAGAAGATCGCGAGCAACTACGTGTCGGGCTTCATCATCCTGCTCGACCGGTCGCTGCGGCTCGGCGACGCGATCAACGTCGGCGGCCTGCAGGGCGTCGTCACGCAGATCCGCACGCGCTACACGGTCGTGCGCGGCCTCGACGGCAACGAAACGCTGATCCCTAACGAGAAGCTCATCACCGACGTCGTGCAGAACCAGTCGTCGTACCTGACGCGCGGCTATGCGAAGGTCGCGGTTCAGGTCGCGTACACGTCGGACGTCGAGCAGGCGATGGCGCTGCTCGCCGACGCGGCGAAGGGCGTCGAGCGCGTGCTCGAGGAGCCGGCGCCGACGCCTTATCTCGTCGGCTTCGGCGCGGACGGCATCGATCTCGAGCTCGGCTTCTGGATCGCCGACGCGGCGAAGGGGACGGCGAGCGTGCGTTCGGCGGTCAATCGGAACATCTGGCGGCTTTTTGTCGCACACGGGATCTCGATCCCGTTCCCGCAGCGGGAAGTGCGCGTGATCGGGCTGCCGGACGGCATCGCGTCCGCGCCGGCCGCGGACGGCCTGGCGGCGGGGCGGCAGCCGCGGGACGCATAGCGCGGCGGGGCGCCGCCGCGCCCCCGCTCAACCCGAAAACCCGTGCGCGCGTATTGCGCCGCCACAAAAAATATTCATTTTTTACAAAGACTTGGAACGGATGAAGTAAAATTCGATCCTATCGTGCTGTATGCTTTCATTTTCTTGACGCGGGTCATTTGAGCCGGCGTCCTTACAACTTCCACAGGTAACTGCCTTGTTGAATTCCCTGCTCGATTTCCTTTCCAACGGGCTTCTGCGTTTCTCGTGGTGGCAGATCGTGCTGTTCACGCTCGCCGTCACGCACGTGACGATCGTCGGCGTGACGGTCTATCTGCATCGCTGCCAGGCGCACCGCGCGCTCGATCTGCATCCGGTCATGAGCCATTTCTTCCGCCTCTGGCTGTGGATGACGACGGGCATGCTGACGGGCCAGTGGGCGGCGATCCATCGCAAGCACCACGCGAAATGCGAGACCGAGGAGGACCCGCACAGCCCGCAGACGCGCGGCATCTGGAAGGTGCTGCTCGAAGGCGCCGAGCTGTATCGCGCGGAGGCGAAGAACGAAGAGACGATGCGCAAGTACGGCCACGGCACGCCGAACGACTGGCTCGAGCGCAATCTCTACTCGAAGTATCCGATTCTCGGCGTGAGCCTGATGATGGTGATCGACGTCGCGCTGTTCGGCGTGGTCGGCCTTACCGTGTGGGCGGTCCAGATGGTGTGGATTCCGTTCTGGGCGGCGGGCGTCGTCAACGGCCTCGGCCACTTCTGGGGCTATCGCAATTTCAACGCGGCCGACGCGAGCACGAACCTGTTTCCGTGGGGCATCGTGATCGGCGGCGAGGAACTGCACAACAACCATCATACGTTTGCGACGTCGGCGAAGCTGTCGAACAAGTGGTACGAGTTCGACATCGGCTGGATGTACATCCGCATCATGTCGGCGTTCGGGCTCGCGAAGGTGAAGAAGATCGCGCCGACGCCGCGTCTCGCCGCGCGCAAGACGGTGCTCGACCAGGAAACGCTGCAGGCCGTGCTGTCGAACCGTTACGAGGTGATGGCGCGCTATGCGAAGACGCTCAAGCGTGCGTACAAGCAGGAACTCGCGCATCTGAAGGAATTGGGCGCGCGCGAGAAGTATCAGTTGATGCGCGGCGCGCGCAAGTGGTTCCACAAGGACGAGGCGGGCCTCGACGAGCCGCAGAAGCGGATGCTGCCGGAGATCTTCGCGAACAGCCAGAAGCTGCACACGTTCTTCCAGTTGCGCGCCGAGCTCGCCGCGATCTGGGAGCGCTCGAACGCATCGCGCGAACAGTTGCTCGCGCAGTTGCAGGACTGGTGCCATCGCGCCGAGCAAAGCGGCATCAAGGCATTGCAGGAGTTCGCGACGCGCCTGCGCCGCTACGCGTGAGTCGTCCGCGCCGAAATCGATTAGAATTTCAGGACGTCACAAACCCCGCGCTGGCGGGGTTTTTTCTTTTGGGCCGGTGGTTTTGCGATGCTGGCCGATCAGCAGGGCTGTGCTTTGCATGGAACCGGAGCAAGCGCCGGTCGATAGGAGATGAGGATGCAATCGGCGATCAAACCCGTCGAGTACGACCGCCCGATCGCGGCAGGGGCGGCCTGCGGCGTTGGCGAGGCATGGGCGAAGGTGCCGGCGGCGCTCGCCCCCGACGAGCGCGACGCGCTGAAGGCGCGAATCAAGGCACTGCTCGAGCGTGAAAGGGCGGTGCTGGTTGCGCACTATTACGTCGATGCGGACCTGCAGGCGCTCGCGGACGAAACGGGCGGCTGCGTCGCCGATTCGCTCGAGATGGCCCGCTTCGGCCGCGATCACGACGCGCAGACGCTCGTGGTGGCCGGCGTGCGCTTCATGGGCGAGACCGCGAAGATCCTGAGCCCGGGCAAGCGCGTGCTGATGCCCGACCTCGACGCGACGTGCTCGCTCGATCTCGGCTGCCCGGTCGACGAGTTCTCGCAGTTCTGCGACGCGCATCCGGATCGCACGGTCGTCGTCTACGCGAATACGAGCGCCGCCGTGAAGGCGCGCGCCGACTGGATGGTCACGTCGTCGATCGGCCTCGAGATCGTCGCCGATCTGCACGCGCGCGGCGAGAAGATCATCTGGGCGCCGGACCGGCATCTCGGCGGCTACATCCGGAAGAAGACGGGCGCGGACATGCTGATGTGGCAGGGTTCGTGTCTTGTGCACGACGAATTCAAGGGCATCGAGCTGGATCTGCTGCGCCGCGAATACCCGGACGCGAAGATCCTCGTGCACCCCGAATCGCCCGAGAGCGTCGTCGCGCTGGCGGACGTCGTCGGCTCGACGACGCAACTGATCGATGCTGCCGTGAAGCTCGATGCGCGGCGTTTCATCGTCGCGACCGATCTCGGCATTCTGCACAAGATGCGGCTCGCGGCCCCCGGCAAGACCTTCATCGAGGCGCCGACGGCCGGCAACAGCGCGACGTGCAAGAGTTGCGCGCATTGCCCGTGGATGGCGATGAACGCACTGTCGAACCTCGCCGACGTGCTCGAGCGCGGTCACAACGAGATCTTCGTCGATACGGCGATCGCCGAGCGCGCGCGCGCGCCGATCGACCGGATGCTCGATTTCGCCGCGCGTCACCGGCAGCGCGTGCAGGCGAGCGGCGATCTGCAGCGCGACCAGTCGCTCTTTGCGAACGTGGGGGCCGCATGACGATCGACGCGGTGTCGCCGCTCTTCGCGGAAATCTCGCGCGAATACGGCGCCGCGTTCGACGCGGCGATCGTGCGCAATGTCGCCGATGCGCTCGCCGAGGACGTCGGCAGCGGCGATCAGACCGGGCGTCTCGTGCCGGACGACGGCGCGCCGCGCCGCGCGCGCGTGATCGTGCGCGAGGACGCGGTGCTGTGTGGCGTGCCGTGGTTCGACGCGGTGGTGCGCGTGGTCGATCCGTCGATCGAAGTCGACTGGCGCTATCGCGAAGGCGACAGGATGACGGCCGATTCGACCGTCTGCGAACTCCGCGGCCCTGCACGCTCGCTGCTGACGGCCGAGCGCAACGCGCTCAATTTCCTCCAACTGCTGTCGGGCGTCGCGACCGCGACGCGCCGCTACGTCGACCGGATTGCCGAGACGCGCACGCGGGTTCTCGATACGCGCAAGACGCTGCCGGGCCTGCGGCTCGCGCAGAAGTACGCGGTGCGCGTGGGCGGCGGCGCGAACCAGCGGCTCGCGCTCTACGCGGGCATCCTGATCAAGGAGAATCACATCGCGGCGGCGGGCGGCGTCGGCGAGGCGCTCGATGCGGCGTTCGCGCTGAACGCCGACGTGCCGGTGCAGATCGAGGTCGAAACGCTCGACCAGTTGCGCACGGCGCTCGCACACGGCGCGCAATCGGTGCTGCTCGACAATTTCACGCTCGACATGATGCGCGACGCGGTGCGCATCACCGAGGGCCGCGCGGTGCTCGAGGTGTCGGGCGGCGTGAACTTCGATACGGTGCGCGCGATCGCCGAGACGGGCGTCGATCGGATCTCGATCGGCGCGCTGACGAAAGACGTGCGCGCGACCGATTATTCGATGCGTATCGTCGAATGACATGATGGCTGCGCGCATCGCGGATGCGCGCAGCCGGGCTGAAGAAAAGGCCGCCGGCGCTCGATGCGCGGGCGGCCTTTTTTATCGCGCGCCGCCTGGCCGATGCGCGTCGTGCCGCGCGGCCGGCCGTCGTTATTTCGGCGCGCGCCGCGGCGGCGTGAGCACGGTCGGCAGCGCCTTCGGCAATGCGTGCGGCCAGTCGCGGCTGTAGTGCAGCCCGCGGCTTTCGTGGCGCGCCCGCGCGCTGTCGACGATCAGCGATGCGACGTCGACGAGATTGCGCAACTCGAGCAGATCGCGGCTCACGCGGAAGTTCGCGTAGTACTCGTGGATCTCGTCGCGCAGCAGCTTGAGCCGATGCTGCGCGCGCTCGAGGCGCTTGTCGGTGCGCACGATGCCGACGTAGTTCCACATCAGGCGGCGCAGTTCGTCCCAGTTGTGCGCGACGACCACTTCCTCGTCGGCGTCCGCGACGCGGCTCTCGTCCCACGCGGGCAGCGGGCCGTGCGTCGCCGAATCGTAACCGGCGGCCTCGATTGCCTCGGCGGCCGCGCGGCCGATCACGAGGCATTCGAGCAGCGAATTGCTCGCGAGACGGTTTGCGCCGTGCAGGCCCGTGTATGACGTCTCGCCGACCGCGTACAGGCCCGCGACGTCGGTGCGCCCGGCCAGATCGGTGACGGCGCCGCCGCATGTGTAGTGCGCGGCCGGCACGACCGGGATCGGCTCCTTCGAGATGTCGATGCCGAACTCGAGGCAGCGCGCGTGGATCGTCGGGAAATGCTCGCGCAGGAACGCTTCGGGCTGGTGGCTGATGTCGAGATACACGCAGTCGATCCCGCGCTTCTTGATCTCGAAGTCGATCGCGCGCGCGACGATGTCGCGCGGGGCGAGCTCCGCGCGCGGATCGTGCGCGGGCATGAAGCGGGTGCCGTCCGGCAGCTTGAGGAGGCCGCCTTCGCCGCGCACCGCCTCGGAAATGAGGAACGACTTCGCGTACGGATGGAAGAGGCACGTCGGATGGAATTGGATGAACTCCATGTTCGCGACGCGCGCGCCCGCGCGCCACGCCATCGCGATGCCGTCGCCCGTCGCCGTGTCCGGGTTCGTCGTGTACAGATAGACCTTGCCCGCGCCCCCCGTCGCGAGCACCGTGTGCGGCGCCTCGATCGTCACCGTGCGGCCCGTCTGCACGTCGAGCGCATAGAGGCCGACGCAGCGCCGGCCCGGCAGGCCGGGCAGCCCGAGGCGATCGGACGTGATCAGGTCGATCGCGTGGTGATCCTCGAAGAACGTGATGTTCGGATGCGTGCGCGCGCGCGCGGACAGCGTCGCGAGCACCGCGTGGCCCGTCGCGTCCGCCGCGTGGATGATGCGGCGATGGCTGTGGCCGCCTTCGCGCGTCAGGTGAAAGCCGAGCTCGGCGGCGTCGTCCTTCGTGAACGGCACGCCTTGCGAGATCAGCCATTCGATCGCCTCGCGGCCGTGCTCGACGATGTAGCGCGTCGCCGCTTCGTCGCACAGGCCGCCGCCCGCGATCAGCGTGTCGCTCACGTGATTCTCGACGCTGTCCGCCGAATCGAGCACCGCGGCGATGCCGCCTTGCGCGTAGCCGCTCGCGCCCTCCATCATCGACCGCTTCGCGATCAGCGCGACGCGTCGCGTTTGCGCGAGATTGAGCGCGACCGACAGACCGGCGAGGCCGCTGCCCACGATCGCCACATCGAAATTCATCTGCATCTCCGTTTCTTGCGCGTTTTGTCTTATCTTTCCCGCCATGCGCAATGCGGCGGAAAGGGCAGAGCATACCGCGTCGGAGAAACGCTTGCGTGCCCGCCAACGCAAAAAGCCCCGCGATTGCGGGGCTTTTCGTCGTCGTCAGGCTCGTTGAAACCGGAGAATTACTTGATCTTGGTTTCCTTGTACGCTACATGCTTGCGGGCGACGGGATCGAACTTCATGATCTCCATCTTTTCCGGCATGTTGCGCTTGTTCTTCGTGGTCGTATAGAAGTGACCCGTGCCCGCGGTGGACTCGAGCTTGATCTTGTCGCGTGCGCCTTTCGCCATGTTCGTGCTCCTTGGACTTAGGCTTCGCCGCGTGCGCGCAGGTCAGCGAGCACGGAATCGATGCCGTTCTTGTCGATCAGGCGCAGGCCGGCGTTCGAGACGCGCAGACGCACCCAACGGTTTTCGCTCTCCACCCAGAACCGGCGGTTTTGCAGATTCGGCAGGAAGCGACGCTTCGTCTTGTTGTTGGCGTGGGAAACATTGTTGCCGCTCATCGGCGCTTTCCCAGTTACTTGGCATACGCGTGCCATGAGAGCACTCCTAATACGCTGAATTCGGGTTCGATCGCCGGTGAAGGTTCTCTTCCTCGCATGGCCGCGTGAGCTTAGGCCTTGCCGGGAAAAGCGCCTCCGATCCGTGGTCGGCCTGACGACCTGCCACGAGACCGCTTCAGCGGCTTCAGAACTGGTTGGAAAAAAGACAGACGGCGATTCTAACAGAAAAACTTCAGGAAAATCAAACCCAATTTCGCATGCGGCTGTTGCGGGGCGCGGGGCCCGCGGCGAGCTAGATCCAGCCCGCCTGCGCGAACGAAAACGTATCGCTCGCGCCGACGACGAAATGATCGATCAACTTGACGTCGACGAGCGCGAGCGCGTCGCGCAGCACGCTCGTCAGGCGCCGGTCCGCGGCGCTCGGCCGCACCGCGCCCGACGGGTGATTATGCGCGACGATGAGCGCCGCCGCATTCAGCGCGAGCGCACGCCGCACGATTTCGCGCGGATAGACGGCCATCCGCGTAAGCGATCCGTGCGCGGTTTCCTCCGTCTGCACCAGCCGGTGCCGCGCGTCGAGAAAGAGGCAGACGAATACTTCGCGCGGCCGCGTGCCGATCAGGAGCCGCAGATAATCCTCGACCGCGCCGGGCGAATCGACGAGCGGCCGCTCGCGGGCCTTCTCGGCGAGCGCGCGGCG
The DNA here is from genome assembly GCF_001513745.1 of Burkholderia humptydooensis. Classification (NCBI taxonomy): domain Bacteria; kingdom Pseudomonadati; phylum Pseudomonadota; class Betaproteobacteria; order Burkholderiales; family Burkholderiaceae; genus Burkholderia; species Burkholderia humptydooensis. Next base: position 3,247,063 of record NZ_CP013380.1, on the reverse strand, counting down.
CGCGAGCTCGACGACCGCGACGAGGATCGCGGTGCGGGCGGGGCCGATTCCGCGCAGGCCCTTGAAATCGTCGGGCGCCGCGTCGAGCAGTGCGCGCAGCGAGCCGAAGCGCGCGAGCAGCGTGTGCGCGAGCGCAAACACGTCGTGGCCGGGCAGGCCCGAGCCGAGCAGAAGCGCGACGAGCTCCGCGTCGGACAGCGCGGCGGGGCCGCGCGCGAGCAGGCGCTCGCGCGGCAGATCGCGGCCGCGGCGCGCGGCCGCGCGGGCCGGCAGCGCGACGACGGGCGGCAGCGCGGCGGGCGGCAAGGCGGCGGGCGGCAAGGCGGCGGGCGGCAAGGCGGCGGGCGGTGCGGTGGGCCGCTCGCGCGCGGGCTCGTCGTCAACGTTTTCTCCAGCCGAGAGACTCTCGTGCCGCATGCTGCTGACCTCCAATATCCTGCGTGCTCGCAAGGCGAATCGCGCCGGCATTCCGCTTCGATCGCCGAGGTGACTTACAATATGGGCTTTGCGCTGCGCCGCCCGCCGTTTTTCGGGCGCCGATTGAACGAGTACCCCATGAGCCTCATCGACCTTGCAGAAGTGAAGCCCGGTTCGCACGTCACGCTTCATTACCGGCTCGCCCTTGCCGACGGCGCCGACATCGTCAACACGTTCTCCGACAAGCCCGCCACGCTCCTCCTCGGCGCGGGGCAGCTCGCGCCGTCGCTGGAGGAGATTCTGACCGGCCTCAAGGCGGGCGACCATTCGACCTTCCGGCTAGCGCCCGAGCAAGCGTTCGGGCCGCGCAATCCGGACATGATCCAGCGCGTGTCGCTTGCGACGCTGCGCGAAAACGGCATGGTCGGCGACGATTTCGCGCCGGGGGACCTGATCGAATTCAACGCGCCGGACGGCGGCCGCTACGCGGGCGTGCTCAAGGAGATCGGCGAGACCGCCGCGCTCTTCGATTTCAACCATCCGCTCGCGGGCCAGGCGCTCACGTTCGAAGTGAAAATCATCGGGATTCTGTAATCATGAGCTCCACCGATACGCTGTCCGGCCAGGTTGCCGCGGCCGACGCCGAGATTCTGCTCGCCCAGCCGCGCGGTTTCTGCGCGGGCGTCGACCGCGCGATCGAGATCGTCGAGCGTGCGATCGCGATGCACGGCGCGCCGATCTACGTGCGCCACGAGATCGTGCATAACAAGTACGTCGTCGAGGACCTGAAGAAGAAGGGCGCGATTTTCGTCGAGGAACTCGAGGAAGTGCCGTCCGGCAACACGGTGATCTTCAGCGCGCACGGCGTGTCGAAGGCGGTGCGCGACGAGGCGGCCGTGCGCGGGCTGCGCATTTACGACGCGACGTGTCCGCTCGTCACGAAGGTGCACGTCGAGGTCGCGAAGATGCGCCAGGAAGGCGTCGACATCGTGATGATCGGCCACAAGGGCCACCCGGAGGTCGAAGGCACGATGGGCCAGGTGGAGCGCGGCATGCATCTCGTCGAGAGCGTCGAGGACGTGCGCAAGCTCGAACTGCCCGATCCCGGGCGCGTCGCGCTCGTCACGCAGACGACGTTGTCCGTCGACGACGCGGCCGAGATCATCGGCGCGCTCAAGGCGAAATTTCCCGCGATTCGCGAGCCGAAGAAGCAGGACATCTGCTACGCAACGCAGAACCGCCAGGATGCGGTGAAGTTCATGACGCCGCAGTGCGACGTCGTGATCGTCGTCGGCAGCCCGAACAGCTCGAACTCGAGCCGCTTGCGCGAGGTCGCCGAGAAGCGCGGCGTCGCCGCCTACATGGTCGACGCGCCCGAGCAGATCGACCCGGCCTGGGTCGCCGGCAAGCGCCGGATCGGCGTGACCGCCGGCGCGTCAGCGCCCGAGGTGCTCGCGCAGGCCGTGATCGCGCGCTTGCGCGAGCTCGGCGTGACCAACGTGCGGGCGCTCGAAGGCATCGAGGAGAACGTGTCGTTCCCGTTGCCGCGCGGCCTGAATCTGTCTTCCGCCGTCTGATCGCCGGTTTCGTTTCCGTCGGAATGCAAAAAGCGCGCCTCGGGCGCGCTTTTGTTTTGGGCGCGTTTTCCCCGGGAGCAACCATTCGGCACTAAGACAGTGCAACCCGGTTGCAATATCGTCCCGAACTCCGCTCTCAAAAAAGGTTGCAATGCAGGAAAACCCTGTCGAATCAGGAATATTGGTCGTCCTATAAATAGAGTTACAATGCGCCCGTTTTCAGGCCTGATGGCCTCGGAACATGGTTTTGGCAAGGCGCTGGAGACCTTATTCGATGCATCTGGAGTTGGTTTACGCCGGGCCCGTCGACGCGGCGGTTGCGCTCTTCGCAGCGGCCGCCGACGGACGCGACGGCGGGGCGGCGGCGCGGGTCGCGACAGCCTCGGCCGCCTCCCCGGGCGACGTGATCGTCGCCGGGGCCGGGCGTCCTGCGGCGAATTTCGCCGCGAAGCCGACTCGGATCAAGCGCGCACGCATCGACGTCGTCGCATCCGTCGGCATCGGCGCGCCGGGCGAGCCGGTTGCGCGACGGACGGCCGTCCGTCGCGTGGCGGCGCCGTCCCGACGTGCGCCGATTACGAGCGACGCAGTGCGCGCGATCGCCGACACCACGAGGCGCGCCATCCCGAGCGAAGCATTCGACGTGCCGCAGCCGATGTCGGCGTCCGCCCGCGAGGCGGCCGGCGTCACGCGCGGCCGCGTCGGCTCCGCGAGGGCTGGCGCATGGACGCTCTACGACTTCAAGGAGGCCAAGCACACCGTCCTCGAGTCGTGAACTACAGACGGGACTCGCGACGGCACCGAGGCTTCAGTGCGGTGCCGTTTTCGTATCCGTCCCGGCAAGACGCGCGGTCGCACAGTCCGCATCGTCCGCGCCGGGCCGGCATCACCTTACCGGTATTGATCAAGTACCCGCAGTGTCGTTGAGATCGCGCGATTCCATCGCTTATCCGCATGGCTGAGCGCGCATCCGGTGGCACGGGCCAAGGAGCTTTAAATGGATATTTTCGTCCAGCAGATCCTCAACGGACTGGTGCTCGGCAGTGTCTACGCCATCATCGCGTTGGGCTACACGATGGTGTACGGCATTCTCGGCATCATCAACTTCGCGCACGGCGACGTGCTGATGGTGGGCGCGATGGTCGCGCTTTCCGCGATCACGGTGTTGCAGAACCACTTTCCCGGGCTCGGCCACGTCGCCACGCTGACGATCGGGCTCGGGATCGCCGCGGTGGTCTGCGCGTGCGTCGGCTTCACGATCGAGCGCGTCGCGTACCGGCCGCTGCGTCGCGCGCCGCGCCTCGCGCCGCTCATCACCGCGATCGGCGTGTCGATCCTGTTGCAGACGGCCGCGATGATGATCTGGTCGCGCAACCCGCTGCCGTTCCCGCAGTTGCTGCCGACCGATCCGATCAACGTGATCAGGGCGGGCGAGAACAATCCGGGCGCGGTGATTTCGATGACCGAGATCACGATCATCATCGTCGCGTTCCTCGTGATGGCGGGGCTGCTCCTCCTCGTGCACAAGACGAAGCTCGGCCGCGCCATGCGCGCGATCGCCGAGAACCCGAACACGGCGAGCCTGATGGGCGTGAACCCGAACTTCGTGATCTCCGCGACGTTCATGATCGGCTCCGCGCTCGCGGCGCTCGCAGGCGTGATGATTGCGTCCGAATACGGCAACGTCCACTTCTACATGGGTTTCATCCCCGGCATGAAGGCGTTCACGGCCGCGGTGCTGGGCGGGATCGGCAACCTCGGCGGCGCGATGGTGGGCGGCGTGCTGCTCGGCCTCATCGAGCAGTTGGGCGCGGGCTACATCGGCAATCTGACGGGCGGGGTGTTCGGCAGCAATTACCAAGACGTGTTCGCGTTCATCGTGCTCATCATCGTGCTCGTGTTCCGGCCGTCGGGCCTGTTGGGCGAACGTGTCGCCGATCGCGCGTAAGGAGAACAACATGACATCCATTCAACCGATCGAAACGTCGGCTTCGCTCGTCGAGGAGCGCCATCCCGCGAAGACCGCCACCATCGGCATCCTGATCGCGGCGTTCGTGATCGCCGCGCCGCTCGTCATCGGCGCGGCGGGCGGCAACTACTGGGTCCGCGTGCTCGATTTCGCGATGCTGTACGTGATGCTCGCGCTGGGCCTGAACGTGGTGGTCGGCTTCGCCGGCCTGCTCGACCTGGGCTACATCGCGTTCTACGCGGTGGGCGCTTATACCGCGGCGCTCCTGAGCTCGCCTCACCTGACGTCGCACTTCGACTGGATCGCGCAGATGGTGCCGGGCGGCCTGCACGTGCCATTCTTCCTGATCGTGCCGATCGCGATGGCGCTCGCGGCGATCTTCGGCATCCTGCTCGGCGCGCCGACGCTGCGCCTGCGCGGCGACTACCTCGCGATCGTCACGCTCGGCTTCGGCGAGATCGTCCGGATCTTCATGAACAATCTCGACCGTCCGGTCAACGTGACGAACGGGCCGCAGGGGATCACCGGCATCGATCCCGTCCAGGTCGCGGGCTTCAACCTGTCGCAGACGCACGAGATCTTCGGCTTCTCGCTGCCGTCCGTGTACATGTACTACTACCTGTTCGTGCTCTGCGCGCTGCTCGTCATCTGGGTCTGCACGCGCCTGCAGCACTCGCGTATCGGCCGCGCATGGGCCGCGATCCGCGAAGACGAGATCGCCGCGAAGGCGATGGGCATCAACACCCGCAACGTGAAGCTGCTCGCGTTCGCGATGGGCGCGTCGTTCGGCGGCCTGTCGGGCGCGATGTTCGGCGCGTTCCAGGGCTTCGTGTCGCCGGAATCGTTCACGTTCTGGGAATCGGTCGTCGTGCTCGCGTGCGTGGTGCTGGGCGGCATGGGCCACATCCCGGGCGTGATCCTCGGCGCAGTCCTGCTCGCCGTGTTCCCCGAATTCCTGCGCTCGACGATGAGCCCGCTGCAGCACATGCTGTTCGGCCACGACATCGTCGATACCGAAGTGATTCGCCAGGCACTCTATGGCCTTGCGATGGTGGTCATCATGCTGTATCGCTCGGAAGGCCTGTGGCCCGCGCCGAAGCATGAGGAAAGGATCGCGAAACTGGCGAAGCGCGGCGGCAAGAAGCCGGTGCGCGCGTAAAGGACGTGGGACCGGCGCAAGCGCTGAAGCGCCAGCGCCGGTCGACACTGGAGAAAAGGTAATGAGCGAACAAATTCGACTGTCCGTCAAAGGCGTGAACAAGCGCTTCGGCGGCCTGCAGGCGCTGTCCGACGTCGGCCTCGAGATCCGCGAGGGCCAGATCTACGGCCTGATCGGCCCGAACGGCGCGGGCAAGACCACCTTCTTCAACGTGATCACGGGGCTCTATACGCCGGATTCCGGCGAGTTCAAGCTCGACGGCGCGGATTACACGCCGACCGCCGTGCATCAGGTCGCAAAGGCGGGCATCGCGCGCACGTTCCAGAACATTCGCCTGTTCGGCGGAATGACCGCGCTCGAGAACGTGATGGTCGGGCGCCACGTGCGCACGAAGCACGGCCTGCTGGGCGCCGTGTTCCAGACGCCCGCCGAGCGCAAGGAAGAGCGCGAGATCAAGGAGCGCGCGATCGAACTGCTCGATTACGTCGGCGTGCTGCAGTACGCGGATTACACCGCGCGCAACCTGTCGTACGGCCACCAGCGGCGCCTGGAGATCGCGCGCGCGCTCGCGACCGATCCGAAGCTGCTCGCGCTCGACGAGCCGGCGGCCGGGATGAACGCGACCGAGAAGGTCGAGCTCACGCGTCTGCTCGACAAGATCCGGTCGGACGGGCGGACGATTCTCCTGATCGAGCACGACGTGAAGCTCGTCATGCACCTGTGCAACCGGATGACGGTGCTCGATTACGGCAAGGTGATCGCCGAGGGTCTGCCGCAGGACGTGCAGAAGAATCCGAAGGTGATTGAGGCATATCTCGGCGCAGGGGTGCACTGATGGCAGCGGCAATGTTGAAAATCAAGGGCTTGCAGGTCAACTACGGCGGCATCCAGGCCGTCAAGGGCGTTGACATGGAAGTCCGTCAGGGCGAGCTCGTCACGCTGATCGGCGCGAACGGCGCGGGCAAGACCACGACGATGAAGGCGATCACGGGCTTGAAGCCGTATTCGGCGGGCGACATCGAGTACGACGGCCAGTCGATCAAGGGCGTGCCGCCGCACGAACTGCTCAAGCGCGGCCTGGCGATGGTGCCGGAAGGCCGCGGGATCTTCGCGCGGATGTCGATCGTCGAGAACATGCAGATGGGCGCTTATCTGCGCAACGACAACGAGCAGATCAAGAAGGACGTCGACCGGATGTTCGGCTTCTTTCCGCGCCTGAAGGAGCGCGCGACGCAGCTCGCCGGCACGCTGTCGGGCGGCGAGCAGCAGATGCTCGCGATGGCGCGCGCGATTCTGTCCAAGCCGAAGCTGCTGCTGCTCGACGAGCCGTCGATGGGGCTGTCGCCGATCATGGTCGAGAAGATCTTCGAGGTGGTGCGCGAGATCTCGAAGGAGGGCATCACGGTGCTGCTCGTCGAGCAGAACGCGCGCCTCGCGCTGCAGGCGGCGGACCGCGGCTACGTGATGGACTCGGGCACGGTCACGATGGAAGGCGACGCGAAGCAGATGCTCGACGATCCGAAGGTGCGCGCCGCGTATCTGGGCGAGTAAACGCCGATCGATGCCGGCCGCGCGGTTTGCGCGGGGTGGCGTTCATGAGGCCGTCACGGCGCGCCGTGGCGGCTTTTTGTTTTTCGGCGGCCTCCCGTTCGTTTTGCCGGGGCGGCGAATGTGTCAGGGGGCGCGCCGAGCGCGGCAGCGTGCGCGCGGAGCAACTGTCGCCCGCGTTCGCCGATCGGCCTATCGAAAACCGACACGCAGCTCAGGCACAATGTGTACGCTACCCTCGAACGGAGACGCACATGAGCCTCGATTACGGTTTCGTGAAAGCGAAGATCAAAGCGGTTGCGGGTCTGAAAGCGGCGGCGCGCGCGAACGAGACGCAGTATCACGTCCATTTGACGCTCGCGCTGCCCGACGGCGACTGGGACGTTGCGATCAACGTCGGCACCAACGACGCGGACGACTTGCTCAAGTACAAGCTCGTCTATGATTTCCATCATCCGGTCACGCAGACGCTCGCCGCGGCGGCGGAAGGCTATACGGACCTGACGGGCGGCGCTGCGCTGCCGGCGCTCGACTTCGTGCGCAGCGACGTCCTGAGCGAGACAGGCGCGTGGCGCATGAGCGACGTAATGGACGGCACCGAGCATCCGGAGCCGATTCCGTCGATGCTGCGGCTCGTCGACGCCGCGCGTCAGCAGAACCTCGATCTGTATGTGTTCGGGCGCACGTACGTCGAAGGCAACGGCATACACGATACGCACATGAACCAGGGATCGTCCGGGCCGCACTTCCTGCATCGGCCGGGCAACGACGCGAACGATCACAACGACGTGTGGCAGGACGGCGCGCTTTTCGTCGATCTTGGCGGCGAGCAATGGGCCGCGTACTTCGCGGCATTCGAGCAGCAGGCGGTGCCGACCGACGGCCTGGGCAATCCGCTGCCGGTCGCGGGGCCGATTTCGTAGGCGGGCGCGGCGATGCGGGCGGCGGCGCATGCCGCGAAAAACGGCGGCGCGGTGCGCCGCGTTCACTGCAACGTCAATCCGTCGCGAGCCGCTTGCCGAACGAGATGCGCTCTTCCGCGCGGTAGCCGAGCGCTTCGTAGAAACGGCACGCGTCGTCGTTGCCCGGTAGCACCTGCAGGTTCACCTTGGGGCAGCCGCGCGCGGCGAGCGCCGCCTCCGCATGCGCGAGCAGCGCGCGGCCGATGCCGAGCCGCCGCGCGCCGCGTTCGACCGCGAGCGAATACAGCCAGCCGCGATGACCGTCGTAGCCGGCCATCACGGTCCCGACGACACGCCCGTCGGCGGTCGCGACGAAAAACAGCTCGGGCTGCGTCGCGAGCTTGAGCTCGATCGAGCGCCGCGGATCGCGGTGCGGCGCGCTCGCGTCCGAATACGACGGGAACGCGTCGCGCCACACGGCGAGCACGGCGTCGGTGTCGCCGAGCCCGAACGGGCGGATCGCGACGTCGTTCGTGACGATCTCGGTCGACATGCGCGATCAGAGCGAATCGAGCACCGAACGCAGCATCGCCATCATCTGGTCGATCTCGTCGTTCGTCACGTTCAGGGCCGGCATGAAGCGCAGCAGGTTCGGGCGCGCGGCGTTCAGCAGCAGGCCGTCCGGCTGCATGTCGCGCGCCTTCTCGACGATCTGCGGGCCGATGTCCTTGCCGAGCAGGAGCGCGCGCAGCAGGCCTTCGCCGCGCTCGCCCTCGAAGCCGCGCTCCTCCGACAGTTCGAGCAGCTTGCGCTTCAGGTATTCCCCGCGCGCGCGCACGCCTTCGAGGAAGCCCGGCGCGACGAGCTGCGAGATCACCGCGTGGCCCGCCGCGGTCATCAGCGGGTTGCCGTTGTAGGTGCCGCCCTGGTCGCCCGCCTCGAACACCGCGACGTCCGCCTTCGACAGCAGCGCCGCGAGCGGCACGCCGCCGCCGATGCCCTTGCCGAGCGTCATGATGTCCGGCTCGACGCCGGCGAGCTCGTACGCGAACAGCGTGCCGGCGCGGCCGCAGCCGCTTTGCACTTCGTCGACGATGAGCAGCAGGTCGTGCTGCTTCGTCAGCGCGCGCAGTTGCCGCATGAATTCGCGCGACGCCGGGATCACGCCGCCTTCGCCCTGGATCGGCTCGAGCATCACGGCGACGGTCTTGTCGTTGATCAGCCGCTCGACCGAGTTGATATCGTTGATCTCGGCCTTCGGAAAGCCCGGCACCTGCGGCGCGTAGATCGTGTCCCAGCCGGCCTTGCCGCTCGCCGACATCGTCGCGAGCGTGCGGCCGTGGAAGCCGTGGTCGAACGTGATGATCTCGTACGCACCCTTCCTGAACTTGCGGCCCCATTTGCGCGCGAGCTTGATCGCGCCTTCGTTCGCTTCGGCGCCGCTGTTCGCGAAGAACACCTTGTCGAACACGCTGTGCTGCGTGAGGAGGCCCGCGAGCTTCGCCATCGGCTCGTTGTAGAACGCGGGCGACGGGTTCAGCAGCTTCTCGGCCTGCGCCTGCAGCGCCTGGACGAGGCCGTCGTTGCAGTGGCCGAGGCAGTTGACCGCCCAGCCCTGGATGAAATCCAGGTAGCGCTTGCCGGTGTGGTCGTAGAGCCACGAGCCCTTGCCGTGCGTGAACACGATGTCGGGGCGGTTCGTGATGTACATCAGCGAGTCGATCGGGTAGTCGTTCAGCGGCATAGCGGCAGGCTCCAGCGGGCAGTCGGCGAAAAGACAATAAAAAAAGCCACGGGATGCCGTGGCTTGGTGGTTCGAACAGCTTGTGCGTAACGGGGAAGCGGTTACGCGCGAGTCCGTGGCGAGCCGGCGGCATCCGTGCGGAGCGGCGAGCGGCGACGTCGGAGAGCGGACTGGAAGCGGTTCATGTGCGCAAGCATAAGGCATCACGCGGCCTCAAGTAAACCGCTGCGACGCGACAATTCCGTGTCGCGGCGGTTTTCCCGGGCCGCGCGGCGCTCAGACCGGGTGTGCGAGGTCCGCGGCGCTCGTGAACGAGTCCGCGTAGAACTCGTCGGCGGGCAGGCCATGGTGCTGCGTGAAGTCGCGCTGCGCGGATTCGACCATCACGGGCGCGCCGCACGCATACACCTGGTGCCCGGACAGATCCGGCAGATCCTCGATCACCGCGCGGTGCACGAAGCCCGTGCGGCCCGCCCACGCGTCGCTCGCGTCGGGCTCGGAGAGCACCGGCACGAACTTGAAGTTCGGGATCTCCTTCGCCCATTGCTCGGCGGCGTCGAGCAGATACAGGTCCTTCTTGCGGCGCGCGCCCCAGTAGAGCGTCATCGGGCGCTCGAGCTTCGCGTGGTGCGCGTGCTCGATGATCGCCTTGATCGGCGCGAAGCCCGTGCCGGATGCGAGCAGCACGATCGGCTTGTCCGAATCCTCGCGCAGGAAGAACGTGCCGAGCGGGCCTTCGAGGCGCAGGATGTCGCGTTCCTTCATCGCGCCGAACACGTGGTCGGTGAACTTGCCGCCCGGCATGTGGCGGATGTGCAGCTCGATCGGCCCTTCCTCGTGCGGCGCGGTCGCCATCGAATAGCTGCGGCGCGCGCCGTCCTTCAGGATGAACTCGATGTACTGGCCGGCCAGATACTGCAGGCGCTCGTTCGCGGGCAACTGCAGCCTCAGCACGATCACGTCGTCCGCGCGGCGCTCGAGCGCCGCGACGCGGCACGGCAGCTTCTTCACCTGGACGCCGTCGACGCCCGCGATCTCGCGCACGTCGACTTCGAGGTCGCTCTGCGGCTTCGAGCAGCAGAGGAGCGCGAGGCCGCGCGTGCGCTCGTCGTTCGACAGCGCCGATGCGGAATGCGGCCCCTGCTCGAACTGGCCTTGCACGATCGTGCCCTTGCACGAGCCGCACGCGCCGTTCTTGCAGCCGTAGGGCAGATGGACGTTCTGGCGCAGCGCCGCCGCGAGCACGGTTTCGTCGGCCTCGACCTGGAACTGCCGGCCGCTTTGCTTGAGGGTTACGTTAAAAGCCATAAGTCGTTGAGAACAAAAAGTGGGGACCGTGCAAGGCGTGCACGGCAGCTACAATGCATTCCTGCGGATCAACCGATACACCATGATTGCGACACGAATCCTGCGCCGGCCGCGCGTATTGATCGTCGGCTGCGGCGACGTCGGCCTGCGCTGCGCCGCGCAACTGCGCGCGCGGCGCGAGAACCTGCGCGTCGTCGCGCTGACGAGCCGGCGCTCGCGCTGCGCCGAACTTCGGGCGGCGGGCGTCGTGCCCGTCGTCGGCGATCTGGACGCGCGCGCGACGCTCGAGCGGATCGCGCGCGTCGCGCACGTCGTGCTGCATCTCGCGCCGCCGCAGGCCACGGGCGACGTCGATCGCCGAACGCAGGCGCTCATCGCCGCGCTCGCGTCGCCGCGGCGGCCGTCGCGTCAGTTCGCGCCGGCATACGGCAGGCTGCGCGCCGGGCGGGCCACTGCCAGATCGGCTCGGCCACTTTTTCGAGCATCGGCTATTGTACCCGACGCCCCGTCGCGTCCCGTCGTCGTCTACGCGAGCACGAGCGGCGTCTACGGCGATTGCGGCGGCGCGCGGGTTGACGAAACGCGGCCGGTGCGGCCCGCGAATCTGCGCGCGCAGCGGCGCGTGTCGGCCGAGCGTCAGCTTCGCCGCGCGACCGCGCGCGGTGCGCTGTCCGCGCGCATCGTGCGGATCCCCGGCATCTACGCGGCGAACCGGTTGCCGCTCGCGCGGCTCGAGAAGGGGACGCCGGCCCTCGCCGAGGCCGACGACGTCTATACGAACCATATTCATGCCGACGATCTCGCGTCGATTCTGTTGCGCGCCGCCGCGCGCGGCAAGCCCGCGCGGGTCGTCCATGCGAGCGACGATACCGAGCTGAAGATGGGGGACTACTTCGAGCGGATCGCGCGCGCGTTCGGCATGCGCAGCCCGCCGCGCATCGCGCGCGCCGAAGCGGAGCGGCAGCTCGAGCCGATGCTGCTGTCGTTCATGCGCGAGTCGCGGCGGCTCGCGAACGCGAGAATGAAGCGCGAATTGCGCATCGCGCTGCGTTATCCGACTGTCGACGACTTTCTGCGCACCGTGCCCGCGCCGCGCCCGGTCAAGTGATTGCCGGCAACGCCTCGATCAACAGGAAGCACAGCAGCGCGCCGATCAGCGCGCCAATCAGATTCGGATGATATTTGCGCTTCAGATGCATCGCGGTGAGCAGCCCGCCGATGATGATCGCGCCGAGCGCCGCGAACGCCAGTATCACGGACGATATTTCGATCGGATTGTCGATGGTCATGATGTCCCCCCAAACCTGGAACGTATTGTGGTTTGTTTCGAGTATAGCGGGGCTTGATGACACTGCCATGCTGCGATGCGGCATGGCTCGGGCCGCCGGGCGGCGGCCGTTCGGGCTTACCCTGACAGGGTTTTCGCCGTGCCGCGCAATGCGGCGAGATCGTGCTCGTCGAGCCAGCGCCATGCGCCTTCGGCGAGATCCCCGGGCAACGCGAAGCCGCCGATGCGCGAGCGATGCAACGCGTCGACGCGGTTGCTCGCGGCGGCGACCATCCGCTTCACCTGGTGGTATTTCCCTTCGGCGATCGTCATTTCGAGGAGTCGTTCTCCTCGGGCGACGGCGGCGAGCGCCGCGACCGGCTTCGGCTCGCCGTGCAGCAGCACGCCCGCGCGCAGCGCGTCGAGCTGCGCGTCGTCGAGCGGGTGGCGCACCGTCGCGACGTAGGTCTTCGGCGTCTTGCGCTTCGGTGACGTGTACGCATGGACGAACTGGCCGTCGTCGGACAGGAGCAGCAGGCCCGTCGTGTCCTGGTCGAGGCGGCCGACGCACTGGACGCCGCGTTCGGCGAACTGCGGCGGCAGCAGGCTGAACACGCTCGCATGATGCTGCGGCTCGCGCGAGCACTCGTAGCCCGCCGGCTTGTTGAGCACGACGTACGCGCGCGCGCGGTACGGCCAAGCGACGCCGTCGACTTCGAACACGAGCTGCGTGGTGTCGAACGACGCGTGCGCGTCGGTGCACGTCGCGCCGACGGCGGCGACGCGTCCCGCTTCGACGAGCGCGCGGCACTGGCGGCGCGACCCGAAGCCTTGCGTAAACAGAATGCTTTCGAGATCCATGGCGCGCGCATTGTACCAAGCGCATCAAACGCGGATCGGGAGAACGGTCGCGGCGCGCTCGTGCGCAAGCGCGCGTGGCGGCTGTTAAGCTCGGGGCCCCGCGGTCGCGCTTGCGACCGCCATTCCTCGTTCAAACGAAGGTAACGATGACCATGACGATCACTTCCGTCGCGCGGCGCGGCCTTGCCGCCGCGCTCGCACTCGCGCTGTCGGGCGCCGCATTCGCGCACGCGAAACCCGAGAAGACCGATCCGCCCGCGAATGCCGCGGTCGCGGCGCCGCAGGCCGTGTCGATCGACTTCACCGAGACGCTCGAGCCCGCGTTCAGCTCGATCGTCGTCGTCGATGCAGCCGGCGCGCCGGCCCAGGCCGCGAAGGCGGTCGTCGACGCGAACGATCGCAAGCGCATGTCGGTCGCGCTCAAGCCGCTGCAGGCCGGCGCGTATACGGTCAAGTGGGTGGCGGTTGCAACCGACGGCCACCGCACGCAGGGCCGCTATACGTTCACCGTGAAATAGGCGCCGGGCGAGGGGCCGCCGCGGTGTTCCGATGCGCGGCAGCGTTCGACGAATCCACATCTCGTCGATTCGCTATTCGAGATCGTTCGTCGCCGCGCCGGTTGCGCGGAAGCCGCGAATGTGTCCGCCGGCGTTCGGCGCGCGTTTCGCCGTTTTCCCGCTTCCGGACGGAGTCAAACGCGGCTAGCCGCTGAAAGCGCATCGAGCACGCGTGCACGATGCACGCACATATGCATATGCACGCACCCGCTCGTGCGCGCGACGGCACGCCGAAGCGCATCGCCGGCGGCGCGCTCAGCGCAGCCGCGTGACGACGGCGCGCGCGCCGAGCGTCGGCGCCTCGCCGCGATCGCCGGCGGCGCGCGGCCCGATCCGTATCCGCTCTTTCAGGAAATCGAGCAGCGCGTGCACGCGCATCGGCAGATGCTCGCTCGGCCCGACGAACACCGCGTTGATCTCTTCTTCGTCGCCCGGATTGAATGCCTCGAGCACCGGCACGAGGCGTCCCGCGTCGAGGTCCGCGTCGACGTGAAAGCGCGCGAGCCGCGCGAGCCCGAGCCCGGAGACGGCCGCTTCGCGGATGCTTTCGTTGTCGCCGAGCAGCAGGTGGCCGCCCGACGGCAGCAGGCGCTGGCCTTCCGCCGCGACGAACGGCCATGCCTTCGCGTTGCCGCTGAGGCCGATGCAGTTGTGGCGATCGAGATCGTCGGGCGTCGCCGGCACGCCGTTGCGCTCGAAATACGCGGGCGAGCCGACGACGACCATCCGGCTGCCGCCGAGCCTGCGCATCACGAGCCGCGAATCGTCGAGTGCGCCGGAGCGGATCGCGATGTCGCTGCGGTTGTCGAGCGGATCGACGGCCGCGTCCGACAGCACGATGTCGAGCGTGATGTCCGGATAGCGGCGCTGGAACTCGGGCAAGAGCGGCATCAGATGATGCTTGCCGAACGGCACGTGCGAATTGATCCGCACGCGCCCCTGCGGAATCGCGCCGTGCATCGCCTCGCGCTCGGCGTCGGCGATGTCTTCGAGGATGCGCACGCAGCGCTCGTAGAACGCGGCGCCTTCGGGCGTGAGCTGCAGCTTGCGCGTCGTGCGATTCAAAAGGCGCACGCCGAGCCGCGTCTCGAGCCGTTGAACGAACTTGCTGATCGCCGATGGCGTCATGTCGAGCCGTCGTCCCGCCGCAGAGAATCCGCACGACTCGATCACCTGAACGAACACGGCCATCTCGGAGAAACGATTGACCTCGCGCATGGACGTTTTGACGAGATTTTGAATGGATGAATCCTAGTATATCCGCGACTTGTTTTCGAACTCGCGGGATTTTCTTATGCCCGCGTTCATCGATTCTCGTCGATTCATCGTCGACCGTTTATCTCGCTTCGGCTGCCGAGTATTGGCGATTCATTGTGAGACGAACGTCTCGAACGAGCGCGCGTTCGTTTGCGCCGGCGCGTTAATGCGCCGGTGCGAAACGGCGGCGGCGTCCGGTTTCGCGCACCGCGTCGATCAGCGCGTTGCTGGCGGGCGTCGGTCGATGCGAGAACGCGTAGAAGCGCGCGGCGGGCAGCGCGGGCAGTGCGTCGTTCGGCCCGCATTCGCGCAGGCCGTCGCGCAACTGGCTGCGCGCGACGACGGTGACGGCGAATCCCGCGAGCGCGGCCGCCACGCAGCCCGCCATGCTGCCGCTTTCGAACGCGATCCGAAATGGCCGCAGCGCGTCGCTCAGCGCGGCGAGCGCCGCTTCGCGGTACACGCAAGGCTCGGGAAAGAGCGCGAGCGGCAGCGCGTCGTTTGCGTCGAGCGCGGCGCCGGATGCGAACGCCCATACGAGCGGCTCTTCCCACAGCAGTTCGCCGGCGTTGTCGTCGATGCGGCGGCAATGCTTGCCGAGCACGACGTCGATGCGGCCCGACGCCTGGTGCCGCAGCAGATCCGCGGTGATGCCGACCTTCAGCTCGATCGTCGCGCGCGGATGCAGTCGGCCGAACGCGTGCAGCACCTGCGGCAGCCACGCGCCGGCGAAATCCTCCGACGCGCCCACGCGCAGCCGGCCGTGCAGCGGCGAGCCGCGCAGCCGCGCACGCGCTTCGCGCTCCATCTCGACGATGTTGCGTGCATATGCATAGAGCGTCTCGCCCGCGGGCGTGAGCTCAACTCGCCGCGTCGTGCGGGCGAGCAGCACGGCGCCCGTCGCCTGCTCGAGCCGCTTGATGTGCCCGCTGACGGCCGACGGCGTGAGCGCGAGCCGCTCGGCCGCGGGCGCGAAGCCGCGGCTGTCGGCGACTTCGAGAAAGGTGCGCAGCAGCACGATGTCGAGCGACATCGCTGCCGAGTCCGACGGCGCATTCATGCGGATCACCGATTCAACGAGATATTCGAATAATAGATGATGATTCTTTGAGAATCGTGACGAGAGCCCGGGCTACGATCGACGTCACCGACCTGACAACCGGCGGAGACCCCGATGCCCGACTATCTGTTTGCGACGACCCCGCTGCTGGACGTCGCGTATCTCGAATGGAATCCGGACGGCGCGCGCACGGCCGTGCTGCTGCACGGCTGGCCGGACAGCCCGGCGTGCTGGAACGCGGCCGCGCCCGTGCTCGCCGACGCCGGCTATCGCGTGCTTGCGCCCGCGCTGCGCGGTTTTGCGCCAACCCGCTTTCGCGACGCGGCGACGCCGCGCAGCGGGCAACTCGCGGCGCTCGGGCGCGATCTGCTCGATTTCGCCGACGCGCTGGGGCTCGAACGCCCGGTGCTCGTCGGACACGACTGGGGTGCGCGCGCCGCCGCGAACGCGTGCGGGTTGCGTGAGCGGGCGGCGTCGCATCTCGTGATGCTGTCGGTCGGCTACGGCACGAACGACCCGAATCAGCCGCTGTCGCTGCAGCAGGCGCGCCGTTACTGGTATCACTGGTTCATGGCGACGTCGCGCGGCGAGCGAGCGGTGCGCGACGATCGCCGCGCGTTCGCGCGGACGATGTGGGACACGTGGGCGCCGGCGGGCTGGTATGCGCCGGAGGACTTCGACGAAGCGGCCGACGCGTTCGATGGGCCCGACTGGGCAGACGTCGTGCTGCATTCGTACCGGCACCGCTGGGGCTTCGCGAACGGTTGCGCCGCGTATGCGCACGACGAAGCGCGTCTGAATCCCGCGCCCGTTCTGTCCGTGCCGACGCTCGTGCTGCACGGCGGCGCGGACACCTGCAACCATCCGGACAGCTCCGCATCGCGCGAGCGTTTCTTCGCCGGACGCTACGAGCGCGTCGTACTCGATGGCGTCGGTCACTTTCCGCAACGCGAGGCGGCGGCGCGCGTCGCCGATGCGATCGTCGCGTTCTGCGCCGGCGCGTGAGCGCGACAGGGCGGCGGGCGCCGGTCCCCGCCGCCCGTTGCGCGCTCATGTCATCCGTCGAGCCGCTTCGTCCAGTCCTCGACCGCGCCGGCCTTCAGCCGCCGCTCGAACAGTTGGCGCCATGACGGCGGCAGCGCGTCGATGCGCGACAGCGCTTCGAGCGCGCCGGCATCGAGCGTGCGCCGGTACAGCACATCGAGCACGCTCGACAGCGGCCATTCCGGATGCGGCCGCTCGCGCAGCGCGAGTTCGCCGCCGGGCTCGACCCAGCCCTCGTCGAGCACGCGGTATTACCAGCCGGTCCGTCCGCTCTGCTGGACGCGCGCGGACATCTTCCGGAATCCGAAGCGTGCATTGAGCTTCCAGCACGGCTGCCGGGACTGCGAGACCTGCAGCGTCGCGCCGCCGAGCGTGAAGACGTCGCCGATGCACACGTCGCGCTCGGCGATGCCGCGCGTCGACAGGTTCTCGCCGAATGCGCCCGGCCGCGCGAGCACGTCGCGCGGGCCGATCTCGGCCGCCCATAGCGCATAGTGGTCGAACGCATAGTGATGGACCGCCTTGTCCGGGCCGCCGTGATGCTTGCGGTCGGCCTGCTCGTCGCCGGCGAAGCCGGTGCGCGCGAGCCACAGGCGCTCGTGCACCGGTTGCTTGCCGATCGCGCTCGCGTGCGCCGTATCCGCGAGCGGCCGTATCGCGCCGATCAGCAGCGCATCGAGTTTCGCGTTCATCGAATGCATGCGCGCCGTTCCGTTCACGCGTGAGCAGCGTCGCGCAGCGCGTCGAGAATCGCGGCGAGCTCGCGCGTGCGCTCTTCGCCGAGCGGGCGCAGCGGCTTGCGCGGCTCGCCCGCGTCGAAGCCCGCGAGCCGCAGCCCCGCCTTCACCGTGACGGGCAGCCCGCCCGCGACGATGAACTGCAAGAGCGGCAGTTGCCGGTGGAAGACGGCGCGGGCCGTGCCGAGATCGCCCGCGCGCATCGCTTCGTACAGCGCGAGCGGCAGGCGCGCATTCAGGTTCGGCGCGGCGGTGCACCAGCCGGCCGCGCCCGCCGCGAGCGCGGCGAGCGCCATCGGATTGCTGCCGTTGTAGAACGGGATCGCGCCGTCGCCCAGTTGCGCGAGCCGGTGCATGCGCTTGATGTCGCCCGTGCTCTCCTTGACCATCGTCACGTTGTCGACCGTGCGGAAGATGCGTGCGATCAGCTCGGGCGACATGTCGATGCCGCTCGTCGCCGGGTTGTTGTACAGCATGATCGGAATGCCGATCGCGTCGCCGATCGCGCGATAGTGGCCGACGATCGCTTCGTCGTCCAGCTTCCAGTACGACACGGGCAGCACCATGACCGCGTCAGCGCCTGCCTGCTCGGCGAACTTCGCGCGGCGCACCGCGTTCGCGGTGGTGAGATCGGAGATGCCGACGACGGCCGGCACGCGGCGGTCGACGGCGCGAATCGAGGCCGACGCGGCGGCTTCCCATTCGGCGTCGGACAGATAGGCGCTCTCGCCTGTGCTGCCGAGCGGCGCAATGCCGTGCACGCCGCTTGCGATCAGGCGTTCGACGAGCGCGCCGAGGGCGGTCGTGTCGACCTGGCCGTCGGGCGAGAAGGGGGTGACGGGGTAGGCGATGATGCCTTGCAATGGGTTGGACATGAGTCGGGGGCTCCGGAGTGTTCGATGTCGTCGGGTCGTCGTCGGTTCGCTATCGATTCGACGCGCGGGCAATTCGGCGGATCAGCCGAGGCAGTCGGGGTGATGGCGCAGCGCGCGCCGCGCGTAGTACGCGAACGTCACGGCGTCGCGCTTCGGCGTCGAGATCCAGTCGTGTGCGTCGGTCGCGAGCGCGGGCGGGATCGGCTCGATCGCGCCGGCCGCCATCGCCAGCAGTTGCAGCCGCGCTGCGCGCTCGATCAGGATCGCAAGCATGCACGCCTCCTCGATCGTTTTGCCGACGACGAGCTGGCCGTGATGCGACAGCAGGATCGCGCGCTTGTCGCCAAGCGCGTTCGAGATGATCTCGCCTTCCTCGTTGCCGACGGGCACGCCTGGCCAATCCTTCAGGAACGCGCAATCGTCGTAGAGCGGACAGGTGTCCATGTGCGACACGACGAGCGGCGTCTCTAGCATCGACAGCGCGGCGACGTGCGCCGGATGCGTGTGGATGATGCAGTTGACGTCGGGGCGCGCGCGATAGATCCACGTGTGAAAGCGGTTGGCGGGATTCGGAATGCCTTCGCCGCCGATCACTTCGAGATCCTGATCGACCTGCAGCAGATTCGATTCGGTGATCTCGTCGAAACCGAGCCCGAGGCGCTGCGTGTAGTACGTGTGCGGCGTATCCGCGCGGCACGTGATCTGTCCGGCGAGGCTGCAGTCGTGCCCGTCGTCGAACAGGATCCGACACGTGAGCGCAAGCTTCTCGCGCGCGGTCCACCCGCTATCCTTGATTTCGTTGTCGAGCCGCCGCTGCGCGAGCGCGACGAGCTCGGCCTTGCCCATCTTCAATGTGTCGACCATACCGCCTCCAGGATGTGAACGAATATGCCGTGTTCCTGACGCGTCGTCGCGGCGCATCAAGAACACGAAGTAGATTATAGGACACAAAGTGTCATATGATACAATCAGTTTTTCAAAAGACATTTGCCGTCATGACGATTCGTCTGAAGCTGCTGAGAAAGCAGAAAGGATGGACGCTCGACGTGCTGGCCGAAGCGACCGGCCTCACGAAGAGCTATTTGTCGAAGGTCGAGCGCGGCCTCAGCGTGCCGTCGATCGCGGTCGCGCTGAAGCTGTCGAAGGCGCTGCAGGTCGACGTCGAGCAGTTGTTCTCGGAGAGCCGGGATCGCGAG
Source organism: Burkholderia humptydooensis (assembly GCF_001513745.1). Lineage (NCBI taxonomy): Bacteria > Pseudomonadati > Pseudomonadota > Betaproteobacteria > Burkholderiales > Burkholderiaceae > Burkholderia > Burkholderia humptydooensis. The sequence goes on along the minus strand of NZ_CP013380.1, from coordinate 3,227,585 downwards.
CTGATCACGGTCACGCGGGCGTCGGAGCGCACGTCGATGGGCAGCGTATCGAGCGTGCGCGCACGCACGTACGAGAGCATCGCGGCGGGCGTCGCGCCGAAGAGGCTGTTGCCGTTCATCGTGTATCCGCCGCGCGATTACGTGAGCTCGGCGTTTCGCGAGCACGAAGGGGAGGAGATGCTGTTCGTCCACAAGGGGCGTGTCGAGATCGCGTTCCCGAACGAGACGATCAAGCTGAAGACGGGTGATTCGGTTTATTTCAATGCGCTGATTCCGCACCGGATGCGCAGCGTCGGCGCGACGCAGGCGGAGGTGCTCGTCGTCGTGAGCAACGACGAGGGCGTGCGCGACGACGCGCAGTAGCGGCGGCGGACGACCGGGAGGAGGAGATCGATACGTGACGGGCGGGTGGTGTCCGCCGGCGACGGACGCGCGCGACACGGAGGGCGGATTGGCGAACGTGTCGCGCCGGTCGGCACGAACGCGGATCGCCGGTCAGCAAGGACTCACTCGTCGTTGCCGATTTTCATGAAGAGCCGGATCGATCGGATCGCATACGCGAGGCCGCCGACCACGACAAGCGCACCCAATCCCAGCAGCACGTTCTCGAGCGACAACGCGTTTTGAAGAGATAAAACAATACCTTGCATCTATTGCATTCTTCATATATTTGGATGTGGATTGTAACAATTCCCACTGAATCATTTCCGGAAGTTTGCATGTGGCGAAATTTTTGGCGAGCGGACGGGCGGTTTCTTTAGGCGGGACGCAGGTTGGGGCTGCCGGCGGCCAGGCGAGCGGCGTCCGATGTTCGTCGCCACCTTGATTGGGCAGGAGTGTGCGCCGCACGGCATGGCCGACTGGCGGTCCGCACCGCGCCGCGCCGCGCCGCGCCGTGGCGGGCGCAAATGAAAAAGCTCCGCGTTGATAGTGTCAAGGCGGGGCTCGATTGCCGCGGCCGGCGGTGCGGGGCATGTCCGTCGGACGATGCCGCAGCGAGCGTAGGCGGTAGTGGCGCGATGCTTCGATGTCTGCTGGCGCGCATGGGGCCGCACACGCCAAATTTCGGACAGAGCTTTATGTGGCGGAAAATTAATTTGATTGCCGGAGGGCGTTGTCCTGCCCCAATCGTACCCCGCGCGTTTTCGATGGACGTCGTTCGGCAGTGCGCGCTGCCGAAAGCAAGAACGCTGGCGACATCAGTAACAAGCGCCCGAAATCCGCGTCGGGCTTGAGCTTGCCCGGGGTATGGGACGCTCCCGGACTGGTACAGGCTGCGCGAAAGATCGCCCGCGCTGCCCGCCAATGTGTGCGCGCCGAGCTTTGCTTTGTTTACCCGGTAACTTCGGCAGGGTATCCGCGCAGTCTGCGCGCGACGTTGGCTGAGCAACAGGCGGCACACGGGGCGCGCTTCAAGACTCCGGAGCATCCGCAGGATGGGACAGCCGGATTTTTCGTCATCGAGATTGAGGCACAAGAAGCGAGCGTTGAATATCGCAGCCCGCTCGCGCATCCCAAGCCGAACATGACCATCGAGCATGCGATCGTCGTGACGCAGCAAGGATCGGAAGCGTGGACGAACGAGCGAAATCAAGTCCGCGTGCATTTCGCGTGGGACCGCAAAAATCCGGATGGCACGTTTGCTTCGTCGCCGCTGCTATCGACCATGCAGGCCGATACCGGGAACGGCTACGGAGCGGTTCACGTGCCACGGGCCGGTGAATGGGTTTTAGTCGCCTATTGGGCAAACGATTGCGACAAGCCGTTCATTTTAGGGCGCGTCAACGGCGGAACGACGCCTTCGCAGTGGCATTCGAATGTCCTGCTGTCGGGTTTCCTGCATCAGCACGCAGCATGGATGTTTACGGCCGGTCAGTGGGTCGCCGACAAAGCGCATAGCGCTTGGGTTTGGGTTGACGAGAAAGGACACGAAATATTTCGCTACACGGCCGCGCAACTCAAGGCCGGATGGGAAGCGATCGTACGCATGACCGATTTGACGTGGGATGTGCTCACGCATATCGATTGGGCGCAGGTTGGCGTGACGCTGCTGAAGGGAGCCGCGATAGCGGTAGCTATTGTCGTCGGCGTCGCAATCGTGATCCTGTTGTTGCCTGAGTTGATCGCGATATTTGCTGCTCTGTGTGCGATTATCGCGGCTGGTGCAGAGGCCGCTGCTGCATTGGCTGCGACCCTTGGTGTAGTCGTCGGGGGTGGGAGTGCAGTTGCGGCACTCTCCGCAAGCTGACTGAATTCATGTGCGACTGATCAATTGACGATCCGATTATGACTTTGAGTGATTCGAAACCTGTCTTGACGCCGTTGCAGGCGCTTTCCCGCTATCAGGAAGATTTGAGCGTGCGCCTTGCCGACAACTCGATGGGCGTGTTGCCGGGTGTCATCGGTACGGTGTTCTTTGAGCGCGGCTCGCAGCCTGATGTGCGGCAGGCGATTCTTGACTGCTTTGACCGCTTCGCCGAAATGTTCGGCGAGCATCTGAAGGGCGGCAAGGACTCCGACCTTGGTAAATTCTCGAAGCGGAACGAGAAGGGCGTTGAGAAGATTCGACGGGCGATTATCGATACACCGTCTTATATGCAAGTCAGTGTGTTGCGTTCCAGCGTAACCGATCAAGACACAGCGGCGGAATACAACATTGGGGTGCTAACCGGAATGGCACTTCAAGACGATTATGTTTCACCTACCGGACGATTGAGAGTACCTAAGGGAAGGGAGACGGGTTTATCGCATCTGAAATTCAATGTGCCGATGAACTTGGTCACTACCGACGAGGGCATCGCGAAGTACGAGGAATTTCTGCGTTTTGTGTGTAAAAAACTCGTGGTTCGTGGCGGCTATGGTGGGTTTGCGCCGATTCTTGCGTTTAGTTACCACCGCTATATGCCCCAAGAATGGGCGCTTGCCGAACGTTTCAGTGGGTTAGACATTGACAGCACTGCGCACTTGCAGAAGCAAGAGTACGACCCGGTGTCTTATGAAGGCGAGTCTAGGGACGATCTAGCCGCGTCCTATGACCATCTACATCCGGGTGCCAAGGTTGGGCGATGGGGTTTCATCAAGGGCGTAAACTGGTACACGATCCTAGGCGAACTGTTCATCGAGCGCTTGGGCGGCGAGGCAGCGATTCGGGAAAAGCTTGACCGTCCCGATATTCATATCGAGCGCGCAAATGCATGTCTGATGATCCGCGCGGGCGACTTCCCGCGCCTTGGCGCTCCCGAAGAAGGGTTGCCCGAGCCGTACGTGTTCGTGAACAGTGTCTTGCGTGTGCTGCGCGATCCGAAGCCTGATGCGCTGCATACCTACATTCCCGATCTGCCGAGTGCAGACACGAAAAATGCGCGCAAATGGGTAGCACGTTTTGACTTGCCGGATGCACCGCCCATCGCTGAGCCGCCGACGATCGTTCCGCCGCCCGTGAATCGCGAACCGGCTCGCCAAAGCGTGCGAGGCGGCAACCCGTGTCCCGAAGCTGGTTGGTGGCATACGCCAGCCAAAGCTGGCAGCCGCCGTTATTTCGAAGTGGGTGAAATCATGCCGGTGATCGAAGGAAGTTCTTGGGGTACGACGAACTGGCACTGGTCGCCGAGTGAGAAACAAGACGGGTCACGTTGACCATGACGAGATACTTGATTTTCGACGGCGATCATACGACGGTCGCGGGAACAGTCCAAGCCAAGGCGACACCCTTCGCACTCGACGGCAGGCACGTCGCGCACGAGAACGACGATGTGTTTTGCCCGGTGTGTAAAACGATCGGCAAAATTCAATGCTCCGGTCCGCGAATTCCGATGACGGGGCCGGACGGCCGACGCGTGGCACTGAGCGATGATCTGTGCATTTGCAAGTGCCCGGTTCCGCCGTTGCTCATTGCGTCGCAACAGGTCATGTCGGTCGATGTCTGACTGTTTTCCGGAATGCCTAAACTGTTGGGCGGCTGCATGCGGGCCGCATTGCGAGCATCAACTATCGGACGGTCAAAATTGCGCGCCCGCGAGCCGCCAGTATTTTGGGCCGCTCGGCATGACTTGCAAGAACAGGCCGTTGCCGTCGTAGAGTTTTTGAATCTTCGGCCCGGGCTTGGCAGTCCGGATTGCCGTATCGGTCAAGGGCATCAGGGGTATTTCCGTTGCGGTGGAGCCTCGAAGTGAGGACATACCCCTAAAAGTACCCCGATGTACCCCCGGCTATCAACGAACCGAGCCGGACTCTTTAGGAACGAAATTCCCTTCCGTGCCTTTATTTATCAAGGTTTTTGCGACTTGCCGGGAATTTCGAGGAATAGTTGATGGTGCCCAGGGCCGGAATCGAACCGGCACGCCTTGCGGCGGGGGATTTTGAGTCCCCTGCGTCTACCAATTTCACCACCTGGGCCAACCTGCGCCGCACATGCGATTGTGCGCGGCGAAAACGCAAATTATCACCGAAATCCCTCATACGGGCAAGCATCCGCCGCCGCCGCGGCGCGACAGGGCGGTTCACCGGCTCATTCACTGACTCAGATAGACAAATGCGCCGTGCTTCACGATGCCCATCACGCTCGCCCGCTGGTCGAGCCCGACGTGGTCGGCGGCGCTCGTGTTGACGATGCCGTTCGGCACGATGAGCTCGTGCGCGCGCTCGAGCTCCGCGCGCAGCGCCGTGCGGAACGCCGGCGTGCCCGGCTGCGCGGTCTTCAGCGCGCGGCCGGCCGCGTCCGCGAGGCGCGGGTAGACGCCCGCCGCGTCGCCCGCGAACTGCGTGACCGTATCGAGTCCGTATTTCGCCTCGTATGCGTCGACGAACGCGAGCGCCGCACGCTTCGCAGGATGGCCGGCGGGCAGCGTGCGCGCGACGACGACAGGCTGCGTCGGGAACAGCGTGCCTTCGACATCCTTGCCGCCGAGCCGCAGGAACTCGGGCGTCGCGATCCCGTGCGTCTGGTAGATGGGCCCCCGGTAGCCGCGCTCGATCAGCGTGCGCTGCGGCAGCACGGTCGGCGTACCGGCGCCCGCGATCAGGATCGCGTCCGGCTTCGCCGCGATCAGTTTCAGCGTCTGGCCCGTCACGCTCGCGTCGGTTCGGTTGTAGCGCTCGGTCGCGACGATCCTCACCTTGCGCAGCGCCGCGAAGCGCGTGAACTCGTCGAGCCAGCTATCGCCGTAGCTGTCCGCGAAGCCGATGAAGCCGACCGTCTTCACGCCGTGGTTCGCCATGTAGCGGGTCAGCACGTCGGCCATCGCGCGGTCGCTCTGCGCCATCTTGAACGCCCATACGCGCTTGCCCTGCTGCGGCTCGACAATCGAGCCGGAGCCGATCAGCGTGATCATCGGCGTCTGCGCGGCGGCGACGGGTTCGAGCGCGGCGAGCGCCGCCGGCGTGATGTTCGGCCCGACGACGACGTCGACCTTGTCCTCCGTCACGAGTCTGCGGATGTTGCGCACGGCGAGGCCCGGATCGGACGCGTCGTCGAGCACGATCACGTTCAGCTTCTGTCCCGCGATCGTGTTCGGCCACATCAGGATCGCGTTCTTGCTCGTCAGGCCGATCGTCGCGGCGGGGCCGGTCGTCGACAGGTCGACGCCAACCGTCAGATCGGCGCGCGCCGCGGTGCAGGCGAGCGCGACCGCGGCGCAGGCGGCCGCGCGGCGCAGCAGGCAGGATGGCTTCATCCGGAGGTCTCCATGCCGGTTCGAGGCGGCGCGCGGGAACGGCGCGCCGTGCGTCACAGCTCGTAGGTCTCGGCCTCGCCCTTGAGCGCGGTCTCGACGAGCTTGCGGTTGAGCGTCGGCGACAGCAGCTCGACGAGCGTATAGATATAACCGCGCAGATACGCGCCCTGCTTGAGCGCGACGCGCGTCACGTTGCTGCCGAACAGGTGCCCGACCGGAATCGCGCGCAGATTGCGGTCGCGCTCCGGGTTGAACGCGATGTCGGCCATGATGCCGACGCCGAGCCCGAGCTCAACGTAGGTCTTGATCACGTCCGCGTCGATCGCCTCGAGCACGATGTCGGGCGTGAGGCGATGCAGCGCGAACGCCTGGTTGATCTTCTTGCGGCCGGCGAACGCGTCGTCGTACGTGATGAGCGGGAATTGCGCGAGATCGTCGAGCGACAGCGGCTTGCGCTCGAGGAGCGGGTGATCGGCCGGCACGACGGCCGCGTGGTGCCACTGGAAGCAGGGCAGCGACACGAGCTCCTTATAGTCGGCGATCGCCTCCGTCGCGATCGCGAGGTCAGCCTGATCGTGGATCACCATTTCGGCGACCTGCGTCGGGCTGCCTTGCAGGATCGACAGATGCACCTTCGGGAAGCGCTTCTTGAACTCGGCGATCGCGGCGGGCAGCGAGTAGCGGGCCTGCGTGTGCGTCGCGGCGATCGTCAGGTTGCCCTGGTCCTGCGCCGCGTAATCTTTTCCGACCCTTTTAAGGCTTTCGACCTCCTGGAGAATCCGCTCGACCGACGCGAGAATGATCCTTCCCGGCTCGGTCAGCGAGCGCACGCGCTTGCCGTGGCGCGTGAAGATCTCGACGCCGAGCTCGTCCTCGAGTTCGATGATGGCTTTCGACACCCCGGGCTGCGACGTGTACAGCGCCTTCGCGGCTTCCGTGAGGTTGAAATTCTGCCGGACGGCCTCGCGCACGAAGCGAAATTGGTGCAGGTTCATTTATAACCCTTCCGCATATCAACAGAATTTTTTAGTCGTTTGAAATATAAGGGGAGTTTATTACGATTGCCCCGTGTTTTTCAAATATGGATATCTGTAATCGTCATTTGCAAATGACCGGCCGGGCGGATGGCCGGCTTGGCGCGGACGGTGCAGGATTCGGGCGCGGCGTGGCTAGGACGCCGCGCGGTCATATTGAGCAAACCCTGGGGTCCCCGAATGTACCAGTACGACCAGTACGATCAGACGATCGTCGACGAGCGCGTCGCGCAGTACCGCGACCAGGTCCGCCGCCGCTTGTCCGGCGAATTGAGCGAGGACGAGTTCCGTCCGCTGCGGCTGCAGAACGGCCTGTACATGCAGCGCCACGCGTACATGCACCGCATCGCGATTCCCTACGGCAATCTCCGCAGCAGCCAGTTGCGCATGCTCGCCCGCATCGCGCGCGAGCACGACCGCGGCTACGGCCACTTCTCGACGCGCACGAACATCCAGTTCAACTGGGTGAAGCTCGAGGAAACGCCCGAGATTCTCGCGAAGCTCGCGTCCGTGCAGATGCACGCGATCCAGACGTCGGGCAACTGCATCCGCAACATCACCGCCGACCAGTTCGCGGGCGTGGCTCAGGACGAGGAGATCGATCCGCGCCCGTGGGCCGAGATCCTGCGCCAATGGTCGACGTTCCATCCCGAATTCGCGTGGCTGCCGCGCAAGTTCAAGATCGCCGTGTCCGGCTCGAAGGCCGATCGCGCGGCCGTGCAGATCCACGATCTCGGCGTCTACCTGAAGAAGAACGAGGCGGGCGAAGTGGTCGCGAGCATCCTCGCGGGCGGCGGCCTCGGCCGCACGCCGATCGTCGGCGCGATCATCCGCGAAAACCTGCCGTGGCAGCACCTCATCACGTATTGCGAGGCGGTGCTGCGCGTCTACAACCGTTACGGCCGCCGCGACAACCTGTACAAGGCGCGGATCAAGATCCTCGTGAAGGCGCTGTCGCCCGCGAAGTTCTCGCAGCAGGTCGAAGAGGAATGGCAGCACTTGAAGGACGGCCCGTCGACGCTCACGCAGGCCGAACTCGACCGCGTGTCCCAGTACTTCCTGCCGCCCGTCTACGAAAAGCTCGCCGACACCGACGCGCCGTTCGAACAGCATCTGCTCGAGAACCGCGCATTCGCGCGCTGGGTCGAGCGCAACGTCGCGCCGCACAAGGTGCCGGGGTACGCGGCCGTCACGCTGTCGCTGAAGAATCACCGCGTGGCGCCCGGCGACGCGAGCGCCGAGCAGATGGAGCAGGTCGCCGACTGGGCCGACGCGTACTCGTTCGGCGAGCTGCGCGTGTCGCACGAGCAGAACCTGATTCTCGCGAACGTGAAGAAGCGCGATCTGTTCGCCGTGTGGGAAAAGGCGAAGGCGGCCGGCTTCGCGACGCCGAACGTGGGCCTCCTGACCGACATCATCGCGTGCCCGGGCGGCGACTTCTGCTCGCTCGCGAACGCGAAGTCGATCCCGATCGCGCTCGCGATCCAGCAGCGCTTCGACGATCTCGACTACGTGCACGACCTGGGCGACGTGTCGCTCAACATCTCGGGCTGCATGAACTCGTGCGGACACCACCACGTCGGCAACATCGGCATTCTCGGCGTCGACAAGGACGGCGCCGAGTGGTATCAGGTGTCGCTCGGCGGCGAGCAGGGCACGGGCGCGGGCGGCGCGCGCCTCGGCCGCGTGATCGGCCCGTCGTTCTCCGCGGAGGAGGTGCCCGACGTGATCTCGAAGCTGATCGACACGTTCGTCGATGCGCGCATCGACGGCGAGCGCTTTATCGACACGTACGAGCGCATCGGCATCGCGCCGTTCAAGGCGCGCGTCTACGCGGCGCGCCAGACCGCGCACGCGTAACCCAGCGCAGAGGAATCAGCAGATGGCTTTGATTATCAAGAATCGCGAAGTGGTCGACGACGCATGGCAAGTCGTGCGCGCGGCCGAAGACGGCGCGCTGCCCGCACTCGACGCGCTGCCGGCCGGCAAGGTGCTCGTGCCGCTCGCGCTGTGGCTGGAGGCGCGCGACGCGCTCGTCGCCGCGAAGACGAAGGACGAACTCGGCGTGTGGCTCGCGCCCGACAGCGAACCCGCCGACCTCGTGGCCGATTTCGGCCGCATCGCGGTGATCGGCGTCGAATTCCCGCGCTTCGCGGATGGCCGCGGCTACAGCATCGCGCGCCTGCTGCGCGAGCGCCACGGCTGGACGGGCGAGCTGCGCGCGATCGGCGACGTGCTGCGCGACCAGATCCTTTACCTGTCGCGCTGCGGCTTCGATGCGTTCGCGGTGCGCGCGGACAAGGACATCCGCGACGCGCTGAACGCGTTCGGCGAGTTCTCGCAGCGCTACCAGGGCGCGTTCGACGAGCCGGCGCCGCTGTTCCGCCGCCGCGCGGCGGCGGCCGAAGCGAAGGTGAACGCATGAGCGCCGCCGACGCAACGACGCTGACCCCGGCGCTCGCCGGCAAGATCGGGCGGCTCGACGCGCTGCTCGCGCAAATCGCCGGCCGTCATCCGAAGGTCAAGCTCGCGAGCAGCCTCGCGGCGGAAGATATGCTGATTACGCATGCGATCCTGTCGAAGAGCGTCGCGATCGGCATCTTCTCGCTGAATACCGGCCGCTTGCATACGGAGACGCTCGGCATGATCGAGCGCGTGCGCGAGCGCTACGGCTACGAGATCGAGCAGTTCCACCCCCGGCAGGACGCGGTCGACGCGTACGTCGCCGAGCACGGCCTGAACGCGTTCTACGAGAGCGTCGAGCTGCGCAAGCGCTGCTGCGAGATCCGCAAGGTCGAGCCGCTGAACCGCGCGCTCGCGGGCGTCGACGCATGGGTGACGGGCCAGCGGCGCGAGCAGTCGGTCACGCGCGCGGAGCTCCACGAAGAGGAGCACGACGCCGCGCGCGGGATCGCGAAGTACAACCCGCTCGCCGACTGGACCGAACGCGACGTGTGGGCTTACCTGAAGGCGTTCGACGTGCCCGTCAATCCGCTGCACGCGCGCGGCTATCCGAGCATCGGCTGCGAGCCGTGCACGCGCGCGATCCGTCCCGGCGAGGACAGCCGCGCGGGCCGCTGGTGGTGGGAGTCGCGCGACACGAAGGAGTGCGGGCTGCACATCGCGATCACGCCGGTGCCGTCGGCCGGAGCCGAATCGGCTTCCGCCTGAGGCGGCCGCCGCATAATAAGATAGTCAGATTGCGCCGCCGGCCAGCCCGGCGGCACGAACCCAGACAAGGACCGTAATCATGAGCACGACGCTCGAACAATCCGCTTTTGCCCCGTCCGCCGGCGCGTCGACGAGCCGGATGGGCCATCTCGACTGGCTCGAGGCCGAGTCGATCCACATCCTGCGCGAGCTCGTCGCCGAGTGCAGCAAGCCGGCGCTGCTGTTCTCGGGCGGCAAGGATTCGGTCGTCGTGCTGCATCTCGCGCTCAAGGCGTTCGGGCTCGGCGCGAACCGCAAGACGGCGCTGCCGTTTCCGCTCGTGCACATCGACACGGGCCACAACTACGACGAGGTGATCGACTTCCGCGACCGCCGCGCGAAGGAGATCGGCGCGGAGCTCGTCGTCGGCCACGTCGAGGATTCGATTGCGCGCGGCACCGTGGTGCTGCGCCGCGAGACGGATTCGCGCAACGCCGCGCAGGCCGTCACGCTGCTCGAGACGATCGAGCAGCACGGCTATACCGCGATGATCGGCGGCGCGCGGCGCGACGAAGAGAAGGCGCGCGCGAAGGAGCGGATCTTCTCGTTTCGCGACGAATTCGGCCAGTGGGACCCGAAGGCGCAGCGCCCGGAGCTGTGGAGCCTGTACAACGCGCGGCTGCACCAGGGCGAGCACCTGCGCGTGTTCCCGATCTCGAACTGGACGGAGCTCGACGTGTGGCAGTACGTCGCGCGCGAGCAGCTCGAACTGCCGTCGATCTACTACGCGCACCGCCGCGAGATCGTGCGCCGCAACGGCCTGCTCGTGCCCGTCACGCCGCTCACGCCGATGCGCGAGGGCGAGACAAGCGAAGAGGCGCTCGTGCGGTTCCGCACGGTGGGCGACATCTCGTGCACATGCCCGGTCGAGAGCGACGCTGACGACGTGGAGAAGATCATCGCGGAGACGGCGGTGACGGAGATCACGGAGCGCGGCGCGACGCGGATGGACGACCAGGCGTCGGAGGCCGCGATGGAGCAGCGCAAGAAGCAGGGCTATTTCTGACGCACGCGAGGACACATCCATCATGAGCATCATCGAGAACAACGAAGACCTCGGCGTACTGCGGTTCATCACGGCGGGCAGCGTGGACGACGGCAAGAGCACGCTGATCGGGCGGCTGCTGTACGACAGCAAGGCGGTGCTGTCCGACCAGCTTTCCGCGCTGTCGCGCGCAAAGAACAAGCGCACGGTGGGCGACGAGCTCGACCTCGCGCTGCTCACCGACGGCCTCGAGGCCGAGCGCGAGCAGGGCATCACGATCGACGTCGCGTACCGCTACTTCGCGACCGCGAAGCGCAAGTTCATCATCGCCGACACGCCGGGCCACGAGCAGTACACGCGCAACATGGTGACGGGCGCGTCGACCGCGCACGCGGCGATCATCCTGATCGACGCGACGCGCGTGACGTTCGAAGACGGCGCCGCGCAACTGCTGCCGCAGACGAAGCGCCACAGCGCGATCGTCAAGCTGCTCGATCTGCAGCACGTGATCGTCGCGATCAACAAGATGGATCTCGTCGACTACAGCGAGGCCCGCTTCAACGAGATCCGCGACGCATACGTGAAGCTAGCGCAGCAGCTCGGCCTGGCCGACGTGCGCTTCGTGCCGGTGTCGGCGCTGAAGGGCGACAACATCGTCGCGGCGAGCGAGCGTATGCCGTGGTACGCGGGCGAGCCGCTCCTGAACGTGCTCGAGACGCTGCCCGTCGAGGTGCAGGCGCATGACGCGCTGCGCTTCCCGGTGCAATGGGTCGCGCGCCAGGACGGCAGCTCGGCCGACGATTTCCGCGGCTACATGGGTCGTATCGAGGCGGGCGAGGTGAAGATCGGCGACGAGATCGCCGTGCTGCCGTCGAACCGCGCGGCGACGGTCGCCGAGATCATCGCGCCGGTGCCCGGCGGCACGGCGGCAGTCGATCGCGCGTTCGCGGGGCAGGCGGTGACGATCCGTCTCGCCGAGGACGTCGACGTGTCGCGCGGCGACACGTTCGTGCCGCGCGCGCAGCCCGTCGAGCCGGCGAAGAAGCTCGAGGCGGACCTCTGCTGGTTCGACGAGACGCCGCTTTCGCCGCAGCGCAAGTATTTGCTCAAGCAAACGACGAACACCGTGTTCACGAAGATCGGCGCGCTCAAGCAGGTGCTTGACGTGCACACGCTGTCGCACGCGACCGATCGCCACGAGCTGAAGATGAACGACATCGGCCGCGTCGCGCTGACGCTGCAAAAGCCGATCGTCTGCGACACGTACGACGTGCATCCGGGCACGGGCGCGTTCGTGCTGATCGACGAGGCGACCCATCACACGGTCGCCGCGGGTATGATTCGTGCGTTTTCCGCGTGACGTCGCGCGCCGCATCGGCGGCGCCCGCGGGCACGCGCGCACGAAGGGGATCGATGCCAATGGGTAAGGTGTATCTGATCGGTGCAGGGCCGGGCGCGGCGGACCTCATCACGGTGCGCGGCGCGCGCCTGCTCGCCGATGCCGACGTCGTGCTGCACGACGCGCTCGTCGAGCCCGCGATGCTCGACTACGCGCCGCGCGCGCGCAGGATCGCGGTCGGCAAGCGCTGCGGGCAGCGCTCGACCGCGCAGCACTTCATCAACAAGCAGATCGTCGACGCGGCGCGCGAGCATGCGATCGTCGTGCGGCTGAAGGGCGGCGATCCGATGCTGTTCGGCCGTGCGGACGAGGAGATGCGCGCGCTCGAAGCAGCCGGCATCGATTACGAGGTCGTGCCGGGCATCACGGCGGCGCTCGCGGGCGCCGCGACGCTCAGGCGCTCGCTGACGCTGCGCGGCGTCGCGCGCAGCGTCGCGTTCGCGACGCACAGCCGCGCGCCCGGCAGCGACGAGATCCGCGAGCAGGTAAGGGCGGATTCGCTCGTCTACTACATGGGCCGCGACAGCGCGCCCGGCATCGCGCGGCAACTGATCGACGCGGGGCGGGCGGGCGCGACGCCTGTGGCGATCGTCGAGGCGTGCAGCACGCCGCGCGAGCGCACGCTGACGCTCACGCTCGCCGAGATGGCGGCGGGCGCCGCGCAGGCGTGGCTCGATCCGGCGCAGCCGAGCCTGCTGATGATCGGCGACGCGTTCGCCGAACGTGCGCAGCGGCTCGCGGACGAGCAGTCGGGCGACGAAAGGGACGAAAGGGGCAAGCGCGGGATGCGCAGCGCCGCGTGATGCGGTGCGAAACGAAGGAAAGACACGAACGAAAGACACGAACGAAAGAAGCGAACCGCGCGATAGACGCAAAGCGCGCGAGACACGCAAAACGAACGACACGCCGGCGATGAGCCGGCGTCTTTTATGTCGCCGCGCCGGCCGTCACGAGCGGAGCGGCCCGCGCAAGCGGCGAGCGATCAACGCGCGGGACCCTCGCTCGCCCGCACGCAATATGCGACGATCGCGTCGAGCACCGCATCGTCTTCGCCGACCGCGGTCGCGCAGCGGATGTCGATTCCCGGCTGCGCGGCGCGGCACGCATCGATCAGTTGCGGCAGGTCGCGCCGAACGTGGCCGCCCTCGCCGAAGAACACCGGAATCACGGTGATCGCGTCGCAGCCTCGTGCGGCGAGCGCGGCTGCCGCCGCGACGAGCGACGGCTCCATCAATTCGAGAAACGCGAGCACGACGGGCACATCGGCGCCGCGCGCCGCGCGCAGCTTCGCCGCGAGGCGCTCGAACGGCTCGGCCCAGCGCGCGTCGCGCGCGCCGTGGCCGAAAAGGACGATTCCGTGTCGATTCATCACGCCCTCCGATGACGTGCGCGCGCTCAGTGCCGATCGACCCACTTCAGCGCGAAGAGGCCGAGCGCGAGGTAGATGCAGCCGGGCAGCGCGGCGGTGAGCGGCGCGGGCCACGTGTTCAGCGTGCCGATGTGCGAGAACAGCGTGTTGAAGAGCTGGAAGCTCATGCCGAGCATGATCCCGCCGAACACCTTCACGCCGACGACGCCCGCGCGAGTATGCAGATACGCGAACGGCAGCGACAGCACGAGCATCACGAACACCGCGAACGGATACAGCAGCTTGCGCCACAGCGCGATGTCGTAGCGCTGCGTGTCCTGCTGGTTTTCCTTCAGGTGCTGGATGTAGCGGAACAGGTTGAAGAGCGACATCCGCTCGGGCGACACGAGCAGCACCGACAGGATCTGCGGCGTCAGGTCCGAGCGCAGCGAATACTGCGGCAGCGTGACCTGCTGCGCGCGATACACGGGGCTGAGCGTATCGGCGGGCGACGTCGCGCCGTTGCCCGCGAGGCTCGTGAGCTGCGTGTCGGTGACGTCCGTCAGCAGCCAGTGGCCGGGCGGCTGATAGCGGCCGCTCTTCGCGATCCGCACGTTCTGCAGGTTGAACCTCGAATCGAATTCGTAGATGCGCACGTCGCTGATCGTCGAGTCGGGCGACAGCTTGCCGACGTTGACGAAGCGCGTGACGGGCTCGCCGTTGTCGCGCGCGGTGAGCGTGTCCTTCACCCAGACGCCCGACGCGAAGTTCGTCGACACCGACGAGCCGAGCGCCTCGAGCCGCACGCGCTCGGACAACTGATCCGAGTACGGGCCGATGAATTCGCCGATCAGGTAGGTCGCGATGACGATCGGCACGCCGATCTTCACGAGCGAGCGCAGCGCCTGGTTCGTCGCGAGGCCGGACACGCGGAAGATCGTGAACTCCGAGTTCGCGGCCATCTGCGCGAACACGTAGATCGCGCTGATCAGCGCGGCGACCGGGATGATTTCATAGAAGCGCGACGGCGCCTGCAGCGCGACGCGCAGCACAGCGTAGCCGAACTTGTAGTTGCCGTGGCCGACCGAGTTCAGCTCGCTGATCAGGTCGAAGAAGAAGAACAGCCCTGAAAACGCGAACAGCACGAAGATGAACGTGACGTAGATCTGCCGCGCGAAGTATTTCTCGTAGAGGCGCATCGGTCAGGCCCCCTGCGAGCGGCCGGACGCGGCGCGCGAGAAGAGCGGCCGGTTGCGCACGCGCAGCCAGAACAGCAGCGCGACGACACCGGCGACGACCACGTGCAGCCCGACGAGCCCGAGCCCGAAGGCGATCTTGCCCCGCTCCATTTGCGACTGGACGACGTTCAGCAGATTCGAATAGGTGAGGTAGATCAGCACGGCCATCACGAGGTTCACGGTTCGCCCGCGGCGCGGGTTCTGATACGCGAGCGGGATCGCGAGGATCATCAGGTTGATCGCGATGAGCGGCAGCCCGGCGCGCCACGCGAATTCGGCGAGGTTCTGGTTGGTCGGGTTGCGCAGCAGATCGGGCGTCGACGTGCCCGTCGTCGTCGGCTGGCTCACGATCTGCTTGCTCTGGATCTTCACGCCGTAGCGCTCGAACTCCATGATCTTGAAGTTCGGCTGGCCGGGCACGCCGTCGTAGCGGCGGCCGTTCTCAAGCACGATGAAGCGGTCGCCGTTCTTCATCGTCTCGGTGTGGCCCGTCTGCGACACGACGACGTTCACCTTGCCTTGCTCGGTCGTCGTGACGAACACGTTCTGCACCTTCGCCTGGTCGGGCGACATCTTCTCGATGAAGAACACGCGGTGGTTCGCCGCGGATTCGCGGAACTGGCCGGGCGCGAGGAGCGACACCTCGTCGCGCTGCTGGAAGCGCGCCTTGATGAGCTTGCTCTGCTGGTTCGACCACGGCCAGCCGACGAACGCGAAGAAGGCGATGAGGATCACGATCGGCGTCGCGAACACGCCGATCGGCTTGATGAGCCGCGTGAGGCTCACGCCGGACGCGAGCCAGACGACCATTTCGGAATCCTTGTACCAGCGCGTGAGCACGAACAGGATCGACACGAACAGCGTGCCGACGAGGATCATCGCGAGATAGCCGATCACGGTGAGGCCGATCAGGACCAGCACGTCCTTCGGATTCACCTCGCCGGACGCGGCGTAGCCGACGATGCGAATCATCATCGACGTCAGCATGATCGTGAGCAGCACCATGAAAACGGCGCCGGCGGTGTACGCCAGCTCGCGCTGGAGGGAGCGTTCGAAGATCATTATTGATGCGAAGAGGGCGGGAAACAGCGCACGAGTGGGGGGCGCTCACGCCGCACGGGAAAAATAGCGGATAATTGCGGCTTTCATCCTTAGCCCAGATTTTATCCGAGGACAAGCGCGATGGACTTTAGCATAAAAGGCTGTGATTGGAGCAAAGGCGCGGCGAAGGGCTTCCTGACGGGGAAATCCGACTGCATCGTGCTGGGCGTGTTCGAGGCGCAAACCCTGTCCGGCGCGGCGCTCGACATCGACGAAGCGACGAAGGGCCTCGTCTCGCGCGTGATCAAGGCGGGCGACATCGACGGCAAGCTCGGCAAGACCTTGTTTTTGCACGAAGTTTCGGGTATCGGCGCGTCGCGTGTGCTGCTCGTCGGCCTGGGCAAGCAGGATGCTTTCAGCCAGAAAGCCTACAACGACGCGGCGAAGGCCGCATGGCGCGCGCTCATCGGCACGAAAGTGGTCCAGGTCACGTTCACGCTCGCGCAACTGCCCGTGCCCGAGCGCGCGTCCGACTGGGGCGTGCGCGCGGCGATTCTCGCGCTGCGCAATGAAACGTACAAGTTCACGCAGATGAAGAGCAAGCCGGACGTGGGCGCGCAGGCGCTCAAGCGCGTCGTGTTCAGCGTCGATCCGGCCGACGACAAGGCGGCGAAGGTCGCCGTGAAGCAGGCGGTCGCGCTCGCGAACGGAATGGACCTGACGCGCGACCTCGGCAACCTGCCGGGCAACGTCTGCACGCCGACCTACCTCGCGAACACCGCGAAGAAGCTCGCGAAGGACTGGGGCCTGAAAGCCGACGTGCTGGGGCTCAAGCAGATCCAGGCGCTCAAGATGGGCTCGTTCCTGTCGGTCGCGAAGGGCTCGATCGAGCCGCCGCAGTTCATCGTGCTGCAGTATCAGGGCGCGGCCGCGAAGGCGGCGCCCGTCGTGCTCGTCGGCAAGGGCATCACGTTCGATTCGGGCGGCGTTTCGCTGAAGCCGGGCGAGGGCATGGACGAGATGAAGTACGACATGTGCGGCGCGGGCTCGGTGCTCGGCACGATCCGCGCGATCGCCGAAATGGGCCTGAAGATCAACGTCGTCGCGATCGTGCCGACCTGCGAGAACATGCCGGCCGGCAACGCGAACAAGCCGGGCGACATCGTCACGAGCATGAAGGGCCTGACGATCGAGGTGCTCAACACCGACGCGGAAGGCCGCCTCATCCTGTGCGACGCGCTCACGTACGCGGAGCGCTTCAAGCCGGCCGCGGTGGTCGACGTCGCGACGCTGACGGGCGCGTGCATCATCGCGCTCGGCCATCACAACACCGGCCTCTTCTCGACGGACGACGCGCTCGCGGGCGAACTGCTCGACGCGTCGCGCGAGGCGGGCGACCCGGCATGGCGCCTGCCGCTCGACGACGAGTATCAGGATCAACTGAAGTCGAACTTCGCGGATCTCGCGAACATCGGCGGCCGGCCGGCCGGCAGCGTGACGGCTGCGTGCTTCCTGTCGCGCTTCGCGCAGAGCTATCCGTGGGCGCACCTCGACATCGCGGGCACCGCATGGAAGAGCGGCGCGGCGAAGGGCGCGACGGGCCGTCCCGTGCCGCTTCTCGCGCAATTCCTGATCGACCGCGCCGGCGCGTGATGGCGCAAGGTTCGACGAACCGCACGGCGGGGCGCGGCGAGCGATGACGCGGATCGATTTCCATACGAACGTCGGCGATTCGCTCGCGTACGCGTGCCGGCTGCTGCGCAAGGCGTATCAGGCGGGGCGGCCCGTCGTCGTGTGCGCGGAGCCCGCGCGGCTGCGCGCGCTCGACGAGCGTTTGTGGACGTTCTCGCCGCTCGATTTCATTCCGCATTGCGCGGTCGACAACGCGCACGCGGCGGGCACGCCGATCGTGCTGACCGCAGATCTCGACCGCGCGCCGCATCACGGTATCCTGCTGAACCTGGGCGCTCAGGTGCCGGCGCAATTCGCGCGCTTCGAGCGCCTGCTCGAAGTGGTCGGCAACACGCCCGACGAACTCGCGGCCGGCCGCGACCGGTACCGGTTCTACCGCGATCGCGGCTATGCGCTCAACAATCACAAGCAGGGCGGCTAGCCCGAGCGGATGGAGGATAACGTGGTCGAAGCCAACGAATCGTCGATCCCCGTGCTGACCGACGTGCTCGTGCCCGGCAATCCGGCGCTCGCGCGGCCGCCCGTCGCCGGGCGCGCGGAGGCGGGCGAGACGGCCGCCTCCGCGGCTCGGGCCGGCGACGCGCATGAAGCGCATGAAGCGCATGAAGCGCATGAAGCGCATGAGGCCCAGGAAGCTCATGAGGCCGACAAGTTCGATGCGGCCGCGCCCGTGGCGCGTGACGCGGCGCTCCCACCCGTTGGCGAGACGGGCGTGCCGCCGCGCGCGGAGCCGTCGTTCGTGTCCGCGCCCGATCCGCTTGCCGCCGAACTGCCGACCGCCTATGCGGCGAGCGCGACGTATGCGGACGAGCTGCCCGCCGCGCATCCGGCGCCGGATCTCGAACCGCTCGCTGCGTTGCCTTCGTCGGTGCCCGAGGTCGGGCAGGCCGCGCCGTCGTTCGCCGCGGACCTCGAAGCGCGGCAGATCGCCGAGCGGCTGAAGAGCCGCATGACCCACTATCTGGCGGGGGAAGGGCGCGGCCTCATCGAGGCGCGTTGCCGCGAGGCGCTGCACGACCATGCGGGCTGGCTCGTCGGCCAGATCGCACGCGAAGTCTCGCTTACGCTCGAGACCGAGGTCGCCGGCTGGGTGACGGAGGAAGTCGGCGCGGCGCTCGCGCGCCGCAACGCGCTCACGCAGCGCGATATCGCATAACGGCAAGCCGGCCGGCTTGCCTCATCATCTGTTGCGTCGCCCGTCACGGGCGGGGCGAGCGGCGAGGCGCTCGGGCATCGCGTTGCGCGCGCAATCATCGGCAACCCCGCGCAACAGAATGCCTCGCGCGATCGGCGGCGCGCGTCAATGCGGATGATTTATTTGCGCGACAGGATCCAGTGCGCGAGCGTGCCGGCCTCGGCGCTCGTCAATTGCGTGTTCGCGGGCATCGGCACGTTGCCCCACACGCCGACGCTGCCCTTAACGATCGTCTGCGCGAGATAGGCGGCGGCGTCGCCGCGCGCCGCGTATTTGTCGGCGATCGCGTGGAACGACGGTCCCATCAACGTCTTGTCGATCGCGTGGCAGGCCATGCAGTTCTTGCGTTGCGCGAGCGCGAGGCCGTCGGCCTGCTGCGCGTGCGCATGGGCGGCCGCGGCAACGAGCGCGATTGCCATCAGGCGCAAGGTCGTTTTCTTCATGCTGGTCTCCGCCGGCACAGCGTCCGGCTTGGCGGTGCGCGCATTATAAAAGGAAAGGGGGCGCGAGTACGTCGCGCCCCCTTCTTCGTCTTGTCGCTTTTTGTCGTCCCGCCGTGGCGCCATTGTGGCGCAGCCGTGCGTCAGCCCGTCACCGCGCCCTTGTTCGCCGGGCGGGCGAGCGCCGCGTACTTCGCGAGCACGCCGCGCGTGTAGCGCGGCGCCGGCTGCTTCCACGCGGCGCGGCGGCGCGCGAGCTCGGCGTCGTCGACGTTCAACTGCAGCAGCAGCTTGTGCGCGTCGATCGTGATCGAATCGCCTTCCTGCACGAGCGCGATCGCGCCGCCGACGAACGCTTCCGGCGCAACGTGGCCGACCACCATCCCCCACGTGCCGCCCGAGAAGCGGCCGTCCGTGATGAGGCCGACCGATTCGCCGAGGCCCTTGCCGATGATCGCCGACGTCGGCGCGAGCATCTCCGGCATCCCCGGGCCGCCTTGCGGGCCGAGGTAGCGCAGCACGACGACGTCGCCCGCGTGGATCCTGTCGTCGAGGATCGCGGCGAGCGCGCTCTGCTCGTCGTCGAATACGCGCGCCGGGCCGGTGATGACCGGGTTCTTCAGGCCGGTGATCTTCGCGACCGCGCCGTCCTCGGCGAGGTTGCCCTTCAGGATCGCGAGGTGGCCTTCCTTGTACAGCGCCTGGTCGATCGGGTAGATCACCTTCTGGTCGGCGCGCGGCGCGCTCGGCACGTCCTTCAGCTCCTCGGCGATCGTGCGGCCCGTGATCGTCACGCAGTCGCCGTGCAGCAGGCCCGCGTCGAGCAGGAGCTTCATCACCTGCGGAATGCCGCCCGCCGCGTGCAGATCGGTCGCGACGTACTGGCCCGACGGCTTCAGGTCGCAGATCACCGGCACGCGTTTGCGGATGCGCTCGAAGTCTTCGATCGACCAGTCGATCTCGGCCGCGTGCGCGATCGCCAGATAGTGGAGCACCGCATTCGTCGAGCCGCCCGTGGCCATGATCACCGACACCGCGTTCTCGATCGACTGCTTCGTGATGATGTCGCGCGGCTTCAGGTCCTGCTTCACCGCCTCGACGAGCACGCGCGCCGATTCCGCCGCCGAATCGACCTTCTCCTGATCGGGATTGGCCATCGTCGACGAGTACAGCAGCGACATGCCGAGCGCCTCGAACGACGAGCTCATCGTGTTCGCGGTGTACATGCCGCCGCACGAGCCTGTCGTCGGGCACGCGTTCTTTTCGACCCCTTCGAAATCCTCCTGCGACATGCGCCCCGCGGTGAACTCGCCGACCGCCTCGAACGACGACACGATCGTCAGATCCTTGCCCTTCCAGTGGCCGGGGCGGATCGTGCCGCCGTACACGTAGATGCCCGGCACGTTGCTGCGCGCGAGCGCGATCATGCCGCCCGGCATGTTCTTGTCGCAGCCGCCCACGACGACGACGCCGTCCATCCACTGGCCCTGCGCGCAGGTCTCGATGCAGTCGGCGATCACCTCGCGCGACACGAGCGAGTACTTCATCCCTTCGGTGCCCATCGACATGCCGTCCGAGATCGTCGGCGTGCCGAAGATCTGCGGATTCGCGCCGGCGTCCTTGACGGCCGCGACGGCGGCGTCCGACAGGCGCTGCAGGCCCGCGTTGCACGGCGTGATCGTCGAGTGGCCGTTCGCGATGCCGATCATCGGCTTGTCGAAATCTTCCTTCTGATAGCCGAGCGCGTAATACATCGAGCGGTTCGGCGAACGGGCCACGCCTTGCGTGATGTTCTTCGAGCGGCGGTTGTACGACATGGGGGACTCCATCATCGACTGGTTGACTGTGGGGTGGAGCGGCGCGCTGCATCGGCGCGGTCCGGCTCAGGTGGGCAAGAATGCAGTTTCTGTTGGAGAATGTCCAATATATTATTCATCGTCTATTAGGTCGATACGCATATCAATTGGCGTGTTGACGACGAGGCGGAGCCTGATTTGACCCCTGATCTGCGCCAATGGCGCTATTTCATCGCCGTCGCCGACGAGCGGCACTTCGGCCGCGCCGCCGAGCGGCTCTCGATGACGCAGCCGCCGCTGTCTCAGGCGATCCGCGCGCTCGAGGATGCGCTCGGCGTCGCGCTCTTCGCGCGCACGAAGCGCTCGGTCGAGCTGACCGCGGTCGGCGCGGCGCTGCTGCCCGACGTGCGGCGGCTGATCGCCGCGGCCGACGCGCTGCCGCCGCTCGCGCAGAGCCTTGCGCGCGGCGAGGCGGGCTCGCTCGCGCTCGCGTTCGTGTCGACGGCCGACTACGGGTTGCTGCCGCAACTGTTGCGCGAGTTCGGCGCGAGCCACCCGCACGTGCGGCTGCAACTGACAGAGGCGACGAGCGACGTGCAGATCGAGGAACTCGCTGCGGGCCGAATCGACGCGGGGCTCGTGATCCCGCCCGTGCCGCCGCGGCACGCGGCGTCGCTGTCGTATCTGCCGGTGTTGCGCGAGCCGCTCGTCGTCGCGATGCCGGCCGACGCCGCCGAGGCGGCGGGGGACGCGCCCGTGCGCATCGCCGACATCGCGTCGCTGCCGCTCGTCGTCTTCCCGCGTCGTCTGGCGCCCGGCTTTTATGACATCATTACGGGCTGCTACGGCGCGGCGGGCGTCGCGCCGCGCATCGGCCAGGAGGCGATCCAGATGCAGACGATCGTGAGCCTCGTGTCCGCGGGCATGGGTGTCGCGCTCGTGCCGCAATCGCTGCGTAACCTGCGGCGCACGGGGGTCGTCTACCGCGCGCTCGCCGATCCGGCGCCCGTCGTCGAGACGGGCCTCGTGTGGCGCACGGACGACGTGAGTCCGGTGCTCGTGGGCTTCATCGACGTCGTGCGAGGCGCCGCGCGGCGCGCTTCGCCTTCGCCGCCGGACGCGGCCGCCGGGGCGGACGTGAGCAGGCGCGCGACGCGGCCGTGAACGTTCGCGCGGCGCGGGCGTCGAATCGCGGTCGCGACGCGTTCGCGCGGCGGCGGTCGACGTGCCCGTGCATGCCGCATCGATTCAGAACCTTCAACGCTAACTCATGATCATTCATCCGAATTTCGATCCCGTCGCGATTCACCTCGGCCCGCTCGCCGTGCGCTGGTACGGGCTCATGTATCTCGTCGGCTTCATCCTCGCGATCGTCGTCGGGCGGCTGCGCCTGAAGCTGCCGCACGTCGCCGCGCAAGGCTGGAGCGCGAAGGACATCGACGACATGATGTTCTACGGCGTGCTCGGCGTCGTGCTGGGCGGCCGGCTCGGCTACGTGCTGTTCTACAAGGCGGGCTACTACTTCTCGCATCCGCTCGACATCTTCCGCGTGTGGGAGGGCGGGATGTCGTTCCACGGCGGCTTCCTCGGCGTCACGCTGGCGATGGCGCTGTTCGCGTGGCAGCGCAAGCGCCACTGGCTCGAAGTGACCGACTTCGTCGCGCCGATGGTGCCGACGGGGCTCGCGGCCGGAAGGCTCGGCAACTTCATCAACGGCGAGCTGTGGGGCCGCGTGACGAGCCCCGACGCGCCGTGGGCGATGCTGTTTCCGGGCGCGTCGCGCGACGACGCCGCGTGGCTCGCCGCGCACCAGGACATCGCCGCGAAGTGGAATCTGAACGAGGTGTTCCTGTCGCACCAGATGCTGCCGCGGCATCCGTCGCAACTGTACGAAATCGCGCTCGAAGGCATCGCGCTCTTTTTCGTGCTGTGGTTCTTCTCGCGCAAGCCGCGGCCGATGGGCGCGATCTCGGCGCTCTTCTTGATCGGCTACGGCGCCGCGCGCTTCACGGTGGAGTTCGCGCGCGAGCCGGACGATTTCCTCGGCCTGCTGACGTTCGGCCTGTCGATGGGGCAGTGGCTGTCGCTGCCGATGATCGTCGCGGGCGTGCTGATGATGATCTGGGCGTATCGGCGCGGCGGCGTCGCGAAGCCGGCCTGATCGTTCGGGGCGCGCGATGAAAAACGCCGGCTCGTCGCCGGCGTTTTCGTATCGACCGTCAACGGCGCGCCAACGCGCCGCTTCCAGTACGTCACTTCATCTGCACCGAGCCGTTCACGTTGACGGTCACGGTCGTCTTGCCGCCTTCGACGGCGATCGGCGCGCTCATCTTCGCGCTATCCATCGCGGGCGCGGCCATCGCGAACATCCGCGGATACGGCTGCACGTTGCGGCCGCTGCCGACGTTCACTTCGCGGATCGCGTAGTTGTTGTAGCCGAACGCGCGCGTCGCTTCCTCGGCGCGCGCGCGGAACGCCTTGATCGCTTCCGTCGTGAGCTTCTGCTCGGCCGCGCGCTGCGCTTCGGGCGACAGCGAGAACGCGACGTTGCCTACCTGCATCATCGGGCTCAACTGGCCCGCGAGCTTCGATGCGGCCGCGAAGTCGTGCGACTCGAGCACGACCTCGGTGCGGCCGCGCCACGCGGAGATCCTGCCGTCGCGGTCGACGCTCGGCGACACCGAGAATTCACCCGTGCGGGCCGTGACGCCCGTGACGCCGCGCGCCTGCGCGAGCGCCGCATCCGCGCGCTTGTTCAGCTCGGCGGTCAGCGTGCCGGGGTCCTTTGCCTGTTGCTCGTAGAACAGCGTGATGTCGACGACGTCCTGCGGGACGTCGGTGCTTGCCTGCGCGGACAGCGACAGCACGCCCGCGGGCGGCTGCATCTGGCCCATGCTTTGCGCGCGCGCGGCGGACGGGGCGAGCGCGAGGGCGATCGGCAGCGCCGCCGCAAGCGTGACGGCAATGGCTAGAGCGGATTTTTTCGTCATTGTTGACTCCTTGAGCGTAAGCGCGCACGCGTTCGGGGGCGTGCGATGCGCGGACGGACGCCGCGCTTCTCCAGAAACGCCCGGCGGACGCGGCACTGCATCCGTCGATGCGCCCATTAGGCCGTCGAAGGCGGGCGGAGGTTCCGGCCGGCGCGGATTCTTGCGCCGGCTCTGACAATGTTTGACGTGGCGGCCGCGTCACTTCATCAGGCGCGTCGTGATGAAGCGCCATTCGTCCGGCGTGACGGGCGTGATCGACAGCCGGTTGCCTTTCGCGAGCACGCGCATGTTCGCGAGCGCGTCGTGCCCGCGCAATGCGGCGAGGGGAACGAGCGGCGACTTCCTGACGAAGCGCACGTCAACGAGCACCCAGCGCGGCGATTCTCGCGTCGACTTCGGATCGTGGTACGGACTTTGCGAATCGAACTGCGTCGGATCGGGGTAGGGCGTCGACGAGACTTGCGCGAGCCCCGCGATGCCGGGCTCGGGGCAGCTCGAATGATAGAACAGCACGCCGTCGCCGATCTGCATCATGTCGCGCATGAAGTTGCGCGCCTGATAGTTGCGCACGCCGGTCCACGGCAAGGTCTGGTCGGGGGCGGCGGCGAGGTCGTCGATGCTCGCCTCGTTCGGTTCGGATTTCATCAGCCAGTAGCGCATGGATCGCAATGACTCGACGCAATGAAAAGGCTGCACAAAAGGAAACGGCATCGGGACTTGCCCGATGCCGTCGAATAGGCCCCCGCCTTAGCCGCTAGGCCGGCATCCTGAACCTGAGGTTCAGAATTGGTCGCAGTTAGCAGCACTTCGGGTACATCAGACAGAGTGACGCGCGCGCCCGTGCTACAAATTTCCGCAACCGTGCACATGGCATTGGTTCAAGGAATATATGACCTTGGCGAACCAGGCAGGGAAGCTGACTTGACTGTTCGAATCACCTTTGGATTCAGCGGCTTGAACGCGATAGATCAAGCATTGGCCGAACCCGGTGAAACTTGTTTACTGCACCTCGTGCTGTGCGAGCACCGCACCGAGTTGTTCATTCATTTGGCGCATTGTACGCCGGATTTCTTCCGCAGGGAACGCCTCGCCGTGACGCACGCTCTGTTGCAGCCTGAGCAACTCCGACGCGAGCGACAGCGCGGCCATCACCGCGATGCGATCCGTGCCGCGCACCGAACTGTTCGCGCGGATCTTCGACATTTCCGCGTCGACACGCGCGACCGCCTCGAGAAGCGCCGCCTCGGTTTCGGCCGAGCAGGCGAGACGATACGACTGGCCGAGAATCGATACTTCGATCTGCTTCGTGCTCATGCATGTTCTCCGTGGCCCGTCGCACTTTCGCCTTCGTCGTTCGCCTGCGGTGCGAGCAGGTCGAGCTGGTTTTCCGCATCCGGCACGCTTTTCGTGCGCGGCAGTTTCTCGAGGATCGCGTTGAGCTTCACTTGCGCGTCGTCGATTTTCGCCGACAGCGTGTCGCGCTCGGCCGCGAGTGCGTTGCGCTCGTCGCGCAACTGCTCGAGTTCCGCGTGCAGCGTCTGCGCTTCACTGCGCAATTGCGCGACCTGCTCCTCGAGCGCGAGCCGTTCCGTTTGATGGCGTTGATTCAGCGCGATCAGGCGGCCGATGTTTTGAGATAGGGTTTCGAGTTCGTTGAGCATGTGCTGCGTCCTCTAAAGACCCAGCATTTTAGCGCGGAATAGGCGAGTTTCCGATATCTGTAACGTTTCTAGACGTAACACCCCCGCTTCTCGCCGCGAAATATCTTCGTCGTTCGTTGATGCCGATCGTCTCGCCGATAGACGGCGCGACGTTTCTTGCGCCGCGTCGGCGCGGCGCCTTGACGCTGCGGCGCGCGCACTCCTAAACTGGCGCCGCCTCGGTGCTCGCGCGCTTCGCGCGCGGTTAAACGGGAAGCAGGGCGCGACGTCCGCCGGGACCGAGCCAACCTGCGCTGCCCCCGCAACGGTAAGCGATCGCATCGGTTTCGATGCAAGCCGCACTCTTGATGCGTCGGCACGGCCGCCGGCGACGTGCCACTGCGCATTGCGCGGGAAGGCGAGGCGGTGATGTCGCGAGCCCGGATACCGGCCGAGGCGGGGAGACGGGCGTGCCCGTCTCCGTGATGCGGAGCCTGCGGGGAAGCGGGCGCCGCAGTGACTCAACAGGATCTTCGTTCATGCGAACCCCTCTCGTCCGCGCAGCGCTCGCCGCTCTGTCCGGACTGCCTTGCATCGCGCTCGCGCAAGGCGATGCGTCGGCATCCGCCGCCTCCAGTGCGTCTTCGGCCGCGCCGACGCGCTCGACATCCTCGACATCCGCCGAGCCGCTCGCGCCGATCATCGTCACCGCGCAACGCGGGCCGCAGAAGCTCGCCGATGCGATCCCGCAGACGACGCTCTTCGATGCGCAGGACATCGCCGACAGCGGCGCGACCGATCTGCCCGGCCTGCTCGCGCTCGCGCCCGGCGCGCAGATCGTGCGCAACGGCGGGCCGGGCGCGAGCGCGAGCCTTTTCCTGCGCGGCGCGCAGCCGACGCAATCGCTCGTGCTGATCGACGGCGCGCGCGTCGATTCGGCGAGTCTCGGCCAGTCGCAGATCAGTCAGTTGCCGCTCGATCAGATCGATCGCGTCGAAGTGGTGAACGGCAACGTGTCGTCGCTGTACGGGTCCGGCGCGATCGGCGGCGTCGTGCAGGTGTTCACGAAGAACGGCGGCGATCATCCGCCGCGCTTCGATTTCTCCGCGGGCTACGGCAGCTATCACACGCAGACGCAAAGCGCGGGCGCGTCGGGCCGGCTCGACGAGGACGGCAAGACGACGTTCAGCGTGTCGCTCGCGCGGCTGAAGACCGACGGCTTCTCGGCGCTCGATCCCGCGCGCAAGCCGCAGGCGAATCCGAACGCGAACGGCTATCTGAACGAGAGCGCCTCCGCATCGCTTCGGCACCGGTTCAGCGACAAATGGGACGCGGGCGTCACATACTTCCAGGCGAACGGCCGCAACAGCTACGACGACGCCTACGGCTCGCCGACCGATCTGAACGACCTGTACAGCCGCGTCCAGCAACTGTCCGCGTTCGCGAACGGCAAGCTCGCCGACTGGTGGACGACGCGTGTGAACGTGTCGAGCGGCAAGGATCGCAACCAGTCGGCGCTGAACGGCGCGTACACCGATCACTTCAATACCGACGACCGCCAGTACACGTGGCAGAACGACTTCGCGATCGCGCGCGGCCACAAGATCCAGGCGGGGTACGAGCGGCTCGACCAGTCGTTCGAATCGAACAGGTATTCGGCGCCCGAGCGCCACGTGAATTCCGGCTGGCTCGGCTACACCGGCCGCCTCGGCGGCAGCCAGTTCCAGGCGAACGTGCGCCGCGACCAGTACTCCGATTTCGGCGGCGCGAACAGCTACTATCTCGGCTACGGGCTCGACGTCACCGAGCGCTGGAAGGTGTCGGCGAGCTATTCGAGCGCGTTTCGCGCGCCGAGCTTCAACGATCTGTACTATCCGAACGCGGGCAACCGGTCGATTCGGCCCGAGCGCAGCCATTCGGTCGAGGCGGCCGTGCAGTATGCGTCGGATGCGGTGGGCGTCGTGCGCGTCACCGCGTTCCAGACGCGCTACACGAACCTGATCGACTATCGTCCCGGCGCGAGCGGCCCGTACTATGTCGCGCAGAACGTCGGCCGCGCGAAGGTGCAGGGCGTCGAGGGATCGTGGCAGGGGCACGTCGGCAGGACCGACGTGCGCGTCGCCGCGACGCTGCAGAACCCGATCGACGAAACCGCCGGCCGGGATCTGAACCGGCGCGCGCGGCGCTTCGCGGCGATCTCGGCGAACCGCTCGTTCGGCGGCTGGCGCGTCGGCGGCGAATGGCTCGTGAGCGGCGCGCGCGACGATTTCGGCGATCATCTCGGCGGATACGGCGTCGTCAATCTGTCCGCACGCTACGACATCACGAAGTCGTGGTACGTGAGCGCGCGCCTCGACAATCTGTTCGACAAGGACTACGAGCTTGCCTATGCCTACAACACGCCGCGCCGCGGCGCCTATGTCACGCTCGGCTGGCAGCAGCGCTGACGGCCGGCCGCGCCGTCGGCGCGGTTCGCGCGGCCGCGCGCGGGTGGGCGCATGAGGTCCGATGCGCGCGGCGCCGGCATGCATGCGGCGCGCGCGGCCGCGATCTGGGCCGCGCTCGCGCTCGTCGCGTGCGCGACGTTCGTCGCGTCGCTCACGCTCGGCAGCGTGCCGATGACGCCCGTCGATGCGCTCGCGGCGCTCGTCCATCGCGCCAGCGCCGATCCGCTCGCGGCCGACATCGTCCGCACGCTCAGGCTGCCGCGCGCGCTCGCGGGCTTCGGCTGCGGCGCGCTCCTCGCGCTCGCCGGCGCGCTGCTGCAGGTGCTGCTGCGCAATCCGCTCGCCGAGCCTTACGTGCTCGGCGTGTCGGGCGGCGCGGCCGCGTTCGCGCTCGGCGCGATGATCGCGGGCGGCGCGTGGTGGATCGTCGATTTCGCATCGTTCGCCGGCGCGCTCGCATCGATCGCGTTCGTGCTCGGGCTCGCGCGCCGCGAGCTGTGGCGCGGCGAGCCGCGCGACGCGTCGCCGCGGTTGCTGCTCACGGGCGTCGTGATCTCGGCCGGCTGGTTCGCGCTCATCACGCTGATGCTCGCGATCGCGCCCGACGAGCGCCTGCGCGGCATCCTGTTCTGGCTGTCGGGCGACCTGAGCGGCGCGGCGTCGCCGTGGTTCGCGCTGGCGGCGCTCGCCGCGGCCGCGTGCGTCGCGCTGCCGGTCGCGCCGCAACTGAACGTGCTGCTGCGCGGCGACGCGGCGGCCGCCGCGCTCGGCGTGCCGGCCGCGCGGCTGCGGCTGCGCGTCTATCTGATCGCGTCGCTCGCGGCGGCCGCGGCCGTCACGACGGCGGGCACGATCGGCTTCGTCGGGCTCGTCGTGCCGCACGCGCTGCGGCTCGCGTTCGGCAACGATCAGCGGATGCTGCTGCCCGCCGCGATGCTCGCTGGCGGCGCGGGCGTGATGGCCGCGGACCTGCTCGCGCGCACGGCGATCGCGCCCGCGCAGTTGCCGGTCGGCGTGATGACGGCGCTGATCGGCGTGCCGCTTTTTCTGTGGATGCTGCTGCGGAGGACCGCGCGATGACGACGCACGGCGCGCCGACGCCGCGCTCGGCCCGCTACGGCATGCTGCGTCTCGTGCTGAAGGCGGGCGCGCGCACGCTGCTCGACGAATTCACGCATACGTTCTATCCGGGCGAGCTGTGGTGCGTCGCCGGGCCGAACGGCGCGGGCAAGACGACGTTGATCACGACGCTCGCCGGGCTCGCGAAGCCGGCGGCGGGCCACGTCGAGGCGGACGGCGTGCCGCTCGCCGACTGGCGGCCCGAAGCGCTCGCGCGGCGGCGCGCGTTGATGGCGCAGGCGCTGCACGATGCGTTCAGCGCGAGCGTGTTCGATACCGTGCTGCTCGCCCGCTTCCCGCATCTGACGGGCTGGGGCTGGGAGCGCCCCGATGACCGCGCGGCCGCGCACGCGGCGCTCGCGGCGCTCGGGCTCGAATCGTTCGCCGCGCGCGACGTGCTGTCGCTGTCGGGCGGCGAGCGGCAACGCGTCGCGCTCGCGGCCGCGCTGTGCCAGGACGCGCCGCTGCTGTTGCTCGACGAGCCGCTCGCGCATCTCGATCTGCATCACCAGATCGACTGTCTCGTCGCGCTCGCCGGCTGGCTGCGAGCGGGCGAGCGCACCGCGATCTTCTCGTGCCACGACCTGAATCTCGCGCGCCGCTTCGCGACGCACGCGCTGTTGCTCGACGGCCGCGGCGGCGCGCACGCGGGCCCGGTGCGCGACGTGCTCACGCCCGAGCGCGCGAGCCGCGCGTTCGGCTACCCGCTCGTGCTGATCGAGCGCGACGGCCGCGAGGCGCTCGTGCCCGCGTGGCCCGATGCGCATGATCGTCCCCGCAGCGCCTGATCGACGCGCATCGCGCGACCCATTTCATCCAGGAGACGAACCGATGACCTTCACCTTCTCCCTGCCGACCGTCGAGCCGCTCGACGACGCCGAACTGCGTGCGACGCTTGCGCGTGTCATCGATCACAAGACGAAGCCGCCCGGCAGCCTCGGCCGCATCGAAGCGCTCGCGCTGCAGCTCGGCATGATCCAGCGCACGACCGCGCCGAGCGTCGCGCGTCCCGTGATGATCGTGTTCGCCGGCGATCACGGGATCGCCGCCGAAGGCGTGAGCCCGTATCCGCAGGCGGTGACCGCGCAGATGGTCGCGAACTTCGTCGCGGGCGGCGCGGCGATCAATGCGTTCTCGGGCGTCGCGGGCCTCACGCTCGAGATCGTCGATGCGGGCGTCGCGTCGCCGTTGCCGGAATCGCCGCAGCTCGTCGGCGCCGCGATCGCGCGCGGCACGCGCAACTTCGCGCACGAGCGCGCGATGTCGCGCGACGAAGCGCTCGCCGCGCTCGCCGCGGGCGCCGCGCGCGTGCGGCATCACGCGGCGCTCGGCACCAACGTGATCGGCTTCGGCGAGATGGGGATCGCGAACACGTCGGCGGCCGCGTGCGTGATGAGCCGCCTGCTGAACGTGCCGATCGACGCGTGCGTCGGCCGCGGCACGGGCCTCGACGACGCGGGCCTCGCGCACAAGCGCGCGGTGCTCGGGCGCGCGCTCGAGCGGCACGCGGACGCGGTCGAGCCGCTCGACGTGCTCGCCGCGTTCGGCGGCTTCGAGATCGCGATGATCGCGGGCGCGTTCCTCGAAGCGGCGCGCGCGCGGATGGCGATCCTCGTCGACGGCTTCATCGCGACCTCGGCGCTCGTCGTCGCCGACGCGCTCGCGCCCGCGGTGCGCGAATACTGCGTGTTCTCGCACGTGTCGAACGAAGCGGGGCATCGGCGCATGCTCGAGCACTTCGGCGGCGAGCCGCTCCTCGCGCTCGACCTGCGTCTCGGCGAGGGCACGGGCGCCGCGCTCGCGCTGCCGCTCGTGCGCGCGGCGGCGGCGTTCGTCAACGAGATGGCGAGCTTCGAGTCGGCGGGCGTCGCGAACCGCGATGCGTGACGCGCGATGAATCCGCTCGCCGAACTGCGCTACTTCGTCGTCGCGCTCGGGTACTTCACGCGCGTGCCGGTGCCGCGCGCGATCAGCGGCGCGGCCGTCGATCTCGCGCATGCGGCGCGTTACTTTCCGCTCGTCGGCGTGTGCGTCGGCGCGCTCGCCGCGGCCGTGCATCTCGCCGCCTCGCGCGTGTGGCCGCCGGGCGTCGCGGCGCTCGTGTCGATCGCGGCGACGCTCGCTGCGACGGGCGCGCTGCACGAAGACGGCCTTGCCGACAGTTGCGATGCGTTCGGCGGCGGCTACACGCGCGATGACGTGCTGCGGATCATGCGCGATTCGCGGATCGGCACGTTCGGCGCGGCGGC
Source organism: Burkholderia humptydooensis (assembly GCF_001513745.1). Classification (NCBI taxonomy): domain Bacteria; kingdom Pseudomonadati; phylum Pseudomonadota; class Betaproteobacteria; order Burkholderiales; family Burkholderiaceae; genus Burkholderia; species Burkholderia humptydooensis. The sequence goes on along the minus strand of NZ_CP013380.1, from coordinate 3,196,090 downwards.
CCTCGTCGTCGCGCTTGCGCTGAAGTGGCAGGCGCTCGCCGCGATGCCGCCCGCGCGCGCCGCGTGGACGATGATCGCCGCGCACGCGGGAAGCCGCACGCTCGCCGCGAGCCTGCTCGTCACGCTCGACTATGCGCGCGCCGAAGGCAAGGCGCAGCCGGTCGCGCACCGGATGCGCGCGGGCGCGTTCGCGTTCGCGGCCGTGCTCGGCCTGCCGTGGCTGTTCTGGCCGGACTGGCGCGCGGGCGCGCTCGCGCTCGCGGCGATGCTCGTGCTGCGCGCGGGCATCGCGCGTTATCTCGACGCGCGCATCGGCGGCTATACCGGCGATTGCCTCGGCTTCGCACAGCAGGTGTTCGAGCTGTCGATCTATCTGGCGATGCTCGGATGGATGTCGTCCTGATTCGCCATCCGGCCGTCGCCGTCGATGCGGGCCTCTGCTACGGCAGCAGCGACGTGCCGCTCGCGGCGGGTGCGGCGGCGGGCGCGGCCGGCATCCTGCGGCGGCTGCGCGCGCTCGGCGTCGCGCGCGCGTCGCGCGTGTGGGCGAGCCCGCTCGCGCGCTGCGCGGATGTCGCGCGCATGCTGGCCGACGACGTGTGCGCGCCGGTCGAGATCGATCCGCGCTTGCGCGAAATCGACTTCGGCGCGTGGGAGATGAAAAGCTGGGACGCGATCGGCCGCGACGCGCTCGATCGATGGAGCGCCGATCTGATGCATGCGCGCGAGCACGGCGGGGAGAGCGCCGCGCAGTTCGTCGCGCGCGTGCGGCCGGCGCTCGCGACGCTCGCTGCGTCGGCGCGCGCGAGCTGGGTCGTCACGCATGCGGGCGTGATGCGCGCGCTGGCGTCGCAGGCGCTCGATGCGCCGCTCGAGGCGATGCTTGCGCGGCCGATCGCGATGGGCGGCGTCGTGTGGTTGCGGCGCGATGACGATTGTGCCGGCGATCGCGCTGGCGCCTGGCGGCTCGAGCATTGGGACGCGTGACGCCCGCAATCGGCAAGCGAGCCCGCGCGCGAGCGTGATTTTCGTTCGAGTGAGTCAGTGAGCGCGCATCGCGCCGCGCTCACGGCTTCGGCCGCCGCGCGCGCGCGACGTCGAGATCCCGGCACAGTTGCTCGGCGCCTTGCGCGATGCGCGGCGCGGGCCGCGTCAGCAGGTCGCCGTCGATCGCGAACAGATTGTCTCGCGCGACCGCGGTCAGCCTGGGCCACGCGCGCCAGCGCGCGAAGTCGGGCAGCGCGTCGCGCGTCGGGGTCGCGCCGGCCGCCGTCGTCACGATCGCTTCCGGATTCGCCGCGAGCACCGCTTCGTCGGTGACGGACGGCGCGACCGGCTGCAGTTGCGCGAACACGTTGCGGCCGCCGCACAGCGCGATCACGTCGCTGACGATGTGATCGCCGTTCAGCGTGATGAGCGGCTTGTCCCACGCCTGAAAGAACACCGTCACGGGCGGCTTGCCCGCGTAGCGCGCGCGCAGTTGCGCGATCCGCCGCCGGTACGCGTCGGCCGCCGCCGACGCGGTCTCGCGCGTGCCGAGCAGCAGGCCGAGCTTGTCGAGCGACGCGGCGACGTCGTCGAGATGCCGCGGCTCGCTGAAGTAGAGCGGGATGCCGAGCGCGCGCAGCCGCTCGGTCTCGCGTCCGGCGTTGCCGTGACGCCAGACGACGATCAGGTCCGGCTTGAGCGCCGCGATCCGTTCGAGGTCGAGCGCCTGGTTCGAGCCGACGCGCGGGATCGCCTTCGCGGCGGGCGGGTAGTCGCTGTACGACACCGCGCCGACGAGCTTCGCGCCGCCGCCCGCCGCATAGATCAGCTCGGTCACGTGCGGCGCGAGGCTCACGACGCGCTGCGCGGGCGCGGCGAGCGTGATCGCGTGGCCGGCGTCGTCGGTGACGGCGATGTCCGCGTGCGCGGCGGCGGTTGGAAGCGCGCAGGCGCTTGCGGCGACGGTCGCCGCGAGGGCGGTGCGGGAGAGGGCGAGGCGCATGGGCGTCAATCTTGTTTCGTCGATCCGGACGGCTGCGTCGACGCGACGGGCAGCGTCGGCACGCATTCGGCGAGCGCGCATTCGAGCCGCCGCCATTCGTCTTCGCCGGCGGGCAGCCCGATGCGCATGCTCGGTGCGTGCGCGAAGTAGCGCGTCCAGATCCCGCGCGCCGCGAGCGCGTCGTGCAGCGCGTGCGCGCGCGGATCGGCGGTCCAACTGAAAAGCGGCGTCGCGTGCGTGACGAAGCCGTTCGCACGCAGCAGCGCGGCGAGGCGCGCGCTGTCGTGCGCGAGCCGCTCGCGCGTCGCGCGCTGCCACGCGGTGTCCGCGAACGCGGCGAGCACCGCGTGGCGCGCCGGGCCGCTGACGGTCCACGCGCCGAGCGCATCGCGCAGCCGCGCGAGCAGCGCGGGCGCGGCGAGCGCGAAGCCCGCGCGCACGCCCGCGAGCCCGAAGAACTTGCCGACCGAGCGCAGCACGACGAGGCCGTCGCGGTGCGTGTCCGCCGCAAGTGACGCGTTCGGGTGCGCGTGCGTGTCGGCATCCGCGAACGCCTCGTCGACGATGAGCGCGCCGCCGCGCGCGACGAGCTGCGCGTGCCAGCGCAGCAGCCGCGCGCGATCGACGCGCTCGGCGGTAGGGTTGTTCGGATTGGCGACGATCGCATACGTGAGCGCCGCGGGCAGCGTGTCGCTGCCGCAGTCGAGCGGCGCGCCGGGATGGCCGTGGCGCGCGAACGCGGGTGCGTATTCGCTGTATGCGAGCGGCGCGACGCCGACCGTGCCGCGCGCGAACAGCGCCGGCAGCGCGCGGATCGCCGCTTGGCTGCCCGCGACGGGCAGCACGTGCGCGGCGCCCGGCGCGCCGTAGTAGCGCGCCGCGTGCGCGGCGAGCGCGCCGTCGTCCTCGGGCAGCCGGCGCCAGGCGTCGGCGGGCACGGGCGGCACCGGATAGCCGTGCGGATTGATGCCCGTCGACAGATCGAGCCACGCGTCGCGCGGGATGCCGTGGCGAAGGGCGGCTTCGTGCAGATTGCCGCCGTGCGTGATCGGTGAGTCAGCCATGGTGCGTTGCGATCGACAGTGCCGCGCCCGCGATCAGCAGCGCGAGCCAGAGAATCATCGTGCGCGCGACGAGCGACAGCGCGGCCGCGATGTGCACGGGCGCTGCGGGCTCGCCCGCGCCGAGCACGGGACGGTCCTCGATCGCGCCGTGATAGACGGCGGGACCGCCGATCACGACGTTCAGGCTGCCCGCGCCCGCGGCCATCACGGGGCCCGCGTTCGGGCTGTCCCAGTGGCGCGCCTGCGCGCGCCAGCAGCGCCACGCGTTCGCGGTGTCGCCGAGGAGCGCGTAGCTCGCCGCGGTGAGGCGCGCGGGCGCCCAGTTGAGCGCGTCGTCGATGCGCGCGGCCGCCCAGCCGAAGCGCGAGAAGCGCGGCGTCCGATAGCCCCACATCGCGTCGAGCGTGTTCGCGAGCCTGAACAGCAGCGCGCCCGGGCCGCCCGCGAGCGCGAACCAGAAGAGCGCGCCGAAGATCGCGTCGTTGCCGTTCTCGAGCGCAGATTCGACCGCCGCGCGCGCGAGCGCGGCCTCGTCGGCGTCGCTCGTGTCGCGCGACACGATGCGCGAGCTCAGCATGCGCGCGGCCGCGAGGTCGCGGCGCAGCAGCGCTGCGGCGATCGGCGCGACGTGCTCGGCGAGGCTGCGCGCGCCGAGCGCGAACCACAGCAGCGCGACGTGCAGCGCGGCGGCGAGCGGCCACGGCAGCGTCGCGACGGGCCATGCGGCGAGCGCGACGGGCGGCGCGACGACCGCGAGCCACGCGGCGAGGCCCGCGAGCCGGCCGCGGCGTCCGGTATTGAGCGCGCGCTCGACGCGCGCGGCGAGCCGGCCGAACGCAACGAGCGGATGCGCGGTGCGCGGCTCGCCGACGAGCTTGTCGACGACGCAGCCGGCGACCGCGAGGAAGGCGACGGCGGGCAGCGACAGGATCAGCATCGCGGCGCGCCCTCGTGCTTGATCGTGACGGGCAGGCCGGCCACGCACAGCGTCACGCGCGTCGCGAGCGCCGCGATGCGCTGGTTGACGCGGCCGAGCGTATCGACGAAGCGGCGCGTTTCCTCGCCGAGCGGCACGACGCCGAAGCCGATCTCGTTGCTGACGACGATCACCTGCGCGCGGCTCGCGCGCAGCGCCGCTTCGAGCTCGGTGACGTGCGCGCCGCAGCGCGCGTCGTCCACGCCCGGGCCGTCGGCCGGGCAGAGCAGGTTCGTGAGCCAGAGCGTCAGGCAGTCGACGAGCACGCACGCGTTCGCGTCGTCGAGCCGGGCGATCGCGGCCGCGAGTTCGACGGGCGCCTCGACGAGCGCCCAGTCGGCCGGCCGGCGCGCGCGATGATGCGCGATGCGCTCGGCGAATTCGCGGTCGGCGACGCGGGCGGTGGCGATGTAGGTGACGGGCCGCCCGCCGGCGGCGGCGAGCCGTTCGGCGTGCGCGCTCTTGCCCGAGCGCGCGCCGCCGAGAACGAAGGTGAGGTCGCGCGGAGTCATCGCGTGATTGTAACGGGCCGCGCGATAATGCGGCTTTCGCCATTTGCCGCGCGCCGCGCGTCGCGCGATTCGTTCACGATGACTGCCAACGCCAACGCCAACGCCAACGCCAACGCCAACGCCAACGCCAACGCCAACGCCAACGCCAACGCCAACGCCAACGCCAACGCCGCCCGTGCGCGCGGCGCGCTGATGATTCAGGGCACGACGTCCGACGCGGGCAAGAGCACGCTCGTCGCGGGCTTGTGCCGGCTCGCGCGCCGCGCGGGCGTAAGCGTCGCGCCGTTCAAGCCGCAGAACATGGCGCTCAACAGCGCGGTGACGGCGGACGGCGGCGAGATCGGCCGCGCGCAGGCGCTGCAGGCGCTCGCGGCCGGCATCGATGCGCACACCGACCTGAATCCGGTGCTGCTGAAGCCGACGGGCGATCGCGGCGCGCAGGTGATCATCCACGGCAAGGCGCGCGCGAACCTGACCGCGCGCGCCTATCACGACTACAAGCCGACCGCGATGCGGGCGGTGCTCGAATCCTACGGCCGGCTGCGCGGCGCGTACGACGCGGTGATCGTCGAAGGCGCGGGCAGTCCCGCCGAGATCAACTTGCGCGAAGGCGACATCGCGAACATGGGATTCGCGGAAGCGGTCGACTGCCCGGTCGTGCTCGTCGCCGACATCGACCGAGGCGGCGTGTTCGCGCATCTCGTCGGCACGCTCGCGTGCCTGTCGGACAGCGAGCGCGCGCGCGTGCGCGGCTTCGTGATCAACCGCTTTCGCGGCGATCCCGCGCTGCTCGAGCCGGGGCTGCGCTGGCTCGAGGCGCGGACCGGCAAGCCCGTGCTCGGCGTGCTGCCCTATTTGCACGGCCTCACGCTCGATGCGGAGGACATGCTGCCCGCGAGCGCGCGCACGGCGGCGCCGCGGCGCGACGCGAGCGTGCTGCGGGTGGTCGTGCCCGCGCTGCCGCGAATCAGCAACCACACCGATTTCGACGCGCTGCGCGTGCATCCGCGCGTCGACTTCGCGTACTGGAAGAGCGGGCCCGCGCCCGACGCCGATCTGCTGATCCTGCCCGGCTCGAAGAACGTGCTCGCCGATCTCGCGTGGCTGCGCGACGCGGGCTGGGACGCGCTGGTCAAGCGCCATCTGCGCTACGGCGGCAAGGTGATCGGCATCTGCGGCGGCATGCAGATGCTCGGCCGCACGCTCGACGATCCGCACGGCGTCGAGGGCGTGGCGGGCGCGACGAGCGCGGGCCTCGGCCTCCTCGACTATGCGACGACGCTGACGCCGGAGAAGACGCTCGTCAACGCGACGGGGCGGCTCGCGTTCGGTGGCGATGCGCGCGTCTCCGGCTACGAGATCCACATGGGGCGGACGGAAGGGCCGGCGCTTGCGTCGCCAGCGCTCGCGCTCGCGGGGCCGGACGGCGAGCGGCCGGACGGCGCGGTGTCGGCGGACGGGCAGATTCTCGCGACCTATCTTCACGGGCTCTTCGACACGCCGCAGGCGTGCTCGGCGCTGCTCGAATGGGCGGGGCTCGGCGGCGCGGAGCCGGTCGACTATCCGGCGCTGCGCGAGGCGTCGCTCGAGCGGCTGGCCGACACGCTCGCCGAGCACCTCGATCTCGATCGCGTGTTTGCGGCGTTCGCGTGATGGGCGCGCGCGGGCGGGAGGCCAAGGCGCGAGGCGCGGCACGCAACCCGGACAGCCAAAGGGCGCGATCCCGTTGATTTTTCGCTCGCCCCTCGCTTGGCAATTCGTTCTCATTTGGAAATAAATTAGGCCAAACGAGCTATTTTTCATCAAAAGCGACTCGAATAAAGTTCGTTCCATTCAAACTTCGAACGAGGAACCCAACATGGATTCGAACCGCTTGAACGACGCCGGCGCCGCGTTGCTGCGCGTCGCGCTCGGCGTGCTGTACCTCGCGCACGTCGCGCAGAAGGTCTTCGTGTTCACGCTGCCCGGCACCGCGCAGTTTTTCGCATCGGTCGGCCTGCCGGGCTGGCTCGCTTATGTGACGACGCTCGTCGAGCTCGCCGGCGGCCTTGCGCTTCTTGCGGGCGTGCGGGTGCGGCTCGCGTCGCTCGCGCTGCTGCCGTTCATGCTCGGCGCGACGATGACGCACTTCCCGAACGGCTGGAGCTTCGCCGCGCCGCACGGCGGCTGGGAGTATCCGGCGTTCTGGGCGGTCACGCTCGTCGTCCAGGCGCTCGTCGGCGCCGGCGCGTTCGCGCTCGGCGGCGCGCGCGGCGTCGCCGGCCGGGCCGCGTAAGCGGCGTTCGGCCGCCGCCGCCCGTGCGCGGCGAGCCGCGGCGGCCGCAACGCCGGCCCTCGCCACGGCGCGGCGCTTGGCGCGCCGGCTACGCGCGGCGTCGATTTGCCGCCGTCCGTTCGGGCGCCGCCGGACAAACCCGTTTCGGTGCGGACGCATTTGCCGATATCATCGCTCCCTGTATCCGCATTTTTCGCGGCGCGGTGCCGGTGCCAGGCGTCGCGCCGCGTGGCTTCTTCGGGGGAATTCATGACGGTGATCGTGGTGGCGAATCCGAAGGGCGGCGTCGGCAAGAGCACGCTGTCCACCAATCTGGCTGGGTATTTCGCGGCGCAGGGCGCATGGGTTGCGCTCGCCGATCTCGACCGGCAGCAGTCGGCGCACGCATGGCTCGACCTGCGGCCGGCCGGGCTGCCCGCGATCGAGACCTGGGCGCTCGATCCCGATGCGCCGTCGAAGCCGCCGCGCGGCCTCGAATACGCGATCGTCGATACGCCGGCCGGCCTGCACGGCAATCGGATGAGCGTCGCGCTCGAGTTCGCCGACAAGGTGATCGTGCCGTTGCAGCCGTCGATGTTCGATATCCTGGCGACCCAGCAATTCCTCGAGCGCCTCGCGAGCGAGAAGGCGGTGAGGAAGGGCGCGATCAAGGTGGGGATCGTCGGGATGCGGGTCGACGCGCGCACGCGCTCGGCCGAGCAGTTGCACCGCTTCGTCGAGGGGCTCGATATGCCGGTGCTCGGCTATCTGCGCGATACGCAGAACTACGTGCAGCTCGCCGCGCACGGCCTCACCCTGTGGGATGTCGCGAAAAGCCGCGTCGACAAGGATCTCGAGCAGTGGGGACCGATCGTCGAGTGGGCGCAGAAGTAGGCGCTTTACGTCCAGTTCTGCGTCGGCACGTGATCGCGGCTGCCCTTGATCTTGTTGTCTTCGTCGACGAACACGAGATTCGGCTTCCAGCCCGCCTTCAGCTCCGCCTCGTCGATCATCGCGAACGCGGCGATGATCACGAGGTCGCCCAGTTGCGCGCGGCGCGCGGCCGAGCCGTTCAGCGAGATCATCCCGCTGCCGCGCTCGCCCTTGATCGCGTACGTCGAGAAGCGCTCGCCGTTGTTGATGTTCCAGATGTCGATCCGCTCGTTCTCGACGATGTTCGCGGCGTCGAGCAGATCCTCATCGATCGCGCATGAGCCCTCGTAATGCAGCTCGCAGTGCGTGACCGCCGCGCGGTGGATCTTCGATTTCAGCATGTGGCGCTGCATGATGGCTCCCTTGGTGCTACCAGACGAAAGGCGGGCGGCCGCGTGGCCGGCCGTCAGATTTCCAGATTGTCGATGAGGCGCGTCGCGCCGAGCTTCGCCGCCGTGAGCACGACGAGCGGCTCGCCCGCCTCGAGTTGCGCCGCGGTCGGCGCGACGAGGTTCGCGCGCCGGCGGATCGACACGTAGTCGGCCTTCCAGCCGCGCGCGGCGAGGCGGGCGAGCGCGCGCTGCTCGATTGCCGCGAGATCGCGCTCGCCGCCCAGCACCGCGTCGCGCACCTGCGCGAGCGTCTTCGCGAGCTCGGGCGCCTCCGTGCGCTCGGTTTCGCTCAGATAGCGGTTGCGCGACGACAGCGCGAGGCCGTCGGCGTCGCGCACGGTCTCGGCCGCGACGATGTCGACGGGCATCGCGAGCTGCTGGCACATCCGCCGCACGATCATCAACTGCTGGTAATCCTTCTTGCCGAACACGGCGACGCGCGGCTGCACGCACGCCATCAGCTTCGTGACGACCGTGCACACGCCGGTGAAGAAGCCGGGGCGGAACTCGCCTTCGAGGATGTCGCCGAGGTCGTGCGGCGGCTGCACACGATATTCCTGCGGCTCAGGGTACATGTCGCGCTCGGTCGGCGCGAACAGCACGTAGACGTTTTCCTTCTGCAGCTTCTCGATGTCTTCCTGCAGCGTGCGCGGGTATTTGTCGAAGTCCTCGTTCGGGCCGAACTGGAGCCGGTTCACGAAGATGCTCGCGACGACCGGATCGCCGTGCTGGCGCGCGAGCCGCATCAGCGACAGGTGCCCCTCGTGCAGGTTGCCCATCGTCGGCACGAACGCCGTGCGGTTCTGGCCGCGTAGCTGGTCGCGCAGTTCCTGGATCGAGCTGATGACTTTCATGAGTTGGCGGTTCCTCGCGCGGTGCGCGCGTTGGCCGCGCGAGGCGGCGTGGTCGGGATCGTCGTGGCCGGAACGCATGGGGCGTCGAGCGTCGGCGATTGTAGAGGATTTGCCGTTTTGGCGCATCGATAAAAGCACGATCGTTCACTTTGATCGGCGCAGGCGCGGCAACGCGGCGGCGAACAGATGGGGCGGGACCGAAAGGGCGGCCGCGATCGCGGTTTCGCCGAGGCCGACGGCGCGATCGGATTTCGCGCATCCGTGCGCCGACGCACGTAACCGCTTTGTCAGCCTGCACGGCATGGCGGCATCAAACGTGACGTATCGCAATGTGCCGGTGCGTGTCGTCGCGCGGCAAGCCGCCGTCACGCCTCGAATCCTGAATCGTCGGATGAAATGACCGGCGCGTGCGCCGAATCACACAAGCGCCGCGCGAAACGCGCTCAAGCCGGCAGATAGGCGAGCCGCACGTAGATCGGCGCGAACGGCTCGGCCTGCGTGATCTCGACGAGCGATTCGCGCGCGAGCTCGAGCATCGCGATGAAGTTGACGACGACGACGGGCACGCCGCGCGACGTGTCGAACAGATCGGCGAACTCCATGAAGCGCGCGTTCTGCAGCTTGCGCAGGATGAGGCTCATGTGCTCGCGCACCGACAGCTCCTCGCGCGAGATCTTGTGATGCTGGACGAGCTTCGCGCGCTTGAGCACGTCGGCCCACGCGGCGCGCAGGTCGTCGGCGTTCACGTCGGGGAAGCGCGGCGTGATGCTCTGTTCGATGTACACCTCGGCGCGCAGGAAGTCGCGGCCGAGCTGCGGCAGTTGATCGAGGCGCTGCGCGGCGAGCTTCATCTGCTCGTATTCGAGCAGGCGCCGCACGAGCTCGGCGCGCGGGTCCTCCGCTTCCTCGCCCGTGTCCGCCTTCTTCACGGGCAGCAGCATCCGCGACTTGATCTCGATCAGCATCGCCGCCATCAGCAGGTATTCAGCCGCGAGCTCCAGATTCGACTCGCGGATCTGGTCGACGTAGCCGAGATACTGCGCGGTGACCTCGGCCATCGGGATGTCGAGCACGTTGAAGTTCTGCTTGCGGATCAGGTACAGCAGCAGATCGAGCGGGCCTTCGAACGTTTCGAGAAAGACTTCGAGCGCGTCCGGCGGGATGTACAGATCCTGCGGCAGCTTGAAGAGCGGCTCGCCGTACAGGCGAGCGAACGCCGCGACGCCGTCGACCGTGTCGGGCGTCGAATCCGCGCCGGCGGGCGCGGCGATCGCGTCCTCGGGCTGCGCGCTGGCGCTGGCCTCGTCGGCGGCGCTCACGGCGTCAGAAGTTCTGGTAGTAGACGTATGGCGTCTGGCGCACGCGCGCGCGCTGCTGCGCGTCGCGCTCTTCGAGGTCGATCGGCTGCTTGTCCCACAGCAGCGCGCGGCCCTTGCGCTGCTCTTCTTCGAGCGTCGGCTTTTGCTGCTTCAACTGGTTCAGGAATTGCGTGATGTCGGACTGGTACGGCATGGCTTGGCTTTCCGTTCTGAGCCGGGCGCGGCGCGCCCGCGGGTACGATCGCCGGGATTTTACCGCAACGCGGGGAACAGCCGGCGGCAAACGGCGTCGAAAGCGCGAGCGTCATGCGTCAATGTGTCCGAAAGCGCGTTCCGCGTGCACCGCACTGTGTTCAAATGACGGCTTTGATCCGACGAAATTCTTACAGCGGAGGTTTTGTTTGGCAGGGCGGGCACCACGACAGCATGCTTTTTCGCGCGGCGCGCGCGGCGCGCCGAGCCGCTCGCCCGGATGGCACGCATTTGCGCGGCGCGGGCTGCGCGCGCTGCTCGCGGGCTGCGCGGCCACGCTCGCGGCGCCCGCGTTCGCGAAGTACGCGGTCGAGATCGACGCGCCGCGCTCGGTCAGGAGCCTCCTCAAGCAGCACCTCGACATCGCCCGCTTCGCGAAGCGCGAGGACCTGAGCGAAGACCAGTTCGAATTCCTCGTGACCGCGACGCCGCAGCAGGTGCGCGAGCTTGCCGCGACGGCCGGCTACTTCTCGCCCGTCGTGCGCACCGACGTGCGCACGACGGGCGGCGAGCGCCGCGTGACGGTGTCGGTCGAGCCGGGCGCGCAGACGGTGGTGTCCGCGGTCGATCTGAAGTTCGACGGCCCGGTCGCGAGCGAGGACCCGAAGCAGGAGACGGCGACGCGTCTTGCGTTCTCGCTGAAGCCGGGCGACCCGTTTACGCAGTCCGGCTGGGACGATGCGAAGAACGCGGCGCTCAGGCAACTGCAGTCGCGCCGCTATCTCGGCGCGAAGATCACCGCGTCGGAGGCGCGCATCGATCCGCGCACGCGAGAAGCGACGCTCGCGGTGACGCTCGACAGCGGACCGACGTTTACGATCGGCGCGCTTGACGTGTCCGGCGTGCGCCGCTATCCGGAAAAGATCGTGCACAACGTGAATCCGCTGGCGGTGGGCGAGATCTACGACGCGAAACGCATCACCGAACTGCAGCGGCAACTGCAGAACACGCCGTACTACGCGAGCGTCGCGATCGACGTCTCCGACGACGTCGCGCGCCCGCTCGATTCGCCCGTTCACGTGAAGGTGAGCGAATACCCGTACAACAGCGTGCGCGGCGGGATCGGCTACGCGACCGACACGGGGCCGCACATTCAGGGTTCCTATACGTATCTCGACACGTTCGGCGCCGCGTGGCCGCTGTCGGTGTCGGGGCGGGTCGACCAGATCCAGCAGTACGGGCAGGTCCAGCTATCGATGCCGCCGGGGCCGCGCGCGTGGACCAACAGCATCCTCGCGTCGTACACGAACACGAACGTATCGGACACGCGGATCTACAGCGCGCGCATCGGCGCGCAGCGCACGCGCACCGGCCAGTTCATCGACTACTCGTACTCGCTGATGTTCTATCAGGACCGGCTCGACCAGAACGGCGCCGGCCCGACGACGAGCCGCGCGCTCGTCCCGCAATGGGCGTGGACGCGCCGCAACGTCGACGATCCGCTGTTCCCGCGCTCGGGCAACCTGATCCACGCGGAAGCCGGCTTCGCGGTGAAGGGCGTGCTGACCGACCAGACGTTCATCCGCGGCTACGCGCGCGGCCAGCAATACGTGCCGATCGGCAAGCGCGACCTGTTCGTGTTTCGCGCGGAGCTGGGCGGCGTGTTCACGAGCGGCGGCTCGTCGGGCGTGCCGGCGTCGCTGCTGTTTCGCGCGGGCGGCTCGAACTCGGTGCGCGGCTACGGCTACCAGAGCATCGGCCATTCCGTCGACGGCTCGGTGCTGCCGACCAAGTACCTGGTGACGGGCACGGCCGAATACCAGCACTGGTTCAACCGCGACTGGGGCGCGGCGACCTTCTTCGACATCGGCACCGCGACCGACGCATGGGGCGAGAAGGTGTTCTATCCGGGCGCGGGGCTTGGCGTGCGCTGGCGCAGCCCGGTCGGCCCCGTCAATTTCGATCTCGCTTACGGCTTGAAGAACAAGAGCGTGCGTCCGTATCTGACGCTCGGCATCGCATTCTGATTTTTCATTTGGCATGACGAAGGACGTATCCGAACCGATTCCTCCCGACGCGCCGGACGGCGGCGCGCCCGGCGGCCCGCGCGAGCCCGCGCCGAAGCCGCGCCGCTCGCCCGGCGCGCGCGCGCTCGTTTCGCTCGCGTGGGCGGCGCTCGCGCTCGTCGTGCTTGTCTGCGCGACGGCGGGCGCGCTCGTCGCCGCCGCGACGACCGAGCGCGGCACGCAGCTCGCGTGGCAGGCGGCCGTCAAGCTGCTCGGCGGGCGGCTCGCGGGCACGCTCGAAGGCGGCGCGCTCGCAACCGGCGTGCGGATCAGGCAACTCGCGTGGACGAGCCCGGACGGTTCGGGCACCGAAGTCAGGATCGACCGCGTCGCCGGGCGCTGGGCGCTCACGCGCGCGCCGTGGCGCTTCGCGATCGCGTCGCTGCGCGCGGGCACGATCGACGTGCGCGTCGCGCCGTCGCCGCCGCAGCCGACGGTGATGCCGAAGGATCTGCAATTGCCGCTGCAGCTCGCGATCGACGATCTGCGCTTCGACAAGCTGCTGATCCACGAGGCCGGCTCGACGACCGAGCTCGACAACCTGATCTTTCGCGGCGCGAGCGACGGCCGCCGTCACGATGCGACGCTCGAGCGCCTCGACACGCCGTTCGGCGCGCTCACCGCGAACGCGCGGCTCGACGGCGTGCGTCCGTTCGCGATCGACGGCAGCGCGACCTATGCGGGCAAGCTCTCGGGCGAGAGCGTCGATGCGCGCGCGCGGGTGTCGGGCTCGCTCGAGGCGCTCGTCGCGGAGCTCGATGCGTCGGGGATGAAGCTCGCCGGCCGCGCGCACGTCGAGGCCGCGCCGTTTTCGGCCGTGCCGCTCACGCGCGCGTCGCTCGTGTTCGATCACGTGAACCCGCGCGCGCTGTCGCCCGGCGCGCCCGTCGCCGATCTCGCGGTGCGCGCGCAGCTCGAGCCCGCCGCGCCCGATCCGACGTCGCCGAAGGCGTTCGTCGTCACGGGGCCGGTGTCGATCGTCAACGCGAAGCCCGGCCCGCTCGGCGACGCGCTGCTGCCGCTCGTCGAAGCGCACGCGAACGTGCGGCTCGACGCGCACGCGCAGCGCATCGACGCGCTCGCCGTGCGCACGATCCGCGACGGCAGCGTGACGGGCGGCGGCGCGCTCGCGAACGGCCGCGGCAAATTCGACCTGAAGGTCGCGAATCTCGATCCGAACGCGTTCGTCGCCGCGCTGCGGCCGATGCGGCTCGCGGGGCCCGTCGGCGTCGCGCTCGAGCCGGGCGCGCAGACGATCGACTTCGATCTCGCCGACGCGAGGCTCGCGCTCGGCGCGAAGGCGAAGGTCCGGCTCGACGCGAAACGGACGACGATCGCCGATGCGCGCGTGACGGCGGGCAAGGGGCGCATCGAACTCGCGGGCGCGCTCGAGCACGACGCGCGCTCGACTTACGACCTGAAGGCGAAGCTCGTCGACTTCGATCCGCTCGCGCTGGCGGCAGCCGGCGCGCCGTCCGGCGCGAAGGCGGGCGGCGGCAAGGGCGCGAAGGGCGCGAAGGGCGCGCGGACCGCGCAAGGCGCGGCGATTGCCCCACGGGCGGGCACGGCGCGCGTGAACGGCACGCTCGCCGCCACGGGCGCGCTCGCGCCCGGCTTCTCGACGAAGGTGCAGTTCAGGCTCGGCGACAGCGTCTACGACGGCCTGCCGATGACGGGCGAAGGCACCGTGCACATGGCGGGCGCGCGGGTCCTGCCGAGCAACGCGAACCTGTCGATCGCGGGCAACCAGGTCGACTTGCGCGGCAGCTTCGGCGCGCCCGGCGACCGGCTGCGCTTCAATGTCGACGCGCCGCAGCTCGAGCGCCTCGGTTTCGGTCTCGCGGGCCTCGTGCGCGCGAACGGCGAGCTGACGGGATCGTTCGCACACCCGAACGTCGTCGCCGACTACACGGCGGCGGGCGTCGTGTTCGGCTCGAACCGGATCGGCGCGGCGCAAGGCCGCGCGAACATTCGCGATGGCGCGAAGGGCGCGCTCGTGTTCACCGCCGACGCGAGCGACATCGCGCTCGGCGCGGTCAGCCTGAGGACGCTATCCGCGCACCTGAACGGCACGCGCGCGAAGCACACGTTCGAGGCGACCGCGGTCGGCATCGCCGAAGGGCGCGTGATCAATCTCGCGGTCGCGGCGAACGGAGGCGTCGTCGACGCGCGCGACGGAATGCGCTGGGACGGCACCGTCACGCGGCTGTCGAACCGCGGCACGCCGTCGATTTCGCTCGACACGCCGCTCACGATCTCGGCGGGCGCGCAGCGCGTGACGCTGAGCGCGGCGAAGCTGTCCGTCGAAGGCGCGACGCTCGACCTGACGTCGTTCGCGCTCGAGCGCGGCAAGCTGCGCACCGCGGGCGCGATCACGAACCTGTCGGTCGCGCGCGCGCTCGAGATCCGCGCGGAGCTCACGGGCAAGCGCTCGCCGCTGCGCACCGACCTGATTCTCGACGGCGACTGGGACGTCACGCTCGGCGATGCGGCCGCGGGCCACGCGCAGATCAAGCGCCGCAGCGGCGACGTGACGATCGAGACCGGACGCGGCGTCGCCTCGTTCGGCATCACCGATCTGTCGGCGCGCGCGGCGTTCGCGCCCGGCAACCGGCTGAATGCGGCCGCGCACGCGCAGGCGAGCCGCGTCGGCACGTTCGACGCGAACGTCGCGGTGCCGTTCGCGCTGCGCGACGGCGTGTTCGGCGTGGCCGAGGACGGACCGCTCGCGGGCCGCGTCGACGCGGACGTGCCCGCGCTGCAATCGACGGGCGGCCTGTTCGGGCCGAGCTATCTGCTCGACGGGCGCGCGGCGCTGAAGCTGACCGTCGCCGGCACGCCCGCGAAGCCGAAGCTCTCGGGCACGCTGACGGGCGACAACCTGTCGGCGACGCTCGTCGACCAGGGCGTGCAGTTGAAGGAGGGGATCGTGCGCGTGAACCTGACCGAGAACCTCGTCGAGTTCCAGCAGGTCGAGTTCCACGGCGGCGACGGCACGCTGCGCGCGATCGGCCGCGTGCGGCTGGACGGCAGCGAGCCGGATCTGACGGCGAGCATCGTCGCCGACAAGCTCGAGCTCTTCGCGGCGCCGGACCGCAAGCTGTCGCTGTCGGGCAAGGCGGTCGTCGGGAACGACGCGCCGCGCGGCGGCATCGCGATCAACGGCAAGTTCACCGTCGACCGCGCGCTGTTCGACTTGCCCGAAGAGGCGGCGCCGCACCTGTCGGACGACGTCGTGATCGTGCGCCCCGGCAGCCTCGAGCGCGGCGAGACGAAGACGGGCACCGCGATCGCGAAGCCCGCGCCCGCGACCGAGAAGCCCGCGCCGTCGCTCGCGCCGCGCGCGAACATCGACATCGGTCTCGGCCGCGACTTCCGCTTTAAGGGCCACGGCGCGGATCTGCGGCTCGCGGGCACGGTGACCGTGATGAGCGCGCCCGGCGTGCCGCTGCGCGCGGTCGGCAACGTGCGCGTGACGGAAGGCTCGACGTACACGTCGTTCGGCCGCAAGCTCGCGATCGAGAACGGCTTCTTCACGTTCAACGGGCCGGTGTCGAATCCGGGCATCAACATCCTCGCGATGCGCCGCAACCAGGAAGTCGAGGCGGGCGTGCAGGTGACGGGCACTGTGCAGTCGCCGGCCGTGAGGCTCGTGTCCGAGCCGAACGTGAACGACAACGAGAAGCTGTCGTGGCTCCTGTTCGGCCACGGCACCGACCAGGGCAACAACCTCGGCCAGCAGAACGCGATGACGACGGCGCTCGCGCTGCTCGGCAGCGCGACCGGCAAGCGCGTCGCGCAGACGGTCGGGCTGGACGAAGTGTCGGTCGGCCGCAGCGACGTCGGGCTGACCGATCCGCAGGTCGTGCTCGTGTCGAAGGCGATCAACGAGCGCTTCGTGCTCGGCTATGAGCAGGGGCTGCAGTCGGCGAGCAACGCGTTCAAGGCGACGATCAACCTGACGCGGTTCTGGGCGATCTCCGCTTACGGCGGCACGTTCCAGGGCGTCGACCTCAACTACACGCGGCGCTTCGATCGCTGGTGGTGACGGCGCAGCGTGCGTGATCGGTGCGCAGGCAGCCGCCGCGATCGTTCGTCATGCAGACGAAAGATATCGTCGACGAAACGGCGGCGATACGAGGGCGCGTACCTATGACCGTGCTGACCCACATCATGCGCAGAACGCAGCGGTACGCGACGCTGCCGCTTTCGCCTCGCTGCGCGACGACCGCCTGCCGCCGCGCGTCAACGCGCACACGCGCGAAGACGATCGTCATTGGCCGTGGTGGCTTCTCAAGGATCTGGAGAGGCTCGGCTGGAGCCGCGAGACCACGATGACGGATGCGCTGCGCGCGCTGTGGAACGACGACACGCACCGATGCCGTTTGCCGATGTACGAGCTGTGCGCGATCGTCGAGGCGATCGAGGAAACCGGCAACGTGCTGCTCGCGCTGACGACGCGGCTCGCCGACGAGGTACAGGCGCAGACGGGGCGCGAGCTGCGTTACGTGGGCGCGTATCACTTCGCGCGCGAGCATGCGCAATTGAGCGGCATCGAGCTCGACGCTGCGAAGCGGCGGCGCTGCGTCGCGCCCGTCGACCGGGTGTTCGACGCGTTCGCCGCGTGGACGCACGAAGCGGCAGGCGAGATCGCCCGCGTCGGCGCGCCGTCCGTCTCGGTGGAAACGCCATGACGCACGCACTCCCGCGCTACGACGCCGCCGCCGTATTCGACGTCGCGACGAATCTGTTCGTCTATCCGGCGATGCTGATCGCGCATCGGCTGGGCCTGTTCGAGCGGCTGGGCGAGGGCCCGCGCACGCTCGACGAAATCGGCGCCGCGCTCGGCCTTGCGCGGCGGCCCGCCGAGGCGCTCGTCAACGCGTCGGTCGCGCTCGGCATGCGTTTCATGCGCGCGATGGAAAGCCTGAGCGCGTCACACGCGCTGGCGTGGCCGACCAAGCTCGACCTCGCGCGGCATCGCGTGATGCTCGACGTCGGCGGCGGCTCGGGCGCGAACGCGGTCGGCGCGCTGTCGGCGTGGCCGTCGCTGCGCGCTGGCGCGAGCGCGTGGCGCTGCATCCGGGCGACATGTGGCGCGATCCGTTCCCTGCGGCCGATCTGCATTTCTACTCGAACATCTTTCACGGCTGGCCGGCCGACAGGAGCGCGGCGCTCGTGCGCAAGAGCTTCGATGCGCTGCCGTGTGGCGGGCGCATCGTGCTGCACGAGGTGCTGTATCTCGCGACGACAAGGGCGGGCCGCTCGCCGCCGCCGGATGGCGATCGAGACGATTCCGGGTATTTCAGCCTCGTGACGGGCGTGAAGCCGTGACGTTCGCGCGCATCGGCGTCGCGCGCTTACTTCACGCGCATGCCAGGCTTCGCGCCGCCGTGCGGCTCGAGAATGTAGAGGCCCGGCTCGGCCTTCTCGTCAGCCGCCGATGCGGCGAGCACCATCCCTTCGGACAGGCCGAACTTCATCTTGCGCGGCGCGAGGTTCGCGACCATCACCGTCAGCTTGCCGACGAGCTGCTCGGGCTGGTACGCGGACTTGATGCCCGAGAACACGTTGCGGGTCTTCTCCTCGCCGACGTCGAGCGTGAGCTGCAGCAGCTTGTCCGAGCCTTCGACCGCCTGGCACGCGACGATCTTCGCGATGCGCAGATCGATCTTCGCGAAATCGTCGATCGAGATGATCGGCGATGCGCCGTCGCCAGCGCTCGCCGCGCTCGCCGCATTCGCGGCCTTCGCGCTTTTCCCGTTCGTCGCGCCCGCGCCCGCGTCGGCCGCGGCGGCGGCCGCGCGCTGCAGCGAGCCGCGGTTCGCCGCGAGGAGCGCGTCGATCTGCTTCGGATCGACGCGGGTCATCAGGTGCTGATATGCGCGGATCGGCTGCTCGGACGACAGCGGCTTGCCCGCGTCGGCCCATGTAAGCGGCGCGATGCCGAAGAACGCCTCGACGCCTTCCGCGACGCGCGGCAGCACGGGCTTGAGCGCGAGCGACAGCAGGCGGAACGCCTCGAGGCTCACGCTGCAGGTTTCGTGCAGCGCGACCGCGTTCACGGGGTCCTTCGCGAGCTCCCACGGCTTCGCGGTGTCGACGTAACCGTTGACCGCATCCGCGAGCTCCATCGTCTGGCGCAGCGCGCGGCCGTACTCGCGCGCCTCGTAGTGCGCGGCGATCTGCGCAATCGCGTCGCGCAGCGTCGCGACGAGCGGATGATTCATTGCGCTCGCCTGCACGCGGCCGTCGAAGCGCTTGATCAGGAAGCCGGCCGCGCGGCTCGCGATGTTCACGTACTTGCCGACGAGGTCGCTGTTCACGCGCGCCTGGAAGTCCTCGAGGTTCAGGTCGATGTCTTCCATCGTCGCGTTCAGCTTCGCGGCGAAGTAGTAGCGCAGCCATTCGGGGTTCAGGCCCGTGTCGATGTAGCTCTGCGCGGTGATGAACGTGCCGCGCGACTTCGACATCTTCGCGCCGTCCACCGTCAGGAAGCCGTGCGCGAACACGTTGGTCGGCGTGCGGTGGCCCGAGAACTCGAGCATCGCGGGCCAGAACAGCGTGTGGAAGTACAGGATGTCCTTGCCGATGAAGTGATACTGCTCGGTCGTCGAATCCTTGTTGATCCACGCGTCGAAATCGATGCCGCGCTGCTCGCACAGGTTCTTGAAGCTCGCGTAGTAGCCGACGGGCGCGTCGAGCCACACGTAGAAATACTTGCCGGGCGCGCCGGGGATCTCGAAGCCGAAGTACGGCGCGTCGCGCGAGATGTCCCAGTCGGCGAGCTTCGCTTCGCCCGCGTCGCCGAGCCATTCGCGCATCTTGTTGGTCGCTTCGGGCTGCGCGAGGCCGCTCACCCATTCGCGCAGGAACGCCTCGCAGCGCGGATCGGACAGGCGGAAGAAGTAGTGCGTCGACGTCCTGCGCACGGGCGCGGCGCCCGAGACGACCGAATACGGATGGATGAGATCCGTCGGCTGGTAGGTCGTGCCGCACACTTCGCAACTGTCGCCGTACTGGTCCTTCGCGTGGCACTTCGGACACTCGCCCTTGATGAAGCGGTCCGGCAGGAACATCTCCTTGACGGGGTCGTAAGCCTGCTCGATCTCGCGCTCGGCGATGAAGCCCGCTTCCTTCAGCGCGAGATAGATCTTCTCGCTCAGCACGCGGTTCTCGTCCGAGTCGGTCGTGTAGAAGTTGTCGAACGAAACCCCGAAGCTGTCGAAATCGCGCTTGTGCTCGCGCCACACGCGCTCGATCAGTTGCTTCGGGCTCACGCCTTCCTGCTCGGCGCGCAGCATGACGGGCGTGCCGTGCGTGTCGTCCGCGCCGATGTAGTAGATCTCGTGACCGTGCATTCGCATCGTCCGCACCCAGATGTCGGTCTGGATGTACTCGACCAGGTGGCCGATGTGAATCTGCCCGTTCGCATAGGGCAGCGCGGACGTGACGAGGATCTGGCGGCGGCCTTGCGGCGCGCCGGCCTGCACGGAGGTGAGGTCGGATGCGGACATAGGGTCTCTGAAGGGACTGCTTGCGGAAAATCGTAGGGAAACTGCGATTCTAGCAGGGCGGCCGCCTGCCGATGTGCGGGCGGGCCGCGCGCGGTTGCGCCCGTCGCGCGGGGTTGCGATCCCGCGCGCGACGGCGGCGCATCGGCTGCTTCGGCCGCATGTCACGAAGCATGATGACTTGCGGATTGAAAGATTGGGGCGGGACGGCTAGATTGACGCCGGCGATTCGGTGCCGGGCAGCGCTGGCGCGGCAGAAGAAATATTGCGCTGCAGCCAGGCTGCGTGCGGGCAAAAAAAACCGGGGCGGACTTTGCCCCGGAGCAACAACGACAAGAGGAGAATGGTGACGCGCCGGCAGCACCAGTCACGTACCGTAAAGAGAGACTACGCCGCTCGCAAGAAGTTCGAAAATTTTTTCGAGTTGTTACGAATCGCCTCGAAAGCCTTGTGCGGCGGGGCTCGGCGCGCCATTCTCCGAGTCGGTCGGATTTACTGTGCCGCTTGCGGTGCGCGCAGGTAAATCTCGACGCGGCGGTTTTGCGCGCGGCCGGCTTCCGTCGCGTTGTCGGCGATCGGGTTCGATGCGCCCATGCCCTGCGCGGACAGGCGGCTCGCCGCCACGCTGCGTTGCGAGAGCGCGTTCACGACGCTCTGCGCGCGATTCTGCGACAGCGTCTGGTTGTACGCGGCCGAGCCCGTGCTGTCGGTGTAGCCGACGACCGACGCGGTGATCTGCGGGTTCTGGTTCAGCGTCGTCGCGAGGTCGTTCAGGAGCGGCGTGAAGGCCGGCGTGACCGCGTACTGGTTGGTCGCGAACGTGACCGAGCTCGGCACGTTCAGCTTGAGCGAGCCATCCGGCTGCTCGGTGACCTGCGTGCCCGTCTGCTGCGCCGACGGCGCGAGCTTGTTCTTGATCGCTTGCCAGTTGTAACCCGTCACGCCGCCGACGAGCGCGCCGACGCCGGCGCCGATCGCCGCGCCCTTGCCGCCGCCAGCCAGCGCGCCGATGCCCGCGCCGAGCGCGGCGCCCGTGCCGGTGCCGACAGCCGTGTTGGTGCCTTGCTGGGTCGCGCAGCCCGCCAGCAGGGCGCCGGCGAGAGCGAATACGGACAAGCGCGTCGCGATTTTGGTATTCATCTTGGTTTCCTCTCTTGAGTGACTCGACAAGAACAAAAAAAGAACTGCTCTTTCGGCGGGGGCGGCCCGCGCGCCGACGATCATGCGGGCGCGCGAACGCCCCGATCCGTCCGGCGTCCGGTCAAGGGCCCGTCGCCATCGCGACAAGCCCCGTTCGCCAGGATGGCTGTTCGGATCGAGCGCGCCCCAGCCTCTACAATATAGGCGGTGTGGCCACCGATGTGGCCCCGATGCGCGCCGCCCGCGAAGATTGCGCCGCAAGTCGGCTTTGCGCAATGGCGTGCAATAAATTCTTTCACTTTTCTCGCTTTACGCCCGGATATTTGAAGATTATTGACCTTTTGGGCGATTTTGAGCGACGTTCCCACGGAGTTTCGATGAGTATCGACAGGGCGCTCGTCGACGCCGCACTCGCGGCAGTCGTCGACCCGAACACCGGCCGCCCGTATGCGGCGCACCGCGGCATCCGCAACGTGGCGATCGACGGCGACGCCGTGTCCGCCGGCGTCGTGCTCGGCTATCCGGCGAAGAGCCAGTTCGACGACGCGCGCGCGCGCGTCCTGGCCGCGCTTGCCGCAGTGCCGGGCGTGCGGAGCGCGCGCGTCGACGTGTCGCAGGAAATCGTCGCGCATGCGGTGCAGCGCGGCGTGCAACTGTTGCCGAACGTGAAGAACATCGTCGCGGTCGCGTCCGGCAAGGGCGGCGTCGGCAAGAGCACGACGGCCGTGAATCTCGCGCTCGCGCTCGCGGCGGAGGGCGCATCGGTCGGCATCCTCGACGCCGACATCTACGGCCCGTCGCTGCCGACGATGCTCGGCATCCACGAGCGGCCCGAATCGCCCGACAACAAGTCGATGAACCCGCTCGTCGGCCACGGGCTGCAGGCGAACTCGATCGGCTTTCTGGTCGGCGAGGACAACCCGATGGTGTGGCGCGGCCCGATGGCGACGTCGGCGCTCGAGCAGCTCCTGCGCCAGACCAACTGGCGCGATCTCGACTACCTGATCGTCGACATGCCGCCCGGCACGGGTGACATCCAGTTGACGCTCGCGCAGCGCGTGCCGGTGACGGGCGCCGTGATCGTCACGACGCCGCAGGACATCGCGCTCCTCGACGCGAAGAAGGGCCTCAAGATGTTCGAGAAGGTCAATATTCCGATTCTCGGCATCGTCGAAAACATGAGCATCCACGTGTGCTCGAACTGCGGGCACGAGGAGCATGTGTTCGGCGCGGGCGGCGCCGAGCGGATGGCGCAGGAATACGGCGTCGCCGTGCTCGGCAGCCTGCCGCTCGACATCCGGATTCGCGAGCAGGCGGACAGCGGCGCGCCGAGCGTCGTGGCGGACCCGAACGGCGCGCTCGCCGAGCGCTACCGCGCGATCGCGCGCGGCGTTGCGATCGCGATCGCCGAGCGCGCGCGGGACATGTCGTCGAAGTTTCCGACGATCGTTGTTCAAAATACGTAAAATCCCGCGCCGGCCCGCGTCGGGCGGTGTTTGCGGCGCCGCGAGTCACGGTATCATGACGACTTTCCCGAAGGTCCCCTTTACCGGCCCGGCGGGCGCTCGCCCGAGCGTTTCGCCCGGCATGAGGATCGCATGAAACGACGACTCGACGGCGTGCCGGGGTGGCTCGCGCTCAATGCGCCGCTCGTCCTGGCCGCCATCGGCCTTTTGGCCGGCTGCACTACTTTTGCATCGCAACACGAAAAGCGCGCCGACGCGCTGCTCCAGCCGACCGTCGGCAGCCAGGCGCGCGGCACGGTGACGCTCGCCGAACGCCCGGACGGCGTGCAGGTCACGTACAACTTCGCGGGCCTGCCGCCCAACAGCGACCACGCGTTGCAGGTTCACGAGCGCGGCGACTGCAACGCCGCCGACGGCTCGAGCGCGGGCGCGGTGTTCGCGCCCGCGGCCGACCGGCTGCGCGCGGGCGCGCGCGTCGGCGGCGACCTCGGCAACATCCATGCGGACGCGAACGGCGTCGCGGCGGGGTTCATCACCGCGCCGGACCTCGCGCTCGACGGCGTGCGCTCGGTGCTCGGCCGCTCGGTGCTCGTCCATCGCGATCCGGGCGATCCGGCGTTCCCGCAGCACGGCGCGGGCCCCGCGCTCGCGTGCGGCGTCGTGCGGCAATGACGCGAGTCGGTCCGTTCGCGATCGCGTAAAATGTGCGCCTTTCGTGGCCGCCGGACCGTCCGGCGGCTTCCTTCCCGATAGCAGCGTTTTCCGGCGCCTTTTTATGAGCATCAAGTCCGACAAGTGGATTCGGCGCATGGCCGAAGAGCACAAGATGATCGAGCCGTTCGTGCCCGATCAGGTTCGCGCCGCCGCGGACGGCCGCAAGATCGTCAGCTACGGCACGTCGAGCTACGGCTATGACATCCGCTGCGCGGACGAATTCAAGATCTTCACGAACATCAATTCGACGATCGTCGATCCGAAGAACTTCGACGAGGGCTCGTTCGTCGATTTCAAGGGCGACGTGTGCATCATCCCGCCGAACTCGTTCGCGCTCGCGCGCACCGTCGAGTACTTCCGCATTCCGCGCACCGTGCTGACGGTGTGCCTCGGCAAGTCGACTTACGCGCGCTGCGGGATCATCGTCAACGTGACGCCGTTCGAGCCCGAATGGGAAGGCTACGTGACGCTCGAATTCTCGAACACGACGCCGCTGCCCGCGAAGATCTACGCGAACGAGGGCGTCGCGCAGGTGCTCTTCTTCGAGAGCGACGAAGTCTGCGACGTGTCGTACGCCGACCGCGGCGGCAAGTATCAGGGCCAGCGCGGTGTCACGCTGCCGAAAACCTGATCTGCTTGCATATCGATCTGACCTATCGCCAGTCCGGGTGACCGCTGTGCCAGGGCATGAACAGGCCCCTGCGCCGCGGTCGTTCTTTTTGGAGAATCGCCCATGAAGTTTCGTTTTCCCGTCGTCATCATCGACGAAGATTTTCGCTCCGAGAACATCTCGGGCTCCGGCATCCGGGCGTTGGCGGAGGCGATCGAGAAGGAGGGCGTCGAGGTGCTCGGCCTGACGAGCTACGGCGATCTGACGTCGTTCGCGCAGCAGTCGAGCCGCGCGTCGTGCTTCATCCTGTCGATCGACGACGACGAGCTGATGCTCGGCGAAGTCGGCGCGGACGGCGAACTGCCCGAGCTCGCGACCGCGATCATCGAGCTGCGCGCGTTCGTGGCCGAAGTGCGCCGCCGCAACGGGGACATCCCGATCTTCCTGTACGGCGAGACGCGCACGTCGCGCCATCTGCCGAACGACATCCTGCGCGAGCTGCACGGCTTCATCCACATGTTCGAGGACACGCCGGAGTTCGTCGCGCGCCACATCATCCGCGAGGCGAAGGTCTATCTCGATTCGCTCGCGCCGCCGTTCTTCAAGGAGCTCGTCAAGTACGCGGACGAAGGCTCGTACTCGTGGCACTGCCCGGGCCACTCGGGCGGCGTCGCGTTTCTGAAGAACCCGCTCGGCCAGATGTTCCACCAGTTCTTCGGCGAGAACATGCTGCGCGCCGACGTCTGCAACGCGGTGGACGAGCTCGGCCAACTGCTCGACCACACGGGGCCGGTGGCGGCTTCCGAGCGCAACGCCGCGCGGATCTTCAGCGCCGATCACCTGTTCTTCGTGACGAACGGCACGTCGACGTCGAACAAGATCGTCTGGCACGCGACGGTCGCGCCCGGCGACATCGTGCTCGTCGATCGCAACTGCCACAAGTCGATCCTGCACGCGATCACGATGACGCACGCGATTCCCGTGTTCCTCACGCCGACGCGCAACCACTTCGGCATCATCGGGCCGATTCCGCGCGACGAGTTCAAGCCGGAGAACATCCGCAAGAAGATCGAGGCGAATCCGTTCGCGCGCGAGGCGCTCCGGAAGAACCCGAACGCGAAGCCGCGAATCCTGACGATCACGCAGAGCACGTACGACGGCGTCGTCTACAACGTCGAGCAGATCAAGGACCTGCTCGGCGACCTCGTCGACACGCTGCACTTCGACGAAGCGTGGCTGCCGCACGCGGAGTTCCATTCGTTCTACCAGGACATGCACGCGATCGGCGCGGGCCGCCCGCGCACGGGCGCGCTCGTGTTCGCGACGCACTCCACGCACAAGCTGCTCGCGGGCATCTCGCAGGCGTCGCAGATCGTCGTGCAGGATTCGGAGAACCGCACGTTCGACAAGCACCGCTTCAACGAGGCGTACCTGATGCACACGTCGACGAGCCCGCAGTACGCGATCATCGCGTCGTGCGACGTCGCGGCCGCGATGATGGAGCCGCCGGGCGGCACCGCGCTCGTCGAGGAATCGATCGCCGAGGCGATCGATTTCCGCCGCGCGATGCGCAAGGTGGACGCCGAATACGGCGACGACTGGTTCTTCAGCGTGTGGGGGCCGGACAACCTGGCGCAAGAAGGCATCGGCTCGCGCGAAGACTGGATGCTGAAGCCGAACGACCGCTGGCACGGTTTCGGCCCGCTCGCGCAGGGCTTCAACATGCTCGACCCGATCAAGGCGACGATCATCACGCCGGGGCTCGACGTGGACGGCGAATTCGGCGAGACCGGCATTCCGGCCGCGATCGTCACCAAGTATCTGGCGGAGCACGGGATCATCGTCGAGAAGACGGGCCTGTACTCGTTCTTCATCATGTTCACGATCGGCATCACGAAGGGCCGCTGGAACTCGATGGTCACCGAGCTGCAGCAGTTCAAGGACGACTACGACAACAACCAGCCGCTCTGGCGCGTGCTGCCCGAGTTCGTCGCGCAGTATCCGATCTACGAGCGCGTCGGCCTGCGCGATCTCTGCACGCAGATCCACGACGTGTACCGCGCGAACGACATCGCGCGTCTCACGACGGAGATGTACCTGTCGAACATGGAGCCCGCGATGAAGCCGTCCGACGCGTTCGCGAAGCTCGCGCACCGCGAGATCGACCGCGTGCCGCTCGACGAGCTCGAAGGGCGCGTGACGAGCATCCTGCTCACGCCGTATCCGCCGGGCATTCCGCTCCTGATCCCGGGCGAGCGCTTCAACAAGACGATCGTCAACTACCTGCGGTTCGCGCGCGACTTCAACGAGCGCTTCCCGGGCTTCCACACGGACATTCACGGTCTCGTCGCGGAAGAGATGAACGGGCGCATCGAGTACTACGTCGACTGCGTGCGCGACTGACGATGACGCAAGTCCGCAAGACGCTCGTGCGCTTCGCCGCCGCCGCGCTCGCCGGATGGCTCGCGGCGGCGGGCGCGGCGCGCGCCGAGGTCGCGGCGGCCGATCCGATCGACGTCGCGATGCGCCAATGTCTCGCGCGGCGCGACCGCTCGTCGACGGCGGGCCAGATCCAGTGCATGGACGAGGCGCGGCAGCAGTGGCAGGGCGAGGCCGACGCCGCGTACCAGCGGCTCGTGAAGACCGCGCCCGCCGACGCGCGGCGCGGCTGGCAGGAGAGCCAGCGCCGCTGGCTCGCGTGGCGCAAGGACGAGGCGCATCTCGTGCGCGCGGTCTACGAGACGACGCAGGGGACGATGTACGCGATGGCGAGCGCCGACATGCGGCTGCAGCCGGTGCGCGACCGCGCGCTCGCGCTGCGCGGCGCGGCCGAACGCTACGCGCAGCCGGGCGGCGGCAAGGGCGCCGTGCATCGGGTGCGGCCGTGCATGCGCGATGCGGCGTGCGAGCACGCGCTCTTCGACATGAACCGCTATTACGAGAAATTGCGCGCGCGGATGCCCGTCGATTCGCTGCCGACGCTCGTCGCCGCGCAGCGCGAGTGGGCGGCGTTCCGCGACGCGACGACGCCGCTCGTCGGCGAGGGCGAGCGCGTCGATCTGATCGGCGCGCGCGTTGCGACGCTCAAGCGCTTCTCCGAGACCGTCAACAATCGCTGAGCGCCGCGAGGGTTCACGCGAGCCGCGCGGCGCGCGGGCCGAACCACGCCGGCACGAGCGCGACCGCATCGTCGAGCGAATCGAGCACGCGCAGGCTCAGCGCGACGATCTCGGGCGTCGGCGCCTTCAGATCGGGCACGGTGACGACGGACGCGCCCGCGCGCGTCGCGGCGAGCGCGCCGAAATCGCTGTCCTCGAACGCGACGCACGCGTGCGCGGGCACGTTCAGCCGCTCGGCAGCGAGCCGGTAGACGGCCGGATCGGGCTTGCCGCGCGCCACTTCGTCGCCGCCCGCGATCGCGGCGAAATGCCCGAGCACGCCGACCGCGTGAAGCCGCGTGCGGATCACGTCGCGCGCGGACGACGATGCGACCGCGCACGGCACGCCCGCGCCGGCGAGCGCGGCCAGCAACGCGCGCGCGCCCGCCTTCAGCGGAAATTTCGGATGCGGCTGCGGCGCCGCGAGCCGCGCGCGCACCTGCGCGGACACCGCGTGGAACGTGTCGTCGCCGAGCAGGCCGGCGAGAATCGTCTGGCCTTCGCGGAACGAGCGGCCGACGATCTGCAGATAATCGGCGGCCGACAGCGCGGCGCCGTGCGCATACGCGACGTCGATCCACGCGTTCATGATGGTCCGCTCGGAATCGACGAGCAGGCCGTCCATGTCGAAGATTGCCGCTATGAACATGGGGTCGTCCGTGACGCGGGCGCCGCTCCCGCTTACTTGCCGAGCGCCGCGCGCGCGGCCTTCGCCGCCGCGCGCACCTGGTCCGGCGCGGTGCCGCCCGGGTGGTTGCGGCTCGCGACCGAGCCTTCGAGCGTCAGGTAGCCGAACACGTCGTCGCCGATCAGATGCGCGACGTTCGGCAGTTCCTGCTTCATTTCGTCGAGCGTCAGGTCCGCGAGGTCGATGCCGCGCGCATCGCAGATCTTCACCGCGTGCGCGACCGCTTCGTGCGCGTCGCGGAACGGCAGCCCGCGCTTCACCAGATAGTCGGCGAGGTCGGTCGCCGTCGAGAAGCCCTGCTGCGCGGCCGAGCGCATCGCATCCGGCTTCACGGTGATGCCCGCGGCCATCTCCGCGAAGATCCGCAGCGTGTCGGCGACGGTGTCGACCGTGTCGAACAGCGGCTCCTTGTCTTCCTGATTGTCCTTGTTGTACGCGAGCGGCTGGCCCTTCATCAGCGTGAGGAGCGCCATCAGGTGGCCGTTCACGCGGCCCGTCTTGCCGCGCGCGAGCTCGGGCACGTCCGGGTTCTTCTTCTGCGGCATGATCGAGCTGCCGGTGCAGAAGCGGTCGGCGATGTCGATGAAGCCGACGCGCGGGCTCATCCACAGCACGAGCTCTTCCGAGAAGCGCGATACATGCGTCATCACGAGCGCGGCCGCGGCCGTGAATTCGATCGCGAAGTCGCGGTCGGACACCGCGTCGAGCGAGTTCGCGCAGATGCCCTCGAAGCCG
The DNA here is from genome assembly GCF_001513745.1 of Burkholderia humptydooensis. Lineage (NCBI taxonomy): Bacteria > Pseudomonadati > Pseudomonadota > Betaproteobacteria > Burkholderiales > Burkholderiaceae > Burkholderia > Burkholderia humptydooensis. The sequence continues at coordinate 3,167,513 of NZ_CP013380.1, read as the reverse complement.
AGCGTTTTCGCCACCGCGTGGCGGTCGATCGGATAGCTCGTGCCCGCGAGCGCCGCCGCGCCGAGCGGCAGGCGGTTCACGCGCGCGCGGCAGTCGCGCATGCGCTCGGCGTCGCGCGAGAACATCTCGACATAGGCGAGCAGGTGATGGCCGAACGTGACGGGCTGCGCGACCTGCAGGTGCGTGAAGCCCGGCAGGATCGTGTCCGCGTTCTTTTCGGCGAGATCGATCAGCGCGCCGCGCAGGTCGGTCAAGAGGCCGCCGATGCGGTCGATCTCGCCGCGCAGCCACAGGCGGATGTCGGTCGCGACCTGATCGTTGCGCGAGCGGCCCGTGTGCAGGCGCTTGCCCGCGTCGCCGATGAGCGCGGTCAGGCGCGCCTCGATGTTCAGGTGCACATCTTCGAGATCGAGCTGCCACTCGAATTCGCCGCGCTCGATCTCGCCCCTGATCTGCGCCATCCCGCGCTCGATCGCGGCGAGGTCGTCGGCGCTGATGATCTTCTGCGCGGCGAGCATGCCCGCGTGCGCGAGCGAGCCGGCGATGTCGACGAGCGCGAGCCGCTTGTCGAAGAAGACCGACGACGTATAGCGCTTGACGAGCTCGGACATCGGTTCCGAAAAGCGGGCCGACCAGGCCTCGCCCTTTTTGTGCAGTTGGGACGTCATGGCGATTCTTAGCAGGGGAGTGGAGCGGCGCGCGCCGCGAATGGACAACGCGGATTCTAGCATTCGCGGGCCGGCCGGCCGATGCCGGCGGGGCCGGAGCGGCGAGGCGCGCGTTGTAGAGGCCGGGCGTCGCTTCCGCATGCGCTTTCACCGCGACGATCATGTTCTGACGCGGTCTTGCCCGGCTTCGGCCGGCTTGGCGCGGCACGGCGGAATGACGCGTGCGGCCGAACGCGGGCGCGGTTTCGCGCCGTCAGACGTCCTCCCGAACCAGCAGGACGAGCTTCAGGTCCTCGCGGTGCGCGGGCTTGAGCGTCATTTGCTGATAGACGGCGCGGCCCTCGCGCGGATGGTCGAACGCGCGTTCGCCGCCTTCGCGCTCGCCCACGTCCTGCGACGCCCAGTAATGCGCGAACGCCTCGCTGTCGGCGAGCAGCGAATCGATCAGCGCGCGGGTGGGCGCGTCGTTCAGATGGCGGATCGTGTCCGCGCGGAATTCGGCGACGAGCCGCCGCGCACGCGTTTCCCAATCGACGATCAGCGCGCGCGCCGCGGGCGACGTGAACGTGAAGCGCAGCAGGTTGCGCTCGCCGCGCTCGCCGTCGAGCCAGCCGGTGAAGAGCGCGGCGGCCGCGTCGTTCCACGCGAGCGCGTTCCATTGACGGTCGAGCACGTACGCGGGCGTCGCGATCAGCTTCACGGCGGCGACGAGCGTGTCCGGCACGTCGCTCGCCGCGAATTCGGGCTCGGCCGGGTCGCGCTGCGCGGCGAGCTCGAACAGATATGCACGCTCGGCGCGCGACAGCCGCAGCGCGACCGCGATGCGCGCGAGCGCGTCGGCCGATGCCGACACTTCGCGGCCCTGCTCGATCCACGTGTACCAGGTCGGACTCACGCCGCAGAGCTGCGCGACTTCCTCGCGGCGCAGCCCGGGCGTCCTGCGCCGCGGGCCGGGCGGCAGGCCGAGCGCCTGCGGCGACAGCCGCTCGCGGTGCGCGCGGATGAACTCGCCGAGCGCGCGGGCGGGCGTGGAATCGAGGGACGGCGGCGGGGCGGACGGGCGGCTCATCTGGGGCGGATCGGGCGATGCGTGAGAACGAACGGGACGGCGGCGCTCCGGCAGGCAGGCTGGTGGAGCGGATACCAGGATAATTGCTTGGCTTGTACCAGTACCAATCGGGCTCTATTGTAGCGGCTCATGGCGGCCGATGCAGTTGGCCGGCCGCCTTCGATCCCCACGTGACAAGGAATCCGCCGATGAAGCATCACGATCGAGTCGCCGACGCGTTCGGCACGACCGCCTCCGCCTATTTGACGAGCGCCGTCCATGCGAGCGGCGCGGATCTCGACACGCTTGCCGCCGAGATCGGCGCGACGCCCGGCGCGCGCGTGCTGGATCTCGGCTGCGGCGCGGGCCATGCGAGCTTTGCCGCCGCGCGCGGCGGCGCGCAGGAGGTGATCGCTTACGACCTCGCGCCGCAGATGCTCGCGACGGTCGAGGCGGCGGCGCGCGAGCGCGGCCTCGCGGACGTGCGAATCGAGCAGGGCGCGGCCGAGCGGCTGCCGTTCGCCGATGCGTCGTTCGACTGGATCGTGAGCCGGATGAGCGCGCACCACTGGCACGACGTGCCGCGCGCGCTCGGCGAGGCGCGCCGCGTGCTGAAGCCGGGCGGCCGCGTGCTGTTCGTCGACATCGCGGGCGCCGATCATCCGCTCGTCGACACGCATCTGCAGACGGTCGAGTTGTTGCGCGACGCGTCGCACGTGCGCGATTACCGCGCGGACGAATGGCTCGCATTCTTCGCGCAGGCGGGCTTCGTCGCGCGGGTGCGCGAGCGCTGGCGCCTGCCGATCGGGTTCGACGGCTGGGTCGCGCGGATGAGGACGCCCGACGTGCGCGCGAACGCGATCCGCGCGCTGTGGGCGGACGCGCCCGACGAGGTGCGCGCGTATTTCGACGTGCAGCCGGACGGCTCATTCGAGCTCGACGCGGTGATGATCGACGCGCGTTGATGCGGCAGCGAGGGTGGCGGGGCGCGCGGGCGGGCAGGAAGGCGCGCGTCGCCGCCCGCGCGCGACGCTTCGCGACGCTCAACCCGTATTGCGCAGGCCGGCCGCGATTCCGTTGATCGTCAGGTGGATCCCGCGCCGCAGCCGCGCGTTCGAGTCTCCCGCGCGGTGCCGCTTGATCAGCTCGACTTGCAGGTGGTTCAGCGGATCGAGGTACGGGAAGCGGTTCTTGATCGAGCGCGCGAGGAGCGGATTCGCGGCGAGCCGCGCCTCGGTGCCGGTGATCTCGGCGAGCGCGTCCGCCGTGCGGTGCCATTCGGCGACGATCCGCTCGAACACGTGCTTGCGCAGCTTCTTGTCGGCGACGAGCTGCGCATAGCGCGATGCGACCGCGAGATCGGTCTTCGCGAGCACCATGTCCATGTTCGACAGCAGGTTCGCGAAGAACGGCCAGGTCTTGTTCATCTTCTTGAGCAGCGCGACGCGCTTGCCGCGCTCGGCCGCGTCCGGCGCGCCGTCGAGATACGCGGCGACCGCGCTGCCGAAGCCGTACCAGCCAGTCAGCAGCAGCCGGCACTGGCCCCACGAGAAGCCCCACGGAATCGCGCGCAGATCCTCGATCCTGCGATTCTTCGGGTCCTGCAGCTTGCGCGAAGCGGGCCGGCTGCCGATGTTCAGCTCGGCGATCTCGGTGATCGGCGTCGACGAGAAGAAGTAGTCGGTGAAGCCGGGCGTCTCGTAGACGAGCGCGCGGTACGACGCCATCGCCGCATCCGACAGCGCCTGCATCGCCGCTTCGAACGCAGGCAATTGCTTCGGCGCGTTGCTGTGCGGCGCGAGCGTCGCCTCGAGCGTCGCGGCGACGACCGTCTCCAGATTGCGCCGGCCGATCTCTGGGTTCGAGAACTTGCTCGCGATCACCTCGCCCTGCTCGGTCAGCCGGATCTGGCCGTTCACCGTGCCGGGCGGCTGCGACAGGATCGCCTGATAGGTGGGACCGCCGCCGCGGCCCACCGTGCCGCCGCGGCCGTGGAACAGGCGCAGCTTGATCCCGCGCTCGTGGAACAGGTCGACGAGCGCCAGTTCCCCGCGATAGAGCTCCCAGTTCGACGTGAGGAAGCCGCCGTCCTTGTTGCTGTCCGAATAGCCGAGCATCACTTCCTGCTCGTGGCCTTGGTGCGCGAGCAGCTCGCCCACGCCCGGCAGCGCGAAGAATTCGCGCATGATGTCGGACGCGTTGCGCAGATCGGCGATCGTCTCGAAGAGCGGAATCGCCATCAGGCCGTTGCGCGCGTTGGCGTGCGGCGTGCCGAGCGTGCCTTCGAAGAGGCCCGTCTCCTTCTGCAGCAGCAGCACTTCGACGAGGTCGCTCACCGTCTCGGTGTGCGAGATGATGTAGTTGCGCACCGCGCGCGCGCCGAACTGCGCGCGGATCGCGCGCGCGCGCTCGAGCACGCCGAGCTCGCTCTTCGCGAGGTCCGAATAGTCGAGATACGGCGAGCGCAGCGGCCGCGGGTCCGCGAGCGCCGCGAGCAGCACGCGCAGCTTGTCCGCTTCGGGCAGCGCCGCGTAGTCGGGCTCGACGCCGCCGCGCGCGAGCAGCTCGGCGATCACGGCTTCATGGATGTCCGAGCTCTGCCGCAAGTCGATGCTCGCGAGATGGAAGCCGAACACCTCGGCCGCGCGCGTGAGCGGCGCGAGGCGCGGCGTCGCAAGCGATTCGCCGTGATGCAGCGCGAGCGAATCGGTCAGCACGCGCAGATCGGCGACGAATTCCTCCGCGTCCGCATACGGCGTCGCGCGCACGGGCGCGGCGCCGCGGCCCGCGCTCCGCACGGGCACCGCGCCTTCGCCCAGCCGCACGCGCGCGCTTGCCGCGAGCCGCGTGTAGACGCCGATCAGCGCGCGGCGGTACGGCTCGTCGACGCGGTGCGGCGACTGGTCCGGCGACGCGGCCGCGAGCGCCTTCAGCGCATCGCTCGCGCCGACGAGCAGGTTCGACGCGGAGAGCTCCGCGCCCAGCTTGTGCACCTGCTCCAGGTAATGCTCGAAGATCACCGCCGCCTGGCGGGTGATCGCCTCGTCGAGCGTCGTGGCGGTGACGTTCGGGTTGCCGTCGCGGTCGCCGCCGATCCAGCTACCCATCTGGAAGAACGCCGGCACGCGCGCGGGCAGGCCGTGCTCGGCGAGCGCCTCCTCGATGTCCGCGTAGAGCGCGGGCAGCTCGTCGAGGAACGTCGCGCGGTAGTACGACAGCGCGTTCTCGATCTCGTCGGCGACCGTCAGGCGCGCGTCGCGCAGCATCCGGGTCTGCCAGAGCGTCGTCACGCGCGCGCGCAGCAGCGCCTCGTTGTGCGCGAGCTCGCGAGCGGTCAGCGGCTGGTCGCGCTCGGCGAGCAGGCGCGCGATGTCGTGCTGCGCGTCGAGAATGCTCTTGCGCTGCACTTCGGTCGGGTGCGCGGTCAGCACGGGCACGATCAGCGCGCCTTCGAAGAACTGCTTGATCGTCTTCGGCGACGCGTCGCCCGCCTGCCGGAGCCTGTCGAGCGCGTACGCGACGGTGCCCGCCTGCGGCGCGGAGCCCGCGAGCGCGTGGATCCGGCGGCGGCGGTTGTGATGGCGGTCCTCGGCGATGTTCGCGAGGTGCGAGAAATAGCTGAACGCGCGCACGACGCTCACCGTCTGGTCGGGCGTGAGCTTGCGCAGCATTTTTTCGAGCGTCTGCGCGGCGGCCTTGTCGTCCTCGCGGCGGAACTTGACGGCGGTCTGGCGGATCGTCTCGACGATGTCGAACACGGCGTCGCCTTCCTGCTCGCGAACGACGTCGCCGAGCAGGCGGCCGAGATAGCGGATGTCCTCGAAGAGCGGGCGGTCCTTGTCCTCGCGCGTGCGGCCCTGGGGTTTCGCGGATGCGGCGTTCGTCGGCGCGATCGTGCGCACGGCGGCGCCGTTGCGCTTGCGCGCGGGTTTCGCGGCGCGGCGGGCGGGAAGCTCGGCGTTCGCCGGGGCGGAGGAGGACGAGACAGCATTGCGGCGCGTCGCGCGCGCCGATCCGGAAGACTTCACGATCGATTTCCTTGGGAAAGCACGAGTGAACGGGAACTGCGGTCCAGCAACAGCGAGGGCGATCAAGCGGCGCGGCGGACGACGCGACCGGGCGACGCGGCGAGTGACGCGGCGGACGACGCGACGACGGCGGACCGGACCCGCCTGGCGGATGCCGGACTCCTTCTCGAACCGAACGATCGTTCGGGATCTCGACGCAGACCGGGCGGGCCGCTCGCGCAGCCCGTCCGGCGGGCGGCCGCGCAAGATGCGCGTGCTACCATAGTCTGTTCCTAACCCCGTCCCTCGATGTCCCTGCAATGAACTCCGAGACTCTTCCGGCCGAGCTGCCCGCGACGCTGACGATCGCGTCGCGCGAGAGCCGTCTCGCCATGTGGCAAGCCGAGCACGTGCGTGATGCGCTGCGCAAATTATATCCAGCTTGCGACGTGAAAATCCTCGGGATGACGACGCGCGGCGATCAAATTCTCGATCGCACGCTGTCGAAGGTCGGCGGCAAGGGCCTGTTCGTGAAGGAGCTCGAGAGCGCGCTCGCCGACGGCCGCGCGGATCTCGCCGTGCATTCGCTGAAGGACGTGCCGATGGCGCTGCCCGAAGGCTTCGCGCTCGCGGCCGTGATGAGCCGCGAGGACCCGCGCGACGCGTTCGTGTCGAACGATTACGCGTCGCTCGACGCGCTGCCGGCGGGCGCCGTCGTCGGCACGTCGAGCCTGCGCCGCGAGGCGATGCTGCGCGCGCGCCATCCGCGGCTCGACGTGCGGCCGCTGCGCGGCAATCTCGACACGCGGCTCGCGAAGCTCGACCGCGGCGACTACGCGGCGATCATTCTCGCCGCCGCGGGCTTGAAGCGCCTCGGCCTCGCCGCGCGGGTCCGCGCGCTGCTCGACGTCGACGACAGCCTGCCCGCCGCGGGCCAGGGCGCGCTCGGCATCGAGATCGCCGCGCGCCGCGCGGACGTCGCCGCGTGGCTCGCGCCGCTGCACGATCATGCGACCGCGCTCGCGGTCGAGGCCGAGCGCGCGGTGTCGCGCGCGCTCGGCGGCAGTTGCGAGGTGCCGCTCGCCGCGCATGCGGTGTGGCGCGGCGACGAGCTGCATCTGACGGGCAGCGTGTCGACGACGGACGGCGCGCGCGTGCTCGCCGCGCACGCGCAGTCGCGCGCCGCGACGGCCGCCGATGCGCTCGCGCTCGGCCGCGCGGTGTCCGACGAGCTCGAGCGGCAGGGCGCGCGCGCGATCGTCGACGCGCTCGTCGCGGCGAGCGCGCAGGCGCAACAGGGCGGCGCGTGATGGCGGGCGCGCCGCGCACGACGTTCACCGCGGTGCTCACGCGCCCCGACGGGCAGTCGGCGGCGCTCGCGGCGCAACTCGCCGCAGCGGGCATCGACGTGCTCGACTTCCCGCTCATCGACATCGCGCCGCTTGCGGACGACGCGCCGCTCGCCGAGGCGTTCGCGCGGCTCGACGCGTATGCGCTCGTCGTGTTCGTGTCGCCGAACGCGATCGATCACGCGCTCGCGCGGCTCGGCGCGATCTGGCCGCATTCGCTGCCGATCGGCGTCGTCGGGCCGGGCAGCGTCGCCGCGCTCGCCCGGCACGGGGTCGCGCCGGGCGCGCATCGCGTGATCGCGCCGCGCGCGCCCGACGACGGCGGCGAGCCGCACTACGATTCCGAAAGCCTCTTCGCCGAGATCGTCCGCGCGTTCGACGGCGAGGCGACGCTCGCCGGCAAGCGCGCGCTGATCGTGCGCGGCGACGGCGGCCGCGAATGGCTCGCCGAGCGCCTGCGCGAAGCGGGCGCCGACGTCGAGCTCGTCGCCGCGTACCGGCGCGTGAGCCCGGAACCTTCGATCGGTGCGTGGGAGCGCGTGCACGCGCTGCTGTCGGGCGCGCCGCACGCATGGCTCGTGACGAGCTCGGAAGGCGTGCGCAATCTGCAGGAGCTCGCGCACGAGCATTTGAACGAGGCCGAGATCGATGCGCTCAAGCGCGCGCAGTTCGTCGCGCCGCATCCGAGGATCGTCGAGACCGCGCGCGCACTCGGTTTTGATAGGATTACGCTGTCCGGCGCGGGCGATGAGCGTATCGTCCGCGCATTTCGCACGTTGGCCGACCAGGCCGACCAGGCCGATCAACCGGCGACAGCCGCACCGATGCCTTCTCGCATGACAGACACCAACGATACCAAAGACGTCTCTTCCAAACCGGCCGCGGCTCCTGTTCCGCCGCCGAATCAACCGTTTACGCCGTTTGAAACGAAAGAGCGGCGCAGCGGCTCGAGCGCGGCGCTGTGGTTCGTGGTCGTCGTGATCGCGGCCGCGGCGGGCGCCGGCGGCTACGCGCTGAACCGCAAGGTCGACCGCCTCGACCAGCACGCGCTCGAGCGTCAGAAGGCGCTCGACGCGCAGACGGCCGAGATCCGCACGAAGACCGATCAGGCGCTCGCGAGCGTGCGTCAGGCGGATTCGCAGTTGTCGCAGCTCGAAGGCAAGCTCGCCGACGCGCAGACCGCGCAGACCGCGCTGCAGCAGCAATATCAGGATCTGTCGCGCAACCGCGACGCGTGGATGATCGAGGAAGTCGGCCAGATGCTGTCGAGCGCGAGCCAGCAGCTCCTGCTGACGGGCAACACGCAGCTCGCGCTGATCGCGCTGCAGAACGCCGATTCGCGGCTCGCGGCGTCGCAGAGCGCGCAGGCCGTCGTCGTGCGCAAGGCCGTCGCGCAGGACATCGAACGGCTGAAGGCCGCGCCGACGGCGGACCTCACCGGGCTCGCGATCAAGCTCGACGATGCGATCGCGAAGGTCGACACGCTGCCGCTCGCGGGCGAAGTGCTCGCGCCGCACGCGCAGGCGAAGCCCGAGGTTGCCGCGAGCGCCGAGCACGCGGCCGCGGCGGCGGGCGAGCCGCGCTGGAAGGCGTGGTGGCGCGGCTTCTCGGCGGGCATCGGCGCGCAACTGAAGTCGCTCGTCGAAGTGCGCCGCATCGATCACGCTGACGCGATGCTCGCGTCGCCCGAACAGGGCTACTTCGTGCGCGAGAACGTGAAGCTGCGTCTTCTGAGCGCGCGGCTTTCGCTGCTCGCGCGCGACGACAGCGCGATGAAATCCGATCTGCATGCCGCGCAGGCGGCCGTCGCGCGCTACTTCGACGGTGCGTCGAAGGACACCCGGATCGTTCAGGATCTGCTCAAGCAGGTCGACGCCGCGTCGCTGACGGTTGCGGTGCCGAACCTCAACGCGAGCCTGAACGCGGTTCAACAGTTCAAGAGCCGGGGTTGACGCCATGACGCTGCGTGGAATCATTTGGCTCGCCGTGCTGTTCGCGATCGCCGCGGCGCTCGCGACGGTCGGGCGCTTCGATGCCGGCCAGGTGCTGATCGTCTATCCGCCGTATCGCATCGACGTGTCGCTGAACTTCTTCGTGCTCGCGATCATCGTCGCGTTCATCGTGCTGTACGCGCTGATGCGGATCGTGCGCAACCTGTGGCGGATGCCGCAGCGCGTGGCCGCGTATCGCGCGCGGATGCGCAACGAGCGCGCGCAGGCTTCGCTGCGCGACGCTCTCGCGAACCTCTACGCGGGCCGCTTCTCGCGTGCGGAGAAGGCCGCGCGCGATGCGCTCGCGGTCGGCTCGAACCAGGGCGCGGCGAGCCTCATCGCCGCGGCCGCGACGCACCGGATGCACGAGTATGCGCGGCGCGACGAATGGCTCGCGAAGGTGAGCGGCCAGGAATGGCAGGACGCGCGCCTGCTCGCGACGGCCGACATGCGCGCGGACGGCCGCGACGCCGAGGGCGCGCTCGCCGCGCTCGCCGAGATGCAGGCGTCGGGCGGCAAGCGCATCCACGCGCAGCAGATCGCGCTGCGCGCGCAGCAGCAGAACAAGAACTGGGTCGAGGTGCTGAAGATCGCGAAGGCGCTCGAGAAGCGCGAGGCGCTGCATCCGGCCGCGGCCGTGCGTCTGCGCCAGCAGGCGGCCGAGCATCTGCTGCGCGACCGCCGGCACGACGCCGACGCGCTCCTCGAAGTGTGGCAGACGCTGTCGGCCGCCGAGCGGCAATCGCCGCGCCTCGCGGATCTCGCCGCCGAGTTGCTGATCGCGCTCGAGCGCCGCCAGGAAGCGCGGCGGATCATCGAGGACGCGCTCGCGCACAACTGGAACGCGCGCCTGCTGCGCCGCTATCCGGACACGGCGGGCGCCGACGCGCTGCCGCTGATCCAGAAGGCCGAGGGCTGGCGTCGCGAGCGCCCGGACGACGCGGACCTGCTGTTCGCGCTTGGCCGCCTGTGCCAGCAGCAGCAACTGTGGGGCAAGGCGCAATCGTTCCTCGAAGCGGCGCTGAAGCTTGCCGACGACGAGCCGCTCAGGATTCGCGCGCATCGCGCGCTCGCGCGCCTGTTCGAGCACCTCGGCGAGACCGACAAGGCCGCGCAGCACTATCGCGAAAGCGCGCTTGCAATCACGGTCGTCTGAGTCTGAGCGCTCGGGCGGCGGGCGCTTTCCGGCGCGCCCGACGCCGAACGGCAGAACGGTGGAACCCGAGAACGGCAGCCTCGATGGCTGCCGTTTTCGTTGAGGCGCCGCGATGCGCAACGTGCATCGCGCATCGAATACCGAGGATCGAGCGTCGAATCAGACGTCGACGAGCGATTTAGGCACCGACAGCGTAAGCAGACCGCCCAGCACGAGGAACCCGGCGAGCATGTACATTCCCGCGTCGTTCGACGCGGTCGCCTGCCTGAGCCAGCCGACGAGGTAGGGGCTCAGGAAGCCCGCGAGGTTGCCGACCGAATTGATGATCGCGATGCCCGCGGCGGCGGCCGTGCCGCCGAGGAACGCGGTCGGCAGGCTCCAGAAGAGCGGCAGCGTCGTCAGGATGCCCATCGTCCCGAGCGTCAGGCCGAGCATCGCGAGCGCCGTGTCGTGCGCCCAGGCGACCGACAGCACGAGCCCGAGCGCGCCCGCCGCCGCGGGAATCGCGAGGTGCCAGCGCCGCTCGCGGCGGCGGTCCGCGCTGTGCGCGATCGCGAGCATCGCGACGACGGCCGCCGCGTACGGCACGGCGGACAAAAGGCCGATCGCGAACGCGTCGGTCACGCCCGTCGATTTGATGATCGTCGGCAGCCAGAAGCCGACGCCGTAGAGCCCCATCACGAACGAGAAGTAGATGAGGCCCATCAGCCAGACGCGCGGGCTCGTGAACACGACGGAAAGCGGCAGGTCCTCCTTGCGCGCCTCTTCGGCGGCGATGTTGCGCGACAGCAGCGCCTTTTCGTCGTCGTCGAGCCATTTCGCCTTCGCGATCCGGTCGTCGAGCGCGAACAGCAGCAGGATGCCGACGAGCACCGACGGCACGCCTTCGAGCAGGAACAGCCACTGCCAGCCGTGCCAGCCGTTCGCGCCGTCGAACGTCTTCAGGATGTAGCCGGAGATCGGCCCGCCGACGACGCCCGACAGCGCGACGGCCGTCATGAAGAGCGTCGTCATGCGGCCGCGGCGGTGCGCCGGATACCAGTAGGTCAGGTAGAGGATCACGCCGGGGAAGAAGCCGGCTTCCGCGACGCCGAGCAGAAAGCGCATCGTGTAGAACATCGCAGGCGTCGACACGAACATCGTCAGCGCCGAGATGATGCCCCACGTGACCATGATCCGCGCGATCCATATGCGTGCGCCCACCTTGTGCAGGATCACGTTGCTCGGCACTTCGAACAGAAAATAGCCGACGAAGAAGATCCCGGCGCCGAGGCCGTAGACCGCGTCGGACAGGTGCAGGTCGGCCGCCATCTGCAGCTTCGCAAAGCCGACGTTGACGCGGTCGAGATACGCGACCACATAGCAGAGCAGCAACAGCGGCGCGAGCCGCCACGAAACCTTGCGATAGGTGGCCGCCTCGAAGGCGGGCGGCGCGTTCGGCGTGGTCGCCGGCATGGTGCTGGCCATGATCGTCTCCTCTTGTGTGTCGTCCGGTTGTTTGGCTGTACGGTTGGCCGGCGCGCGGCGTTCAGACGCAGCGGCCGCCGTCGACTTCGACGCACACGCCGGTGACGAACGCGGCTTCGTCGGACGCGAGATAGAGCGCCGCGTTCGCGATGTCCTGCGGCGTCGACAGCCGGCCGAGCGGGATCGTCGCGACGAAGCGCGCGCGGTTCTCCGGCGTGTCGGGCACGCCCATGAATTCGCTCGTGAGGCCGGTCTCGCCGAGCACCGGGTTCACGCAGTTCACGCGGATCCGGTCGGCTCCGAGCTCGACGGCGAGCGTCTTGCTCGCGGTGATCATCGCGCCCTTCGTGCTGTTGTACCAGACGAGGCCGGGGCGCGGCCGCACGCCCGCCGTCGACGCGATGTTGACGAACGCGCCGCCGCCCGCGCCGCGGAAATACGGGACGAACGTCTGCACGCTCCAGAAGAGGCTCTTCATGTTGACCGCGTACACGCGGTCGTATTCGGCTTCGGTGATGTCGAGCACCGGCTTGTTGCGGTGCGTGGTGCCGGCGTTGTTGACGACGACCTGCACGCTGCCGAACGCGTCGAGCGCGGCGCCGCGCAGCGCATGCCAGTCTTCGCCGCGCGACACGTCGCCCGCGACGGCGAGCGCGCGGCCGCCCGAGAGCGCGATTTCGCTCGCGACGCGCTCGGCCGCCGCCGCGTTCAGATCGTTGACGACGACGCACGCGCCTTCGCGCGCGAACGTTCTTGCAATGCCTTCGCCGAAGCCCGAGCCTGCGCCCGTGACGACGGCCGTCTTGCCGCTGAGCCGCATTGGTTGTCTCCTGAGTCTTGTTGTGAATGCGAATGCCGGAACGCCGCTGCGGCACGCATGCGCGCCGCCGCCCGGCTCAGCCGTGTCTGAGCGCGATCGTCTTGAGCACGGTGAAGCCGTACAGCGCCTCGAAACCCTTCTCGCGGCCGTAGCCGGAGCGGCCGGTGCCGCCGAACGGCAGCTCGACGCCGCCGCCCGCGCCGTAGTTGTTGACGAACACCTGCCCCGCACGCAGCTTGCGCGCGAGCCGCATCTGCCGCGCGCCGTCGCGCGTCCATATGCCGGCGACGAGCCCGTAAGGCGTGCCGTTCGCGAGCGCGAGCGCTTCGTCCTCGTCGGCGAACTTCATCGCGGCGAGCACCGGGCCGAACACCTCCTCCTGCGCGAGCCGGTGCGTGTGCGGCACGTCGCGCAGCAGCGCGGGCGCCTGGTAGAAGCCCGTTTCGGGCGCGTCCGGCACGACCTCGCCATGCGCGGCCATCGGGATGCCGTCGTGCTGCGCGTCGGACAGGAAGTCCCACACGCGTTGCTGCTGCTTCGCGTTGATGAGCGGCCCGCAATCGAGATCGGCGTGGCCGGGGCCGACCTTCAGCCCGTTGAACGCGGTTGCGAGCCGCTCGACGAGCGGCTCGTAGACCGCCTTGTCGATCAGCACGCGGCTGCCGGCCGAGCAGGTCTGGCCGGCGTTCTGGACGATCGCCGACACGAGCACGGGCAGCGCGGCGTCGAGGTCCGCGTCGGCGAACACGATCTGCGGCGACTTGCCGCCGAGCTCGAGCGTAGCGCTCGCGTGGTGCTCGGCCGCCATCTGCGCGACGAGGCGGCCCGTGTCGGGCGAGCCGGTGAACGATACGTGGTCGACGCCCGGATGCCGCGCGAGCGCCGCGCCCGCCTCGTGGCCGTAGCCCGTCACGACGTTGAGCGTGCCTGCGGGAAGCCCGGCTTCGGCGGCGAGCGTCGCGACGCGCAGGATCGACAGGCACGCGTCCTCCGATGGCTTGACGACGCACGCGTTGCCCGCGGCGAGCGCCGCGCCGACGCTGCGCCCGAGGATCTGCATCGGGTAGTTCCACGGCACGATGTGGCCTGTCACGCCGTGCGGCTCGCGCAGCGTGAGCACCGTGTAGCCGTCGCGGTACGGCAGCGTTTGCCCGTGCAGCTTGTCCGCCGCGCCCGCGTAGAACTCGAAGTAGCGGGCGAGCGCGTCGGCGTCCGCGCGCGCCTGCGCGAGCGGCTTGCCGGTGTCGCGCGACTCGATGAGCGCGAGCTCCTCGCGGCACGCGGCGACGAGCATCGACAGCCGGTACAGCACGCGCCCGCGCTCGGCCGCGCCGACCGAGCCCCACGGGCCGTCGAACGCCGCGCGGGCCGCGCGCACGGCCGCGTCGACGTCGGGCGCGGTGCCGCGCGCGAGCCGCGCGAACGGCTCGCCGTCGGACGGATCGATCACGGCGATCGTCTCGCCGCCCGCGGGCGCCGCCCATGCGCCCGCGATGAAGTGCTTCGCTTCTTCCATGCCCGCTCCCGGCCGTTCGCGCGTTGTCTGATCGTCGCCCGATTATCGGCCGAACGCGGCGCAAGCGCCATCGGGCGATTGGCTATAATGCGCTTTCCATCGGAGGCGCCCGCAAGGCCGCCATCCGTCCCGATTCCCATCCGAACTTCAGAGAACGCTCATGAGCTTCAGCAATGTTCCGGCCGGCAAGGATCTGCCGCAAGACTTCAACGTGATCATCGAGATCCCGGCGCAAAGCGAGCCGGTCAAGTACGAAGCCGACAAGGAACTCGGCCTCCTCGTCGTCGACCGCTTCATCGGCACCGGCATGCGCTACCCGGTGAACTACGGCTTCATTCCGCAGACGCTGTCGGGCGACGGGGACCCCGTCGACGTGCTCGTCATCACGCCGTTTCCGCTGCTCGCGGGCTCGGTCGTTCGCGCGCGCGCGCTCGGCATGCTGAAGATGACCGACGAATCGGGCGTCGACGCGAAGCTCGTCGCGGTGCCGCACGACAAGGTCTGCCCGATGACGGCGAACATCAAGTCGATCGACGACGTGCCCGCGTACCTGAAGGATCAGATCAAGCACTTCTTCGAGCAGTACAAGGCGCTCGAGAAGGGCAAGTGGGTGAAGGTCGAGGGCTGGGACGGCATCGACGCTGCGCACAAGGAAATCACCGACGGCATCGCGAACTTCAAGAAGTAAGCAGCCGGGTGCGCCCGCTGCGGCGCCCATCGGTTACGCGGAACCGCGCGTGTCTCGTCACGAGGCCGCGCGGTTTTGTTTTGCGCGCGCGCGCCTCGGCGGCGCGGCGGATGCGGTCGCGCGAATGGATTTTGCTCCGTGGGAAGCGCCCGAAGGCTTCGTTGGCTCCGTCGTATCACGCGTGTCGGCCGGCGCGCCTGCATCGGGCGTCTCGGGCGAGGCCCGGGCGGCATCGCGGCGAGACCGCGGCGTCGCCATACCCGGCGTATCCAACATGCCCGCCGCTCGATTCGCGTCGACGAGCGTCATGCGCCCCGCGGCGTCATGCGCCTCCACGTCCGTCGTCGCCGCCGCAGCCGCGCCGCGATCATCGTCGGCGTCGCCCGGCGCGACCGCCGCCACTACCGGCAGCACCGACTCGAGCGTGCGCGCGCCCGCCGCCAGCTCGCGCTTTTGCGCGGCGGTGAGCCGCTTCACCCAATATTCGGCGCGCGACGCGCTCGAGCGATCGGCGAGCTCGAACGACGCGAGCACCGCCCGCGGCTTGCGCGCGCGCGTGTAGCGCGCGCCCACGCCTTGCGCGTGCTTGTCGAAGCGGGCGGCGACGTCGGTCGTGATGCCGGTGTAGACGCTGCCGTCCGCGCATTCGATCAGATACAGATACCAGGACATGTAAGGGCGGCGTGACGCGAAGCCGCCAGTGTCGCAGAAATTGCGCGGCTCAATGCCATTTGTCGCGGCGGTCTTCGCGATAGCGGCTCGGCGCCGCGCCATGCTCGCGCGCGAAGAAGCGGCTGAACGCGCTCGTCGAGCCGAAGCCGACCCGCGCGCCTATTTCGCCGATCGGCAGCCGCGTGTGCAGCAGCAGCCGCTCCGCCTCCCCGATACGCGCGCGCGTGACGAGCGCGTGGAACGTCAGCGCCTCGTGATGCAGGCGCCGGCGCAGCGTCCAGCGCGAGATCGCGAAGCGCTCGCACACGTGCCCGAGCAGCCGCTCAGGCGGCGCGTCGCCGTCGCCCGTCGCGCGCAGCCAGTCGCGCAGGCAGCGCTCGACCGCCGCGCCGAACGACACTCGCGCGCGCAGCCGTTCGCGCGCGTCGTCGGCCGCGTGGCGCTGGATCGCGGCGAGCGCGCCGTTGAAGCGCTCGAACGGCGCGTCGAGCCGCGTCGACGCGATCACGATCCGGTTGCGCGGCGCGTCGAACGCGGGGCGCGCGAGCAGCATGCCGGCGAGCGCGGAAGCGGGCGCGAACGCGCCGCCCGTGAATTCGGGCTCGCGCATCTGCGCGGCGGGATCGTAGAGCCGCGCGAGCGCCGCGAGGATCGCCAGGTTCGCGAACGCGCAGATCGCGCGCCGCCCGTCGCCTTCGATCACGTATTCGAATGCGATCGCGTCACGGGTCTCGGCGGGCAGCAGCCAGTCGACGTCGCCGACGAGCGGGCGATACGCCGCGTATTGCCGCAGCGCGTCGCGCAGCGTTGCGGCATTGCAGACGACGCCCGCGAATTCCGGAAACGGCGTGAGCCACTGGACGATATCGGGCGGCGGCCGCAGCCAGCCGTGCATCCAGCCGCTCGCGAGCCGCATCGCCGCGACGTGCCGGTCGCCCGGCACGCGGCGGTGCGGCTCGTCGAGATCGGCTTCGGCGAGCCCGAGCAGATCGGCGACGCGGGCCGTGTCGAAGCCGTTCGCGCGGGCTGCGTCGAACAGCCCGCGGTGGATGCGGGCGGAAACGGATTTCTGCCGTAACTCCATGTCTCTCTCCATGTCGTCGCGACCATCGGGTTTGTCCCCGCCTCGATGGGTCAAGCGCTGCTCCTTGCGGTCAAACCGCGCTGCCGGCGGCTTCATAGACTGTCGAGCGCTGGTAAGTACAACAGAAACCCCCTTGGAGGAGCAATGGAAAAATCGCTGTTTGGGCTGTCGACGATCGCGCTGTCGGTGCTGCTCGCTTCGTGCGGCGGCGACGACGTGAATCGCCCCGCCGATCCGGAGGCGGCCGCTGACGCGCGGGCGTCCGCGCTCGTCGCGCAACTGACGACCGACGAGAAGATCCGGCTCGTGCACGGCACGGGCATGCCGGCCTTCGACATCGGCGGGCCGTTTCCCGCCGATGCGCTGAACGGCGCGAGCTACATTCCCGGCGTTTCGCGGCTCGGCATCCCGGCCGTCAACAGCGCGGATTCGGCGGGCGGCGTCAACGTGAAGAACGCGCGGATCACCGCGCTGCCCGCGAGCGTCGCGCTCGCGGCGAGCTGGGACCCGGCGCTCGCGCGCGCGTACGGCGTGCGCATCGCGGCCGAGCTGCGCGCGCTCGGCTTCGCGCAAGGGCTCGGCGGCGGGATCAACCTCGCGCGCGAGCCGCGCAACGGCCGCACGTTCGAATACATGGGCGAGGACCCGGTGCTCGCGGGCGTGATGAGCGCCGCGCGCACGGACGGCACGCAATCGCAGAAGGTGATCGCGACGATCAAGCACTTCGCGTTCAACGATCAGGAAACGAACCGCACGACCGACGATTCGGTCGTCGACGAGCGGACGATGCGCGAGACCGAGCTGCTCGCGTTCGAGATCGGCATTCTCGACGGCCGGCCTGGCAATGTGATGTGCTCGTACAACAAGGTCAACGGCATTGCCGCGTGCGAGAACCCGTATCTGCTGACGACCGTGCTGAAGAACGAATGGGGCTTCAAGGGCGTCGTGCAGTCCGACTGGGGCGCTGCGCACTCGACAGTCGCCTCCGTGCTGGCGGGGCTCGACGAAGAGGAGCCCGGCGCGGCCGACGACAACGACGCGCCGCTCGGCTCGTACTTCAATGCGAAGCTGCGTGCGGCGCTCGACGCGGGCACGGTGTCCGTCGCGCGGCTCGACGACATGGTGCGGCGCAAGCTGCGCACGCTGATCCGGATCGGCGTGATGGACGATCCGCCGAAGCCGGGCGGCGCGATCGACGAAGCGGCCGGCAACGCCGACGCGCTCGCGATCGCGCGGCAGTCCGCAGTGCTGCTGAAGAACGCGGCCGCGGCGGGCGATGCGCGGCCGGTGCTGCCGCTCGCGGCCGCATCGCTCGCGTCGGTCGTCGTGATCGGCGGCCACGCGGACGCGGGGGTGCTGTCGGGCGGCGGCTCGGGCGCCGCGCCCGCGATCGACGGCAATGCGGTGACGCGCTGCCGGCAGCCGGCGGACATGCTGTTCGGCGGCTGCGCGACCTGGTACAAATCGGCGCCGCTCGCGGCGATCCGCGCGAAGGCGCCGCACGCGGCGGTCAGCTACCTTGACGGCGCCGATGCGAACGCGGCGGCCAACGCGGCCGCGCAGGCCGACGTCGCGATCGTGTTCGCGACGCAATGGCAGACCGAGGGGCTCGATCTGCCGAGCCTGTCGCTGCCCGACGCCGCGGCCGATCCGTACAACCAGCAATACGACCAGAACGCGCTGATCGCGGCGGTCGCGGCGAAGGCGAAGCGGGTGGTCGTCGTGATCGAGAGCGGCAGCCCGGTACTGATGCCGTGGCTCGCGAACGTGCACGGCGTGCTGGAGGCGTGGTATCCGGGCGTGAAGGGCGGCGAGGCGATCGCGGATCTGCTGTTCGGCGACGCGAACCCGTCCGGCAAGCTGCCGGTCACGTTCCCGCAGAAGGAGGCGGATCTGCCGCAGCCCGCGATCGATCCGGCGAGCCCGCGCACCGTGTACGGCGAAGGGCTGATGATCGGCTATCGCTGGTATGACGCGAAGCACGTTCAGCCGCTCTTTCCGTTCGGCTTCGGGCTGTCGTACACGACGTTCGCCTACTCGGGGATGAGCGCGCAGGCGGACGCGTCCGGCAACGTGACGGTTGGCTTTACGGTGACGAACACCGGCGCGCGCGCGGGTGCCGAGGCCGCGCAAGTCTATGCGGCGCTGCCCGCCGGGCTCGGCGAGCCGCCGCAGCGGCTCGTCGGCTGGGCGAAGGTCGCGCTGCAGCCGGGGCAGGCGCAGCGCGTCGCCGTCACGATTCCGGCGAAACGCTTCGCGACCTGGGATGCGGGCGCGCACGCGTGGCGCTTGAACGCGGGCAGCTATCGGCTGAGCGTCGCCGCGTCGTCGCGCGATCCGAATGCGCTGTCGCAGCCGGTGTCGTTGAGCGGCGCGCGTCTGTAGTCTGGTCCTGCCGCCGCGCCCGATCGCGGGTTCGGCGCCGGGGCGTCAAGGCTTGGTCGGCGGGTTGGGTCAGCGCCCGCCGTCCCTGAACGGATTGTGCTCGTGCAGTTCGTCGACATACGCGTGAATCTGGTTCGTCTCCTGCGCGAGGAAGCGCCCGACCGCATCGGCGAACGCCGGATGCGCGAGCCAGTGCGCGGAGTGCGTGACGGTCGGCATGAAGCCGCGCGCGAGCTTGTGCTCGCCCTGCGCGCCGCCTTCGAATGCGTCGAGCCGCTCGTCGATGCAGAATTCGAGCAACTGGTAGTACGCGGTCTCGAAATGCAGGCAGGGCACGTGTTCGAGCGCGCCCCAGTAGCGGCCGTACAGCACGCCGCCCCCCGACGCGCCGCGCTGGTAGACGGCGAGCGCGCTCGCGATCGGCCGTCCTTCGCGCTCGGCGATCACGAGCAGCAGGTTCTCCGGCATCGTCGCGCCGATCTCGCGGAAGAATTCGAGATTCAGATACGGGCTCGAAAAGTGCTCGCGGTACGTCTGCCGGTAGCAGCGCGCGAAGAAGCGCCAGTCGGCGTCGGTCGCGTCCTCGCCGCGCACGCGGCGCAACGTGACGCCCGCGTCCGCGACCTTGCGGCGCTCCGCGCGGATGTTCTTGCGCTTCTTCTGCTCGAGCGTGCCGAGGAACGCGTCGAAGTCGCGATAGCCGTCGTTCAGCCAGTGGAACTGCACGCCTTCGCGCAGCATCATCCCCATGTCGGCGAGCGTGCGCGCCTCGTCGCCGGTCGGAAACAGCACGTGCAGCGACGACACGTCGCTCTGCTCGGCGAGCGCGACGAGCGTGGCGGCGAGCTGGCGGCGCGCGTCGTCGTCGACGGCGAGCAGGCGGCTGCCCTGCACGGGCGTGAACGGCACCGCGCACAGCAGCTTCGGGTAGTACGGCAGCCCGTTGCGCTGGTACGCGTCGGCCCACGCCCAGTCGAACACGTATTCGCCATACGAATGGCGCTTCGCATAGACGGGCGCGGCCGCGACGAGCGCGCCCGTCGCGCCGTCCGCGAGCGTGACGAAGCGCGGCGCCCAGCCGGTGTCGTCGACCGCGCAGCCCGCGCGGTGCAGCGCGCTCAGGAACGCGTGCTTCAGGAAGGGCGTCGGGCGCGGCGCGCGCGCGACGAGCGCGTCCCACTCGGCGGCGCTTGCGTCGAGGGCAGACGTGAGGATGCCCATGCGATAATCGTAACGTTCGTGTTTCAACGATTCGAATCCGTTTCGTTCGTACCCGTTTGCACGGCGGGCCGGTCGCGCGTGTTGCCGCGCCGCCCCGGCCGTGCGTTTGATCCAAGCCGTTCGCGCCACGGCCCGAGGAGGCCGCGCTGATCCCGTGATGAAGACCCGTATCGCACTCGCCCAACTCAACGTCACCGTCGGCGATTTCGCCGGCAACGCCGCCAAGATCGTCGCCGCCGCGCAAGCCGCGCACGATGCCGGCGCGCAGCTCCTGATCGCGCCGGAGCTCGCGCTGTCAGGCTACCCGCCCGAGGATCTGCTGCTGCGCCCCGCGTTCTACGCGGCGTCCGACGCGGCGCTCGCCGAGCTCGCCGCGCAACTGAAGCCGCTCGCCGGGCTCGCGGTGCTCGTCGGCCATCCGCTGCGCGCGGGCGACGCAGGAGCACCAGGCGCGCCAAGCGCCGATGGTAATGCAAACCGCCCGATCGAGCGCGGCGCCGCGCCCGCCGACACCTACAACGCGGCGTCGCTGATCGTGGGCGGCGAGGTGGCCGGCACGTACCGGAAGCAGGACTTGCCGAACACCGAGGTGTTCGACGAGAAGCGCTATTTCGCGACCGACGCCGCGCCGTACGTGTTCGAATTGAACGGCGTGACGTTCGGCGTCGTGATTTGCGAGGACGTGTGGCACGCGTCGGCCGCGCAACTCGCGAAGGCGGCGGGCGCGCAGGTGCTGATCGTGCCGAACGGCTCGCCGTATCACATGAACAAGGACACGGTGCGCATCGATATCCTGCGCGCGCGGATTCGCGAAACGGGCCTGCCGATGGTCTACGTGAACCTCGTCGGCGGCCAGGACGAGCTCGTGTTCGACGGCGGCTCGTTCGTGCTCGACGGCGCGGGCGAGCTCGTCGCGAAGATGCCGCAGTTCGAGGAAGGCAACGCGATCGTCGAGTTCGACGGCGCGCACCCGCTGCCCGCCGCTATCGCGCCGGCGCTGTCCGTCGAGGCGCAGGTGTATCGCGCGCTCGTGCTCGGCGTGCGCGACTACATCGGCAAGAACGGCTTCCCGGGCGCGATCATCGGGCTGTCGGGCGGCGTCGATTCGGCGCTCGTGCTCGCGGTCGCCGTCGACGCGCTCGGCGCGGAGCGCGTGCGCGCGGTGATGATGCCGTCGCGCTACACGGCCGACATCTCGACGACCGACGCGGCCGACATGGCGGCGCGCGTCGGCGTGCGCTACGACGAGATCGCGATCGCGCCGATGTTCGACGCGTTCCGCGCGTCGCTCGCGGGCGAATTCGCGGGCCGCGCGGAAGACGCGACCGAGGAGAACATCCAGGCGCGCATCCGCGGCACGCTGCTGATGGCGCTGTCGAACAAGTTCGGCTCGATTGTGCTGACGACGGGCAACAAGAGCGAGATGGCGGTCGGCTATTGCACGCTGTACGGCGACATGGCGGGCGGCTTCGCGGTGATCAAGGACATCGCGAAGACGCTCGTCTACCGGCTCTGCCATTACCGCAACGCGGCGGCCGAATATGGCGCGCTCGGCATCATTCCCGAGCGGATCCTCACGCGCGCGCCGTCGGCCGAGCTGCGCGAGAACCAGACCGACCAGGACAGCCTGCCCCCGTACGACGTGCTCGACGCGATCATGCGGATGTACATGGAGGAGGACCGGCCGCTTTCGGAGATCGTCGCGGCGGGCTATTCGGAGGCGGACGTGAAACGCGTCACGCGGCTCATCAAGATCAACGAGTACAAGCGCCGGCAGGCGCCCGTCGGCATTCGCGTCACGCACCGCGCGTTCGGGCGCGACTGGCGCTATCCGATCACGTCGCGCTTCACCGAGAGCATCGACTGACGCGGCGCGCGGCGTAGAATCGGCTGACGATTTTCACTCATTCGAAGCAAGGGGCACATCATGAAACGCATCACCGCCATCATCAAGCCGTTCAAGCTGGACGAAGTGCGCGAAGCGCTCGCCGAAGTCGGCCTGACGGGGCTCACCGTCACGGAAGTGAAGGGCTTCGGCCGCCAGAAGGGGCACACGGAACTCTACCGCGGCGCCGAGTACGTGGTCGATTTCCTGCCGAAGATGAAGATCGAAGTGGTGGTTGCGAACAATCTCGTCGATCAGGTGATCGACGCGGTGATCGGCGCCGCGCGCACCGGCAAGATCGGCGACGGCAAGATCTTCGTGTCGGACGTCGAGCGCGTGATCCGGATTCGCACGGGCGAGGAGAACGAAGCGGCCGTCTGAGGCAGGCCGCGAAGAATAAAAAAACGGTGCGACACCCAGGGGTATCGCACCGGTACGCGCCTCTCGCAGCAGCGTGAAAAGACTATCGGTTCAAATGATCAGGCGTGAGTGATCAGAACAGGTGCTGGATGCCGGCGTACACGCCCGTCTGGCTGCCGCCGAACTTCGGATTGCCGGTCGAGATGTCGGTGCCGGCCGGGTTCGCGTTCAGGCCGAAGTTCGCGGTCTTGCTGTTGCGAACCGTCGCGACCTGCATGTCGAGCAGCGTGCGCTTCGACAGGTTGTACGTGCCGCCGACCGTGAAGATGTTCGCGTTGCCGCCGCCGTGGTTCGCGTTCACGTGATAGGCGGCCGCGATCAGCGCGGCGGCGGGCGTTGCCTGCCACGTCACGCCGCCCCAGACTTGCTGCGTCGACGTGATGCCGCTGTTCACGACGGGCGCGCTGTCGGCGTGCGACGTCTGATATGCCGCCTGAATCTTGAACTGGCCGAGGAACACGTTCACGCCGGCGAAATATTCGCGCGAGTAGTTGAACACGTCGTCGAGCTTGCCGTTCGCCGGATCGCGCGCTTCGTCATAGAGGCCGCGGACCTGGAAGAGCGACGTCGTGTAGGTGAGCTGCAGGCCCGCGCTGCGGCCCTGGCTCGTCGAGCCGTTGCCGTTCCAGTTCGTCGCGTTCGACAGCGCGTACTGGCCGTAGACGTCGAAGCCGTAAAGCTTCGGCGATTGATACGAAATGTTGTTGCTGGTCTTGTTCCAGTTGCGGCCGCGCACGAGCGAGGCCGTCGACCACGACGACTGGCCGAACGGATCGAAGTCCCACACGCCGTTCGCGATCGCGAGCTCGCGGCCGAGCAGCAGGGTACCGTACGTGTCGTTGGAGATGCCGACCGTCGCCCAGCGATTCCAGATGCTGCCGGCGCCCGGGCCGTTGCCGTTCATCGTGTCGAAGCTGCCTTCCAACTGGAACACGATCTTGTTGCCGCCGCCGATGTCCTCGGAGCCCTTCAAGCCCCAGAGACTCGTGCCCCAGTTGCCGCTTTCCGCGCGCCAGCGGCTCGTGCTGCCGCCGTTCGCGCTCGGCAGGCCGTTCATGTATTCGATGCCGGCGTCCAGACGGCCGTACAGCGTCACGCTGCTTTGAGCGTGAGCCGCCACTCCGGCAGTCGCCAGTACCGCCGCGAGCATAACTTTCTTCATCATCTCCTCCATACCCTGTCAAAAAGTCAACCCAGAACTGCGCAAGATGTCCGGCTTCGTGTGCCGGACAAAATTGGGATAACCAGAGAGACCGCGTGCAGCCGGTTCGGCGAAGCACGTGAGCGAGCGGACGGGAGTACCGTTTTGCGGGCCCGTGTGGCCGGTGACGGCTTGCCGGGGTCTCCTGCCGTCATGAAGTAAAACTACATTTCATGACTTTCGTTTTGCTACTTTGGTTACTAATTTAGCAAAAATACACTTTTGTGGCGACGAAAATCGTTGTTTGACTAGCACGTGTCGCCAAATTGCCATAAATATGCGCGAAGCCGTGCCGGACGGCCTTCGCAGAAACGGTCGGATGCCTTGATGGGCAAGGCACGCACGGAATCGGGCGAGGTGGATCAAGGATTGCCACTATTGACGCTGGGAAATCGTGCGGGTAAACGCGTTTGCGTCGGTTGTGTCAGGAATCCGTAATGAAAACGGCGGCAGGGGGGGCGCACGCGCGTGCCGCTTCGCTGCGGGCGCTTCGAATGGAGTGTGCTCGACTGGAACGAGCCCGCGATTCGTTTCCATGAGGCGATCGGCGCGGACGTGGAGCGCAATGGGTACGCTACCGGCTCGCGAGCGAAGCTCGCCCGCGAACGTGGTTCGACGATGCGACGGCGCCCGCACCGGCGCCCGATGGCTTACTTGAGGCTGCCCGACAGGAACTGCTTCAGGCGCTCGCTCTTCGTGCCGCCGAACACCTCGGCAGGCGCGCCTTCCTCCTCGACGCGACCCTGGTGCAGGAACATCACGTGATTCGACACGTTGCGCGCAAAGCCCATCTCGTGCGTGACGACGATCATCGTCCGCCCTTCCTCCGCGAGCTTCTGCATCACCTTCAGCACTTCGCCGACCAGCTCCGGATCGAGCGCCGACGTCGGCTCGTCGAACAGCATCACGTCCGGGTGCATCGCCAGCGCACGCGCAATCGCGACGCGCTGCTGCTGGCCGCCCGACAAATGCGACGGATACTGCTTCTCCACCCGCGGCGCGAGACCGACCTTCTCCAGATATTCGCGCGCGCGCCCCTCCGCCTCGCGCCTCGAAATCCCCAGCACGTGCACGGGCGCTTCCATCACGTTCTCCAGCACGTTCATGTGCGACCACAGATTGAAGTGCTGGAACACCATCGCGAGCTTCGTGCGCACGCGCTGGAGCTGCTTCGAATCGGCGGCCTTGAGCGCGCCCGTCTTGTCCTGCGCGGTGCGCACTTCCTCGCCGTCGACGAAGATGCGGCCCGCGTTGGGCTGCTCGAGGAAGTTGATGCAGCGTAGCATCGTGCTCTTGCCCGAGCCGGACGAGCCGATCACGCTGATCACGTCGCCCGCGTTTGCGCGCAGCGAGACGCCCTTCAAAACTTCGTTGTTGTCGTAGCGCTTGTGGAGATCGTCGACGAAGAGCTTGTGCATCTGGGTGTTCATCTGAGGCATGTCCGGGCGAAACTCATTTGCCTTGCGGGCGCAGATACGCGAGCCAGCGGCGCTCGGCGCGGCGGAACAGCCACACGAGCGTGAACGAGATCGCGAGGTAGAGGAGGGCGGCGATGCCGAATGCATGGAACGACATGTAGGTCGCCGAATTGACGTCGCGCGCGATCTTCAGGATATCGGGCACGGTCGCCGTGAACGCGACCGTCGTCGCGTGCAGCATCAGGATCACTTCGTTGCTGTAGAGCGGCAGCGCGCGGCGCAGCGCCGACGGCAGCACGATCCGGCGATACAGCGTGAAGGTCGACATCCCGTAGGCGCGGGCCGCCTCGATCTCGCCGTACGACGTCGACTTGATCGCGCCCGCGAAGATTTCGGTCGTGTACGCGCAGGTGTTCAGCGTGAACGCGAGCAGCGTGCAGTTCATCCCGTCGCGGAAGAACGCGTCGAGCATCGGCGTGCCGCGCACGGCCTGCAGGCTGTAGAGGCCCGTGTAGCAGAGGAGAAGCTGCACGTAGAGCGGCGTGCCGCGGAACACGTACGTGTAGAGCCAGACGGCGCCCGCGAGCCACTTCCTCTTCGACACGCGCGCGACCGCGAGCGGCACCGACAGGCAGAAGCCGATCCCGATCGACACGACGAGCAGCCACATCGTGATCGCGAGGCCGGTGAAGCGATACCCGTCCGTATACAGGTAGTTGCGCCAGTATTCTTGGATCAGCTCGATCATAGGTCAGCCTTGCGTACGCCCGTCGAATAACGCTTCTCGAGCCACATCAGCACGAAGTTCGAGATCGTCGTGATCGCGAGATAGATCGCGCCCGCGAGCAGCGTGAAGAAGAAGAACCGCAGCGTGCCCTTGCCCGCGTCCTGCGACGCCTTCACGACGTCGGCGAGACCGATGATCGACACGAGCGCCGTCGATTTCACGAGCACCTGCCAGTTGTTGCCGATGCCGGGCAGCGCGAAGCGCATCATCTGCGGGAACATGATCCGCGCGAACACCTGCCAGTTCGTCATCCCGTATGCGCTGCCCGCCTCGAGCTGGCCGCGCGGCACCGACAGGAACGCGCCGCGGAACGTCTCGGTGAAGTACGCGCCGTAGATGAAGCCGAGCACGAGCACGCCGGCCGCGAACGGATCGATGTCGATCTGATCCCAGTTCATCACGTCGGTGAGCTGGTTGAGCCAGATCTGCAGGCTGTAGAAGAGGAGCAGCATCAGCACGAGGTCCGGCACGCCGCGGATGAGCGTCGTGTAGAGCGTGCCGATCCCGTTCGAGACGCGGTTCCTCGACAGCTTCGCCGCCGCGCCGACGAGGCCGAGCAGGAACGACAGCGCGAGCGACAGCACCGAGAGCTTGACGGTCTGCCAGGTGCCGGAGAATATCAGCGGGCCGTAGCCTTGAAGAAACATATGTAGTCCTTGACGGCGCGTCGTGCGCGCCGCGAAAGACGCGCCCCGCGTGTTGCGCGGAACGCCCCGTGCGTATCATCGCCGCTCCGCTTTCGCGGGCCGCGCCGTCGCCTGCGATCGGGCAGGGCGGCGGCGCATTGCGGCGCGTGGTGTCGACCGCTGGTGCTGCGCGGGCCGCGCGCCGGTCGCTCGGCGTGGCCCGCCCGGCGCTTACTTCGCCGAATAGACGCTGTACGGGAAGTACTTGCGCGACAGCCTGTCGTACGTGCCGTCCTTGTGCATCGACGCGAGCGCGCGGTTGATCGCGTCCTTCAGGTCCGCGTCGTCCTTGCGCAGCCCCATCGCGGTGCCGTCGCCGAGCGTCTTCGGGTCCTTCACGGCCGGGCCCGCCCACGCGAAGCCCTTGCCGCGCGGCGTGCGCAGGAAGCCGTAGTCGGCCTGCAGCTCGTCTTGCAGCGTCGCGTCGAGGCGGCCCGAGCCGAGATCGGCGTACACCTGATCCTGGTTCTGGTACGACACGATCGTCACGCCCTTCGGCTCCCAGTGCGCCTTCGCGAAGGTCTCCTGGGTCGAGCCCTGCTCGACGCCGACGCGCTTGCCCTTCAGCGACTCGATGGTCGGCGCGAGCGGCGAGCCCGCCTTCGCGATCATGCGCGCGGGCGCGTCGTACAGCTTGTCGGAGAAATCGATCTGCTCGCGGCGCTTGTCGGTGACGGTCAGCGATGACACGATCACGTCGAACTTTTTCGCCTTCAGCGCGGGGATGATTCCGTCGAGATCCTGTGGCGTCCAGACGCACTTCGCGTTGATCCGCTTGCAGACTTCCTTCGCGAGATCGACGTCGAATCCGACGATCTCGCCGCTCGGCGCGGTCGATTCGAACGGCGGATAGCTGGCGTCGACGCCGATCCGCACGGTCTTCCATTCCTTCGCGAAGGCGCCGCCCGCCGCAAGGGCGAGGGCCGCGCACAA
Organism: Burkholderia humptydooensis; assembly: GCF_001513745.1. Lineage (NCBI taxonomy): Bacteria > Pseudomonadati > Pseudomonadota > Betaproteobacteria > Burkholderiales > Burkholderiaceae > Burkholderia > Burkholderia humptydooensis. Next base: position 3,140,111 of record NZ_CP013380.1, on the reverse strand, counting down.
GGCGAGCTTCTTCATGTCGTTCCTCTTCCTGACTTCCCCGGCCGCGCGGCCGGATTCGTCCGGGCATGCGTGCGCCGGGCGTATTCTAGGTGGCCAAAATTCGCGTTCGTCGATGTCGGCGCGGCTTGCCCAACGGGCCAGGCACCGTCGACGGCGGCCAAAAGCGCGGTATTTTACCCGAACGCCGGCCGCGGCCCAGCAGAAACGATGCATGCGAGCGTGCCGCGCGTCGGCATCGCTTCGCTCGTCGGCGCGGCGTCGTGTGCGAATAGTGCGCGAATCGTGTGGACGATTGCGCGGATCGGCGCAACGAACCGGTGCATTCGCGCCGGATTGTTGCAGGCGTGCGCGACCTCTACATTCGAGGCTGTCGATATTTCTCAGGGGGAAGCGCCATGTTCGAGATCCGCCGCGCGGGCGACCGCGGCCATGCAGATCATGGCTGGCTCGATACCTATCACAGCTTTTCGTTTGCCGACTATCGCGATCCCGAGCACGTGCATTTCGGCGCGCTGCGCGTGCTGAACGACGATCGTATCGCGCCGACGCGCGGCTTCGGCATGCATCCGCATCGCGACATGGAGATCGTCACGTACGTGCTCGAAGGCGCGCTCGCGCACCGCGACAGCATGGGCAACGGCTCGATCGTCCGAGCGGGCGACGTGCAGCGGATGAGCGCGGGCACGGGGATCGTGCACAGCGAATACAACGCGTCGCGGGACGCGACGCTGCATCTGCTGCAGATCTGGCTGCTGCCGACCGAGCCGGGCGGCCGGCCCGGCTACCAGGAAGCGCGCTTCGCCGACGCCGACAAGCGCGGCCGGCTGAGGCTCGTCGCGTCGCCCGACGGGCGCGACGGGGCGGTGTCGGTGCGCTCGGACGCGTCGATCTACGCGGGCCTCATCGACGGCGACGAGCGCGCCGAGTTCGCGCTGCCGGCCGGCCGGCGCGCGTACGTGCACGTCGCGCGCGGCAGCGTGGCGGTGAACGGCGAGGCGCTCGCGGCGGGCGACGGCGCGCGGATTGCCGGAATCGAGACCGTCGTGTTCGAGCGCGGCGAGCACGCGGAGGTGTTGCTGTTCGATCTTGCGTGACGCGGCGGGCGGGGCCGCGTCGATGTGAAAACACCGCGACCGGACGAGCGTCGGGTCGCGGCGCTGCCCGGCCGCGCCGCTCGCCCACCGCCCGGCGTCACTGCTGCGGCGCAGGCGCCGACGCGCCCTTCGCCGCGCGCCGCTGCTCCCAGCGCTCGTGCATCTTCGCGCGACGCTCGTCCATCTTCGCGAATTGCTGCTTGAGCGCGGTGCTGACCGTCGTCTTCTGCTGGTCGTTCAGGCCGTTATAGAACGCGAGCCACGCGGAAGCCGTCTGCTCGCGCAACTGCGCGTTCTGCTGCTCGGCCTGCTGGCGCGCCGCGTGCAGCGCGTTCAGATCGAGGATCGGCTGGTTCTGCTGGGTCTGGAACTGCTGGCGCAGCGCGTCGTGGCTCTTGCGCATCGCGTCGCGGTTCTGCTTCATCGTATTGACGGCGGCCTGCCATTGCTGCTCCTGCGCGGCGCTCAGGTTCAGCTTGTCGTGGATTCGCTGCATCATCATGAACGGGCCGCCTTCCCTATGATGATGCTCGCCCGGGCCGCCCGGCGGCGGCATGTCGGGCGGCGCGGCGCGCGAGACGGCGCTGAACGACAGGGCGAGCACGGCGGCGGCGATGGCGAGGCGGGAAGTCTTCTTATACATTGAGCAACTCCTGTATTGAAAAATCCGGTGCTGCGGCCGGCTCGTCGCCTGGGCTTTCGCGCCCCGGCGTGAGGCGGCATCCGGTAATGCGCAGCGTAGCCAAGCGCTCCCGCCCCCGTGTTACGCGCGCCGCCGCCGCGATTACCGCGCATTACACTCTGCTTGCGCGGTAATCCGCAGTAACCCTTTCAGGGATTTGTTTCGCTCAGCCCCGCGAACCCGCACGGTAAACTTCACGCCATGACTACACAGATCCTCATCGTCGACGACGACCAAGAACTGCGCGACCTGCTGCGCGACTACCTCGTGCGGCAGGGCATCGAGGTGTCGGTGCTGCACGACGCCGCCTCGCTCGAAAAGCGCCTCGAACGCGAGCGCCCCGATCTCATCGTGCTCGACCTGATGATGCCGGGCGTCGACGGCCTCACCGCGCTGCGCCAACTGCGCGCGGCGGGCGACGACATCCCGGTGATCATGCTGACCGCGCGCGCGGACGACGTCGACCGGATCGTCGGCCTCGAGCTCGGCGCGGACGATTATCTCGGCAAGCCGTTCAACCCGCGCGAGCTGCTCGCGCGCGCGCAGGCGGTGCTGCGCCGCCGTCGCGCGACGCCGTCGGCGGCGGCGCCCGAGCAGCGCGAGCCGTACGCGTTCGGCCGCTTCGTGCTCGACTTCCAGGCGCGCACGCTGTCGGTCGACAGCAAGCCGGCGACGCTGTCGAGCAGCGAATTCGCGCTCTTGAAGATCTTCGTCAACCATGCGCTGCGCACGCTGACCCGCGAGCGCCTGCTCGAACTGCTGCACGGCCCCGAGTACGACGGCACCGACCGCGGGATCGACGTGCAGGTCTGGCGCCTGCGCCGGATTCTCGAAACCGATCCGTCGACGCCGCGCTTCATCCAGACGGTGCGCGGGCGCGGCTACGTGTTCGTGCCGAACGGCGAGGCTCATGCGCAAGCCCATTGATTCGCTGTTCGGGCGGCTCGCGCTCCTCGTCGTCTGCGTGCTGCTGCTGTCGCACTTCGCCTGGTACTTCGCGATCCGGCTCGAGCGCAACCAGTTCCAGACGCGCTACGCGGTCGAGGAGGCGGCGTTCCTCGTCGACGCGGTGCGCCAGCACGCGGAGCGCTCGCCCGACCAGCCGCTGCCGTCGCGGGTGCGGCTCGTCGCGCCGGGCAGCGGCGACGTGCCGGCTGCGAACCCGGATCTGCCGCCCCCGCTCAAGCGCTTCGCCGACGACCTGCGCGAGCGCCTGCCGGCCGGCACGCAGGTGCGCATCGGCAGGCCGGGCCATCCGCCCGTGCTGTGGGTCAAGCAGCCGACCGACCGCGACTGGATCGTCGTGCCGGTTCAGCCGCTGCGGCCGCCGCGCTCGCTCGACCGGATGGTGCTCTGGCTCGTGATGATCTTTTCGGCCGCAGTGATGGCGGCGCTCTTCGCCGCGTGGCAGTTGCAGCAGCCGCTCAGCTCGCTCGCGCGCGCGGTCGCGCGCTTCGGCCGCGGGATGGCGGTGCCGCCGCTGCCCGAGCGCGGGCCGCGCGAGCTGCGCCAGCTCACGCACGGCTTCAATCAGATGGTCAAGCAGGTGTCGCGCGCGGAGAACGACCGCGCGGTGATGCTCGCGGGCGTCGCGCACGACCTGCGCACGCCGCTCGCGCGGATGCGGCTGCGCGCCGAGATGATGGACGACGCGCGGCTGCGCGACGGCGTCGTGCGCGACGTCGATTCGATGACGCACATCGTCGATCAATTCCTCGTGTTCGCGCACGGCGACGCCGACCGCAGCGAGGCCGTGCCGGTCGACCAGGCGTGCGAGCGGATCGCGCGCACGTACCGCGCGGTGTCGCCGAACGCGCCGACCGTGCGGACCGAGCTCGCGGCGGGGCCGGGCTTTCGCCTGCCGACGGCGACGCTCGACCGGGTGCTGTCGAACCTGCTCGACAATGCGCACGCATACGGCGCGCCGCCCGTCGTGATCGCGACCGCGCGCACCGCAACGGGCTACACGCTCACCGTCAGCGATCACGGCAAGGGCATCGCGCCGCGCGATCTCGCGGACGCGACGCGCCCGTTCGTGCGGCTCGATCCGGCGCGCGGCGGCAACGGCCACAGCGGCCTCGGGCTCGCGATCGTCGAGCGGCTCGTGCAGCGCACGGGCGGCACATGCGAGATCGGCAACCGGGAAGAAGGGGGCCTGCGGGTCGCGATGACGTTTGCGTTCGACGTCGTGCCGAAGACGGAACCGCAGGCTGAGGCGTCCTGACGCGCCGCAGCGCGGGCGGCGCGGGAATCGCGGGAATCGCGGCGCCCGGCGCGAGCGCGCCGGCGTGCCGCGGGCGGCGGGTCACTCGCCGAAGAGCGTGCTGAGCGTCTCGGCGGCGTTGCTGTCGATCGTGTTGTAGGTGACGCTCGTCGCCTCGAAGATGTAAAGCGTCGTGTACTTGCCGAGACGCTCGAGGATGTCCTCCTGCAGCGTCTCGGGCACGATGTTCATGTTCAGATACCAGGCCGTCGACGACAGCCGCGTCTGGAACGAGCCATACTCCTGCATCAGTTGATCGAACGCGTCGGCGTCCTGGTCCCGGCACACGATAACCAGATTTCCTGCCATTCACTCCTCCTGATTGACCATCGGCCCCGCTCGGGGCAAATACCGATCATACCCGCATCGGCGTGTCCATTCGTCGACGAAAGCCTCGCCTGCGGGCGCGCGGCGCTTGCGCGAACGCGGGTTCACGGCGGGGCCGGATCGCGGCATAATTCGGCGTTGCGGCGCAGCAGCGGCCGGCCGGCGCACCGCCGCACCCCGCGGATGCGCCCGCCGCGCGCCCGTTCCAGACACGATGCGCTCGCGGCCAGGCCGGAATTCCATCGTTCGTCGTCCGGAAGGTTGTGCCTGAAATACAGGATGTAGTAGTGTCTTGCCGTCGCGAGGCCGGGCGATCCCCGCTTCGCGAGCGAAATGCCGGCGGCCGGGTGCGCCGCGGCTTTCGCGGCACTTGCAGTCAAAACGATTTACCGCGTAAGCGCGCCTTGCCATGAGTCACATTCGCTTTCTGGCCTCATTTATCGATTCGCACGGCCTTGCCGGGGAGGGCGCCTGATGGATCTCGGATTCTTCGATCCGAACCGGACCGCTAACGCATCCGCGTGGCGCGTCCTGCCGAACCGCTGGGATTTCGTTGCGTTCCCGCTCATCATCTGCGTGATCGCGATGGCGGCGATCGGCTTTCACGAGACGATGGCGCCGATCGCGACGCTCGAGACGCAGAAAATTTCGCTCGATCCGGCGAACCTGCCCGAGTACGCGCTGCGCACGACGCTGCGGATGCTCGCGGCGATGGTCGCGTCGCTCGCGTTCACGCTCGTCTACGGCACGCTTGCCGCGAAGAGCCGCCGCGCGGGGATCGTGCTCGTGCCGATCCTCGACATCCTGCAATCGGTGCCCGTGCTCGGCTACATCTCGTTTACGGTCACGTTCTTCCTCGCGCTCTTCCCGAGCCGCGTGCTGGGCGCCGAGCTCGCCGCGATCTTCGCGATCTTCACGAGCCAGGCGTGGAACATGACGTTCAGCTTCTACCAGTCGCTGCGCACGGTGCCGCGCGATCTCGACGAGGTCTCGCGCGGCTTCCATCTGACGTCCTGGCAGCGGTTCTGGAAGCTCGAAGTGCCGTTCTCGATGCCGGGCCTCATCTGGAACATGATGATGTCGATGTCGGGCGGCTGGTTCTTCGTCGTCGCGTCCGAGGCGATCACGGTCGGCAATCACACGATCACGCTGCCCGGCATCGGCGCTTATCTTGCGCAGGCGATCGCCGAGAAGAATCTCGGCGCGGTCGGCTGGGTGATTCTCGCGATGACGGTCGTGATCCTCGCGTACGACCAACTGCTGTTCCGCCCGCTCGTCGCCTGGGCCGACAAGTTCCGGATGGAAACCACCAGCTCCGGCAACGCGCCCGAGTCGTGGCTGCTCGACCTCGTGCGCCGCACGCGCCTCATCCACCAACTGCTGGTGCCGGCCGGCTGGTTCTTCGCGAAGGCCGCGCGGATTCCGTTGCGCCTGCCGTTGTCCGGAGCGGTGCGCTTCACGTTGCCGCGGGTCGAGAAGAAGGCGTCGTTCGCCGCCGATATCGTGTGGGCGATTCTCGTGCTGGCCGGCACGGCCTATGTCGTGTGGCGCGTGGTCGGCTTCGTGTCGACCGGCGTGACGATGGCCGAGGTGGGCCACGTATTCGTGCTGGGGCTCATCACGCTGCTGCGCGTGGTGCTCCTGATCGCGCTCGCGTCCGTCGTCTGGGTGCCGATCGGCGTGTGGATCGGCCTGCGGCCCGCGATCGCCGAGAAGGTGCAGCCGCTCGCGCAGTTCCTCGCGGCGTTCCCGGCGAACCTGCTGTTCCCGGTGTTCGTGATCGTGATCGCGCGCTATCGCCTGAACGCGGACATCTGGCTGTCGCCCCTCATCGTGCTCGGCACCCAGTGGTATATCCTGTTCAACGTGATCGCGGGCGCGACCGCCTATCCGAACGACTATCGCGAAGCGGCCACCAATTTCCGCATCCGCGGCTGGCAGTGGTGGCGGCAGGCGATCCTGCCCGGCATCTTTCCGTACTACGTGACGGGCGCGATCACCGCGTCGGGCGGCGCGTGGAACGCGAGCATCGTGTCGGAGCTCGTCCAGTGGGGCGACACCAGGATCCAGGCGCACGGCCTCGGCGCGTACATCGCACAGACGACGGCCGCGGGCGACTACCCGAAGATCATCCTGGGCATCGCCGTGATGTCCCTGTTCGTCACCTTGTTCAACCGCCTGTTGTGGCGTCCGCTGTACGCGTACGCCGAAGCGAAGCTGCGTCTCGATTGAGACTGATGTCAGCCGATTGAGACCGACCGAGAGCGAAACGCGATGCAAAACCCGAATGCTGTCAACGCCCCCGTCCACACGCCGCCCGTGCCGCCGCGGGTCGGCGAGGAAATCCTGCGCGTCGAGAACGTGAGCCGCGGCTTCAACAAGACGCAGGGCGAGCTGCTCGTGCTCGACGGCGCGAACCTGTCGCTGCGCGAAGGCGAGATCGTCGGCCTGCTCGGCCGCTCGGGCTCCGGAAAATCGACGCTCCTGCGCATCATCGCCGGGCTGATCGAGCCGACGGGCGGCGAGGTCAGCTATCTCGGCAAGCCGCTCTCCGGCCCGGCCGCGGGCGTCGCGATGGTGTTCCAGACCTTCGCGCTGTTTCCGTGGCTCACCGTGCTGCAGAATGTCGAGGCGGGGCTCGAGGCGCTCGGCGTCGGCGCGCGCGAGCGACGCGAGCGCGCGCTCGCCGCGATCGACCTGATCGGTCTCGACGGCTTCGAGAACGCGTATCCGCGCGAGCTGTCGGGCGGCATGCGCCAGCGCGTCGGCTTTGCGCGCGCGCTCGTCGTCGATCCGACGCTGCTCCTGATGGACGAGCCGTTCTCCGCGCTCGACGTGCTGACGGCCGAGACGCTGCGCACCGACCTGCTCGATCTGTGGACGCAGGGCCGGATGCCGATCAAATCGGTGCTGATCGTCACGCACAACATCGAGGAGGCGGTGTTCATGTGCGACCGGATTCTCGTGCTGTCGTCGAATCCGGGCCGCGTGATCGCCGAGATCAAGGTGCCGTTCAAGCATCCGCGCAACCGGCTCGACCCCGCGTTCCGGCGCCTGGTCGACGACATCTACGCGAAGATGACCGCGCGCCAGGTCGGCGAGGCGACGAAGAAGGGGCTCGAGCTCGGCAGTTGGCTGCCGCAGGTGTCGACGAACCTGATGGCGGGTCTCATCGAGACGCTCGCCGCGCCGCCGTACCACGGCCGCGCGGACATGCCGGAAATCGCGCGCACGCTGCATCTCGAGGTCGACGATCTGTTCCCGATCGCCGAAGTGTTGCAGTACCTGGGCTTCGCCGACGTGCGCGAGGGCGACGTGTTCCTGACGCCGCCGGGGCGCGTGTTCGCCGAATTCGGCACGCAGGAGCGCAAGATGATGTTCGCCGAGCATCTGCTGCGCCACGTGCCGCTTGCCGCGCGAATCAAGAAGGTGCTGAACGAGCGGCCCGGGCACCGCGCGCCGCGCGTGCGCTTCGAGCAGGAGCTCGAGGACTTCCTGTCGGACGGCGCGGCCGAGGAAACGCTCGACGCGGTGATCGACTGGGGCCGTTACGGCGAGATCTTCTCGTACAACGACCAGACCGAGATCTTCAGCCTCGAGGACGTCGAGTCCTGAGCGGCGGGCGGGCCGTTGCGGCCCGTGGTCGCCGATCGGAGGAGGGGGCGAGGGGCGTGCGCGCGGCGGCATTCGGCTCGCGCCCGCCTCACTGCAGATTGCCCCAGCGCTCGACGGCCGGCTCCGCCGACGCCCATTGCCAGCCCTGCGCATCCTGGCACGCGCTCGCGAGATACCAGTCGGCGCGCGCGCCGTCCTTCACCGAAAACGCGAATTCCTTGCAGAGCGCGAGCGGCGTCTGAAACGCGCGCGTCACGCGCACGTCGCCTTCGCCGTTTTCGAGCGGCACCCGGTTCTTCACCTGCCACGCGCGCGTCTCGCCGACGGCGAGTCCGCCCGCCGCCTGTGCGATCGCGTCCTGCTGATTCTTGTGGAGCTGCTTCATCGTCCGGTTGACGGCCTCGTCGGTCGCCGCCTGCACCGCGATGCCGACGCCGACGCCGACGGCCGGATTCGCGGTGACGAGGCCCGTCGCCGCGCCCGCGAGCGCACCGCTCGCCGCGCCGACCGAGCCGCAGCCGGAAAGGCCGAGCGCCGCTGCGGCGAGCGCGAGCGCCGTCGCGAGCGGCAGCGCCGCGCGCGCGTTCACGTTCATTGCAGCGCTCCCCAGCGGCCGGTCGCGGGTTCCGCCGACGCCCACTTCCACGCGGGGCCGTCCCGGCAGATCGTCGCGACGTAGAAGCCCGATTGCGCGGGGGCGTTCCCCTTCGCGTCGGTGTCGACCGAGAACACGATTTCCTTGCAGTCGAGCGGCCCGACGCTGATGAGCCGGCTCACGGTCACGCGGCCGTGCTCGTCATCCTCGATCGGAAACGAGTGATGCGTCGCCCACGGCGCGACGCCGCCGACGTCGAGCGGGCCCGCCGCCGCGGCGATCTGCGCCTGCGAATAGCGGTGCGCGACGCGCTGCGTGTACTGGACGCCCGCCCGCGCGCCCGCGACGGCGCCCAGGCCGATGCCGGTCGCGACAGCGGCGTTGTTGGTGACTTTCGAGGCGACGGCCGCGCCGGCGATGCCGGCACCTGCCGTCGCGCCTTCGCTATAGAGCGAATTGCAGCCGGAGAGCAGCGTCGAGAAGGCGGCGGCGCCGAGCGTGGCCCATGCGGCCCAACGGCGCGTCGGCCGTGCGATGCGTTGATTCATCCCTGAATGCGGTCCTGTCTTCGTGCGCCGCGCGTCGCGCAGCGAGCGTACGTAGAGCGCCATTGTTCTGCAATTGTCCGACGAGCAATGCAAACAATTGACAAAACGTCTGCCGGGCGCGCGCGAGCGGCAACATTGTGGTGCAAAGCGGCGGTCCGGGGTCGAATCGTTACAAATTGAATGTAATTGTTACCGTGAACCTTGCGCGGCGATCCTAAACTAAAGAGCTATGGACTGTTTCACCGACGGCCCCGCGCCGCTCCGATCATGAGACACCCTGCCATGCGCCGTTCCAAGCGCCCCGAGCATCGCGGGCGCGACGCCGGCACCGGCCCGTCTCGGCCGGCCAATGCTCCGACCTCTCCCGCGCCTGCCGGCTCCACGCCCGATACGCCTTCGGACGGCGATCACAACCAGGGCGGCGCCCGCCCGGAAGGGCTCGACTATCAGCGCGATCTCGGCTCGGAGCAGGACGCATGAAGACGTCCTTGTTACAACTTCTTGCATTTTTAACGTTCGAAACGTCGCGAGATGGCATGCGACTTGCCTGATTTGACGGGAGTGCTGCTTTCCCGCTCGCCGGGCGATCTGATACAGGAGGGTAAGCCGTAATGAGCAGATTGATCGTGGTATCGAATCGCGTGGCGGCCGGCCAGGATGCGCGTCCGACGGCGGGCGGGCTGGCGGTCGGCGTGCTCGACGCGCTGAAGGAGACGGGCGGCGTCTGGTTCGGCTGGAACGGCGAGATCGCCGGCGCACCCGAGGAGCCCGTGATCGAGCGGGCCGGCAACGTGACCTACGCGACCGTCGGCCTGACCCGCCGCGACTACGACCAGTACTATCGCGGCTTCTCGAACGCCACGCTCTGGCCCGTGTTCCACTATCGCGGGGATCTCGCGCGCTTCGATCGCCAGGAATATGCGGGCTATCTGCGCGTGAACTGCGCGCTCGCGAAGCAGTTGCGCGAGCTCGTGCAGCCCGACGACATCATCTGGGTGCACGACTATCACCTGCTGCCGTTCGCGCATTGCCTGCGCGAGCTCGGCGTGAAGAACCCGATCGGCTTCTTCCTGCACATTCCTTTCCCGTCGCCCGAGGTCCTGCGGACCGTGCCGCCGCACGAAGAGCTGATGAAGTTCATGTGCGCGTATGACGTCGTCGGCTTGCAGACGGAAAGCGACAAGCAGGCGTTCGTCGATTACATCGAGCGCCGCGGGCTCGGCACCTCGAGCGAGGATGGAATCCTGCACGCGCACGGCCGCGTCGTGAAGGTCGCCGCGTATCCGATCGGCATCTATCCGGATGCGATCGGCAAGGCGGCTGTCGAATACGGCTCGCGCAAGGCGGTGAAGGCGCTGCGCGACACGATGCGCGAGCGCAGGCTCGTGATCAGCGTCGATCGCCTCGATTACTCGAAGGGCCTCGTCGAGCGCTTCCAGGCGTTCGAACGGATGCTCGCGAACGCGCCCGGCTGGCAGGGGCGCGTGTCGCTCGTGCAGATCGCGCCGCCGACCCGCTCCGACGTGCAGACCTATCAGCGAATCCGCCAGACGCTAGAAGGCGAGGCGGGGCGGATCAACGGCCGTTTCGCGCAGCTCGACTGGACGCCGATCCAGTACCTGAACCGCAAGTACGAGCGCAATCTGCTGATGGCGCTGTTCCGGCTGTCGCAGGTGGGCTACGTGACGCCGCTGCGCGACGGGATGAACCTCGTCGCGAAGGAGTACGTCGCGTCACAGGATCCGAACGATCCCGGCGTGCTCGTGCTGTCCGAATTCGCGGGCGCCGCGGCCGAGCTGCCGGGCGCGCTGCTCGTGAATCCGTTCGACCTGTCGCAGATGGCCGAATCGCTCGAGCGCGCGCTCGCGATGCCGCTCGAGGAGCGCCAGGCGCGCCACGCGGAGAACATCGAGCGGCTGCGCAAGAACGATCTGTCGGTGTGGCGCGATTCGTTTCTCGCGGATCTGCGCAGTGTCGCGACGGCCGCGTCCGTCACGCAGCGCGCGGGACGGCGCGTCACGAATGCTTGACGCGGGCGCCGATGCCCGCGCGGGCGACCCCGACGCCGATGCCGACGCGGCGGTCGCGCGCTTCGTCGTGATCACGGGCGGGCCCGGTTCGGGCAAGAGCACGTTGATCGATGCGCTCGAGGCGCGCGGCTACGCGCGCTCGCACGAAGCCGGGCGCGGCGTGATCCAGGATCAGATGGCGATCGGCGGCCATGCGCTGCCGTGGTGCGACCGCGCTGCGTTCGCCGAGTTGATGCTCGGCTGGGAGATGCGCTCGCACCACCTCGCGCGGCGCGCGCACGGGCCGGTGTTCTTCGATCGCGGCGTGCCGGACGTGATCGGCTATCTGAAACTGTCCGCGCTGCCCGTGCCCGCGCATCTCGTCGCGGCCGCCGAGCGGTTCCGCTACCGCCGCGACGTGTTCATCGCGCCGCCGTGGCCGGAGATCTATGCGCAGGACACCGAACGCAAGCAGGACTACGCGGAGGCCGTGCGCACCTGGGACGCGATGGTCGATACGTATGCGGCCTGCGGCTATCGGCTGATCGAATTGCCGCGTGCGAGCGTCGACGAGCGCTGCCGCTTCGTTCTTGATGCCGTGACGGCGGAGGCGTGACCGCCTCCGCATTGCTCCTCGCTTTTTTCTCGGGCATCGCACGTTGAAGGCGCCGGCCGATATCGCATCGGCCCGGCGCTTTGCCCGTTCCGGCTTCGCGTTCCTTCCTGATCGCTGCCGTCATCCCGGTCTTTCGTTCGATGCGGCCGGCGCCGCTCACGCGTGACGGTGCGTCGGCGACTGCGCGCCGTTGAACGGTTCGGGCGGGCGGGTCGGATCGAAGTCCGCCCAGTGGCCCGACTGCCAGCGGCCCGTCGCGCGCTCGATGTCGGCGCCGCCGGCATCGGCGAGCACGCGCGCGGCATCGGCCTGCGAATCGGCCGTCACGTGCACGGCGACGAGCATCCCCGACGCGCGCGTCTCGTGATGGATCGCGTCGTGCGCGAGCTCGCGCACGTGCATGCGCGTGAAGTCTTCCTTGTGCATCATCCCGCCGACCCATCCGCCGAGAAACGCGCCGACGCCGGCCGCACAGATCGCGACGACGAGCGACGGCGTGACGAGCGAAAACAGCGCGACGCCGAAGATCGCGCCGGCGACGGCGCCGATCGTCGTGCCGTGTCGCGCGTGCTGCATCGCGTCGATCGGATGCGCAGCCGCATGTTCGGCGCGTGGCAGGTGTTCGGACCATCGTGGCGCGTGCTGGCCGCGCGGATTGACGAAGAACAGGCTGACGTCCTCGGCGACGAAACCGCTGTCGAGAAGCCGCTGGGCAGCGGCCTCGGCGGCGGGCTGCGTCGTGAAGCGTGCTGCGACGATCAATGACATGGCGCCCTCCTGACGGTGGCGTGAAGGCCATCCGAAGCCCGTCGCCCGAACGGCGGATGCGCTCGGCTTGCGGCGCGGGCATGTATTGGACAGCCGGTGCGGGGCGGAGTGCTGGCGAAGAGGGGGGCGCGTGCGGATCCCGGCGCGGAGCTGAGGACGGCGACGGGCGGGGAATAACGGGGTGGAAGCGCAGAACCGGTGGGTGGACGCGGCGGGCGGTCCAAGTGGATACGGTCCCATTGCGCGCGGCGGGCGGGTCGCCCGAATGGCCGAGTCGACGCGGCCGCGCGATGCTGCGAAAGTGGTGGGGTATTCCGGACGCTGCGTTCCGGCGGATTGCCGGGTGGCAACGCGAGACGCATCACGCGATGCATGCGGGCCGGCGAGACTTCGGCGAACGGTATCTGGGCCGGCATGGCGGCATGACATGCGGCCGCCCGCGATCGGCCGCCGCCGCGAACACGGGGTGGGCGCGCGCGGGCGATTCTGCGGCGCTCAACCCGCCGCGGCGGTGGTGTCGCGCCGCGCCCGGAGTCTCATCAGGCTCACGGCTGCCGCGACGGCGGCGAACGCGGTTGCGGTGTAGAGCGCGATCGTCGGCCCGTGCTGCGGCGCGACGCCGAAGATCAGCGCGACGAGCGCGGCGCCGAGCGTTTGCCCGGTGAGCCGCGCGGTGCCGAGCATCCCGCTCGCGCCGCCCGCGCGCTCGCGCGGCGCGGACGACAGGATCGCGCGGTTGTTCGGCGACTGGAAAAGCCCGAAGCCCGCGCCGCACAGCGCCATCCGCCAGACGATGTCGACGGGCGCCGGGTGCGCGCCGATCGTCGCGAGAGTGAGCAGGCCCGACGCGAAGAGGACGAGGCCGATGCCGCCCAGCGCGCCCGCCGAATAGCGGTCGGACAGCATGCCCGCGAGCGGCGCGGCGACGACGATCACGAGCGGCCACGGCGTCATGTAGAGCCCCGTCTGCACTTGCGAGAAGCCGAGCGTGTTCTGCAGCCAGAACGGCAGTGCGACGAACGCGAGCATCTGCGACGTGAACGACGCGACCGACGTGCCGATCGACAGCGCGAAGATCGGGATGCGCAGCAGATCGACGGGCAAGAGCGGCGCGGGCTGCGTCAGTTGCCGCCTGACGAAGAAGTAGCCGATCACGGCGGCCGCGAGCGCGGTGACCGCGACGTTCGCGCGATTTTCGCCATAGCCGAGCCCGTCGACGGACACGATCAGCAACCCGAACACGCATGCGTTCATCACGGCGCTGACGAAGTCGTACGGCGCGTCGCGGCCCGGATTCACGGGCAGCGCGCGCAGGCTGCCGTATACGGCGGCGATGCCGATCGGCACGTTGATCGCGAAGAGCCACGGCCACGGCGCGACGGCGAGCACGGCGGACGCGACGGTCGGCCCGACGGCCGACGACAGCGCGACGACCATCGCGTTGATCGCGACGCCGCGCCCGAGCTGCGACGACGGATAGATCATCCGCACGAGCGCGGTGTTGACGCTCATGATGCCGGCCGCGCCGAAGCCCTGGATCACGCGCAGCGTCGCGAGCGCGGGCAGCGAGCTCGACAGCGCGCAGCCGAGCGACGCCGCCGTGAAGAGCGCGAGCCCCGCGATGTAGACGCGCCGGTAGCCGATCCGGTCGCCGAGCGACGCGAGCGGCAGCAGCGAGATCGTGACGGCGAGCTGGTACGCGTTGACGATCCAGATCGACGCGGCGTCGGAGGCGCGCAGATCGCGGGCGATCGTCGGCAGCGCGACGTTCGCGATCGCGCCGTCGAGCACGGCGAGCGTGATGCCCAGCGCGACGCAGACGATCGCCCAGTAGCGTTGCGGGAACGGCAGTCCGGAATCGGCGTTCATGACGGAAGCGATGGCGAGGCGAGGGGCGGCGGGTTCGTGGCGGGCGCAAGCGGCGGCGCGCGCGCCGAGTCGCGTGCGCCGGCGGCGAAGGGCCGGGCGGTGCGCCCGGCCGGGACGGCTTACTTCAATTCGTAGAGGCCGGTGTAAGTCGCCGAATCGATCTCGTTCAGATGGATCATGAAGCGGGCGACCGCGTTGGTCGTGTCCTTCGTGACGGGCAGCGAGTCGACCTTCAGCGCGTGCAGCCGGAAGACGTAGCGATGCGGCTTGTCGCCGCGAGGCGGCGCGGCGCCGCCGAAGCCTTCGTCGCCGTAGTCGTTGCGCACCTGCACGGCGCTTGCGGGCAGCGCCGCGCTGCCGGCCGCGCCCGCGTCCTGCGGCAGGCCCGTCGCGTCGGCCGGGATGTTGACGACGGTCCAGTGCCAGAAGCCGCTGCCCGTCGGCGCGTCGGGATCGTAGACCGTGAGCGCGAGGCTCTTCGCATCGGCGGGCACGCCTTCCCAGTGGAGCGCGGGCGAGCGGTTGCCGCCGTCGACGCCGAAGCCTTCGTGCTTGTACTCTTGCGCCTTCGGCATGAAGCCGTTGGCCGGAAACTCGTCAGTCCAAAGCCGGAAATCAGCCATGGGGGCCTCCTTGTGAAGTTCGACAGAGTGGCGCCTGCGCGTCGCGGCGACGAACGCGCGCGAGCATCGGCGTGAACCGGTCGAGTGTATCACCGGCGCTTGAATCGTGAAGTCGGGCATGTGGCGGGGGAACGCGCGGGCCGGCCGTGTCGGGCGTTGCGCGGGCGCATGCGCGAGCGGTGCGAGGCTGCGCGAATCGGGCCATCGCGCAGCCGGACATTCGGGGGACGCCTCGGCAACGCGATCATGCGCCGATGCCGATCGGGTGCGGCGTCCGTCGGCCGGCCAAGCGGCGCATCGTGACGGATCGCGACGGATCGCCTCGCCGCCGCATGCCGGACCGAATCCGGTCGACGCATCGTGCGACGCGGCTTGCCCGCAGCCGCCCGCCGCCACCTTTACGCCTCGAAGTCGAGCCCGCCGAGCAGCACGAGCGCGTCGGTCTGCGTGCGCGAGCCGAAGTCGATGCCGCGCGCGTTTTCCCAGGCCGGCAGCTTGTGCGGCAGTGCCGCCAGATAGCGCTCGAAGCGCGCGGCGCCATCCTCCGCCATCAGGCGCTCGATCTCGTCGGTGTCCCACGTGAGCGCGATGTTGAGCGGGTGCGCGTAGCCGCGCACGTGCTCGGTGTGCGGCGCGACGATCCGCACCTGCGTCGGATGGCCGTGGCCGCCGTAGCCGACGACCTCGGTGTCCGCCCGATGGGTCAGCAAATCGGCGATGGTGCGCGCGATGCGCGGCGCGAACTCGGTATCGAATCGGCGGGCAGTGTCTGGGCTCATCGACGGCGTCTCCTTTGTGCCGAAAATCGTAGCACGGCCCAGGCGTGCGCGAGCGAGGGCGCAACACGCGTAATTCCGCGTTACCACTTGCTGCATCTATTACGGCGGGCGGCACCCACAATGGGCTTCGTCATGCACCACGTTCGGCGGAGTCCATCATGAAGAAGATCGCGGCAGTTCTGTTGACGGCGGGCAGTCTCGTGCTCGCGGGGCCCGCGAGCGCGCACGATCGCGGCGGCGACATCGTCGGCGCGCTGATCGGTGGCGCGGTGCTGGGCGCGATCGTGACGTCCGCGCTGAATCCGGCGCCGGCAGTCGCGTATACGGCGCCCGCCTATCAGGCTCCCGTGTATCAGGCGCCTGCCTATCAGCCGGCACAATATCAGCCGGCCCCCCCATACGGCGGTCAACCCTCGGGCTATTGCTATGACTCGTATCGACGCGCATACGTCGGTTGTGGCGCGCAAGCGTACGACGACGATGGCTATCGCGGATACGGCTACGCGCAGCCGCAGCCGGCCGGATGGTGAGCGTGAGCGGCGCGCTGTCATGACGAGCCGACGAGCCCGTGCGCGGATATGCGTATCGACGCGCTCGGCCGGGTGGTGGGCCGGCGGCGCATCGCCTCGGCGCAACGCGCATGGGATCATGCCGAATCGATCGGGCGCGACCTCTCGGCCTCGATGATCTTGTGGAGATGAGAACCGCAGCGGTTCGACGGGACGGCGCCGAAGACACGACGCGTGACGCATGCGCTATATGCGCGCGCCGCGGCACGAGCGCATCGTGCGATACAACTCGTTGCAAATCCGCGGCCCGCGTCGATCAGTGCCGCCCGCCCCGGCTGCCGCTGTCGCCGCTGCCCGGCCAATCGTTGCCGCCGCGGACGTTGCGGCCGCCGGCCGGGCCCCGGCCGCCTTGCCAGCCATTGCCGCGCCCGCCACCGCCCCACTGGTCGCCGCCGCGCCAGTGGTCGCGGTCGCGCCATCCGCCGCCGCCCCAGATATTCACCGTTCCGTACACGGGCGCGTAGCCCGGCCCATACGCATAGCCGCCCGGATAGTACGAGTACGGCTGCGCGTAGCCATAGCCGTACCCGTCGTCCGGCACCGCGACGCAGCCGGCCAGGAGCGCAGCGGCTCCGAGCGACGCGACGAGTTTCAGCATGGTTTTCTCCTTCTCCCTGATTTCCTGTCGTTTTCATTGTGATGTGTGCGAACCGGCTCCGTGCGAAGCGAATTGTGTCTGCACATTACAATCACGTAAGCGGTCGAAGGACGGAAGCCGGCTGCGCGTCGCGCTTTTCGTTCAATTCATCACTCTTTCAGGAGCACCGTATGAAATCAGCCTCTCGCTTGGCAGCCTGGGCGGCGTGCGTCGCATTCGCCGGCTTCTCCGCCGCCGCGTCGGCGGCGAGCACGTCGACGCCCGCCGCGGGCGCCGACGCCGCATCGTTGCCGAAGCCGTTCGCGGAAGACATCAAGATGTTCCCGGCCGCCCAGGCGGGGCAGAAGCGCGAGGTCATCGTGCTGCCCGCCGAAAAGCTGGAAGAAGACATTCGCGTCGAACTCGTCGTCGGCAAGACGATCAACGTCGATTGCAATCAGCACTGGTTCGGCGGCGACCTCAAGCACGAAACGGTGCAGGGCTGGGGCTATCCGTATTACGTGCTCGCCAATGCGAAGGGGCCGGCCGCCACGCTGATGGCCTGCCCGGGCCAGGAACCGCAGCAGGCGTTCGTGCCGGTGCGCGGCAGCGGCTACCTGTTGCGCTACAACAGCCGTCTGCCGATCGTCGTGTACGTGCCGAAGGAGTTCGAGGTCCGCTACCGGCTGTGGTACGGATCGAACGAAGTGGCGCGCGCGATCGAGAAGTAAGCGGCGCAGCCGCTCGCCGCGATCCGCGGCGGTTGCGGTATGGCCGCCGTGCGCGGATCGCGCGGCGGCGCCCACCAGGCAGCGGGCGCGCCCGGGCGGCGTCACTGCATCGAGCATGTGAGCCAGCGGCGGATCTTCGCCGCGTCGGCGACGTGGTCGTGCGGCCCGGGCGCGCCGAGCAGCACGATGTCGACCGGCCGCCCGCGCACCGCGTAGCGCAGCACCACGCAGTGGCCCGCTTCGTTGATGAAGCCGGTCTTTTGCAGCACGATGCTCGAGTCGCCGGCGCGCACGAGTGCGTTCGAATTCACGTAGCGCAGCTCGCCGCGGTTGGGGAAGACCGTTTTCGACGTATCGGTCGAGAACGTCTTGATGTGCGGATAGCGGTTCGCCGCGGCGACGAGCCGCGACAGATCGCGCGCCGTCGACACGTTGCGCGGCGAGAGCCCCGTCGCGTTGACGAAATGCGTGCGCTTCATGCCGAGCGTGCGCGCCTTGCGGTTCATCGCGGCGACGAACGCGGGCCGCCCGCCCGGATAGTCGCGCGACAGCGCCGCCGCCGCGCGGTTTTCCGACGACATCAGCGCGATGTGCAGCATGTCGCGGCGCGACAGCACAGAGCCGACCTTCAGGCGCGATCCCGTGAACTTCTCGTAGTCGCGGTCTTGCGCGCTGACGCGCAGCGGGCGCGACATCGGCGCGCGCGTGTCGAGCGCGACCATCGACATCATCAGCTTCGTCACCGACGCGATCGGCACGACGCGATTCGCGTTCTTTTCGATCAGCGCGGTGCCCGTGCGCTCGTCGACGACGTAGATCGCGCGCGAGCGCAGCAGGCGGCGCGACGCGGCGGTGTAGCCGCAGCTCGCGAGCAACCGCGGCTTCGCGGCCGCGACGACGGCGTCGCGCGACGTGCGCGGACGCTTGCGTTTCGGATGAGGCTGATGCGCGCTCGCCCGCGCGCGATGCCCGCTCTTTCCCGGAATGGCCCTGCGCTCATGCTTGATGTGCGGCGCATGATGCCGCGCGCGGGCGGCGCGCTTGGCGTGCTTCGCATGAACGTGGCGCGCAACGCGGCAGGCGTGGCCGTGTGCGGCCGACGTGCGCGCGCAGGCCTTGCCCGCCGCGTGGGCGGGCGACGCGAATGCGACACCCGCAACGGACGCGATCCAGACGACACAGGCGGCGAACAGCAGACGGACGGAGAACAAACTGAGGCTTGGGCGATGCGGCTTGGATGGCATGGCGGTCGGGCGGTAAACGGGAGGGAATCGGACGAGCGTGTTGCGCGGTAGGACAGCAGTCCGGCCGGGAAATTCGCGGAGGCGGCGATGTCGGTTGCTTCGACGGCGTCGACGGACGACGCGGGGTGAACAATGGTGAACGGCGGCGAAGGGGGGCGAAGGCCGGTGGGTGCGATGCGCAGCCCGCGCGAGCGAACGCGCGTCACTCCCAGATGCCGCGCACGGCGACCGCGACGATCACCGGTACCGAGAAGACGAGCGGGATGGCGAAGTACGGCGCTTCGCGGTCGACGAGCCACGTGTAGATCACCCAGGCCGCGCCGAGGCCGAACGTGACGACGCCGATCAGCACGGCGAAGAGGTTGAGCACGAGGGGCGACGGGCGTCGGCGTTTTCTGGCGGCAGGATCGGGCGGGGCGGCTTTCATCGCAAGTCGGAAAACTTCATGGTCGGCCGCATGCGGACGATGCGCGGCGGCCGGGCGGCGATCGACGTGTCGGCGGCAAATGCGGCCGCGTATCGCTGTGGACGCTGGCTGGTCGCCATCGGCTTCTCATGTGTATCTGCGTCTGCTGCATCGAAACGCCGGTCAACGGCAATCATCGCAGCAAAGCCCGCGGCGTTGCAAGGCACGCATCGCGCGTGCCAGCGGAAAGAGCGGACGTCGATGGCGGCCCGGACGGCGCGCGATACGGGCGCGTCGGCGGATTCGTTCCGGCGCTGCTTCATCGATGCGATCCCGGCGACCGCGATCGATGCCGCAGCCCGGCGAGCTTTCGATGCGCACGCAGCCGCGACCGATACGTTGCGAAGCGCGAGCCGCCGGGCACGCCGTCCGGCGCGTGCCGCCAAGGGCGTACCGTCGAGCGCGCGCGGCCGAACGTGCACGCGCCAAGCGGGTCCCGAATGCGGATGCCGCGCACGGTAATGCCCATGCGACGGCCGATGCGTCCATGACGCGCGCACCGCAAGCGTCGCCGGCTATTTGCGCCTGTCGCGCAGCCCGTTCTTTCGTATGACGATGCCCGCCGACGTCACGACGTGCGTGGCCATCAGCAGCTTCAGATGCGGGTCCTGCTGGTACGGCGGCAGATCGACATACGAATCGAGATAATGCGAATCCGGCGCGACGACGAACGGCTGCACTTCGTGCCCGAGGTCTTGCAGACGCTCGACGAGAGCCTGCATGTCGCGCTTCCGATAGAAGACGACGGGCCCGTGATCGAGCGTGCCTTCGTTCGACGACAGATTGAATTCGGGCGTGTGGCAGGCGATGCCGCCGTCGTTCAGTGTCCGCTCGGCGCTGTCGATGACGAACTGCAGGCCCGCTTGCAGCGACCCGAGGTGCCCGAAGCAGCATGACGACCGCGTGAAGTCGAAGCCGGTGAGATCCTTGTCGATCGCGGTCATGTCGCAGGTGCGGTACGACACGTGGCGGTCGAACTGTTCGTTGGAGACGATGTCCGGATAGCGCAACTGGTCGCGCGAGCTGCTGTGCTCGAGCGACTTCGTCCAGCCGACCTGCTCGCTGATTTCCGCGGGCGCGTCGGTTGCGACGATCGACACGCCGCGGCTCGCGAAATAGGCCGGCAGCCGCTCGCGTCCGACGCCGAATACGAGGCCGCGCTTGCCCTCCGTCGCACGCCGGCCTGTTCGAGCTTGTGGACGATGAACGCCCACTCCCAGACCTTGCGATGGAAGCGCCGCTCGATGTTGAGGCGCCCGCAGATTCGCCGATATTGGGGGTGCAGAAGATCGGATGCGCTGCAGGTCGAGGCCGACATGAAGCGATGCGAATCGGCTGCGTCGGCGATGTCGAATCGCGGCACGAACATCTGCTTGCGCAGGCTCGTCTCGACTTGCGCGTCGAGCGTTTCCTGCAACTGCCCGACCTGGGATTCGAGCTTCTGGATGCGCGCCAGCAGTGCGGCATGGCTTTCTGTCTGGCTCACGTCGGTGGCGAGATCGTGCTTTTCCGCACAGCCACGCAGACGGGGCCCGGACAGTACACGCTAAGGGGCACTGCGACAACGCTCTGACATCGACGACGGGCGATGACGCGGTGATTCCGGATGGGGAGTAGGGAAGGCGATTTATCACAAACGTATCACGCCGATCCCTGAAACCCTTGTCCCACTGGTCCCCGACAGAATCCATATCTCTATGCTGACAAAGAGCTTCGGGCGTCATCTGTACATAGATACCAACAAAAATACCAACAGGCAGCGATGCATAGGCTGAAGGAGCGCGATACACAACATCGTCCGCCGCCGGAAACAAAAAATTCTGGAGAGTTGGAGATAAGTACGTTTTTTCGTTTGTCAGCCTTGTCCGGTAAGGCTTTGACTATCTCCAAGTCTATCTCCAACACACATATTTCTTGGAGATAACTTTGGAGATACGTGGCTGCGCGGTCGGCGTTTGCTCTGTTGTTCAGCGAAATGCCCGCTGTCTGGAACGTTCCGCGCAAAGGATCTCCCCGCGCCCCCGCTGGCCCGGTCGCGAAGTTGCCCTTTGACGTCTGTTGCTACCTCCTTCAGCGGGGCCGAGCTGCGCTTTGTTAGCCTCGTCACCGAAAGGCTCAGAATCGGTCTTATACTTGTCGTGATCAAAAGAGCAAAGTTTCGTCCTGATAACGCCAATTGACCAACGGGGTGCCATCGTGAAACTTCGACGTGTAGTAATTAAGAATTTCAGAAAGCTGAGTGATATCGATTTTTCAATATCAAAAAATCTTTCGGTGGTTGTTGGGCCAAATGCGTCAGGGAAAAGCTCTATCTTCGAGGCGATTCGTCTCGCTAAAGCGATTTTATTCCCCCGCGTACATGATGAATTGCGTAACGTGATGGTTGCTTTGGGTGCTACCAGCGCGCATTTTGCGCAGGGAAATTTTCAGTACGATATTTCTGCGTTGGCAGGAGACGCGACAAAGCCTATTTCGATTGCGCTAACGATCGAGTTTTTGGATCAAGAGATTTTGGATCTGCAAGACGCCATTCCACAGGTAACGAAAAACTTGATCGCCGCGCAGTTGGGTCGGCAGCCTAACGATCCCACGTTGGATTTGGTGGCTTATATGTCGACGCCGATCGGGCAGGAGGCTGAGAAAACGGCTAAGAGTGCAGTGGATGAGGCGATTAAAGTAATAACCTCCAGTAAGCGCGTGGAGGTGAGGGTTGAAATTGATTCAAATCGAATCAATGGATCGTCGGCTATTTACAATATGATCATCGGGTATATAGAGCAAAGGTTGTCTCCCGAAAAAACAATTTTTAGTTATTTTCCCGCTGATCGTTCGCTCCCTGTGGGGGAGATCGTTATTCAAATAGGGTCGCAAGATTTTAAGGCGCAATTAGATAGCCATTTTTCGACGGCGACTACGAAATATGGAAGGCTAAAGCAAACGGTTGTGAATCGTGCTGTCCTGTCTCGTTTCAATGATATCGATCTTGCGCCGGAATTTAATTCGATCTTTGATGCATTCTTGCCGGGTAAGGAATTCGTCGGGTTGCAGCAAAAACCGACAGGGTTGGTTACGGTTCTGGTGAGGGATAAGCTTTCGGAAAAGGTATTCGACATAGATAGTCTCAGTAGTGGTGAAAAAGGACTGGTTCTCAGTTTTCTTTTGTTCAAAACTTCGCTTGTTCCAGGGTCGATTTCGCTCGTTGATGAGCTGGAGCTTCATTTGAATCCGGCTGTTTGTAGAAAAATTCTTCCGTATCTGGCGGAAAGGGTTGCGAAATCTATGGACTGCCAGTTTATTGTGTCGACACACAGTGCGGAAATAACCCGAGACGCATATGATCGCGATGATGCCGAGCTTTTTCATCTCCGCAATGGGAGCGATATATCACCGATTCTCAGGCAGGACGTGCACGAAGTCGTCGAGGCTATCAGTCTGCTAGGCGTCAGCGCTGAGCAAGCGCTAACGGCTAAGGCATTGATATTTGTTGAGGGCGACAGTGACGTCGATATTCTGCAGGCCGCGTTTCCAGATGCGCTTTTTGGAATTGAACTTCGACCGTTGAAGGGCCGGCAAGAAATCGAGGCGTCAATAATGGCGCTGCAAGCTGCTGAGAAAAAAGGATTGTTGAAGGAGCGGCAAAGTTTCCTTTTTGATAATGACAGAAAGGAAACATCTTTGAAGAGTACTGAGTTGGTGAAGATAGAACAATTGGAGCGATATTGCCTTGAAAACTATCTTGTCAACGAGGAGATTCTGTACGATTTGCTTAGGACACACGCTTCCAATCCGCCGGAGTCGCGTGGAGCGCTATCTAAGCGGATTCGCGAGTTGGCTATCGGTCAACTTGACTCTGTTATAACGGCTGAGATACTCGCTGAATACAGAGGGCTGCGCGTTGGTCTCACCGCGAAAGAGATAAAGGGGAAAAACATTGAGGAGATTGCGAATCTCCAGCTTCAAAAATTGAAGGAGGTTGAGTCGGTGCTGAATTCTCGGACTGCAAATTCGGAATGGGCTCATGAGTTCAAGTGCCGTCACGCTGAAAAGAAATTGGAGCGGGAGCCGATTTGGGAAAACGATTGGAAAAGACTTTGTAGTGGGAAGGTTCTGATGGAGGATATTCAGCGTGAATATACGCTGAACATGGATCTGACGAAGTTCAAATGCTTAGTCGCATCTGGGCTTGCTCGTTTGCAAAAGGACGATATTACAACTCTCAAAGGAATTGTCGATCGACTGCTGCCGGCATAGATTTATCGGGCGATTGAGCGTTGACTTGATGATATCGGAGACGGTGGCAGGGAGCCGCCGTCTGCGATCTATTGGTTTGTGGATGCTCCAAAATATCATGATCCTCCACTATGGATGGGTTCGCGTCGCATTTGCGCTTCGAATGTGAGGGTGTGAGTTACCAGAAAGTCACTTTTGGCAGCCGCTCACACTGCGTCTCGGACGCGCATGATTGTCTGGCGACTGGTGCCATAACGCCTCGCAAGGCTTGCGACGCTCGCGCCCGCGCTGAGTTGCTCGCGAACCTCATGCTGCTGCGGTTTGGTAAGTGCGGATGGGCGGCCCATCGCTTTTCCTTCAGCCTTTGCTCTCGCGATCCCGGCTTGCGTTCGTTCGATCAACAAGTCGCGTTCAAATTCGGCAACGGCGTTCAATACCTGCATCGTCATTCGTCCGGCCGCGCTGGTGAGGTCGACGCCGCCGAGCGCGAGGCAATGAATCCGGATGCCGCGTTCTGCCAAAGCTTCAACAGTTGCGCGGACGTCCATCGCATTCCGGCCAAGTCGGTCGAGCTTCGTCACGATTAACACATCGCCTTCTTCCATCTTGAGAAGCAGCTCGGCAAATCCGGGCCGCTGATCTGCACTAACGCTACCCGAGATACTCTCGGTAACGACTCGGCGCTTGTCGACAGCGAAGCCGGCTGTCTCGATCTCGCGGAGTTGGTTGGCTGGCGTCTGATCGGTCGTGCTGACACGTGCATATGCGAAGGTTCTCGACATATTGTGCTCTTAGGGTGTTCGAAAAGGGCGTCCGAATCATAACCTATGTACGAAACGGGCGAATGCTTATTTTCGGACATGGTCGCATGCCTATGTCCGAAAGGGAACAGTTTCGGACACTATGAATCCCGAGCAGCCGATTTGGATTGCGGAGATTCTGAAGTCGGTGAACGGTGCTTCGTTCGATTCGGGCTGGAAGTAGCTTTGCGCGGGCCACGTCCTGCCTATTTATGCGAAGGGGCGGCAAGTGGAACTGGCGTCGACAGCCCGGTTTCCCGATGCAGTAACGCTATTGAGCAACGATGTGTTCCAGAGTTCGAGTGGTGCTGCGCGTGCGGTAGAGCGCGGAGCGATGTTGCGGACAGGGCGGCTGAAACAGCTCCGGCACGGGACGCGCCGGTATGCAGTTACTGCCTGTCTCAACGCAACGATCCGACCCTCTCCAGCGTTCCATGGTGTTCGTTAATTTATGCTTGTACGTTTTCTGGGGACGTAATGAAAAAAACATACGGCAACACCTCGCGCATCGCAGGCCACAATCACAGAGGCTTTTCGGTCTGTTTGTGCGTTATTTTGAATTTGTATGTTTTTTGCGTACACTGAGAGTTAACGTACAAGGAAATCCTTCGATGGCTCCCCCTGACCGCCTTACTGCTACCGAACAGCAAGCGCTAACGCTAGCTTGCGAAGCATTTTCTGACGCGACGCACCACTACCGCGCTGCGCCCGTGACTGCAAACGAGAAGAAAGATCTCGCGCATGCTCGGGTTTCGGCAAGCTACGGGGCAGATGCGTGGGTCCGATTTACCGTTGCGGGGAAGCGCTTCGACATGCCAGTGGTGATCAACGCGAGTACCCGTTCGCTAGGCGCAAGTATCATCGTCAACCGCATGCTCTCGCGGCGCGCGCCGAACGATGCGCGCCCACTAATGCTTGTCACACAGCACATAACATCAAGGATGGCGGATGATCTTATAGCAAAGGGCATCCCGTTTCTCGATACAGCGGGCAACGCATATCTCCACGAGCCCGAAGCAACCATCATGATCGTCGGGCGTGACAAACCCGCACTGAACCTCAAGAACCCAACGTCGCGTTCGACGACGCCCAAGGGATTGCGCGTGACCTTCGCGCTCCTGACCCAGTCGGGCCTCGTCCACGCCCCCTATCGTACGATTGCGGATCGCTCGGCTGTTGCCTTGAACACAGTCAACTTGGCGATGGACGACTTGATATACAGAGGACTAGTCGTGCACAAAGGCGCGCGTCGGGTCATTGCCGATCGCCGCCGGCTCATCGAGGAGTGGACGAGTCTATTTCCAACGCGTTTGCGTCCGAAGCTCAGCCCATGTCGCTTTACCAGTTGGACCAAGGAAAGTAATTGGTGGAGCCGACCCGAGGTTCTCGACATCGATGCTCGCTTGGGCGGCGAGGCCGGCGCAGACATCCTGACCCACGAGATCAAGCCCGCGTCGTTGACGATTTACTCTCACGGGGGTATTACGCCGCGCTTGATGCTGAATGGGATGCTTCGGCCTGATGATCGCGGTAACGTCGAAGTACTCGAGACATTTTGGCCGGCCAAGGCGGAAGAAGGTTGGAACCTGCCTCACCGGGAAGTGGTCCATCCACTCCTTATCTATAGCGATCTAATCACATCGGGCGATGACCGGAATCGTGCCGTTGCCCAAACTATTTATGATCGATACCTTGCAAAAGAGCGTGCTTGAAGTTCCTGTCGATCGTCCTGTCGAAGCGCTCACAATCGCGTTACTGCGCGACGTGAAACACGCGTGTGCACAACTCGGTGCGAAATTCGTGCTCGCGGGTGCGACCGCGCGTGACATCCTCATGTGGCATCTGCACGATATCAGAGCCCCCGTCGCCACGCGCGACGTGGACGTCGCTGTGTGCGCTGTTAGTTGGGAGTCCCACGACGCGCTAATCGAACTGTTGGTGCAAACGCAGCGCTTCAGGCGTCATTCCAAACAGCAGCAGAAGCTGCTGTTCAAGCGCAGCGCGGAAGACTACGAAGGTGAGCTCGACATTGTGCCCTTCGGTCAGATCGAGGGCCCGCCGGGCGAGATACACTGGCCCCCAGATGGCGACATCGTGATGACGGTTCTTGGGTTCCAAGAAGCGGTCGATACCGCGCAGCCGGTGAGCATCGGTGAAGGTCTTGTCGTGCCGGTCGTAACGCTGCCGGCGTTCGTGCTGCTCAAGCTCATCGCGTGGAAAGACAGGCGGCTAACGAAAAATACGGACTCCGCGGACCTGCTGTTCGTCCTGCGCAACTACATTGATGCCGGAAATATCGAGCGAACCTACGAGCAGGCGACGGACCTGCTCAAGGCCGCGAACTTTGATGTGGGCTTGGCAGCAGCGGGGCTGCTCGGGCGTGATGTACGGGGACTTGCGTATCCAGACACGCGAGCTGCGCTGCGCGCATTACTGCAATCGGCCGACGCCTATGAAGCACTGCGGCTGGACCTCCAAGCGCGTGCCGCGATGCTACTGGGGGGCTTCATCGATGACTCAGACGCCCTCCTCGCGGCATTCGCGAGAGAGCTTTTGACGGAGGAGAACGGGAGTCGGAACGGCACTGGTCCGCAGGTTGGCTCGACAGGTGCCCGCGCCTGATACAAGCGGCGCGATCTACCCTCGATATTTCCTAGGCGAGCTATCGATGCATCCGGCTTCTCGCCTGATTGCTATGCGTTGGGCGGTCTGAAGCTTTGCGCCCCGAATAGTTGGCGTAGCAAGTCGTGAGAAAATGTGGCCCGTCGAGTCTAGGGCGGCCACCCGAAAATCGGACACCTTCTCCGGCTGGCTTGGCGTTCTTCGTGAAGGCCGCACGGAAGGGTGCGCTATTGCCGAGTACAAGTAAACCTCGCCCGTTTTTCACAAACAAAGCACGCTCCGGCTTTCGTCCAAGGCGTCCGAAGCAGCGTGTCAGAAGAAGCATCCTCTCCTTCGCCGCTGCCGATGCAAAACATCGAGCGTCACAGCCCTTTGCTAGTCAGGGAGGTGAAAGTCCATTCGGACAAATGGAAGACATCATTCCTCGTAATGTCCCGGTTGGTGAGGCGATGGCATTGTTGGCGGGCTTGCTGGTCAAATGTATTGACGAGGATGATTTTCGTACCGCGCAAGAGTTGATGAAGCACGAACTGTTCAACAGTCGTACATTGGAAGGCGTCGTGCTCTACGCGAGGCGTAAAACAGAATCAGCGCTGCTGGAACGAATCAACGCGCTGCATGAGCAGATTGCCGAGCGTGCGGAAGAACACGAAATGTCGCGCGCGCATTTGGCGCTGCTCGAAGCGGAACAGCGAGAACGGCAGGAGCAAGCAAAGCTGGAAAGGCAAAAGGCCATCAAACCGGCTCAGGCGGCGCGGCTCTCGAAAGCGAAGAACACGAAGATCATCGAAGAGTTCAATCGTCGTCGGCGTAACGGAGAAGACTTTCAGGGGCGCAACGTCTGTTCGGACATTGCGGCTCGCTTCGGCGTTACGACGGATCACGTGCGAAAGTTGAAAAGGGCGTGGCTCGCAGGGTTGAACCGGTAAAACGCGATTGAGGTAACGACAGTCTTGTTTTACGTGGCCGAAACGCGATTGTCGATACGTCGATCGCGTTTCGTGCTTCAGGCTTCCGGCCTGTGTCGATGGTGGCACAGCTATACTCAGGGAGCACGAATGTCCGCAAAAAACACAGTCGCAACACCTGCCCCGGTTGGACTGCCGCTTGATGGTTTTTCGCGTTGGGGCGATCTCCGTCCTTTCATTCCCTTGTCCCGCGAAACCGTCCGCCAGCGTGAGTTGGAAGGGCGCTTTCCGCGTGCGAGTCGTCTGACGCAGCGTTGCACGGTCTGGTCAAATCGCGAGCCTCATCGCTGGATGGCCGATCCGTTGAACTATCGCGCTGTCGACGCGGCGAACCAGACGACGGAGGGCGCGTAATGACGGTCAACTTGACGCAGGCGCGCGAGTGCATGTCGACGCAGCCGTCCGTTAATGCGCGCCGCGCGTGGCTCGACGCTTGCGCGGCGTTCGAAGACGCGCGCGTGACGTGCGGCAATCCCGATCTGCTTCGCATGGCCGCGTTCCTGGAGCGCGTGGCGACCGCCCTCTGGGCGTCGGATAGCCGCCATCTGGCGGCGATTCACGCGACGCAAATTGCCCGGCTGCTCGTCGCGCCGGACACTCTGTCGCCCGCGTCACGCATTGTGCTCGCGAGCGAGCTGGAAGGTGCGTCGCTCGATTTGGGCGACGCGTTGGACGATGCCAGCCGGCCGCTCGCCGATCCGACGGTTCAGCAGATCGACGCGATCACGGGGGTGCTTTGGTCGAGTGGCAACGACGAACGCGCCCGCGCCGCCGTTCGCCTGCAACGCATTGCAGTCATGCTGGTCGAAAGCGGGCTGAGCGCATGACGATCGCGCGCATCCAAAGTCACTTTGCCATGACGCGGAGCGACCGGCTGCGGCCGGGTCGCTCCGTCGTTGCATCGGAGCCGCCGCTCGACGCATTTGCGCCGCGTGCCTGCGCGCGGTATCCTATGGTCGTCGCTGAGACAGCAGCGACCCGGATTGGCGTCCGGAATCTGAAAACGGCGGACGACCGCCATTTGGCGGTATTTTTTCGTCCGCGCGTCAACGCACGCCTTCAACGGTCGGGCCTTGGCGGGGGTGCCCTCGGGCACGCCGGTTTCCGTTTTCGCCGGTACGCCAACCCTGTCATGTGCCCGGCCACCCCAATTGGCGTTGGGAGCCGGGTTCGTTACCACGAAAACGGAGGTCGCACCCAATGCGCAAGTGCACACACGCCCATACCAGGCGAAACGTTCCCCTTATCCATTCGATCATCCGTGCCGCACTGCGCGAAGCAGCCACTGCCGACACGTACCAAACCGCGCTCGATGCGACCGGCGCGGCACTCGTCGCCATCGCGGCGCTCGTGCGCGCGGAGGTGCGGCATGGCTGACGCGTTGTCGATCCACATGAACGACGGCCGGCGCATCGAATTCGCCGGCACGCTCGCGTTGTCTCACTTCGTCGCGAGCCGCGCGATGCACCTCGAATCGCTGCTGCTGGCGTTCGCCGATGACGGCTTCACGATGTTTCAGGAGATGAACGCAGGCGCGCGCGTCAACCTGCTTTGGCTGGTGCAGGGCATGGCGAGCGAGTTGCGCGAGCTGGCCTTCGCGATGACGGATATCGGAGGCGCGCAATGAGCCAGTACGTCCGAACCGCGGTCATCGAAGGATTCGACAACGCGCCGCTCCTCGACACGGGCGCACCGATCGAACTGCAATTCGCCGTCGACCTCGGCACGGTCTGCGCCGACGCATGGCTTGAGCTGAAAGGCGAAGTGCGTCTGCACGACTACGCCGCCTTTCAGGTCGACGCCTTCGTGCGTGGGCTGAATGCCAGCATGCACGACAACGGCGACGTCGATACGTATCGCGTCACGGCCAGCGGCCACGCATTCGTGGCGGGCCTGATGGGGCGCGTGCAACAGCGCCTGTTCGCGGCGCTCGGCGTTATGCGCTATCCGCGCACGACGCACTAAGGCGACCATGATGTTCGGCCGCTAGGCGGCCGAACATCATTCTATTCTTCGCGCGCCGGGTAAACGGCTTGCCGATATGGACTGCTAATCGGATAGCTGGCTCGCGCGCGTCCAATGGGAATCTATGAGTAACGCACCCATGTCCGAATTCGAGCGGGCAAGTGTCGCGCTCGGCTATGTTCCGGCCGACGACCGAGACACGTGGCGTCAGGCCGGCATGGCGCTCAAGGCCGAGTTCGGCGAAGAGGGTTTCGCCCTCTGGAACGAATGGAGCCAAGGCGCGCAGAACTACAACGCAAAGGACGCCTGCGATGTGTGGAAGTCGTTCAAGGGCGGCAAGATCACCATCAACACGCTGTTCCACCTCGCCAAACAAGGCGGTTTCGATCCGCGCGCGCATCGCGCCAAGTCGATCGACCCAGCACAGCGCGAACGGCAGCACGCCGAACGCGCCGCCCGCGAAGCGGCTGAGCTAGCCGCGCTGACCGAGAAGCAGCAAGCCGCATCGGCGCTCGCCGAATCGATCTGGTCGGCGGCCGAGCCCGCGCCAGTCGATCATCCTTATCTCGTTCGCAAACGCATCCCCGCCGATGCGCTGCGCGTCTATCGTGGCAACCTGAGCATCGGCACGGCCGCGTGCGACAGCGCACTCGTCATTCCTGCACGGGACGCGGACGGCACGTTGTGGACGCTCGAATTCATCCTGACCGACGGGCAGAAACGCTATCTGCCGAATGGCCGCAAGGCGGGCTGTTTCTCGTTGATCGGCGACGCGGTGTCGTCCGTCCTGCTGATCGGCGAGGGGTATGCGACCTGCGCGACGCTCGCGGCGGCGACAGGCTATCCGGTCGCCGTCGCATTCGACACCGGCAACCTGTACGCCGTCGCGACGGCGCTGCGCGGCCAGTATCCGGACGCGCGCATCGTCGTGTGCGCCGACGACGACCACACGACGAACGGCAATCCGGGCGTCACGAAGGCGCGCGCGGCAGCCGACGCGGTAGGCGGCGCGGTGGCCGTTCCCGACTTCGGCCCGAACCGCCCGGCAGCCGGTACGGACTTCAACGACTTGGCCGCCCACCTCGGTCCGGACGCGGTGGCCGCCGCCGTGCGCGCAGTGCTCGCCGTAGACGGCTCGCCGGATATCGCTAAGGGTCCGGCGAGCCCGACGACGTGCAAGCCCGCCAAGCGCCCGAAAACGGCTCGCGCGCAGGATGGTACGTGGCGGTTCGAGGTCGACGACGAAGGCGTTTGGTATCACGGCTTCAACAATCAGGGCGATCCGCTGCCGCCGCATTGGGTCAGCACGCGTATCGACGTGATCGCGGAGACGCGAAACGAGATGAACAGCGAGTGGGGCTACCTGCTCGAATTCACGGACCGCGACGGCATCCTGAAACGGTGGGCGGTGCCGGCCGGCTTGTTTGCCGGCGACGGCACGGAACTGCGCCGCATGCTGCTCGACATGGGCGTGAAGCTCGGTGTCGCGCAAATCGCCCGTACGCAGATCGCGAACTATGTGCAGATGGCGCAGCCGGACGAGCGCGTGCGCTGCGTGCCGCGTGTCGGCTGGCATCACGGCGCATTCGTGCTGCCCGATCGCGTCATCGGCACCGGCAAAGAGGCGTTGATCTATCAGGCCGATACGCCGATCCAGAGCCAGTTCAAGGAGCGCGGCACGCTGGGGGACTGGCGACGCGAGGTCGCGGCCTACTGCGTCGGCAATAGCCGGCTGCTGTTCTGCGTCGCTACCGCCTTCGCTGGTCCGTTGCTGCATTTCTCCGGGCTTCAGTCGGGCGGCTTTCACCTGCTTGGTACAACGTCCAAGGGCAAGTCGACGGGCGGCGTCATCGCTGCGTCCGTGTTCGGCTCGCCGGACTACGTGCGGAGCTGGAAGGCGACCGACAACGCGCTCGAAGCGGTCGCCACGCAGCATAGCGATGCGCTGCTGATCCTTGATGAAATCGGGCAGGTCGAGCCGCGCTTGGTCGGCGATGTGATCTACATGCTCGCGAACGAGTCGGGCAAGGCCCGTGCGTCGCGTAGCGGCTCGGCCAAGCCCGTGCTCACGTGGCGGCTGCTGTTCCTGTCGAACGGCGAAAAGAGCGTGTCCGCGCTGATGGCCGAGGGCAACAAGCCCATGAAAGGCGGTATCGAGGTGCGCTTGCCGGCGATCCCGGCCGAGGTCGGCGAAATGGGTGTCGTGGAAAAACTGCACGGCTTCCCGACGCCGGCCGCGCTGATCGAGCACCTAGAGCGGCACGCAGGCATGCACTACGGCACGGCAGGCCCTGCGTTCATCGAATGGGCGTCGTCGCAGGCCGGCGAGCTGGCCGAGCATCTGCGCATGCGCGTCGACGAGCTGGTCGGGCAATGGGTTCCGGACGGTGCGCATTCGCAGGTCGCGCGCGTCGCCAAGCGCTTCTGCCTCGATGCGGTGGCCGGCGAGCTGGCGACGGCGCACGGGCTGACCGGCTGGCCACAGGGTGAAGCGGTCGAAGCCGCGCGTCGCTGCTTCGAAGGCTGGCTCGAACTGCGCGGCGGCACGGGCAATTCGGACGAGGCCGAAGCCGTGCGGCAGGTACAGCATTTCCTCGCCGCACACGGCGACAACCGTTTCGTGTGGATGAACCGTGCGCAGGACGACCATCGGCCGAACGTGCCGCATCGAGCGGGCTTCAAGCAGCACGTGAAGCGCGACGAGCGGCGCACGCCCATCGCCTCCGATCGTGAGTATTACGCCGAGTTCGGCGGCAAGATGAGCGCCGACGATGCCGAAAGCGTCGAGACGGAATACCTGATCGAAGCGGCCGTGTTTCGCAAGGACGTGTG
This sequence comes from Burkholderia humptydooensis, assembly GCF_001513745.1. Lineage (NCBI taxonomy): Bacteria > Pseudomonadati > Pseudomonadota > Betaproteobacteria > Burkholderiales > Burkholderiaceae > Burkholderia > Burkholderia humptydooensis. Next base: position 3,107,319 of record NZ_CP013380.1, on the reverse strand, counting down.
CGCCGGCTTCGATCACAAGATCGTTGCCAAGGCACTGATGAAGCGCGGCGTGCTGATGCCGCGTAGCGACGGCTATCCGTACCGGCAGGAGTACATCCCCGGTCACGGCAAGTTCATGGTCTATCGCGTGTTGCCGTCCATCTTCACGCTTGAGCTGTGAAATGCGCCGCCGCCGTCCGGGAGGGCGGTGGCGGGCATTCCTTTGCGCGGCATTTTTGGCCCGCGCGTCAAAGTTACTTTGAACGATGCGCACCAGACGGAACCGGGTGGACGCTGGCCGTGAATCTTGCCGCATCCGTAACAATCCGGGCTGGTTTATCTCCAGTATCTCCAGCGTTCTCCAAATCGTTTGGAGACACGCGAAGCCTTACCCCACAAGGCTTTGCGGCCGATTCAGGCGTTTATCTCCAAATCCCCAACTCATTTTGCACTGAGCGGACAGGCGTCGACCAACTGTATAGACCGCGAAGCCAGACGGGGTGCGGCTCTCCGGGATTTGACGGGCATCGGTGGCGTGTTTTGGACGGGGGTGTCCGCGATGCGCCCCGATCGGGCATTGTTGTGCCGGCCGCAAGTGTCGGGGCGGCTGAAAAGCGGGGGACCCTGCGTCCAGGGCAAACACGCGGGGGCTCACACCCGCGTATTTTCTCTACTGACGGCGCTAATAAGGGGGGACATATTCATAGATCAATACCGATCCACAAAAATAAGGAGGAGAGAGTGAATTCCTGCGAGCTTGGCCTACCATTACCTGTGACAAAAATGTCTCTGCAGACGGTGCTGGGGACATTATTAATCGGGGATTCGTGTCGCGACTTCTTTATGTGCGGCGCAACGCGCTGGCCGTTTGCCAGCAAAACAGGAGGCCAACAAGATGACTAGTTTGTTCATAAATGAAAAGCCTACGGGGTTCACTGTCGAGCCAGCACACTCGACCGTTCCACTTGCGACTTTCAGAACGCAGGCGGAAGCGATTGATTGGGCGAAGAAAAATCACCCAGCAAGCGCGCTGCATGTCGCTCGTGTCCGACATCTAAGCGACAAGCGCATCCCGGACCATTGGCGCCGCGTCTAACCATTTGGAATGGTTGAGCCTTCTGTTCGCCATGAGCTTGCCGCACTAACGAGGCTGAGCTAATAGGATTGGCTCAATCCACCCGCCTGTCTGCAACTGGGGGACTCCACCAGTTGCGGACAAACTGAAATGCAGGGGCCGGTAGCTAACTCGCGGCTGCAATCGGGATGATTTCTGCACCGGATTTCAGCCTATCGAGGTGATCGGCCCACGCCTGCATCATTCGTCTGCGCTCCGGCAGGTATTCGGCGTGGACGTAGGCGGCCGTCACTTGATTCCGTTCGGCGTGTGCCATCTGGCGCTCTACAACGTCCCGCCCGAAGCCGAGTTCACGCAGAGCTGTCGCCGCCAGCCCGCGAAACCCGTGCCCCGTCATTCGCGACTTGTAGCCCATGCGATAGAGCGCATAGAGCATGGTGTTGTTCGAAATGTGGCTCCGGCCTTGCACGCTGTAGAACACGAATCGATGCTGGCCGTTGAGCGCGCGGAGCTGGGCGAGCACGTCGAGCGCCTGCCGCGATAGCGGCACGATGTGCGGGTCGCGCATCTTCATGCGTTCAGGTGGAACACGCCATTCTGCGGCGGCCTCATCAAACTCCGACCACTCGGCACGGATCATTTCCGTTGTCCGCACGAAGGTCAGTGCCATCAGGCGGAGCGCGAGCCGGGTAACTAGATCACCTTGGTAGGCGTCGATGTCGCGCATGAGTTGCGGGATCTCCGTCGCCTTCACGCGGGCCATGTGCTGTACGCCCGGACCTTTCTTCAACACTGTCTGCGCGTCGATGTCGGCCGCCGGATTCCTGGAGCATCGCCCGGTCATGATTCCGTACTGGAAGACCGCGCGAGAGCGCTGGAGAATCCGCTTTGCTGTCTCGCGCACCCCGCGCGCCTCAACCTCGCGAACGATGCTGAGCATCTGCGGCGAGTCGATCTCCGCGATCGGGCGAGGGCCGATCTTCGGGAACACGTCGACCTCAAGCGAATTCAGCACCTTCTCCGCGTAGCCGTCGCTCCAGCCCGGACGCTGAGAGTCGAACCACTCGCGGGCTACCGCTTCGAACGAGTTGGCCGCTGCGATCTCGGCCGCCCGTCTGGCTTCCTTCTTTGCTTCGCCCGGATCGACGCCGGCCGCGATCTGCTCGCGTGCCTCGTCGCGCTTCTTCCGTGCCGTCGCGAGCGTGACGGCCGGATACACGCCGAGGGCGAGCGTCTTCTGCTTGCCAAGGAAGCGGTAGGACAAGCGCCAGTACTTCGCGCCGTTCGGTTGGACGAGCAAGAACATCCCGTTGCCGTCCGTGAGTTTGTACGGTGCGGCGCTGGCCTTTGCGTTCCGTACCTGTATGTCAGTGAGAGGCATTGTTGGTATCTGTGTTGTTGGTATCTGCTGATACCAACAAAAATACCAACACTTTCTCCGGCTGTCACTGAGCAACGTTGGGTAACAATGGGCGCGAGAAGGCCGCCAGACGGGCTTGAGCGGGGATTTTCTTGTGAATCTTGGGGGAGGTTTGGGGCTTGGCTGGTCCCCCCGACAGGAATCGAACCTGTATCTAGCGCTTAGGAGGCGCTTGTTCTATCCATTGAACTACGGGGAGCGGATAGCCTGAGCGGGATGGATCGAACCCTTGTGAATCAGGTTCTTAGCCTTGTCCAGCTTGCCTTTCCGGGATTTTCGCCTGTCCGCGTATGACGCGAAATGACAAGCCGTGAAGCATAGTTCAACGCCCGCCTGCTACAACTCTGCTACAAATCGACCCTGTAGCAGCGTATGTGGATGACGCATTGCTACAGTCCACAAACGGGGTGTTTCATGGCTTCGATCCTCAAGATCGGCGACCGCTGGCGGGCTCAAGTCCGCCAGCGGGGACAGAGTATATCAAAGACGTTTCGAACTAAGGGCGCGGCTGAAGCATGGGCGCGTGAGATCGAAGGTGGTATCGACAAGGGGCAGGGTGCCGTCGACGAGAAGTCGAATGAAGACTACATGCTCAAGCGGTTGGAAAGTCACTTTGTGATGAGGTGGCGGCGAAGCTGTCGACCAAGCGGCTGGTCAAGTTTGCGCAGGAGCGCAAGAAAGAGGGGGGCGGAGCAGTACGCGATCGACATGGACATTTCCAAGCTCGGAACTGTCTATAAGCACATGGCTTCGCTGCTCGATCTGAGGCTGCCACACGCGCCGAGCATCGCACGGCCGAGGCTCGATCACCTCCAGCCCATCGGTCCGGGGAAGCACCGCGACCGGCGGCCGACGTGCGAAGAGATCGTGAAGATCTTCGAATGGTTCGCCGAACATTCGGAGCGTGAACAGGCGGTGCCGGACGTAATCCGCATCGCGATGAAAAGCGCATTCCGGCGTTGACCTACCTGATTTTTTCGGGCCATTTCAATCTTGGAGAACGGCCTCGGTTGCTTCAGTTGAACAAGACCGTTGCTTGAACTCGTTGGGCGTCAGATAGGCGAGGCTCGAATGCGGCCGGATGGCATTGTAGTGACGTCGCTACTGCTCGATCACAACCTTTGCTTCCATGCGCGTTCGAAACCATTCCAGGCTCAAGCTCGCTTTTCGCCGCGCACGCGGCGTTTCGTTCTTCTGGATTGCCTTTGCGGGCGTAAGCCCGCGCACACGCTTTGAAACTGCATTGCCGTCGACGCTCGCCAGTGTGATAGCCGGGCGCTTGTCCGCGCGTTTCCGCTTTCGCAGCAGCGGGCGTGGGGTAGAAAGGGCCGGGCGTGGGGTCATTGAGCGGCCTCCCGTGCCATTTCGGGCGTCCAGTCCGGGGCGGGCATCGTGCACAGCTTGTCGAGCCAATGCCGAACGCTTGCCATTTCCTTCGCTTTCGAAGCGCTGTTGCTTTCAAGGGGGGCGGAAAAGAAAGGGCTGCTCGTGAACGTGGCGCAGCTCGAACAGGCGTACGGCCAGATGGTCGGCGCATTTCAAACGGAATTGCTGTCGCTGCCCGACAAACTCGTGCAGGAGATGCGTACGCTGTACGACATCGAGGTCGACGTCGAATGGTTGAACGAGCATATTCATGGATGTCTTGAACAGCTTTCTGAATACGACCCAGAGCGTGAACGCGGTGATTCGCCGGCTCGCGCATTTGCTGCGTCCGCCGGAACGGATTGGGACGACGGAGTGGGCGAGGAAGCTCCGCCGGATGAGCGCGAAGGCGACGGCGAGCCCCGGCCGTTATAACCCGAACATCACGCCGTGGGTGTTCGGCATGCACGCGGCGCTCGACGATCCGGCCGTGCAGAAGGTCGTGTGCATGAAGTCGGCGCAGGTCGCGTGGACGGATGGAGTGTTGTTGAACTACATCGGCCGGCGGATCGACGCTGACCGGTACTGCATGGGCCGATTTACTGCATGCGGAAGGACCAGACGTTACAAATCCTTCCACCGCGAAAGATACGACAAAATCGGTGGCTGCTGCATGTCAATCTTGGTTAAATGGGACGGTTCGGCGCGCCACACATCCGCCATTTTCCAGTTTTCGTCTGCGGATTTGATATCCTTGCAGCGATAACTCGGCGGTTTGCCCGTCCCGACACGCGGCCCGATCGCCTGAATCCAATACGTATTCAATAAGAATTGAGAGGGCGGTTGTGTCATTAAATGGAACACTACGCAGTTTCGCGGCGGGGGCCGTCGACTGGAACAATCGGCCGGTCGCGCTGAATTTCGGCCGACTGCAAAGTACCTTGGGGCCGCTCTTGGCCCTTCAGCACGCGGGCATTCGCGAAGCGCTGATGACCGGCATCCACGGGCACCTGACCTGTGTGTCGACGCGTCACGACCTGTCGCCCCGGCTATTCCTTGGCGTGCCCGTCTCTCTGCGGCTTGTCACCGATCGCGGCCAGCTCCGCTTCATCAACGCGATTGTCAAGGACGTGCAGATCGGCCAGAGCGACGGCGAGCTGTGCATCTACCAGCTTACGGTGTGTGACGCGCTGTCGCTGATGGACAAGCGCACCAATTCGCGCGTGTTCCGCAAGACGAGCGTCGTCGACGTGCTGGCGGTCCTGTTGAACGAATGGCGGCGTCGTAGCCCGGCGCTCGCGGCGGCGTTCGAGTTCGACCTGTCCGGCCTCGACCGGAGCCGTTATCCGGCGCGCGAGCTGACCCGGCAGGTCAACGAGTCGGACGCGAAGTTCGTGCGCCGGCTGCTGCGCCGCGAGGGCATCAACGTGTTCGCGAAAGCCGGTCCCGCGAAGCCGCCGCGCAACATTCACGACGAGACGCCCGTCCATACGCTTGTGTTCTGCGACAACCCGCTGCAATTGCCGGAGGCCCCGGCGGGCACGGTGCGCCTGCACCCGCGCGACGCCGCGACCGAGCAGCGCGACACGATCACGCTGTTTGCGCTGCATCAGCAACTGATTTCCGGGCAGGCGAGCCGGCCGTCGTGGGACTACAAGCAGGGGCGTGTCCACAATTCGGCAGCGACCGCGACTATCGATCAGGGCGAAGCCGGCAACGACCTTGCGAACCTGCTGACGGACGTGGCGATCGACATTCCGCATGTCGGCGATTCGTGGGACGATCACGATCGCATTACGCGCGACCGGATGCTCGCGCATCAATTCGACGCCGAGCGCTACGACGGCGTAAGCAGTGTGCGGGATATGCCGGTCGGCCACTGGTTCACGCTGACCGGCGATGTCGATCTCGACATGCAGCCGGCCGAGAAACGGCAGTTCATGATCACGTCGGTGCATCACGAGGTCTGGAACAATCTGCCGAAGGGCTTAACGGGGCGCGTCCACGCGTTATTCGCCGCGAGCCGCAATCTGACGCAGGCCGCCCCCGCATTGCCGGCCGCATTCGAGGCAGCATCGGACACCCGCTACGAGAACGCGTTCACCTGCGTGCGGCGCGGCGTTCCGCTCACGCCCGCGTACGATCCGAAGATCGACCTGCCGCCCGTCCATCTGCTCACGGGCGTGATTGTGACGCGCAACGGCGAGGAAGTCGTGTGCGACGAACTTGGCCGGGTCTACGTGCAGATACAGGGGCTCGATGCGGGCGATCACGCGCATGCGCAGGGCGCAGGCACCAACGGCAATGCGGGCGACAGCGCCCCGATCCGTGTGGCGTCCAGTTTGGCCGGGGCGGGCTTCGGCGTATCGTTCCTGCCGCGCGTTGGCATGGAGGTTCTGCTGGGCTGTATCGCGGGCGATCCTGACCGTTTGGTGATCCTCTGTGTGCTCGGAAACGGCGTGAACACGCCCGCGACGTTCACTCATACCGGCTCGCTGCCGGGCAACCGTTTCGTGTCGGGAATCAAGACGCAGGAAATCAAGGGCCGGAAATATAACCAGCTCCGTCTCGACGATACGCCGCAGCAGATAAGTGCTCAACTTGCGAGCGAACACGCGCATACGCAATTGAATTTGGGTTATCTGACCCAGCCGCGCAACAACGGCGTCGGACAGGATCGCGGCGAAGGCGCGGAACTGCGCACGGACGCGGCCGCGGCGCTGCGGGCGGCGCAGGGCATTCTGCTGACGACCTATGCGCGCTCGCAGGCGAGCGGTGGCCAGCTCGATCGCGACGAGCTGCTGCAATTGCTCGGCGAGTGCGCCGAACTCTTCAAGTCGCTCGGCGACTACGCGGGGCAGCACGGCGGGCAGGCGGCGGATACGGCAGGGCAGACTGCCGTTGCGCAGGCGTTCAAGGGCTGGACGCCGGGGAGCGGCGCATCGGAATCGAGTAGCGTCGCAGGCGGTTCGCAGGCGTTGATGGCGTTCGGTGCGCAGGCCGGTTCAGTGAACGTGACGCCGAAGACACATGTTACTTACGCGGGCGAGAACATTGATCAGGTCGCGCAGCAGCATCTTCAGTTGATGAGCGGTCAGCGCTTTAATGCGACGGCCGGACAGGGAATGCAGTTGTTCGCGCGCGGCACTGGCGTACAGGCCGTGGCCGGTGAGGGGCCGATGTTGCTGCAGGCGCAGGCCGACACCCTGACGGCGAATGCCCAAAAGGGCGTCAAGATCGCGACGAATGAGAACGAGGTGCTTGTCACCGCACCGACGATCCGGTTCGTTGCCGAAGACGGCAGTTATATCAAGATCGGCGGTGGCGTGACGCTCGGCACGAACGGTGACATCAAGTTGCTGTCGGCGTCGCACCAGTGGGGCGGGCCGTCGACGGAGCAGGCTTCGAAAACATCCTTCACGAACCAGCCGACCGACCAGCAGTTCCGTTTGCACTTCCCTGGGCATACGCCGGAAACGCCGGCGCTGGCGGCTAACCAGCAATATCGCATCGCGCTCAACGACGGTCGGATCATCGAAGGGAAGTCGGATGCCAGTGGGCTGACGGATCTGGTGAAGGACGACGTGATGCGCATCGCCAAGATCGATATCTTGAAGCCGTCGCTCTGAAACGACAGGGGAGAATTCTGTGGCCGAGACCAACAACGACTATCGTGTGCATGCGCAGGGCGCTGGCGTCACGATTTCGGATCGACCGGATGCTCGCAACGTGCAGCTGCCTGGTGATCTGCCGGGCATCGTGATCTTTATTCACGGGGTGAACGATCCGGGTGCCGTGTATTCCGTTGTCGAGCAAGGGCTGTGTCAAGGGCTCAATGAGCGCTTGTCACGGACTGATTTGAAGGAGGGTAGCTACGGCGCCCTTTATCAACGAGCAAAGACTCAAAACAATCCGAGCAAGCGGCAAGCGGAGATTTTGTCCGATCCTGATATGTATCTATATCAGCGTGCCGAACTTCCCAATATCACGAAAAGTTTTTTTATTCCGTTCTATTGGGGGTTGCGTGCCGACAATCGGGATATTGCCAAATTGAATAACCCCGGCATCATCAAGAGTCGGGTGGCAGACGATCGCGGCAACCTTATGACACGTGGCCAGTATCAGGATGTCAACGGAAATCGGCTCGATGCACACTTTGCAAAGGCCGGCGGATTCTTTGCCAACGCAACCAACAACATCCCGCAGATGTACGGTCGAGGTTTCGAGCCGGACTTGAAAACGCGCCTTGTGATGCGCAACGCAGTGGCTGGGAACAGCGTGTTCGCGGGCAAAGCGCCTGATCGGCGCTATTTCGTACTGGCAGCGACGCGACTGGCGAACCTCATCAAGACGATTCGCACAATCCAGCCGAAGGCGTTGGCCTCTGAGCATGGCATAGACCCTCGGCATGAAACCATTACAGTGTTGGGCCACAGTCAGGGGACGATCATTACCCTGCTGGCACAGGCGATTCTTAAGCAACAGGGGCAGCGTTGCGTTGATTGCATCATCATGGTGGACACACCCTACAGCCTCTACGCAACGGAAGACGACGGCAACCAGACCGGCCACGGAAAGCTGAAAACGCTGATCGATATCGTCAATGTGGTTACGAGCGAGCCGCATACCGTTCCCGATCTGGCAGACCTGCTGATCACTGCGGAGCAATCAAGTGGTCGAGCAGGCGCGAACTGGAGCAAGACCTGCGGAAAGCGACTGGACAAGAACGGTAAGAACTGGGTTACGTTCGACGAGCGAGACAATCGCGGCAAGGTGTATCTGTACTTTTGCCCTGAAGATACGGTGGTAGGGCTTAAGAAAGTGCGCGGGATCGGAACGTTTGGTGTGCCTGATGAAGTGCCTGCTGATGGAGCTGCCGCCAAACATGGTAAGACCATGCAGGCCATGACGGCCCTTGCGCCCAAGCGTTTCCACCAGCGCATGTGGACGCGGATGGAGCGCGATGATAACGGCAATGGCAAGTTCAAGAAGGTGCTGGTCGGCACATCACCTGCGCGGGTGCCCGTGCGCGACCGGTTCGAGCGACTTACACCTGGACCTGATACGGATGGAACCATGTTGGGCACGGTGCTTGAATCGAGCAAGAATGCTGCTCTGCAGGCGTCATTTACTCGTAACGATATCCGTTTTATTAACGGTGAGGAACTGAAGCCGCCGTGCGAACCCGACTTGTACGGTGGCGAAATCAAGAAAGGTGGTCCACGTCCCGGCCACGCCGACGCGGCCGGGATGATGACGCCAGACGATGTCACGAAGGATGTTTCGTTGGGCAATCAATACGCGTCATTCAAATGGATTACCGTCGAGACGACGCGTAATCCGCTGGCTAGCATCGAGTCTTACAAGACTGCTTTCAATCAGGGCAAGGCGATCGACGGTCAGTCGCAGAATTGGCGGGTGGTCCCGGACACATCTGCGACCTCAATGATCAAGAACGCATTGCTTCCGATCGTTCCGCCGCAGTATCTCATTCAACGAGAGCAAACCCCGAATGAAGCTCGTCTGGACATGCAGCAGAATCCGGACGCTCGAGAACCCAACAATTACCATTCGGGTGTGCTGCACAGCACGGAGAATCATCGGTGGGTGACCGCGATGGACGTCGCGATTGGTCAGGCCGTCACGCTCGATGATCCGGTTTGGCGCGAATTGCTGATCCTGATGGCGGACTGGAAAATGGTTCCGGCGTCACTCGCCAAGATTAAAAAAAATGCAAATTATGATCGTCTTGATTCCAAGATGCAGGATTTTATTCAAGCCTGTTCCGACTATTATATGTACGGGACTTTTCCTGATGCGCACGTGTCTTCGACTCCGCCGCCATTGGTAACCAGTGAATTGACATCAGCGGCCATCGCTGCACAAGAGAAGGCTCAGGCCGAGTACTACAAACAAGAGGCGCAGAAAGCCCAGATGATGTATGGGAATAAGACGCTCGGGGAAGTATTCCAGGGGATGCCGCGATGATCGCGAGACCGCGAATTTGGCCGTATGCTGCCGCGTTTTTTGTGGTGGCGATAATCTGGACTATCTTTGTGATGGCGCGACACTACAGTTATTGGCAAACGACAGGGCAGGAGATGCCGCAAATGGGAAGTAGCATTCGGAATGGCGTGCTAGTGATCTTGGCTTTGATCGCCTTGGCGTACGCCGCGAGCGTCGCGTGGTTGCATCGATCTCCGATGGCGACTGCTGGCACATCCGACCGTCCGGTTCCGGGCAATCAAGAGAGCAGTGCAGTCGTAGCGCACGGCTGCAACGGCTCTTCCACGATGTTGTCACAGGCCGGACAAAAGTACGTGCTTGAGGTTCGTGGAATGGGGATCGTGGTTGGTGAATATGCCGACGAGGAAATCTGGCGCGAGATCGAAAAAAAGGCTGACAACCACGCATCGTATGTATCGGCAAATCCGGAAGACTATCCGGATAGTGACGATATCCGGATGGCTGATCTTGGTGTGTCAACTACTTTGTCATTCAAGGAAGGCGGTCGTCATGCCGTCGAATACTGGCCGGTGCCAACCATTGTCTGGGGACCACCAAAAGACAAGCGGAATGATTTTCGTGCGGCAAAGAATATTGCTGATGGCAGGCAAAAAGCGAGTCTTGGTGTGACGCTTTTCCTGTGGGAGGCGGACGCTAATACTAGCGATGGCGCGGCAATGATCGAGAAGCTGTTCGCGTTCTTCGACTCGCATCCAGACGTACCGGCTGCCTTGGTGGTCAGTCAGGACGGGTCGATGCTGCGCTCGCTTCTTGTTGCGCCTGGTAGTGGCGGAACATCTCGCGCGGGACACATCATTCCCGAACTGCCGGATAGTATGGGCGCCATCCTCGTGTCCCGTTCGGATCGAGTGGACAAACTTATTCGTCCGTACGCCGTCGAGCAGACTGCGCAGATCGATCGGAACAGTACCGAATACGACATCATCAAGCTGTGGAATTTCTTTTGGGAGCAGAACGACGGCCGCGGCCCTGACAGCTTCACAGCGCATTACATCGAGCAGGAAAAGCAGGCTGGCGTTCTGTATCCGGGAGCGATTGGCGTGATGTCGTCTACGTGGTGGCAGGCGAAATTGCCGGCGTTCTGGAAAACCATCGACAACAAAGGGCCGGGTCAGTTCACGCCAACGCCGTATATTCCAGTGCGCTGGACGACGTGGCAGGTCAAGCAATTCGACGATGCACCTTTGCTCGGATATCTCCATCGTCCGGTTGATGTAAAGCTGACCGACGATCACGGACAACCGCTCAAGACTGTGGCTCAGGCGGCAGCGCTAAAAGCGGGGTGGGAGCAGGCCGTCGCAACGTTGCCAGGCGGGAAGGAGCCGAAACGCGTGTTTTACGATACGACTGGCGATCGCCTATGGGCTGTCCCATTGAATCAGGCGCTCGCGCAAGCAGGCGCGGCTGCCCCGAGCCTGAGCGACGTCAAGGATGGTTACGATATCGGTGCTCGCATTGGCAACACCGGTGTGAGTTCGCCACTTGTACAGATCGGTTTGGGACTGATTGCAGGCTATCAGGATGGCGGAGCGAGTGCGACCGTCAACCGGCGCCCTAATGGTACAGCGAGCATCATCATGGTTAGCCCGCCCGACGCGACGAGTAAAGCAGCGTGGGCTCAAGCGAACAACGGCGCGAATCCGTTCAAATGATGGCTATATCGTGAACTCCATGAAAGAGCGCGACCGTCAGATCCAATCCACAAATGCGAAACCTGACGACGTTCGGGAATGGATGCTGCCTTCGCCAGGCGTTCTGTCTTGTTTATGGCGACCTTCCTCGGCTTTGGGATTTTGGAGTTTGCGCGGGGTTGATTCATGGCATGGCCGGTGCCAACGGTGCAGATTGGTGGTGGGTATGGACCTTTCGAAGCACGGCGTTGTTGCTTGTGCTTCGCATGCGTGCATGCCTTTATCACATCGCCTTGGGAAATGCGCGGTCCTGGATGCCGAGGCTATGTAATCAACAGCGTTGCACTGATGGCGGGCATAGTTTTCCTCGTCTGGACGGGACCGGAAGTAGTCGCGGCGGCGTTCGATTCTCGGCATGGTTTTGAGTAACTTCGGAGAGTAAGTCGATGAGAGGCGTGATTCGAGTGGGCGATTCGACGGATCATGGTTGTCAGGTTGTCAAGACTGGTAGCGAACGATCCGTGGTGATGGGGCGCGCAGTTGCTCGGGTCGGCGATCGCTGTACTTGTCAGTCGGGGCTTGGCGAATGCGAAATTCTTGAAGGTGATGAGCATGTTCAGATTGACGGACGGGCGGTTGCCTTCGACGGTCACAGGACGTCATGTGGGGGCGTTTTGATTTCATCGATGCCGACATCTGGTCGAATTTAGGCTGCTGTATTGAGGAGGTCATCCGACTCGCGGTGAGCAAAGGAGCTTTGTCGGCAGAGTCGATTGATGATGGTGAGTAGAGAAACAGAATCTGGCATGTAAGGATGCGGAGGTTGAGCGCCGAGGTAGGTCTCGCGTGGATCCGTTGGGCGCTTGCAGATGCAGACCTAGCGGTGCTGTTGGTCAACTGCTTTACCTGCAAAAAATGTGAATAGGTCTCCTATGATTAATCCCTCAGATTTGGAGAGTGCTGGTTCTGGACCTTCATATGGTGCAATCAAGCTTGCGATTGCCACCCTCATTGGATTGTGGCTTCCGTGGATTGGGTTCGCGTACTGGTACGTGGAGGTCGGCGGATTTCACAGCGGAATTTTCGTATCGGGCGCCATGGAGTTTCTTGGATTCATGCTCGCCACGTGGGTGGTGACGCCACTCTTTACGTTGATTTACATCGTCTATGCGAGACGCTCGGTGCTTCGCAACGCATATGATCAAGCAATGTTTGTCATTGAGTCGTTGGTTCTGGTTGGGATGTGGGCGTTCATAGGAATGCCATTCATCGGCCATTAGATCGAAACGCGTGCTTCTTCGCCGACGGCCTCGGTCGGATTCTAGTGGGCTCGATCTCCATCGTGTTTGGGGTTGCCGACGTGGCAGTTTTCAAACGAATTTTAATATTCAGGGATCTGTCTCCCGGGGCGATGCGGCTTCGAACGCGCGCAGATTCGTCACGTAGGTGCGTATGAAACTCAGAAATGGTTGGCTCTTCGTTGGCATCCCTTTGGCGCTCTATTTCCTGATGTGGGAACACGCGGGGCCTTGGGTCTTTCCCCGGCACCTGACGTTACGGGTAGTCGCGGGAGAAGGACACCCTTTATCTGGAGCAGATGTCAAGGTCTACCAAACGACATGGCGGATGCCGTGCATCTCGTCATTCGGATTGTCTGGGGCCTCCTGCAATCAATATGATTCGACTGCCTTCGATGGTACGCTCGATCGACATGGAGAAGCGCGCATCTGGGCGACCACGGCTGTGGCGTTCAATGGTGAGCCCTATATCGTGTGTATCGAAGGCAAAGAGTACGAAGCCGATTTCGCGGTTGCGGAGTGGCCAACTGACCCCGCCGTCTCAGTCGTAACGTTGGACTACAAGGACATGCGACTTGTTCGCGAGCAGTGCTCGCCTTTCACCAAGAAACAGCCCACGCCTGAGTGGTGGAACGGCTAGTCTCGGCGCTATAGCGGCCGACCGTTCCAGAAATTGCTGGCGTATGTTTCAAGCGTAGCTTTGAGATCAACGCCCTGTTAGATACGGCGCAGGCACTGCTGCATCATTGGGCGCTGCAAGTTGCTTTGCAACCGAATAGCGGGATCGATCCCCGGAAGCACGAAAGCCCGCATCGAGCAGGCTTTTTTGTGTGCTACAAATTTGCTACAGCAAGGGGCTGGAACCTTGTTGGAAAAGCCTCGCGCTTATCATTCCATCCCCTGAACTACGGGGAGCGGATAGGATTCGCCAAACGGAAACAAGCTTCGAATCGGAATCGCTTTATCGAGCTTGTCCGGCCGCTCGATTCGATCTTACTTCGATGCGATTCGAGCGCGCCGCCCGTCGGTCGACGCATGGCGAGGGCAGAGTATAGCAAAGACGTTTTGCGCAACGTCCGCCTTCGCGTCGCGGCGACCGGATCGCCGGCCTCGGAATCGCCTGCCTCAGAACTCCACGACGACGAAATCTTCCTTGCCGACATCGCACAGCGGGCAGCGCCAGCCGTCCGGAATGTCGGCGAAGCGGGTGCCGGCCGCGATGCCTTCGTCGGGCAAACCTTCTGCTTCGTTATAGACCCAGCCGCAAATCAGGCAGACCCAGCTCTTGTATTCGACCACTTCGCTCATGTTGCGCTCTTGAGGAACCATTGCAATCGGCGTCGCCCGATCGCGCGAACGCGGCACATCGAGCGGCGAAAGGCGCAATGGTACCGGATTTGTCGCGTCCGCCCGCTTTCCCGCGCCCCCGCCGCCCGCTCCAAACCCACAACCCACGACGCGCCGCCCGCTCGCAGTGTATGCTTCGATGGCCTTTCAACCCAAAAGGAGAGAGCGATGTTCTACAACAAATGGCTGGCCGGCGTGTTCGCCGCGGCCGCGCTTTTCGCGTCCGCCTCGGCGCACGCGGAAGCGAGGGTGTACTTCGTCGAGCCGACCGACGGCGCGTCCGTCACGAACCCCGTCCACGTGAAATTCGGTCTCGAAGGCGACATCGTGCTTCGGCCCGCGGGCGACATGACGCCCCACACCGGCCATCACCACCTGCTGATCGACGGCAAGCCGGTGGCGAGGGGCGACGTGATTCCCGTCAACGATCAATCGCTGCATTTCGGCAAGCCCCAGACCGAGACGGATGTGAGGCTGCCGCCCGGTAAGCACACGCTGACGCTGCAGTTCGGCGATGGCGCGCACCGCTCGTACGGCCCGGAGATGAGCCGGACCATTACGGTCAACGTCAAGTAGGTCATTGGGCTGGCGAGGACCGCGCAAGGTTCCCGCCAGCCCGCGCCGCCGGCCGTCTCGCGCGGCCCGGCGTCTCGTGTTTCGCGTCAGGCCATTGTGCCGTATCGGCGTCGTGCGCCGCCCCCGGTACAATGAGCGCTTCCGTTTTTTTCTCCGCCGTCTTCCCCATGTCGCTTTATTCCATCACCGGCGCGCAACTCGCGTTCGGCCACGTCGCGCTGCTCGATCACGCGGATTTCTCGCTCGAAGCCGGCGAGCGCGTCGGGCTCATCGGCCGCAACGGCGCCGGCAAGTCGTCGCTGCTCAAGATCGTCGCCGACCTGGCGAAGCCCGACGACGGGCTCGTCACGCGGCAGCAGAATCTCGTGACGGTCTACGTGCCGCAGGAGCCGGAATTCGTTGCCGGGCAGACGGTGTTCGATGCCGTCGCGTCGGGGCTGACCGGCACGCGCGCGCTGCTCGCCGAATACGACGAGATCGTGCACCGGCTCGCGGATACGTCCGAAGGCGCCGAGCACGACGCGCTGCTCGCGCGGATGAACGCGCTGCAATCGTCGCTCGACGCGGCGGACGCATGGAACTGGCGCACGCGCGTCGCCACGACGCTCGCGCAGATCGGGCTCGACGGCGACTCGAAGATCGATGCGCTGTCGGGCGGGATGCAGAAGCGCGCGGCGCTCGCGCGCGCGCTCGTCGTGCAGCCGGACGTGCTGCTCCTCGACGAGCCGACCAACCATCTCGATTTCGACGGCATCCGGTGGCTCGAGGAACTGCTCGTCTCGCAGCGCGCGGGCCTCTTCTTCATCACGCACGACCGCGCGTTCCTCGATCGCGTCGCAACGCGCATCGTCGAGCTCGACCGCGGCCGCCTGCTGTCGTATCCGGGCAACTTCTCCGCGTATCAGACGCGCAAGGCGCAGCAGCTCGAAGTCGAGCGCGTCGAGAACGAGAAGTTCGACAAGCTGCTCGCGCAGGAGGAGGTGTGGATCCGCAAGGGCGTCGAGGCGCGGCGCACGCGAAGCGTCGGCCGCGTCGCGCGGCTCGAGCAGATGCGCCGCGAGCGCGCGGAGCGCCGCAACGCGCAGGGCAACGTGAGGCTCGACGTCGCGCAGGGCGAGAAGTCGGGCCGGATCGTCGCGGAGCTGGCCGACGTGACGAAGCGCTATGGCGAGCGCACGGTCGTCGACCGTTTCTCGACGACAGTGATGCGCGGCGACAAGATCGGCTTCATCGGCCCGAACGGCGCGGGCAAGACGACGCTGCTCAAGCTGATCCTAGGCGAGCTGAAGCCCGATGCGGGCACGGTGCGCACCGGCACGAACCTGCAGGTCGCGTACTTCGACCAGATGCGCGCGCAGCTCGATCCGGAAAAAAGCCTCGGCGACACGATCAGCCCCGGCAGCGAATGGGTCGAGATCGGCGGCGTGCGCAAGCACGTGATGAGCTACCTCGGCGACTTCCTGTTCGCGCCCGAGCGCGCGCGCTCGCCCGTCAAGTCGCTGTCGGGCGGCGAGCGCAACCGGCTGCTGCTCGCGCGCCTGTTCGCGCGGCCGGCGAACGTGCTCGTGCTCGACGAGCCGACCAACGACCTCGACATCCCGACGCTCGAGCTGCTCGAAGAATTGCTGACCGACTACGACGGCACGGTGCTGCTCGTCAGCCACGACCGCGCGTTTCTCGACAATGTCGTCACGTCGGTGATCGCGTCGGAGGGCAACGGCCGGTGGCGCGAATACGTCGGCGGCTTCACCGACTGGCAGATCCAGCGCGAGCGCGCGCAGCGGATCTCGGACGAGGAGGCGGCCAAGCGCGCGGCGAAGGAGCCCGCGAGCGCGGCGGACGATGCGCCGAAGGGCGCGGCGGGCCGCAACGCGCAGCGCACGGTCAAGCTGTCGTTCAACGAGCAGCGCGAGCTCGACGCGCTGCCTGAGCGGATCGCGGCGCTCGAGGCCGAGCAGAAGGCAATTTCCGCGCAGCTCGAGGACGGCTCGATCTTCTCGAAGGACGCGCAGGAGGGCGCGCGCCTGACCGAGCGCTTCGCGGCGCTCGACGACGAGCTGCTCGCGGCGCTGGAGCGCTGGGAGGCGCTCGAAGCGAAACGCAAGCCTTCATGAGCCCGCCGTTGCGGAACCAGTAAAATACGCCGCGTTCCGGGCGGCGTGCCGCGCAGCCGTCGCGCGCGGCGCGCCGCCCACTTTCGAAGCAGTGCGAGCACGCCATTGTTTCGACTCGGATTTTTATCGAATTCAACGTTTTGTCCACGACGTTATCCACACGAGCTGGGGATAACGTCAAGGTGAATGACGAACCTGAGCTTCTATGTCCACGAAAAAGCCCGCAGCGGCCTATAGCGAAGCATCGATCAAGGTGCTGAAGGGCCTTGAGCCCGTCAAGCAGCGGCCCGGCATGTACACGCGCACCGAGAATCCGCTGCACATCATCCAGGAAGTGATCGACAACGCGTCCGACGAAGCGTTGGGCGGTTTCGGCAGGCAGATCACGGTCACGCTGCACCCCGACCAGTCGGTGTCCGTCGAGGACGACGGGCGCGGCATCCCGTTCGGGCTGCATCCGGAAGAGAAGGTGCCCGTCGTCGAGATCGTGTTCACGCGGCTGCACGCCGGCGGCAAGTTCGACAAGGCGAAGGGCGGCGCGTACACGTTCTCGGGCGGCCTGCACGGCGTCGGCGTGTCGGTGACGAACGCGCTCGCGACGCGCCTCGACGTGACCGTCTGGCGCGACGGCAAGATCGCGCAGCTCGGCTTCGCCGACGGCGACGTCGTCAAGCCGCTCGCGACGCAAGGCGCGGGCCGCGGCGAGAAGAAATCCGGCACGCGCGTGACCGTGTGGCCGAATCCGAAATACTTCGATTCGCCGAACCTGCCGCTCGGAGAACTGCAGCGGCTGCTGCGCTCGAAGGCGGTGCTGCTGCCGGGCGTCGAGGTCGTGCTCGTCAACGAGAAGACGGGCGAGCGGCAGAGCTGGAAATACGACGACGGCCTGCGCGGCTACCTGCTCGACGAGATGAACGGCAGCGAGCTCCTGATCCCGCTCTTCGAGGGCGAGCGCTTTGCCGATTCGCGCACGGGCGACGACACGTTCGCCGAGGGCGAGGGCGCGTCGTGGGTCGTCGCGTGGAGCGAGGAAGGCTCGCTCGCGCGCGAGTCGTACGTGAACCTGATTCCGACGCCCGCGGGCGGCACGCACGAATCCGGCCTGCGCGACGGCCTCTATCAGGCGGTGAAGAGCTTCGTCGAGCTGCACAACCTGCAGCCGAAGGGCGTGAAGCTGCTCGCGGAGGACGTGTTCGCGCGCGTGTCTTTCGTGCTGTCGGCGAAGGTGCTTGATCCGCAGTTCCAGGGGCAGATCAAGGAGCGCCTGAACAGCCGCGACGCTGTGAAGCTCGTGTCGTCGTTCACGCGCCCGGCGCTCGAGCTGTGGCTGAACCAGCACGTCGAGCACGGCAAGAAGCTCGCCGAACTCGTGATCAAGCAGGCGCAGGCGCGCACGCGCGCGGGCCAGAAGATCGAGAAGAAGAAGAGCTCCGGCGTCGCGGTGCTGCCCGGCAAGCTGACCGACTGCGAGACCGAGGACATCGCGCGCAACGAGCTGTTCCTCGTCGAGGGCGATTCGGCGGGCGGCTCCGCGAAGATGGGCCGCGACAAGGAATACCAGGCGATCCTGCCGCTGCGCGGCAAGGTGCTCAACACGTGGGAGACCGAGCGCGACCGCCTGTTCGCGAACAACGAGGTGCACGACATCTCGGTGGCGATCGGCGTCGATCCGCACGGCCCGGACGACAGCGTGGACGTGTCGAACCTGCGCTACGGCAAGATCTGCATCCTGTCGGATGCGGACGTCGACGGCGCGCACATCCAGGTGCTGCTGCTCACGCTGTTCTTCAAGCATTTCCCGCAACTGATCGAGCGCGGCCACGTGTTCGTCGCGCGGCCGCCGCTCTTCCGGGTCGACGCGCCCGCGCGCGGCAAGAAGCCCGCGCAGAAGCTCTACGCGCTCGACGACGGCGAGCTCGAGGCGATCCTCGACAAGCTGCGCAAGGACGGCGTGCGCGAATCGCAATGGACCATCAGCCGCTTCAAGGGCCTGGGCGAAATGAGCGCCGAGCAATTGTGGGACACGACGATGAACCCCGACACGCGCCGCCTGATGCCCGTCGCGCTCGGCGAGCTCGACTTCGAGGCGACGGTCGCGCGGATGACGATGCTGATGGGCAAGGGCGAAGCCGCCGCGCGCCGCAACTGGCTCGAGGAAAAGGGCAACGAAGTCGAAGCGGATATCTGAGCGCGGCCGGGCGCGCGCCCGGCTACGCACGCATCGCATATACGGACACGAAATCTAGATGGACGACAACACTCCCGATCTTTTCGCCGAGCCGGCGGCGCCCGAGGGCGATTTCCTGACGCTCGGCCGCTACGCGGAGCGCCAGTATCTCGACTACGCGGTGAGCGTCGTCAAGGGGCGCGCGCTGCCCGACGTCAGCGACGGCCAGAAGCCCGTGCAGCGCCGGATTCTCTACGCGATGAACGAGATGGGCCTCGGCGACAACGCGAAGCCCGTGAAGTCCGCGCGCGTCGTCGGCGACGTGCTCGGCAAGTACCACCCGCACGGCGACCAGTCCGCGTACGACGCGCTCGTGCGTCTCGCGCAGGACTTTTCGATGCGCTATCCGCTGATCGACGGCCAGGGCAACTTCGGCTCGCGCGACGGCGACGGCGCGGCGGCGATGCGTTACACCGAGGCGCGTCTCACGCCGATCGCGAAGCTGCTCCTCGACGAGATCGACGAGGGCACCGTCGACTTCATGCCGAACTACGACGGCTCGTTCGACGAGCCGAAGCTCTTGCCGGGCCGGCTGCCGTTCGTGCTGCTGAACGGTGCGTCGGGGATCGCGGTCGGTCTCGCGACCGAGATCCCGTCGCACAACCTGCGCGAAGTCGCGGCCGCCGCGGTCGCGCTGATCCGCCATCCTGCGTTGCCGCACGCGGAGCTGATGCAGCTCGTGCCGGGGCCGGACTTCCCGGGCGGCGGCCAGATCATTTCGAGCGACGCGGAGATTTCCGCCGCATACGAAACCGGCCGCGGCAGCCTGAAGGTGCGCGCGCGCTGGAAGATCGAGGATCTCGCACGCGGCCAGTGGCAGCTCGTCGTCACCGAATTGCCGCCGAACACGTCGTGCCAGAAGGTGCTCGAGGAGATCGAGGAGCTGACGAACCCGAAGCTCAAGGCGGGCAAGAAGACGCTCACGCAGGAGCAGATCAACACGAAGAAGGCGATGCTCGACCTGCTCGACGCGGTGCGCGACGAATCGGGCAAGGACGCGCCCGTGCGGCTCGTGTTCGAGCCGAAGACGCGCACGATCGACCAGACCGAATTCGTCAATTCGCTGCTCGCGCACACGAGCCTCGAATCGAACGCGGCGCTCAATCTCGTGATGATCGGCGAGGACGGGCGGCCCGCGCAGAAGGGGCTCGCGTCGATCCTCGGCGAATGGGTGCGGTTCCGCCAGGCCACCGTCACGCGGCGCTGCCGTCACCGGCTCGGCAAGGTCAACGACCGGATCCACATCCTCGAAGGGCGGATGATCGTCTTTTTGAACATCGACGAGGTGATCCGCATCATCCGCGAGTCGGACGAGCCGAAGGCCGCGCTCATCAGCGCGTTCGGCCTCACCGAGCGGCAGGCCGACGACATTCTCGAAATCCGGCTGCGCCAGTTGGCGCGGCTCGAGAAGATCAAGATCGAGAAGGAGCTGGAGGAGCTGCGCGCGGAGAAGGCGAAGCTCGAAGAGCTGCTCGCGAACGAAAGCGCGATGAAGCGGCTGATGATCAAGGAGATCGAGACCGATGCGAAGCAGTACGGCGACGAGCGCCGCACGCTGATCCAGCAGGAAAAGCGCGCGACGTTCGAGGCGAAGGTGGTCGACGAGCCGGTGACGGTCGTGGTGTCGCAGAAGGGCTGGGTGCGCGCGCTGAAGGGCCACGGACTCGATCCGGCGAGCTTCTCGTTCAAGGCGGGCGACGGCCTGTATGCGGCGTTCCAGTGCCGCACGCCCGACACGCTGATCGCGTGGGGCAGCACGGGCCGCGTGTATTCGGTGTCCGTCCAGGTGCTGCCGGGCGGGCGTGGCGACGGCGTGCCCGTCACGTCGCTGATCGAGCTCGAGTCGGGCTCGCATCTGCTGCACTACTTCGCGGCGCCCGCCGAGCAGCCGCTCTTGCTCGCGTCGAGCAACGGCTTCGGCTTCGTCGCGAAGGTGGGCGACATGGTGAGCCGCGTGAAGGCGGGCAAATCGTTCATGACGATCGATGCGGGCGCGGCGCCGCTCGCGCCGATGCCGGTGCTGCCGGATGCTGCGCAGGTCGCGTGCCTGTCGAGCGGCGGGCGCCTGCTCGTGTTCGGCATGGACGAGATGAAGGCGCTTTCGGGCGGCGGGCGCGGCGTGATCCTGATGGCGCTCGACGCGAAGGAGACGCTCGTGCAGGCGCTCGCGATCAATGCGGCGGGCGTCGTGCTGACGGGCACGGGCCGCGGCGGCAAGGCGCAGGAAGAGGCGCTCGCGGGGCGCGCGCTCGAACCGCACGTCGGCAAGCGGGCGCGCAAGGGCCGCGCGCCGGATACCCGGCTG
Organism: Burkholderia humptydooensis; assembly: GCF_001513745.1. Taxonomy (NCBI): domain Bacteria; kingdom Pseudomonadati; phylum Pseudomonadota; class Betaproteobacteria; order Burkholderiales; family Burkholderiaceae; genus Burkholderia; species Burkholderia humptydooensis. Next base: position 3,085,955 of record NZ_CP013380.1, on the reverse strand, counting down.
AAGGTGAGCGGGCTGCGTCCGGTGCTCGACTGAGCTTTGCCGGGCTCGCCGGGCCCCGCTGACGGGCGTGAGCGGGCGGCCCGAACGGGCTGCCGGCCGCGCGGACGTCGGGGCGCGCGGCGCGGCGGCGGGGCCTTTTTCGCGATGCGCGCGCGTCGGGAAGCGAGTGCCGGCACAGGCGTTCGGAATTTTCCGGACGCAGGCGATTCGGCGATTCGTCGATCCGCGGTTCGAGCGCCGTTCGTCGGATCGCTGGCATCGGTTGAGTTTGTGGTTCGCAGCAATGACGAGTACGTTGCGGGCGAACGGCGAACCGCCACTGGTCTTCGTTCGTTATCCTTTTCGAACGAGCGGGGCGAGGGCAATGCGTGCTGCGCGCCGACACCTGCTTACACGCGCATCGCCCGGCATGCGAACCATGCGCATCGCCGGCGCGCCAGGCGCTGGCGGGCATCCCCCACAAAACACGACCCGCGGACATTGCGCTGAACCGCTGCGCGCCGCGGCTGTCGAACGCGCTCAACGTCTCGCGCGCCGTGCGTTCCAGCAGCGCATCGATCATTCGAAAACCAAGAAGGAACCCCACCATGTCCCTCGCTATCGCCGTTGCCTTGTTTCTCCATCTGCTGGCGGTTGCCGTGTGGGTTGGCGGCATGGTGTTCGCGAACTTCTGCCTGCGTCCCGCGCTGTCGGACCTGTCGCCGCAACTGCGCCTGCCGCTCGTCGAAGCCGTGTTCGGCCGCTTCTTCAACTGGGTCGCGGGTTCGGTGCTCGTGATCCTGCTCACGGGCGGCTTCCTCCTCACGCAATTCGGCGGCGCGCATGCGACGTGGCCGCTGCACGCGATGGCGGGGCTCGGCGTCGTGATGATGCTGGTCTACGGGCATATTCGCTTCGCGCTGTTTCCGCGCATCCGCCGCGCGGTGCAGGCGCAGAACTGGCCGGACGGCGCGCGCGCGGTCAATGCGGTGCGCCTGCTCGTGATCGTCAACCTCGTGCTCGGCGTCGTGACGATCGGCGCGGCCGTGCTGTCGCGCGGCTTCTGACGTTCGCGCGGACGCACGCGCCGCACGCCGCCGATCTTGCCCCCGGTCGCAACTGCAATCGCTGCCACGCGCGTCACGCGGCAAGCATCGTCTCCAGCAGCCATGAGCCGGCTGGCCCGAGCGGCCGGCCGCGCGACCACACCGCATCCACCGGCACGCGCCGCGGCCAGCCGCGCGCATTGAGCTCGACGAGCCGCTCGCGCGCGAAGTGCTCGACCATCCAGCGCGGCAGCTCCGCCCAGCCGAAGCCCGCCACCGCCATTTCCAGCAACTGCAGATAGCTCGGCGCCAGCCAGCACCGCCGGCCCGCGACGAGCCCCGTTTCGATCCGCTCGCCGCGCGGCGCGACGTAGGTATTGAGGCGCAGCTCGCGCGCGTCGTGCAGCGCGGCGAGCGGCACGTCGGCGCTGCCGTGCGCGGCGAGCGGGTGCTGCGGGCCGACGTAGAGCCCGATTTCCGAGCGCTCGGCGACCGTCGCCGCGCCGATGTCGGGCGGGTAGGTGCTGCGCGCCGCCATCAGCCCGAGCTGCGCGCGGCCTTGCTGGATCAGGTCGAGCACGTCGTCGTGCTCGGCGATCTGGCATTCGAATTCGAGCGTCGGAAAGCGGCGGTCGAGCGCCGCGAGCGTTTCCTCGTACCGGCTCGATTGATAGGTGTCCGATACGACGAGCGTGAGGCGCGCCTCCTCGCCGCCCGCGAGACGCGCGGCGACCTGATCGATCGCCTCGCTCGCCTCAAGCACGCGCTGGACTTCGGGCAACAGCGCGCGGGCGGCGTCGGTCAGCGTCGGCTGGCGCGTCGAGCGGTCGAACAGCGTGACGCCGAGATCGATCTCGAGGTTCGCGATCGCTTCGCTGACCGTTGATTGGCGCTTGCCGAGCTTGCGCGCGGCGGCCGAGAACGAACCGAGGTTCGCGGCCTCGGCGAACGCGAGCAGCGCTTCCGGAGAGTGGCGCATCGCGAGTGCTCCTTCTATATATCGGAAAAACCGATCATATCAAACTGGATGGTTACGGTTAATCCGATGAAAATGGGGCTCTTTTGTCCACTGATGGAGCTGCACATGCAAATGCAAATGGCCAAACTCGTTCCGAGGAAGACGCTGACCGAGCGCCTCGCGCACGCGCTCACGTTCGAAGCGACCGCAATCGCGATCTGCGCGCCGATCGTCAGTTGGGTGCTCGGCCTGTCGCTCGTGCACGTGGGGGCGCTGACGGCGGCGGTGTCGGTGATCGCGATGGTGTGGAACGTCACGTTCAATGCGCTCTTCGAGCGGATCGAGCGCCGCTACCGGCTGACGCGTACGCTCGCGGTGCGCGCGGCGCACGCGATCGCGTTCGAGCTCGGCCTCGTCGCGATGGCGCTGCCGCTTGCCGCGTGGTGGCTGGAGATCAGCCTGCTCGAAGCGCTCTTGCTCGACTTCGGCATCCTGCTGTTCTTCCTGCCGTACACGTTCCTGTTCAATCTCGGCTACGACCGGCTGCGCGCGCGCTGGATCGCGCAAAGGGCGGTGGCCTGTCGATGAGCGGAGTCCTGATCTTCTTCGATGGTCCCTTTCGAAAGCCGGCGCGATGCCGGCTTTTGTTTTTTGTACCGCCGGTCCAGGCACGGCCGGGCGTGGGGCGCGACCGCGCGCCGCCCCGCGTCAAGGATTGACCGACAGCCGCTCGTCGAACGAGTAGCGCTGCATCGCGCGCTCGAAGCCCTCGAGGAACGCGAGCTCGGCCGCGTTCATTTTTCGTTCACGGTGCCACAGCAGGTAGATGTCGACGTCGACGAGCCCTTCGTCGGGCGGCAATCGCCAGAGCCGCTGGCGAGCGAGATCGTCGCGCACGATGTGCTCGGGCAGGCAGCCGATCCCGTAGCCCGCGAAGATGAGGCGCCGCACTTCGTCGAGGCTCGGCGATGCCGCGACGATGCGTCCCGTGAAGCCCTTCTGGTCGCGGAACACGGTGAGCGGCGACAGGCTGTCGCCGATCTGGTCGCTCGTGAACGACACGAAGTTCTCCGCGAGCAGATCGTTCGTCGTCAGTTGCGTCTGGCCGAACAGGCGATGGTGGCGGCCGCAGTAGATCGCGTAGCGCTGGCGCAGGAACGGCGTGCGCGCGAGCTTGTCGACCGGGTTGCGGCAGAGGCCGAGGCCCGCCGTCGCGGTTTTCTGCAACAGCGACGAAATGATGTCGGACGAGCGCATCACCTCGATCTGCAGATCGACGCGCGGATATTGCCGGTGGAAGTCGGCGAGAAAGAGATCGTAGACGCCCGATTCGACGCGGCTCACCGAAAGCAGCCGGATCGTGCCCGTCAGGTCCGCCGCCGCGTCGTCGAGCTCGGTGTCGAGTCGCGAGATCGTGCCGTAGATGTCGCTCGCGATCCGGTACACCTCGGCGCCCGCCTGCGTCGGCTCGAAGTGCGGGCCGCGACGCCGGATCAGCGTGTGCCCGAGCGTTTCCTCGAGCCGCCTGAGCGCCTGGCTCACGGCCGGCTGCGTGACGTGCAGGCGCGCCGCCGCGCGGCTCACGCTGCGTTCCTGCATGATGACGAGGAACGTGCGCAGCAGATTCCAGTCGAGGCGGTCGTTCAGGAAGCGGGCGGCGGCAGCGCGCATGGCGGCGGGTCTCCAGCGAATCGACATTAGCAAAAGTTATGTCGTGAATAATAAGTCGAAATTTGACTAATAGTTAATGGACGGCGATAAAACGTGCAGCGCGAGAGCCGCCTGCGTGCGGCGCAGGCCCCGGAGCAGCGGGCCGCGCGACATCGGGCGCGCGCCCGCCGAACCCGCCGGGCGACGCGCGTGAGAGCAGAGAGGAGATCCCGCGATGACTGTTTCCCAACCGTGTGCGCGCCAGCCGGTGCGCGCCGCCGGCGCCGCGTTCGTCGGCACGATGATCGAGTGGTACGACTTCTACATCTATGCGACCGCCGCCGCGCTCGTGTTCGGCGAGTTGTACTTTCCGTCCGGCGACCCGTTCGTCAGCACGATGGCGTCGTTCGGCACGTTCGCGGCCGGCTTCTTCGCAAGGCCGCTCGGCGGCATCGTGTTCGGCCATCTCGGCGACCGGATCGGCCGCAAGAAGGCGCTGATGACGACGCTCGCGATGATGGGCGCAGCGACCGTCTGCATCGGCCTGTTGCCGAGCCATGCGTCGATCGGCGCGCTCGCGCCCGTGCTGCTCGTGCTGCTGCGGATCGTGCAGGGCGTCGCGGTGGGCGGCGAATGGGGCGGCGCGGTGCTGATGGCGGGCGAACACGCGCCCGAAGGGCGGCGCACGTTCTTCGCGTCGTTCGCGCAACTGGGCAGCCCGGCCGGGCTCATCCTGTCGCTCGTCGCGTTTCGCGCGGTCACGTCGCTCGAGAAGGCCGACTTTCTCGAGTGGGGCTGGCGTCTGCCGTTTCTCGCGAGCGCGGTGCTGCTGATCGTCGGCATCGTGATCCGGCTCGGCGTCAACGAATCGCCGGAATTCGAGGCGGTCAAGCGCACGCGCGCCACCGCGAAGCTGCCGATCGCCGACGTGTTCCGTTCGGCGTCGGGGCTCGTGCTGCTGTGCATCGGCGCGAATACGATCGGCATCGCCGGCGTGTATTTCACGAACACGTTCATGATCGCGTACACGACGCAGCAGCTCGGCATCCCGCGCTCGACGATCCTCGATTGCCTGTTCGCGGTCGCGATCATCCAGTTCCTCGCGCAGCCCGTCGCCGCGTGGCTCGCCGAGAAGCTCGGCGGCGCGCGTTTCCTGAAGCTCGCGGCCGTCGCCGCGATGGCGTCGCCGTATCCGATGTTCGCGCTCGTGACGAGCGGGCGGCCCGGCGCGATCGTCGCAGGCATTGCGCTCGCGGTCGTCTGCATGGCGGGCTTCTATTCGGTGATCGCGGGCTTCGTGTCCGGCGTGTTTCCGGCGCGCATCCGCTACTCGGCGATCTCGCTGTCCTATCAGGTGTGCGGCGCGCTCGCGGGCGGGCTCACGCCGCTCGCCGGCACGTGGCTCGCGCACCGGTACGCGGGCGCGTGGCTGCCGCTCGCGCTGTTCTATACGTGTCTTGCGGGGCTGTCGCTCGCGAGCATCGTCGCGCTCGACGCGCGCCGCGCGGCCCGAGGCGCTTCGGGCAACGAAGCTTTGGAGGCGCGCTGACATGATTGCGTCTGCATTCGACGGGCGGTCGCGCGCCATCGACGGCGCGCGGCTGTGGCGCTCGCTCATGGAGATGGCGCGGATCGGCGGCACCGCGAACGGCGGCGTGCGGCGGCTTGCCGCGACCGCCGACGACAGGCGCGGGCGCGACCTGTTTGCGCAGTGGTGTCGCGATGCGGGCCTCGCGGTCAGCGTCGACGAGATCGGCAATCTGTTCGCGCGCCGCGCGGGCGCGGATGCCGGCGCGCCGCCCGTGCTGATCGGCAGCCATCTCGACACGCAGCCGGAAGGCGGCCGCTTCGACGGCGCCTACGGCGTGCTCGCCGCGCTCGAAGTGGTGCGCAGCCTGAACGATGCGACGATCGTCACGCGCAAGCCGATCGAGATCGTGTCGTGGACGAACGAGGAGGGCGCGCGCTTCGCGCCGGCGATGCTCGGCTCGGCGGTTGCCGCGGGCGCGATGCCGCTCGCCCGCGCGCTCGCGGTGTGCGACGCCGCGCACGTGACGCTTGGCGACGCGCTCGAGCAGATCGGCTATCGCGGCGCGCGGCGCGCGGTGCGTCCGGCGATCGACGCGTACTTCGAAGCGCATATCGAGCAGGGGCCGGTGCTCGAGGCGAACGGCGCCGAGATCGGCGTCGTCACGGGCGGGCAGGCGATCCGCTGGCTCGACGTGACGATCGCGGGCCAGCCCGCGCACGCGGGCACGACGCCGATCGCGCATCGCCGCGACGCGCTGTTCGGCTTCGCGCAGATCGCGGACGCGCTCGAGCGGATGCTCGCCGAGTTCGCGCCGCACGGCCTCGCGACGATCGGCTGCGTCGGGGTTCCGAACGCGTCGCGCAACACGATCGCGGGCGCGGTCGAGTTCACGCTCGACCTGCGCCATCCGGACGATGCGACGCTCGACGCGATGGCGCGCGCGGCGACTGACGCGTGTGCGCGCATCGCCGCGCGGCGCGGCTTGCGCGTCGACGTATCGACGCATTGGGCGAGTCCGTCGACGCCGTTCGACGCGGCTTGCGTCGCGAGCGTCGAGGCGGCGGCGGCCCGCTTCGGCTATCGGCATGAGCGGATCGTGAGCGGCGCCGGGCACGACGCGATCCATCTGGCGAAGCATGCGCCGAGCGCGATGGTGTTCATTCCGTGCGTCGGCGGACTGTCGCACAACGCAGCCGAGGACGTATTGCCCGACGACGCGACGCGCGGCGCGAACGTGCTGCTCGGTGCGGTGCTCGATCGCGCTGGCGTCGCCAGCCGGTGAGGGGCGGTGCGACGAATGCCGGGGCGACGCGTATTCCGGCATCGAACATCGAATGCGGTCGCCGACGTCAAATGCCGAATGCCGAACGCGGCCCACACCCTGCAACCGATAACGGGCGCCTTGCCGTCCGTTCATTCGACCCGAGGAAATCAAGATGCTGACGTACTTCCACCCCGACCAATCGCTGCATCATCCACGCACGTATTTTTCGCGCGGCCGGATGCGCACGCCGCAGGAGGTGCCCGAGCGCGCGACGCGGCTCGTCGCGGCCGCGCTCGCGATGGGTTTTTCCGTGCGCGAGCCGGACGACTTCGGCATCGCGCCGATCGCGGCCGTGCATGACATGAACTACCTGCGCTTTCTCGAGACCGTGCATCGAGAATGGAAGAAGATGCCGGAGGACTGGGGCGACGAGGCGATGTCGAACATTTTCGTGCGCGAGCCGAACGCGCTGCGCGGCGTGCTCGCACAAGCCGCCCGTCATCTCGCGGACGGTAGCTGCCCGGTCGGCGAGCACACGTGGCGCGCCGCGTACTGGTCCGCGCAGAGCGCGCTCGCCGCCGCGGCGGCGGTGCGCGACGGCGCGCCCGAAGCATACGCGCTGTGCCGGCCGCCCGGCCATCATGCGCGCGTCGATGCCGCGGGCGGCTTCTGCTATCTGAACAACGCGGCGATCGCCGCGCAGGCGCTGCGCGCGCGCCATGCGCGCGTCGCGATACTCGACACCGACATGCACCACGGACAGGGCATCCAGGAAATCTTCTATGCGCGACGCGACGTGCTGTATGTGTCGATCCATGGCGATCCGACGAACTTCTATCCGGCCGTCGCGGGCTTCGACGACGAGCGCGGCGCGGGCGACGGCCACGGCTACAACGTGAATCTGCCGATGCCGCACGGATCGGGCGAGGCGGCGTTCTTCGAGCGCGTCGACGACGCGCTGCGCGAGCTGCGGCGCTTCGCGCCGGATGCGCTCGTGCTGTCGCTCGGCTTCGACATCTATCGCGACGATCCGCAATCGCAGGTCGCGGTGACGACGGACGGCTTTGGACGGTTAGGCGGCCTGATCGGCGGGCTGCGGCTGCCGACCGTGATCGTGCAGGAGGGCGGCTATCACATCGAGAGCCTCGAGGCGAACGCGCGGTCGTTCTTCGATGGATTCGGCGCAATGCGCGGCTGAGGCGGCGGGCGAGACGCGCGGGGGCGGGCAGCCAGCGGTGCGCGCCGAACCGGGACGCCGCAATGCGGGCAACGCGCGCTCACCCGTGCGCCGCGAGGATCAGCCAGCCGCCGCACGCCGCCGCAACCGCGCCGTACAGCGCATAGACGGGCACCTTGAATCGCGCGAGACACAGCCACGCGATCACGCCCGTCGCCCAATACACGGGCTCGGCAGGCGTCTTCGCGACGAGGCGCGCGGCCGCGATCACGAGGAATGCGGTGGTGGCCGCGCGCAGCACGCGCATGCCGCTCGCGAAGCGCGGATGCCGCTTCAGCCGCTCGACGTGCTGCCGCGCGAAGATGACGAGACAGCCGGAGGGCACGAACAGCGCGACGGTCGACAGCAGCGCGCCGCGCCAGCCGTCCTCGAGATAGCCGAGAAACGGCACGACATTCAGAAGCGGCCCGGGCGACACGGGCGACAGCGTGAACGCGAGCATGAAGTCCTGCTCGGTGATGCCCGTCGCGCGCGTGACGAACAGTGATTTCAGCACGGGCAGCGCGGAGAAGCCGCCGCCGAAGAGCGTCATGCCGGCGCCCGCGAGCCGAGGCCAGAGCAGCGGCGATTCGTATTCGATCGGCAGCGGCAGGGCGAACAGCGCGATCAGGAGCGCGAGCGATGCGAGCAGCCGCCATTCCCGCGCGGGCAGCGCGAGCCGCGGCGCTTCGCCTTGCCGCCGGCCGCTCGCGAGCCAGCCGACCGCGAACGCGGCGGCGAGGATCACGACGAACGCGGCGGGGCTGTGCGCGAGCGCGAGCAGCCCCGTCGCGAGCGCGGCGACCACGCGCTCGAGCGGCGCATGAACGAGCGCGCGAACCTGCCTGAACCAGGTGAGCCCGATCAGCGCGGCGAGCACCATCGCGAAGTGATGCAGCAGCACGGGCGACGCGAGCGAGCGCACGAGCGGGGTTTGGTAGAAGATCGCGAAGACCGTCATCGCCGCGAAGAACGGCAGCACGCTCGCGACGCCGGCGATCCATGCGCCCGCGCGGCCGCGCAGCGTGTGGCCGACCTGCACCGCGACGTTGCAGCCGACCGGGCCGGGCATCATCCACGCGAGCGCGACGAGATCGGCGAACGACAGCGCATCGATACGCCGCTCATGCTCGACGTAATGCTGCTCGAGCTGAGCCATCATCGCCAGGCCGCCCCACGACACGGCGGATATGCCCGTCACGGTCTTGAACAACGCCCACAGCGATTCCCGTTCGCCGCAGCAGGCGGCATCCACGCTTGCGATTGTCATGGCTTGTGTCCAGTGCGCTTGCGGTCGCACGTGCGGCCACGCGTGCGTCGCACAATTCATTGTGGACTCCGAAAGCCGTTCGTTGTATGAGCAAAAACGAGTATGCGGCGCTAGTCAGGATGCGTCGTTTAGTCGCTGCCGAGCGACTGTTTAGCTGCGTTCGCGCCGTCGCGGCGGGTAGCGGGCGCGTCGTCGCCGCCGCAGACGCCGAAGCGCGCAAGCAGGGCCGGAATGCCGTCGGAGGGCACCGGCCGCGAGAACAGGAAGCCTTGCGCCTCGATGCGCCCGAGCGCGGCGAGCCACGCGATCTGCTCTTCCGTCTCCGTCCCCTCGACGACGACCGTGAGTCCGAGCGAGCGCGCGAGGTGCACGATCGACGACACCATCACGCAAACGCTGCGGTCGGCCGGGATCGCCTGGATGAACGAGCGGTCGACCTTCAGCGTGTCGACCGAGAAGCGGTGCAGGTACGACAGCGACGAATAGCCGGTGCCGAAATCGTCGAGCGCGACGCGGATCCCGAGCCTTTTCAGCGCGACGATCTTCTCCGACACGAGCTCGGGGTATTCCATCATCGCGGTCTCGGTGATCTCGAGCTCGAGGCGGCGCGCCTCGATCCTGGTCTCGACGAGCGCGCGCGAGATCGTGTCGATCAGGTCGCCGCGCCAGAACTGCACGGGCGAGATGTTGACGGCGAGCGTGAGCTTGTCGTGGCCCTCGTCGCGCCAGCGCGCGAGCTGCTCGCACGCGGTGCGGATCACGAAGTCGCCGATCGGCACGATGAGTCCCGTCGATTCGGCGATCGAGATGAATTCGTTCGCGGAGATCACGCCGTGCTCCGGATGGTCCCAGCGCACGAGCGCCTCGAAGCCGGTGATGCAGCGGTACGTGAGATCGATCTTCGGCTGGTACGCGAGGAACAGTTGCCCGTCCGACAGCGCGACGCGCAACTGCTGCTCCCAGCGCATCAGGTGATCGGCGCGATGCGACAGGTGCGGCGCATAGAACTGGTAGCAGTTCTTGCCGGCGTCCTTGGCGCTGTACATCGCGAGATCGGCCTTCTTCAGCAGGTCGATCTCGCTCTCGTTCCCGACCGAATGCAGCGCGATGCCGATGCTCGCGTGCAGCACGAACGAACTGCCGCGCACGTCGAACGGCTCGGCGAACATCCGCACGATCGCCTCCGCGAGATGCTCGGCGCGCCGCTCGACGTTCTCGCCCTTCACGACGACGACGAACTCGTCGCCGCCGATCCGCGCGAGCGCGCCTTCGTTCGTCACCGCGTCGGACAGGCGCGCGGCCGTCATCTGCAGCACGATGTCGCCCGCGTTGTGGCCGAGCGTGTCGTTGACGGTCTTGAAATTGTCGAGGTCGATGAACAGGATCGCGAGGCGCGACAGATTCGACGGCAGCGCGACGTCGTTGCGCAGGCTGCGCAGCGTCGCGTAGCGGTTCGCGAGCCCCGTCAGCAGATCGAACTCGGCGAGCTGCGTCATCTCGCGCTCGCGGCCGAGCAGCTTGCCGATCAGGCCCGTCGCGACGCCGAAGAACGCGAGCATCGCGAGCGTGATGAAGCTCGTCATCAGCAGGTAGACGTTGCGCGTGTGGTGATAGTCGGCGAATTCTTCCGCCTGCGACAGGCCGACCATCACGCCGAGCGGATAGCCGTCGAGATGGCGATACGACACGATGCGTATGATGCCGTCGATCGGGTCGACATAGGTGCCCGACGCGCGCTCCGACACCGGGTAGACGCCCGATGCCGAGAACGTGCCGGGCGCCTTCTGCGTGGAGCCCGTGCTGCGCGCGAGCACGGCGCCCGTATCCGAGATCACGGCGATCACGCCGTCCTTGCCGAGCGTCGCGTTGTTGTAGAAGTCGTTCGTGAAGTAGGTCGGATCCTCGGATACGACGACCACGCCGGCGAACGAGCCGTCCGGATGGTTCAGGCGCCGCGTCATCTGCAGCGTCCAGTGGCGCGACACGCGGCCGAACACCGGCTTGCTGATGTAGAGTTCGTCGTCGTTGCGCTGCGTGTGCACCTTGAAGTGCTCGCGGTCGGACAGGTCGATCGGCTTCGGATGCGAGTCGGCCGTGTTCGCGACGAGCCGGCCGCGCGCGTCGAGGATGGACACCTGGATCAGCGTGTCGCTCGGCACGACGCCTTTCTCGACCGTGCTCGCGAGATTGAAGCGGGCGGGCGACTTCTCGAACTCGTATTTGACGAAGCGGGTGATCTGGTCGACCTGATGGATCGCCTTGACCGTGTGCTGCTCGAGCGCCGTCGACAGGATCGCGGCCGACGCGCCCGCGTCGCGGAACGCGCTGTCCTTCTCGACGGACAGGCGCGCGATGATGGCCACCCACAGCAGCGCGAGCGCCAGCGTGCCGAGGAGCGGGATCGCGAACAGCGCGCGGCGGCGGCGCGACTTGCGTGTCGCGCGCACCGGCCGCGCGGCGCGGGCGGCGTGTGACCGGGACGAACTCATCGGACGAAAGGTGTCCTTGCGCGCATAGGCGATCCGACAGGATAACCGAGTAAACGGGCCGATAAAGAAGACAATAGATGAGGCCCGATATTACTGAATGGTCAGTCTTTGATTTAGCGTGAGCGGGATATCGCTAACCGGGCCGGGAGGGGCGGCACCATGCGCGGCCCGCGCGGCGAGCGCGACCGGGCGCAAACGGGCGCAAACGCCGCTCAGCGCAGCCGGATGGCGCCGTCGACGAGCGTGACGGCCGCGCCGCCGATCCAGATCTTGCCGGCGTCGTCGTCGTAATCGACCGAGATGCGGCCGTCGCGGCCGAGCGCCGTGCCCTGGCGCGCGGTATAGCGGCGGCCTGGGCGGCGTCCCGCTTGCGCGAGGACGCCCGCGATCGCCGCGTTCGCGCTGCCCGTCACCGGGTCTTCGCCGGGGCCGAACGCGTCGCCCGTCATCAGGCAGCGCACTTCGAACGTCGCCGGGCCGTCGGCCGGATGCGGGCCGTATGCGGCGAGGCCGGCCGCGCCGAGCGCGGCGACGATCGGCGCGAGCGCCGCGCGGTCGGGATCGAGCGCGAGGCAGTCGGCAGCCGACGCGAACTGCACGACGAGCCACGGCGCGCCGTTGTCGACCGCCTGCGGCGGCACGCCGAAATCGATCGCGCCGGTGCGCAGCGCGGCCGCGAGCGCGGGCCACTCGCGTTGCGCGAGCGGCGTCACGCGCGCGGGCGGCGCGGCGAACGCCCAGCCGCCGTCGCGCTCGGCGAGCTCGACGAGCCCCGCGCCGCATTGCTGGACGAGCCGCCCAGGCGTTCTCGGCTGCGCGCCCGCGTCGAGAAACGCGTGCGCGGCGCCGAGCGTCGGATGGCCGGCGAACGGCAACTCGCCGCCCGTCGTGAAGATCCGCACGCGGTAGTCGGCGGCGGGATCGGTCGGCGCGACGAGGAACGCGGTCTCGGACAGGTTGGTCCAGCGCGCGATCGCGAGCATGTCGGCGTCGCTAAGCGCGTCCGCGTCGAATACGACGGCGAGCGGATTGCCCTTGAACGGCGCCGACGCGAACACGTCGACCTGCTTGAAGCGCACCGCGCCCGCGGCGCCTGGCGCGACGGTCATCGCGGCTGCCATCGCGGTTGCCATCGCGTTACGCGACTTCGGCGATCAGCTCGATCTCGACGCACGCGCCGAGCGGGATCTGCGCGACGCCGAACGCCGAGCGCGCATGCTTGCCCGCGTCGCCGAACACCTCGGCGATCAGCTCGGACGCGCCGTTCGTCACGAGGTGCTGCTCGGTGAACTCGAGCGTCGAGTTCACGAGGCTCATCACCTTGACGATGCGCTTGACCTTGTTCAGGTCGCCCGTGTGCGCGTGCAGCGTTGCGAGCAGATCGATCGCGACCGCGCGCGCGGCCTCCTTGCCTTGCTCCGTCGTGACGTCCTGGCCGAGCTTGCCCGCCCAGACCTTGCCGTCCTTCTTCGCGATGTGGCCCGACAGGTAGACGGTGTTGCCGCTTTGCGCGCTCATCACGTAGGCGGCGGCGGGCGCACCCGCGACGGGCAGCTCGATGCCGAGTTCCTTCAGTTTGTCGTAGACGTTTGCCATCTGATTCATATCCTCGTGAGTGCGTGAATCAATCGTGAATGCGTGAACGAACGAAAAGCGTCACAGACGCTCGCGCAACAGCTTGCCGAGCCGCGCGACGCCTTCCTCGATCTTCTCCGGCGGCACCGTGACGAACGACAGCCGCAGCGTGTTCTTCTGCGCGTCGTCCGCGAAGAACGGCGCGCCCGGCACGAACGCGACGTTGTTCGCGACCGCCGCCTCGAGGAGCTGCATGCTGTCGATCTGCGCGGGCAGCTTCACCCAGATGAACATCCCGCCTTCCGGGCGGTTCCAGCTCACGCCTTCCGGCATGTGCCGCGCGAGCGACGCGAGCATCGCTTCGCACTGCGCGCTGTAGAGCGCGCGGATCGTCGGGATGTGCGCGTCGAGGAAGCCGTCCTGGATCACCTCGTATGCGATGCGCTGCGTGATCGACGGCGTATGCAGGTCCGTCGCCTGCTTTGCCTGCACGAGCTTGAAGTGCAACTCCTCGGGCGCAATGATATAGCCGATCCGCAGGCCGGGGGCGAGCACCTTCGAGAACGTGCCGAGATGGACGACGTGATCGGGCGCCATCGACAGCATCGTCGGCAGCGGCTCGCCCGCGTAGTTCAGCGCGCCGTATGGATCGTCCTCGAGCACCGGGAACGGGCTCGTCTGCGCGAAGGCGGCGAGCGCGCGGCGGCGCTCGACGGGGAGGCGGCGGCCCGTCGGATTCTGGAAATTCGGTTGCGCGTACAACAGCCGCGCGCCCTTCGTCAGCTCGGGCGTGAGCGCATCGGGCAGGAGGCCCGCGTCGTCGGTCGGCACCTGCGCGTAGGCCGGTTCGTAGAGCGAGAACGACTGCAGCGCGCCGAGGTAGGTCGGCGTCTCGACGAGCACGCGGCTTTGCGGATCGATCAGCACCTTGCCGAGCAGATCGAGCGCCTGCTGCGAGCCCGTCGTGACGAGCACCTGCGTCGCGCGCACGCGATAGCGCTCGGCGATCCACTCGCGCAGCGGCAGGAAGCCTTCCGTCGCGCTGTATTGCAGCGCGGCGGCGGGCGAATCGCGCAGCACGCGGTCGGCGGCCTCGCGCATCCGCTCGGCGGGGAACGTCGCGGGCGATGGCAGGCCGCCTGCGAACGAGATCACCTCGGGGCGCTCGGTCACTTTCAGGATTTCGCGGATCGCCGAGCTCGTGAGCTTGCGTGCGCGTTCGGACAGGGCCCAGTGGGGCGGCTTGAGATCGCTCGGATTCATGGTCTCCTCGGTCGGTGTCATGGGTCGTTCGGATGAAAGCGTCGATTATCGCTCGTCAAATCAGGCGGCGCGAGCCGGTTGCGGCGTGAGGCGCACGGCGGCGCGGCGGCCGAGCACGACGGTCGCGATCACGGCGGCGGCGAACAGCCAGGTCGACGGCGAAACGGTTTCACCGAAGAACAGCGCCGAGAACGCGATCGTGAAAAAGATCTGCAGCAGTTGCACCTGACCGACGCGCGCGATGCCGCCGGTCGCGAGGCCCGCGTACCACGCGAAAAAGCCGATGAACTGCGAGAACAGCGTCACGTAGCCGAACGCGAGCCACACGCGCGGCGACACGGGGCCCGGATGCGCCGCGTGGTGCGCCCACGCGAGCCAGCCGACGGGCAGCACGAGGAACGGCGCGGACACGACGAGCGCCCAGCAGATCACCTGCCAGCCGCCGATCTCGCGCGCGAGGCGCGCGCCTTGCGCATAGCCGAGCGCGCCGATGCCGACCGCGACGAGCATCAGCAGGTCGCCCGGCTGCAGCGCGCCGCCGCCGTCGCGCAGCGCGAACGCGATCACGAGCGCGCTGCCGAGCGCGGCGCTCGCCCAGAACGCCTTCGACGGCCGCTCGCGCGCGAGCCACGCCGCGTACAGCGCGACGAGGAGCGGCTGCAATCCGTTGACGACCGCGCCGTGCGCGGCGGGCACGGTCTTCATCGCCCAGGCGGAGAACACCGGAAACGCGATGATCACGCCCGCCGACACGACGGCGAGGCTCTTCAACTGTGCGCGGGTCGGCACGCGCTCGCGGCGCAGCCCCAGCAGCAGAGCGGCGGGCACCGCAGCGGCGAGCGCGCGCCCGAGGCCGTTCAGGAGCGGATGGAGCTCGGTGACGACGATGCGCGTCATCGGCAGCGTCAGGCTGAAGATCATCACGCCGATCAGGCCGAGCAGCATGCCGCGGGTTTCGCGCGAATCCATGAGTGAAGTGTCTCCGTCGATATCGGGTTTCTGTCGGAAGCGGGGCGGTGCGCCGGGCCGCCGGATCGCCGCGCGCTAACTCAGCGTGCGCGCGCCGTTCGGCGTGTCGAATTCGGCGGCGAGCGCGGGCGCTTCGCCCGCCTCGACCGCCTCGACGTCGAGCAGGTGCGCGGCGTTCAGCCAGGCAAGCTGCTCGCGCACCGTGCCCGCGTGCGGATGCGCCGCCTTCAGCGCCTTCAGCGCGACGCAGCCGTGCGGCAGCGCGTCGGACGGATGGCGCGCGTCGTTCCACTGGATCAGCGACGGCAGCACGCCGTCGCCCGCGCCTCGCCACGCGGGCAGCGAGCCGTCGTCGGGCACCGTCAGCCGCCAGCCGAGATCGCCGCGCGTCATCGGCACGATGCGCGCAATCCGCGCCGGATACTGGCGCTGCCACAGGTCGAGCTGGCGCGGGCGATCGACGCGCGCGACCCAGTGCGCGAGGTACGGGCCCTGCTCGAGCCGCGCGTGCGTCGCCGGATCGTCGAGGCCGAACAGGCGCGGCCGCGGCTGGCCGTCGGCGGGCGGCGGCGCGCCGGGGTCGGCGGCGATCACTTCGAGATACGCGCCGCCCCACAGGCCGAACAGGCGATTGTGGGTGCGCATCGACGGATGCGCGCCGCCGTTCGCGGGTTCGATGCCGAGGGTGTCGGCGACGTACGCGACGCCTTCTTCGAGCGTGCGCGCGGCGACGACGAGATGATCGAGTTTCAGCGAATGGGCTGCCATCGGACGAAATGCGAAGGGGAAATCGGAACCGGTTTTCGGTTTTCGGGCGTGCGTGCGCCGCTGCGCCGCATCGCCGCCGAAAAACTGTAATCGCGGCGACCGGCACAGTAACGGTACAATCGCCGCGATACTCTTCGGTACAGTTGGAGGCCCGCGATGTCCACCGTCCCGCTTGCGCAGATTCCCGCGCCGCACGATACCGCGACGCTCACGCTCGTCGACCAGCTCGTGCAGTGGGCGCGCCGCCGGATCGACGAGCGCGTGTTTCGGCCCGGCATGCGGATGCCGTCGATCCGCAAGCTCGCGATCGACAAGAGCGTGTCGCGCTTCACGGTCGTCGAGGCGTACGAGCGGCTCGTTGCGCAAGGCTATCTCGATTCGCGGCGCGGCTCCGGCTTCTACGTGCGCGAGCGTGCGCCGGGGGCGCAGCCCGCCGGCGCGTCCGGCGGCGGGCGGGCGCAGCCCGTGCACAACACGATCGACGTCGTCTGGCTCTTGCGCAACATGCTGCACACGGTCAGCCCGGAAAAGGGGCCAGGGCTCGGCTACCTGCCGAGCCGCTGGCTCGACGGCGATCTGATCACGAGCGCGTTGCGCGCGCTCGGCCGGCAGTCCGGCGCGCAGATGCTCGGCTTCGGCAGCGCGCAGGGCTTCCTGCCGCTGCGGCAGCAGCTTCAAACGCGCCTCGCCGAAATCGAGATCGGCGCGACGCCCGATCAGCTCGTGCTCGTGTCCGGCATCACGCAGGCGATCGACCTGATCGCGCGCCACTGCGTGCGGCCGGGCGACGCGGTGATCGTCGGCGATCCGGCCTGGTTCCAGATGTTCGGCCGCTTCGCGTCGCAGGGCGCGCAGCTCGTCGGGATGCCGTACACGCCGGACGGCCCCGATCTCGATGCGCTCGAGAACCTCGTGCAGATGTGGCGCCCGAAGATGCTCGTGATCAACTCGGTGCTGCAGAATCCGACGGGCACGTCGCTGTCGGCCGCGCAGGCGTTCCGGATCCTGAAACTCGCGGAGGCGTACGATTTTCTCGTCGTCGAGGACGACGTCTACGGCGACCTGTGCCCGCCGAGCTATCCGGCGACGCGCCTGGCGAGCCTCGATCAACTGAAGCGCGTGATCTTCCTCGGCAGCTTCTCGAAGACGCTCGCCGCGAACCTGCGGGTCGGCTACATTGCGTGCGCGCCGGAACTCGCGAAGGCGCTGACGGACGAGAAGATGCTCGTCGGGATGACGACGCCCGAGCTCAACGAGCGCGTGCTGTACAAGGTGCTGACGGAAGGGCATTACCGGCGCCACGTCGAGCGGCTGCGCGCGCGGCTCGGCGGCGTGCGCGACAAGACCGCGCGGATGCTCGAGCGCACCGGGATGCGGCTCTTCACGATGCCGGCGGCGGGGATGTTCCTGTGGGCCGACACGGGCGTCGATTCGGACGCGCTCGCCGCGGCCGCGCACGAGGAGGGCTTCCTGCTCACGCCGGGGAGCCTCTTCTCGCCGCAGCAGTCGCCTTCGACATGGACGCGCTTTAACGTCGCGAACTGCGGCGATCCCGCGTTGCCCGCGTTCCTCGGCCGCTATCTCGACAGCGTGAACCGCCGCGCCTCTTGAAATTCCGTCGAGCGCCCCAACTTGGGGCGCGGTCGGGCGTCGCGGCAGCAGCATGACGCCGCGCGCCGGCTCCTATGGGGTCGTGAATCGAAACCGTCTGTCGTATTGACGCAATCAACAGGTAAATCAAGATGACTCAGCAAACCATGAGCTTTCAGGCAGAGGTCAAGCAGCTCCTCCACCTGATGATTCATTCGCTTTACAGCAACAAGGAAATCTTCCTGCGCGAACTCGTGTCCAACGCGTCCGACGCCGCTGACAAGCTCCGTTTCGAGGCTCTGGAAAACAACGCGCTCTACGAGAGCGATCCGAACCTGCGCATTCGCCTGTCGTTCGACAAGGCCGCGCGCACGCTCACGATCGACGACAACGGGATCGGCATGAGCCGCGACGAGGCGATCTCGAACCTCGGCACGATCGCGCGCTCGGGCACGAAGGAATTCTTCGCGAAGCTCTCCGGAGACCAGCAGAAGGACGCGGCGCTCATCGGCCAGTTCGGCGTCGGCTTCTACTCGGGCTTCATCGTCGCCGACCGGATCACGGTCGAGACGCGCCGCGCGGGCGTGCCCGCGTCCGAGGGCGTGCGCTGGGAAAGCGCGGGCGAAGGGGATTTCTCGGTCGACACGATCGAGCGTGCCGCGCGCGGCACGACGATCACGCTGCATCTGCGCGACGGCGAGGACGAGCTGCTGTCGTCGTACCGGCTGAAATCGATCGTCCAGAAGTATTCGGACCACGTCGCGCTGCCGATCCTGATGAAGAAGGAAGAGTGGGATCAGGAAAAGGGCGAGATGGTCGAGAAGGACGAGGACGAGACCGTCAACCAGGCGAGCGCGCTGTGGACGCGCGCGAAGAACGACGTCACCGACGAGCAGTACAAGCAGTTCTACCAGCACGTCGCGCACGATCACCAGGAGCCGCTCGCGTGGACGCACAACCGCGTCGAGGGCCGCAGCGAATACACGCAACTGCTGTTCGTGCCGTCGCACGCGCCGTTCGACCTGTGGAACCGCGACTATCGCGGCGGCCTGAAGCTGTACGTGAAGCGCGTGTTCATCATGGACGACGCCGAGCAACTGCTGCCGCAGTACCTGCGCTTCATCAAGGGCGTCGTCGATTCGTCGGATCTGCCGCTGAACGTGTCGCGCGAGATCCTGCAGGAAAGCCGCGACGTGAAGGCGATTCGCGAAGGCGTGACCAAGCGCGCCCTCTCGATGCTCGAAGAACTCGCGAACGCCGAGGACGACGCGGGCAAGGAGAAGTACGCGACGTTCTGGAGCGCGTTCGGCCAGGTGCTGAAGGAAGGCGTCGGCGAGGATCACGCGAACCGCGAGCGCGTCGCGAAGCTGCTGCGCTTCGCGTCGACGCATGGGGACACCGATGCGCAGAATGTGGCGCTCGCCGATTATGTCGCGCGGATGAAGCCCGATCAATCGAAGATCTACTACGTGACGGCCGACACGTGGCAGGCCGCGAAGAACAGCCCGCATCTCGAAGTGTTCCGCAAGAAGGGCGTCGAAGTGCTGCTGCTCACCGATCGCGTCGACGAATGGATGCTGTCGTTCCTGCACGAGTTCGACGGCAAGCCGCTCGCGAGCGTCGCGCGCGGCGATCTCGATCTCGGCGCGCTGAACGACGACGAGAAGAAGGCGCAGGAAGAGACGGGCGAGGCGATGAAGCCCGTCGTCGACAAGATGAAGGAAACGCTCGGCGACAGGGTGAAGGACGTGCGCGTCACGTTCCGGCTGACCGATTCGCCGTCGTGCCTCGTCGCCGACGACAACGACATGAGCGGCTACCTGCAGCGGATGCTGAAGGCGGCGGGTCAGAATGCGCCGTCGTTCCAGCCGATTCTCGAGATCAATCCGGAGCATCCGCTCGTCAAGGCGCTGAAGGCCGACGGCGCGGATTTCGGCGACTGGTGCCACCTGCTGTTCGATCAGGCGCTGCTCGCCGAAGGCGGCGCGCTCGAAGACCCGGCGAGCTTCGTCAAGCGGACCAACGCGCTGTTGCTGTCGCGCGCGGCGTGATGGCGCGGATGCGTTTCGACGCGGCCGATGCGTACTGGCGCGAGACGCCGCGCCCCGGCGCGTCGAGCGCGCAGAAGGACTGGCTCACGCGCGGCGGCTCGCTGACCGCGCACCTCGCCCGGCTCGGCCGCGTGACGGTGCGCGTGACGCGCGAGACGGTCGCGACGCCGTGGGCCGACGAGCACGGCGCGCTTTCATGCGCGTCGCGCGCGCCGGTGTGGGTGCGCGAAGTCGTGCTCGCGGTCGACGGCACGCCGTTCGTCGCCGCGCACAGCATCGCGCCGCTTGCCGCGAGCAAGGGCGTGTGGCAGGCGATGCGGCGGTTGCGCACGCGGCCGCTCGCGGAGCTGCTCTACAGCGATCCGGAGGTGACGCGCTCGCCGCTCGTGAGCCGGCGCGTGATCGCCGGGCATCCGCTGTTCGCGCTCGCGTCGCACGCGCTCGCGCGCGTGCGCGTGCATGCCGCGCCGCATGCGTTCGGCGCGCGCCGCTCGGTGTTCGAGCGGCGCGGCACGCCGCTGATGGTGACCGAATGCATGCTGCCCGCGCTGTGGCGGCATCTCGACGCGCACGGCGAGCGCCGCGCGCGCGACTTCGAGGCGACGTGATGCTGCGCGGCTTTCCTCCCGTCGTGTCGCCCGGCACGCACACGCTGATTCTCGGCAGCTTCCCCGGCGAGGCGTCGCTTGCGGCCGCGCAGTACTACGCGCATCCGCGCAATCAGTTCTGGCGGCTGTTGGGCGCTGTGCTCGGCGAGCCGGAACTGCAGGCGCTGCCGTACGACGCGCGGCTTTCGCGCGTGCTCGCGCACGACTTCGGCATCTGGGACGTGCTCGCCGCGTGCCATCGCGAAGGCAGCCTCGACGCGGCGATTCGCCATGCGCAGCCGAACGACTTCGATTCGTTGCGGGAAGTCGCGCCGAAGCTCAGGAAGGTCTGTTTCAACGGCAAGACGGCGGGGCGCTTCGAGCCGACGATACGCGCGGCGGGGTTCGATACGCTCGTGCTGCCGTCGTCGAGTCCGGCGAATGCGATGCTGTCGTTCGAGCAGAAGCTCTCGTGTTGGCGCGAGGTGCTTTCCTGACGGCATTCGATGGATGGCGGCGCAACGACGCGCCACATGCGGGCCGGCCCGCAGCCTGAGCGACCGGTCGTCGGGGTGGTTCCGGCTCAGTGATAATCGCTTTCCCGCTGATGGCGCGCGGCAAGGATCGTCACCGTTCGATCGTCGTCGATCTCGAACAGCGCAACATATCCCGATGCGCCGAACTGAATGAGCAGCTCCCGCAGAAATGGCATCGACGGATGAGCTTTGCGGCAAGTGAACGGCGACGATTCCAGCGTGGCGATCCCGGCGGTGATGGCGGCAAGCGCGCAGGCGGCGAGTTCGACGTCGGCGTCTTCGCGATCGACGATGAAGCCATAAAGACGGTCCAGAAGTCGCCGGTGCGCCGGGCCGCTTCGCGTGACGCGATGCCGCGGGCAATGAATTCGCTTTGGTTGCGACGGCGCTCGATGCCCTCGCGGATCGATTGCTCGACGAAACCCGACAGCGTTTCTCCTTCGCCGAGGACGCTTTCGGCGGCGTCGCGCAGTTCCGGTTCAACCCGGATGGATGGAAAGGTGGCGGATTTCATGATGTCTCTCGATGCATCGCAATTGCGATGCAATATCCGTTCATCGCTTTGTTGATGCAAGTCGGCCGGTCGGCGGGTCCGACGAGCAAGCGGTTTGCCTGCGCGCGACGCCGCGAGTGCTATCCTCTCGTTCGCTCAAACAGCCACGTCAGCAAGAGACTCATCCATGACCCGACTCATCAAGCGAGCCTCCGCCGAGGCGCGCGCGTCCCGGCGCGCCACGCCGTCTCCGTTCAACGGCTCCGAGAAGCTCAAGCCGTCCCGCGCGAAGCGCAGCCGCGCCGAGTTCGACGACCTCGACGGCGTCGCCGTCCTCGACGAGCCGCGCAAGCCGCGCTTCGCGCCCGTCACGTTTTCCGAAGAGCGCGGCGTGCGCTATCTGCATTTCGGCACCGAGTGGGTGCAGGGCGCGATGCGCCTGTCGAAGCCGTATCACATCGAGCTCGAGTACGCGCAGCAGATGATGGCGTGGCTGCTCTTCCTCGAAACGCCGCAGCGCGTCGTCCAGCTCGGCCTCGGCACGGGCGCGCTGACGAAGTTCGCGCATCGCTTCCTGCCGCGTGCGCACGTCGAGGCGGTCGAGCTGAATCCGGCCGTGATCGTCGCTGCGCGCTCGATGTTCGAGCTGCCGCCCGACGACGGGCGTCTGACCGTCCACGAAACGGACGCGTGGGATTTCGTCAATGATCCGAAGAATCGCGGCACGATCGGCGCGCTGCAGATCGATCTGTACGACGCGACCGCGCGCGGCCCGGTACTCGACAGCGTCGCGTTCTACCGCGCGGTGCGCGGCTGCCTCGCCGACGCGGGCGTCGCGACGATCAACCTGTTCGGCGATCACCCGAGCTTCGTGCGCAACATGAAGCACCTGAACGCCGCATTCGATCAACGCGTGATCGCACTGCCCGAAGTGCATGACGGCAACCGGATCGCGCTCGCGTTCTCGGGGCCGGCGCTGTCGGTATCGTTCGCTCAACTGACCGAGCGCGCGAAGCTGATCGAAGCCGAGCTGCGCCTGCCCGCCCGCTCGTGGGTGAAAGGATTGAAAGCGTCGTTCGGCGAGCGCGCCGGCGTCTTCACGATCTGAGGCCAAAGCGCGCGGGATGGCCGAGCAGGCCGCCCGCGCCGCAGCGCTCGCGGGCTCCGGGTTCGCCCTCGTTTGCCGCCGTTTTTTTCGACTCCTATACTGGCCGACGCCAGGGGAGTCGCAACCTGCCCGTCGTGTCGTTCCTCTTGCACCGCCGTACCCGTTCAGAACATATCAATAACCGGGATGTGAAGAGGAGACGTCATGGCTCACGATGCCGACGCCAACCGGGCCGCGAAACGCTGGCTCTGGTTGCTGGTCCTGCCGCTCGTCGCGATGGTCTGGGTGCCGTCGTACAACCGGACCGAACCGCAATGGTTCGGATTCCCGTTTTTCTACTGGTATCAACTGCTGTGGGTGTTCATTAGCGCCGTGATCACCGCATTCGTCTACCAGAAGACCAAGAACTGCTGGAAGGGCGTTCCGCGGGGAGACGGCAAATGAATCTGACCGCGACCTTCGTCTTCGTGCTGTTCTTCGTCGGCGTGACGATCATGGGCTTTCTCGCCGCGAACTGGCGGCGCGGCAACCTCGCGCATCTCGACGAATGGGGTCTCGGCGGCCGGCGCTTCGGCACGATCGTCACGTGGTTCCTGCTCGGCGGCGACCTCTACACCGCGTACACGTTCGTCGCCGTGCCGGCGCTCGTGTTCGGCGCGGGCGCGATGGGCTTCTTCGCGCTGCCGTACACGATCCTCATCTACCCGTTTGCGTTCGTCGTGTTCCCGAAGCTCTGGAGCATCGCGAAGCGTCACGGCTACGTGACGGCCGCCGACTTCGTCAGCGCGCGCTATGGCAGCCGCTCGCTCGCGCTCGCCGTCGCGGTGACGGGCATCGTCGCGACGATGCCGTACATCGCGCTGCAGCTCGTCGGCATCGAAGTGGTGATCGGCGGGCTCGGCTTCGACACGAAGGGCTTCGTCGGCGACCTGCCGCTCATCATCGCGTTCGCGATCCTCGCCGCGTACACGTACACGTCGGGGCTGCGCGCGCCCGCGATGATCGCGATCGTCAAGGACATCCTGATCTACATCACGATCGCCGCGGCCGTGATCGTGATTCCGGCGAAGCTCGGCGGCTTCGGGCACATCTTCGGCGCGGTGCCGCCCGCGAAGCTGCTCCTGAAGGCGCCCGACGCAGCGGGCCTGAACGGCTTCAGCGCCTATACGACGCTCGCGATCGGCTCGGCGCTCGCGCTGTTCCTGTATCCGCATTCGGTGACGGCAATTTTGTCGTCGTCGTCGGGCAACACGATCCGCCGCAACATGGCGATGCTGCCCGCGTACTCGTTCGTGCTCGGCCTGCTCGCGCTGCTCGGCTACATGGCGCTCGCCTCGGGCGTGAAGGACATGCCGGAATACGCGCCGTACTTCAAGGCGTTCGGGCCGAATTTCGCGGTGCCGGCGTTGTTCCTGCATTTCTTCCCGTCGTGGTTCGTCGGCGTCGCGTTCGCCGCGATCGGCATTGGCGCGCTCGTGCCGGCGGCGATCATGTCGATCGCGGCCGCGAACCTGTACACGCGCAACATCCATCGCGAGTTCGTCAACCGCAACATGACGCACGACCAGGAGACAAACGTCGCGAAGCTCGTGTCGCTGATCGTGAAGGTCGGCGCGGTCGCGTTCATCCTCGGCCTGCCGCTCACGTACGCGATCCAGCTCCAACTGCTCGGCGGAATCTGGATCATCCAGACGCTGCCCGCGATCGTGCTCGGGCTCTACACGCGGGTGCTCGACTATCGCGGGCTGCTGCTCGGCTGGGTGGCGGGGCTCGTGTGCGGCACGTGGATGGCGATCTCGCTGAAGCTCGCGAGCTCGATCTTCGCGGTCCATCTGTTCGGCTATGCGATTCCGGGCTATGCGGCCGTCTGGGCGCTGGCCGTGAACCTCATCGTGTCGATCGCGGTCAGCGTGCTCGTGCGCGTGCTCGGGATCGCGCATGCGGAAGACCGCACGCGGCCGGAGGATTATCTCGACGTCGTCGAGAGCTGACGCGCGGTTTCGCGCCGGCCGGGCGCGCGAATGAAAACGCCCGCGGCGCGCATCGCGCCGCGGGCGTCGTGCATCGGTCGACCGGGAGCAAACCCGAACGCTTCGGCTTCCGAAGCGTTCACTTCTTCATGTTCGGGTCTTCGACGTTGATCATCCAGTGCACGCCGAACTTGTCGCGCAGCATGCCGAAGCCGAGCGCCCAGAACGTCTTCTCGAACGGCATCGTCACCGCGCCGCCGTCGGCGAGCAGCGCGTCGAACATCCGCTTGCCGTCCTCGACGTTCTTCGGATCGAGCGACAGCGAATAGCCGCTGTGCACCTGCTGGTTGCCTGATGAGCAGTCGCCGTCCGAGCACATCAGCACCGAGTCGCCGATCTGGAAATTCGCGTGCATCACCTTGTCGGCCATCTCGGGCGGCGTCGGCCGCTCGGGATTCGGCGGCGCGTCCTTGTAGCGCGCAAGGAAGTTCACCCGTGCGCCGAGCGCGTCGCCGTAGAATTTCAGCGCCTCGTCGCAGCGGCCGCCGAAAAACAGATACGGTTGTACTTGCATCGTCGTCTCCTTGATCCTGGGGAGGGAATAGGGCGCAGCCGCGCCCATGTTGACGATTGTAGTGCGTCCGGGTGACAGCAACGGGAATCGTGAAAAGGGCCGCAACGAGCGGGCCGGGAATGCGCGCGGGGGAAGGGCGCGATTCGGCGGATACCGCCTCGCAAGGCGGCGCCCGCCGAATCGCGCATCGAAAAAAATGCCGATCCCCAAAGATGGCGGCCCCGAAGCGCGGGACGAACGTTTGTCATACCGCCCGTCGCGAATCGGAGCCCGCGCGCGTCAGCGCAGCGCGTCGATCATCTTTTCCAGCTTCACCGCGTCTGCCGAGAAGAGGCGAATGCCTTCGGCGAGCTTCTCGGTCGCCATCGCGTCGTCGTTCAACTGGAAGCGGAACGACGATTCGTCGATCGCGACGCGCTCGAGCCGCGCATCTTTCGCCGCGTCCGGCGACAGCTTGCGCGCAACCGTCTCGGCGCTGTCGTGCAGCTTCTGCAGCAGGTCGGGGCTGATCGTCAGCAGGTCGCAGCCGGCGAGCTCGGTGATCTGGCTCGTCGTGCGGAAGCTCGCGCCCATCACTTCGGTCTGGTAGCCGAATTGCTTGTAGTACGTATAGATGCGGCGCACCGATTGCACGCCCGGATCGTTCGCGCCGCCGTCCTTCGACTCGTCCCACTCGGCGCCCTTTTGCTTCTTGTACCAGTCGTAGATCCGGCCGACGAACGGCGAGATCAACTGCGCGCCCGCTTCCGCGCACGCGGCCGCCTGCACGAGCGAGAACAGCAGCGTCATGTTGCAGCGGATGCCTTCGCGCTGCAGCACTTCGGCCGCGCGGATGCCTTCCCACGTCGACGCGAGCTTGATCAGCACGCGCTCGCGGCCGATGCCCGCTGCTTCGTAGAGCTTGATGATTTCGCGGCCCTTGTCGATCGAGCGCTGCGTGTCGAACGACAGGCGCGCGTCGACTTCGGTCGACACGCGGCCCGGGAT
The DNA here is from genome assembly GCF_001513745.1 of Burkholderia humptydooensis. NCBI lineage: Bacteria > Pseudomonadati > Pseudomonadota > Betaproteobacteria > Burkholderiales > Burkholderiaceae > Burkholderia > Burkholderia humptydooensis. The sequence goes on along the minus strand of NZ_CP013380.1, from coordinate 3,060,081 downwards.
CAGCTTCAGGATCTCGGTGCCGAAAGCGATCAGCAGGCGGTCGATGATGAAGCCGACCGATTCGCCCGCATGATCGCGGACCGTTTTCTCGAGGATCGGCCGATACGCGTCCTTCTGGACGGCCTTCAGGATCAGCGACGGGTTCGTCGTCGCATCCCGCGGCTTGTATTGCGCGAGTTGCTGGAAGTCGCCCGTGTCGGCGACGACGGTCGTGTACTGCTTGAGCTGGTCGAGTGCGGTAGTCATGACGAGTCGAAAGCGAGGCGCGGCGCGCCGGTTCGGTGAGGACGACCGCGCGGCAGGGCGCGGGGCGATGCTGGGCGGCGCGCTTGGCGCGCGCCGCCGGACCCTCCATTCTAGGCCGGAAAGCGGAACCGGTGCCGAACGCTCGTGCGCCGGCGGGTGTGACGCGTGCCAGGGGCGAATCGCGCACGAACCATGCCCGATCCGGCCGCGAGCCGGACGGGCGTCAGGCGGCGCGACGCGCGTTGAGAATCGCCTGCGTGAGCACGCCCGCGACGAGCCCCCAGAACGCCGAGCCGATCGACAGCAGCGTGAGGCCGGACGCCGTCACCATGAACGTGACGAGCGCCGCTTCGCGCTGGCGCGCGTCCTGCATCGCGTTGGTGAGGCCGCTCATGATCGAGCCGAACAGCGCGAGCGCGGCGACCGACACGACGAGCGCCTTCGGCAGCGCGCCGAACAGCGCGGAGATCGTCGCGCCGAACACGCCCGCGACGAGATAGAACGTGCCGCACCAGACGGCCGCCGTGTAGCGCTTCGCGCGATCGTCGTGCGCCTCGGGGCCGGTGCAGATCGCGGCCGTGATCGCCGCGAGGTTGATCCCGTGCGAGCCGAACGGCGCGAGCACGAGCGACGCGACGCCCGTCGTCGCGATGAGTGGCGAGGAGGGCGTGCCGTAGCCGTCCGCGCGCAGCACCGCGATGCCGGGCACGTTCTGCGACGCCATCGCGACAACGAACAGCGGAATGCCGATGCTCACGATCGCCGAGATCGAGAACGACGGCGCCGTGAACACGGGCCGCGCGAGCGCGACGTGAAAGCGGCTGAAGTCGAGCAAGCCGAGCGCGCCCGCGGCCGCGATGCCCGCGGCGAGCGTCGCGACGATCGCATAGCGCGGCGCGGCGCGCTTGACGATCAGGTACGTGAAGAACATCGCGAGCACGAGCGCGGTCTGGAACTGCGCGGCGCGGAAGATCTCGATGCCGATCTCGAACAGGATGCCGGCGAGCAGCGCCGCGGCGATGCCGGACGGAATCCGGCGCATCAGCGTGTCGAACAGGCCGCTCGCGCCGACGGCGGCGAGCAGCAGCGCGCAGACGACGAATGCGCCGATCGCGTCCGCATACGCGACGCCCGGCAGCGACGCGACGAGGAGCGCCGCGCCGGGCGTCGACCACGCGACGACGATCGGCGCGCGATACCGCATCGACAGCCCGATCGTCGTCACGGCCATGCCGAGCGACAGCGCCCAGATCCACGACGAGATCTGCGCGTCGCTCAGGTGCGCGGCGCGGCCCGCCTGAAACATCAGCACGAGCGAGCTCGTGTAGCCCGTCATCATCGCGACGAAGCCCGCAACGAGCGCGGACGGCGACGTGTCGGTGAAAAAATTCGGCCGCGCGACGGCGGGCGACAGATTGGAGACGGGTGGCTGACTGCTCATCGGTGAAACGTCGGGTCTGAAGCGTTGAGGTGAAGCGTCGAAAACGACGGAATTCAGGGAGCTCGGCGGGTGCGGCGGGCGCGTCACTTGCTCAGCGTGCGCATCGCGGATTCGAGGCCCGCGAGCGTGAGCGGATACATCCGGTCGCCTAGCACGTCGCGAATGATCGCGATCGACTGCCGGTATTCCCATAGCCGCTCGGGCTCCGGATTGAGCCAAGCGTAGTGCGGGAACTGATCGGTGAGACGGCGCAGCCACACGGCGCCCGCCTCGGGATTGTTGTATTCGACGGAGCCGCCCGGCTGCAGCACTTCGTAAGGGCTCATCGTCGCGTCGCCGACGAAGATCAGCTTGTAGTCGGGCGTGAACTTGTGCAGTACGTCCCAGGTCGGCGTGCGCTCCGCGTGGCGGCGGCGGTTGTTCTTCCACAGGTGGTCGTACACGCAGTTGTGGAAGTAGTAGAACTCGAGGTGCTTGAACTCGGCCTTCGCGGCGGAGAAGAGCTCCTCGGTGCGCTTGATGTGGTCGTCCATCGAGCCGCCGACGTCGAGCAGCATCAGCACCTTCACGTTGTTGTGGCGCTCGGGCACCATCCGCAGATCGAGCCAGCCGGCGTTCGCGGCGGTGCTGCGGATCGTGCCGGGCAGGTCGAGCTCCTCGGCCGCGCCTTCGCGCGCGAAGCGCCGCAGCCGCCGCAGCGCGACCTTGATGTTGCGCGTGCCGATCTCGACCGAATCGTCGTAATCGCGATACGCGCGCGCCTCCCACACCTTGACCGCGGTGCGGTTGCCGTTCGACGGCCCGCCGATCCGGATGCCTTCCGGGTTGTAGCCGCCGTGCCCGAACGGCGACGTGCCGCCCGTGCCGATCCACTTGTTGCCGCCCTCGTGGCGCGCCTTCTGCTCGTCGAGCAATGCTTTGAGGCGCTCCATCAGCTTGTCGAGGCCGCCGAGCGCCTGGATCTGCGCCTTCTCCTCGGGCGTGAGCTCGCGCTGCAGGCGTTTCTCGAGCCAGTCGAGCGGAATGTCGAACGCATCCGAGGGCAGCGCGGACACGCCGTGGAAGTACGCGCCGAATGCCTTGTCGAACTTGTCGAAGTACTGCTCGTCCTTCACGAGCGTCATCCGCGCGAGATAGTAGAACGCGTCGAGCGAAGGCTCGATCACCTGCGCCTTCAGCGCTTCCAGCAGCGTCAGGTATTCCTTGACCGACACCGGCAGCTTCGCCGCGCGCAGCGAGTAGAAGAAATCGATCAACATGGACGGGCCCTCGCATCGCCGCGGCGAGCCGGGCGGCCGTGCGGCGCACGGGCGCGCCGCGCGACGGCGGGCCGGAGCGCGCACGCGCCGCGCGACGAAGCGCGCAGCGGGTTCGGGTTCGCGCGACGCATCGCGCGTGTGCCCGCGGGCGTGGCGGCTGGATTCCGGCGGCTCATCTCGCGTGTCTCCTCGCGGCGCCCGTGCGTCTAGCGGTTGTGGCGGTTCATGTAGACGAGCCGCTCGAACAGGCTCACGTCCTGCTCGTTCTTGAGCAGCGCGCCCGCAAGCGGCGGCACGATCTGCTTCTGGTCCTTCGAGCGCAGCGCGTCGGGCGGGATGTCCTCGGCGAGCAGCAGCTTCAGCCAGTCGAGCAGCTCGGACGTCGACGGCTTCTTCTTCAGCCCCGACACGCCGCGCAGCTCGAAGAAGCTCTCGAGCGCCGCGCGCAGCAGGTCCTGCTTGATGCCGGGGTAGTGGACCTCGACGATCTTCTGCATCGTCGACGGATCGGGGAACTGGATGTAGTGGAAGAAGCAGCGGCGCAGGAATGCGTCGGGCAGCTCCTTCTCGTTGTTCGACGTGATGATGACGAGCGGGCGGTGCCGCGCGCGCACGGTCTCGCGCGTCTCGTACACGTGGAACTCCATCCGGTCGAGCTCGCGCAGCAGATCGTTCGGGAATTCGATGTCGGCCTTGTCGATCTCGTCGATGAGGAGCACGTTCGGGCGCTCGGCCTCGAACGCTTGCCACAGCACGCCCTTCACGATGTAGTTCGCGATGTCCTTCACGCGCTCGTCGCCGAGCTGCGAGTCGCGCAGGCGCGACACCGCATCGTATTCGTAAAGGCCCTGCTGCGCCTTCGTCGTCGACTTGATGTGCCATTGCAGGAGCGGCATGCCAAGCGCCGCCGCGACTTCCTCGGCGAGCATGGTCTTGCCCGTGCCGGGCTCGCCCTTGATGAGGAGCGGGCGCTCGAGCGTGAGCGCGGCGTTGACGGCGAGCTTCAGATCGTCTGTCGCGACGTAGTGCGAGGAACCTTCGAAACGCATGGCGGCGAGCTTCCGGCGAAAAAATCCCAGTATAAGTCAGAAGCGCCGCTGGCTTGGCGCGGCCGGCGTATCGTGCGAAGCGCATTCGGTGGGCGCGCGTGGTGGACGCGTTCCCCGGCGACGCGGTACAATCTGGCCGTTTTTTTTGGCCTGCGTGGCGGCCTCACAAGTAAAACGGCGCCGGCCGTTGCCTTTGCGGGCGCCAGTTTCCCCTCAAGCTAGGTTACAAGAGCTATGAATAAATTCGGCAAACATGTCGTTGTCGCAGCAGCGCTCGCGGCGCTCGCCGCCGGCGCGCAGGCGGCCGGTGTGGTCGGCAACCCGAAGGACGGGGCAAGCAAGGCCGCGATGTGCATCGGCTGTCACGGCATCGACGGCTACCGCGTGGCCTACCCGGAGGTCTACCGGGTGCCGCTCCTCGGCGGCCAGAACCAGGTTTATCTCGAGAATGCGCTGAAGGCCTACCGGAAGAAGGATCGCCATTTCCCGTCGATGAACGCGATCGCCGAATCGCTGACGGATCAGGACATCGCCGATCTCGCGTCCTACTACGCCGCGCAAAAGCCCGATTCGAAGAACAATCCCTACAAGTAAGCTCGCGCTTGCTGACCTCAGCACCGGGATAGGAGCATCATCCATGAAGAAGCCTCAGACGGCACTCAAGACGGCGGCGGCGCTCGCGCTCGCAGCCGGCTTCGCGATCGGCACCGCGCATGCGGCGGACGTCGCGAAGGGCAAGGAACTCGTCGAGTCGCACAACTGCGCGGCCTGCCACGGCGCGAAGCTCGACAATCCGATCAACGCCGAATATCCGCGCCTCGCGGGCCAGCACGCCGACTACCTGGTCTGGGCGATGCGCCAGTACCAGATGGGCCTGACGAACCCGCTCCTCGGCCGCAGCAACGCGATCATGCAGGCGCAGGTGCAGAGCCTGTCCGTTGCCGACATGAAGGACATCGCCGCGTACCTCGAGTCGCTGCAAGGCAGCCTCGTGTTCAAGAAGTAACGTCGGTACGCCGGCGTCGCGCGTGTCCTCTCGCGCGACGCGCGCGCCGAAAAATGCCCCGCTTCGAGCGGGGCATTTTTTTGTCCGTTGCGCACGTGCGCGGCATGCGGTGCGTGATGCCTTCGCGAGGGCCGCGTCAGCCGCGCGATGCGCGTCGCAGTATCCGCTGCAGATAGGCGTCGGAATCAGGCGGCGTGTTCGTGCGTTGCGCTTCCCAGATCGTTTCGCCGAGACATTCCATGATCGCGTGCTGCGCGTCGTGCGCGCAATCGCAGCGGGCGGCGAGTTTCTCGTGCGCGGCCCGGATGCCGGGCGGCTGGTCGATCGACAACTGCTCGCTGATCGCGAGATGCATCGACAGATGCAGGAACGGATTCGTGCGCCCTTCGTCGGGCGTGTAGTCGTGCGCGGCCGAGCGCCCGGCGTCCTCGAGTTCCGCGTGATATTCGGGATGCTCGACGATCCAGTCGGCCGCCATCGCTTCGAGCGGCGTGAGGATCTCGCCCGAGCGCTGCTTGCGCCAGGTGTCGATGAAGAAGCGACGCACGTCGTCGCGGCTCGGATTGAACATGATGTAAAGCAGGGCGTGTGACAGGCCGCTGCGGCCCGCGAGCGCATATTTTACGCTGTCCGCGGCAGGGCTGCCGAAAGCGCGACGGCGCGACGGCGTAACGAAGCGGCGAAGCAACGAAACTGCGAAACAGCATCCGGGCATTCAGGCGCGTGATGCACCGGTTTCGGGGCGCCGACGCAATCGCGCGGCGATGGGTTGCCCGGCATTTCGGGCGCGCGGCACGCTCACCGCTCACCGTTCGACGCGAGATCCGTCACGGCACGCATCGCGGTCCGCAACGGATTCGGCATAAACACCGCTTATGCGGCCATTCGAAGCTCGTTAGAATCGAGCGCTTTCACTACTCGCACGAGCCATGGCCTTGACCGCCGGAACCTCTTGCGCCGCGCGACGCGGCGCGCTGTACGTCGCGTTGTCGGCCGCCGCGTTCGGCGCGATGGCGATCTTCGGTCGCTACGCATACGCGGGCGGCGCCGACGTGCTCGGCCTCTTGATCGTCCGCTTCTCGATCGCGGGCGCGCTGCTCGCCGCCGTCGCGCGGAGGCGGCGCGTGCGCTGGCCGCGCGGCCGTGCGCTTGCCGCGATCGTCTGCATGGGCGCGCTCGGCTACGTCGGACAGTCGCTGTGCTATTTCAGCGCGCTGCAACATGCGCAGGCGAGCCTCGTCGCGCTGCTGCTCTATCTGTATCCGGCGTTCGTCACGCTGCTCGCCGCCTGGTGGCTCGGCGAGCGGCTCACGCGCGCGAAGGCGGTCGCGCTCGCGCTGTGCGTCGCCGGCTCGGCGCTGATGGTGGGCGGCGGTCGCGGCGAGCCGCTCGGCATCGCGCTCGCGCTCGGCGCGGCGGTGGTCTATTCGCTGTACATCGTCGTCGGCGCGAAGGCGGCGCGCGGCGTCGATCCGCTCGCGACCGTCGCGATCATTTGTTGCGCCGCGGCGGCGATGCTCATCGTGCTCGCGCTCGCACGCACGGCGGCGTTCGGCGCGCCGCCGCACTGGCCGCGCGCGGCGTCCGGCTGGGCCGCGCTCGTCGCGATCGCGCTCGTGTCGACCGTCGCCGCGATGCTCGCGTTCTTCGCCGGCCTCGCGCGGCTCGGCGCGGCCCGCACGTCGATGCTGTCGACGCTCGAGCCCGTCGTGACGGTCGCGCTGGCCGCCGCGCTGTTCGGCGAGACGCTGACGCCGCTGCAATGGGCGGGCGGCGTCGCGATCCTCGCGGCGGTGCTGTGGCTCGTGCGCGCGGGCACGCCGGCCGACCACGCGGAGCCGACGACGATCGCGAGCGCGTGAGGCTCGCGGGGCGGGTAGTGGGAGGTGTCGGCCGGGATCGGGTGCGGCCCGCGGCCGGCTTCGCCGATCGGAACGCGAAATGCGGAACGCGGAACGCGAACGTGCGATGAACGTGCCGCTTTGCAGCAATCGCGGGTCCGGTCCGGCGGGCCCGCGGATGCCCGAAGCGATCCGCGCCCGCCGCGCGCCGCAGCGCACGCGACCCGCCCCCGTCACTGCACGGGCGCAGGCGTCTTCGGCTTGTACTCGCAAAGCGGCTCGATCGCGCAGTGCCAGCATTCGGGCTTGCGCGCCTTGCACACGTAGCGTCCGTGCAGGATCAGCCAATGATGGGCATCGTGCAGGAATTCCTTCGGCGTGAACTTCTCGAGCGCCGCTTCGACCGCGCGCACGTCCTTGCCGGGCGCGAGGCCCGTGCGGTTCGCGACGCGGAAGATGTGCGTGTCGACGGCGATCGTCGGCTGGCCGAACGCGGTGTTCAGCACGACGTTCGCGGTCTTGCGGCCGACGCCCGGCAGGCTCTCGAGCGCCTCGCGGTCGGCGGGCACTTCGCCATCGTAGCGCTCGAGCAGGATCCGGCTCGCCGCGACGACGTTCTTCGCCTTCGTCCGGTAGAGACCGATCGTCCTGATGTAGTCGGCGACGCCTTCCTCGCCGAGCGCGACGATCCTCTTCGGTGTGTTCGCCACCGGGAACATCTTGCGCATCGCCTTGTTGACCGACACGTCGGTCGCCTGCGCCGACAGCATCACCGCGATCAGCAACTCGAACGGCGTCGTGTATTCGAGCTCGGTCGTCGGATGTGGGTTGAGGCTTTGCAGCGTTTCGAAGATCGCGCGTCGTTTGTTGGCGTTCATGCGGTCACGGTTTCGGTTTCGAGATCGGCGGCGCGTCGTCTTCGCGATCGGGCTTGCCGGCCGCGTCGCGCTGCCCGGCGAGACGGCGCCGCCGCGCTTCGGCCGCGTCGATCTGCGCCTGCACCGCGGCGCTGACGCCTTCGGTGTTCTTCGGCCCCGCGCCCTGGGCGGCGAGTTCTTCCTTCTTCTTGCGCGCGCGTTCGAGCGCCGCTGCAATGATCGCACGCTTCTTCGCTTGCGGATCGTCGTCGGCCGGCGCCGCGGGCTCGGCGGCAGGGGCGGTGGTGGGGGCGGTGGTGGGGGCGGTGGCCGCCGCGGCGGCGCTTGCCGCGCGGCGGGCCGCCGCCCGCGCCTCGGCTGCTTCGCGCTCGCGCTTCTGACGCGCGAGGCGCGCATCGTGCCGCGCGCGCGCGGCGTCGGCCTGCTGTTGCGACCACGCGTCCCAGCCGGTCTGCTCGCCCGTCACGGGTATCATCGCGATGCAGTCGACGGGGCACGGCGGCACGCACAGGTCGCAGCCGGTGCAGAGTTCGGCGACGATCGTATGCATTTGCTTCGGCGCCCCGACGATCGCGTCGACGGGGCACGCCTGCATGCACAGCGTGCAGCCGATGCAAAGCTGCTCGTCGATGAACGCGACGGGGCGCGCACGCTCGACGCCGTGCTCCGGATTGAGCGGTATCACGGGCTTGCCGAGCAGTTTCGCGAGCCGCGCGACGCCCTCGGCGCCGCCTGGCGGGCATTGATCATAGCCGGCGGTGCCGGCCGCGATTGCCTCCGCGTACGGACGGCAGCCGTCGTAGCCGCACTTCGTGCATTGCGTCTGGGGAAGCAGATCTTCGATGCGATCGGCGAGGGTCTTGGAATCGGTCACAGTGACGACGTGGGCCGGCGCGGCGGCCGGGCGTTCGAACGCGGCCCGGATATTTCTGAAAACAACAATTATCGCCGATTTTTCGCATTGCGCTTAACAACGCATGTGCCATAATCAAAACGCTTTTTTGCGTGACTATAGCAGGGTGTCCCTTAACGATGGCGCGCCCGTTCACGCCGCCGGCGATCGCCGCAGGCCCCGCGTCGATCGCCGGCGGCGCGAGCCGGATTACGCGGCTCACATAGCAAAACGCCACTATGAATCAGCCAAAAATCAAAAGAGACCCAGAGGGAACCCGGCGCCGGATCCTGCTCGCGGCGGCCGAAGAATTCGCGACAGGGGGGCTGTTCGGTGCGCGAGTCGATCAGATCGCGCGCCGCGCCGAAACCAACGAGCGCATGCTCTATTACTACTTCGGCAGCAAGGAGCAATTGTTCACCGCGGTGCTCGAATATGCGTTTTCCGCGCTGATGGAGGCCGAGCGGGCGATCGATCTCGAAGGCGTCGCGCCCGTCGAAGCGATCACGCGGCTCGCGCATTTCGTGTGGGACTACTACCGCGATCATCCCGATCTGCTGCGCCTGCTCAACAACGAGAACCTGCACGAGGCGCGCTATCTGCAGAAATCGACGCGCATTCGCGAGATGATCTCGCCGATCGTCAAGACGCTCGACGGCGTGCTCGATCGCGGCCAGAAGGCGGGGCTCTTCCGCACGGACATCGATTCGCTGCGGTTCTACGTGACGCTGTCGGGGCTCGGCTACTACATGGTGTCGAACCGCTTCACGCTCGCCGCGATCTTCGGCCGCGATTTCAGCGCGCAGCACGAGCGCACCGAGATGATCAAGATGAACACCGAGTTGCTGCTAGCGTTTCTGTTGAGGCGCTGAGCCGGACGGGCGCGCGCGTCAGGCGACCTTGCGCGCGCGCGGCAATGCGGCTTTCGTCGCGGCGCGCTTGGCGGCGGCCGGCTTCGCCGCACGGGTTTTCGCGGCGGGGCGCTTCGCGGCCGTCAGCCTGAGCGCGGCCGCCTTCGCGGGCGCGGCGCTTATCGTTTCGCTGCCCGCCGTCGACCGGCTCGGCGTGGAAGGCGAAGTCGACGTGGAGCCGGCCCGCGGCGTCGGCTTCTTCGGCTGCGACGCATGCTCGCGGATGAAGTCGCGCAGTTGCGGATAGATGATCGTGCGCCAGCGGCGGCCCGAGAAAATGCCGAAGTGGCCGCACTTCTCGGCGGTGAGACTGCGGCGGTGCGCCTGCGGGATGCCCGTGCAAAGCTCGTGCGCGACGTGCGTCTGGCCGCTGCCCGAGATGTCGTCGAGCTCGCCTTCGATCGTCATCAGCGCACTCGAATGGATGTCGGCCGGCTTCACGCGCTCGCCGTGGATGTCCCACGTGCCTTCGGCGAGGCGGAACTCCTGGAACACGATGCGGATCGTGTCCAGATAGTATTCGGCCGCCATGTCGAGCACCGCGTTGTATTCGTCGTAGAAGCGGCGGTGCGCTTCGGCGTCTTCCTCGTCGCCGCGCAACAGGCTCTGGTAGAAGTCCCAGTGCGATTGCGCGTGGCGCTCCGGATTCATCGCGACGAAGCCCGTGTGCTGCAGGAAGCCCGGATAGACCTTGCGGCCTTCGCCCGGATAGTTCGCCGGCACCGTGTGGATCACGTTGTTCTCGAACCATGAATGCGAGCGGTTCGTCGCGAGCGAATTCACCGACGTCGGGCTCTTGCGCGCGTCGATCGGGCCGCCCATCATCGTCATCGTGAGCGGCGTGTCCTCGCCGCGGCTCGCCATCAGCGAGATCGCCGCGAGCACGGGCACGGTCGGCTGGCACACCGAGATCACGTGCAGGTTGCGCGCGCCGATATGTCGGATGAATTCCTGGATGTAGTCGACGTAGTCGTCGAGATGGAACGGGCCGACTTCGGCGGGCACCATCCGCGCGTCGATCCAGTCGGTGATGTAGACCTTGTGATCTTGCAGCAGCGTGCGGACCGTGTCGCGCAAAAGCGTCGCGTGGTGGCCCGACAGCGGCGCGCACACGAGCACGACGGGCTCGTCCTTCAGTTGCCCGACGGCGCCCGAATCGTCCGCGTAGCGCTTGAAGCGCAGCAGCCGGCAGAACGGCTTCTCGATGATCGTCTGCTCGACGATCGGAATGTTGTGCCCGTCCTTGACGATCTGGTGAATCGCGAACTCCGGCTTCTCGTAATCCTTGCCGAGCCGGTACAGCAATTCGTAGCCCGCCGCGAGGCGCGTCGCGCCCGGCACGAGCGAAAGCGGGCTCGACGGATTCGCGAACGATTTGGAGGCGGCTTGCGCCCAGGCGGTCAGCGGGCTCAGCATCGCCCGCTGGAATTCGTGCAATTGGTAAAGCATGCGAGCTCCCGATGGGAGAACGGTGCGCGAAGGCGGCGCGGGGCGCCGCGGCGTGCCGTGTCAGTCAGCAATCGGACCGATTCACTCGTCGGATCGAATCAGTCGCGACTGATCATATCGGACATTCAGGGGTGTCGCAACGCAGCATACCCGCATTTCCGAGCGTTGCTTCGACATCTGACCTTGTCTTACGTTTGTCGCGCAAACGTGGTTCGGCGCTAGCGTCCGGCGACGGCGTCCGCCGCCGTAGGCTGGCCGGCCGCGCGCAGCATTTCCTCTTCATGATGCATCAGGTTGAACGCGGTGTGCACGAGCCCGACGTGCGAGAACGCCTGCGGGAAATTCCCTACCTGGCGACGCGTCACGGGATCGTATTCCTCGGCAAGCAGGCCGAGGTCGTTGGTGAGCGACAGCAGGCGGCGGAACAGCGCGTGCGCATCGTCGATGCGGCCGAGGAGCGCGAGATTGTCGACGAGCCAGAAGCTGCATGCGAGAAACGTGCCTTCGCCGGGCGGCAGGCCGTCGTCGTATTCGCTCGTGTGGTAGCGCAGCACGAGGCCGTCGCGCATCAGGCCACGCTCGATCGCGGCGACGGTGTCCGAGACGCGCGAATCGGTGGGCGGCAGGAAGCCGACGAGCGGCAGCATCAGCACGCTCGCGTCGAGCGCGTCGCTGCCGTAGCTCTGCGTGAACGCGCGCAGCCGCGGATTCCAGCCGTTCGCGCAGACGTCCGCGTGGATCTCGTCGCGCACCGCGCGCCAGCGCTCGAGCGGCGCGGGCAGCCGGAACATCTCGGCCGACTTGATCGCGCGATCGAACGCGACCCACGCCATCACCTTCGAGAACGTGAAGTGCCGGCGGCCGCCGCGCGTCTCCCAGATGCCTTCATCCGGCTCGCGCCAGATCTTCTCGAGGTGCGCGAGCAGCGTCGTCTGGACCGACCAGACCGTGTCGTCCGCCTGCAGGCCGCCCACACGCGCAACGTGCAGCGCGGCCATCACTTCGCCGAACACGTCGAGCTGCAACTGGTTCGCCGCGTTGTTGCCGATGCGCACCGGGCGCGAATCGTGGTAGCCCGGCAGCCAGTGGAGCTCCATCTCGGGCAGGCGCCGCTCGCCCGCAATTCCGTACATGATCTGGATCTGCTCGGGCGAGCCGGCCATCACGCGGCCGAGCCACGTGCGCCACGCGCGCGCCTCGTCGTAGTAGCCGCCGCGCATCAACGCGAGCAGCGTGATCGTCGCGTCGCGCAGCCAGCAGTAGCGGTAGTCCCAGTTGCGGGTGCCGCCCAACTGCTCGGGCAGCGACGTCGTCGGCGCGGCGACGATGCCGCCCGTCGGCTCGTACGCGAGCGCCTTCAGCGTGATCAGCGAGCGGCGCACGGCGGCCGCGTAGCGGCCGCGCAACGGGCACCGCGCCGACCATTCGAGCCAATGGTTCTCGGTGCGCGCGAGCATCGACAGCGGCTCGCGCGCGGGCGGCAGCCGCAGGTGCGACGGCGCGTAGGACAGCGAGAACGGCACGCGCTCGTCCGCCTTCACCGTGAATTCGGCGACCGTATGCAGGTTCTCGCCCGACAGCGGCACGGGCGTGCGCAGCACGACCGTATCCGGGCCGGCGATCGCCTTCACGCCCGCCTCGCGCGGCAGCCGCGTGACCCACGGGACCGAGAAGCCGTAGTCGAAACGCAACACGAGCTGCATCTGCATCTTCATCTCGCCGCGCCGGCCGACGACGATCCGCACGAGTTCCGACCAGCCGCTGCCGGGCGGCATGAAGTCGATCACCGTGACGGCGCCGGCGTCGTTCTCGTAGTCGGTTTCGAGGATCAGCGTGTCGCCGCGGTAGCGGCGCGACGTCGCGCTCACGCGCACGTCGTCGGCGGGCGCGACGAGCCAGCGGCCGTGCTCCGGCGTGCCGACGAGCGCGGCGAAGCACGCGCCGGAATCGAAACGGGGCCAGCACAGCCAGTCGACCGAGCCGTCCCGGGAGATCAGCGCGGCCGTGTGGCCGTCGCCGACGAGGGCGTAGTCTTCGATGAGGGCGGGCATGGGCGGCGATCCTCCAGCAATCCTTGTCGTTCACGATCCGGGCATTTTCGCGCCGCGCTGTACGGCGGCGCGCACGGGCCCGTATACTCGGCGGACTGCGCGGCGCGGGCGTTCGAAGGGCCCGCGCTTCGCAACATCACATCACTTGAGACGGATCGATGCAAGGAGGTTCCGATGACCCGACGCGCTCACGCGCCTTCGTCGTTCGCTTTCCCGCTTAGGCTGAGTCACTGGATGAAAGGTTTCGCGCTCGCGCTGCCGCTTTTCGGCAATCCCTCGTTCGCGCAGGATGCGAGCGGCGGCCCCGCGGGCGGCGTGTACAACCTGCTCGTCGGCACCTATACGGGCGCGGGCAGCGACGGCATCTACGTGTATCGCTTCGATACCGACTCGGGCCGCGCGACGCCCGTGTCGTCGGCGAAGGCCGAGAACCCGTCGTACCTCGTCGCGAGCCGCGACGGCCGCCGCGTGTACGCGGTCAACGAACTGCCGGGCGACGCCGGCCCCGCGAGCGTGCGCGGCGGCGTCAGCGCATTCGCCTTCGACGCGAAGACGGGCGCCCTCCAGTTCGTCAACCGCGTGTCGGCGCAAGGGAACGATCCGTGCTACCTGAGCCTGTCGCCGGACGGGCGCTATCTCGTCGCGGCGAACTATTCGGTCGCGTCCGATCCGGGCGGCAGCTTCTCGGTGTTTCCGGTCGAGGCGACGGGCGCGCTCGGCGCAGCGGTGCTGAACGTGCATCACGAGGGCACGGGCCCGGTGACGGGGCGGCAGGACGGCGCGCATGTCCATTCGACCGTGTTCTCGCCGGACGGCAAGTACCTGTTCGTGCAGAACCTCGGCGCGGACAAGCTCTACTCGTACCGCTACGCGCCGGACGGCGGCCGCGGCCTCATCGGCCCGACCGAGTCGCGCTACACGCTCGTGAAGGCGGGCTCGGGCCCACGCCATCTCGTGTTCGGCGCAAGCGGGCGGTTCGCTTACGTGACCAACGAGCTGAACGCGTCGGTCGGCGTGTACCGCTACGACGACGGCCGGCTCGCGCACGTCGAGACCGTGCCGATGACGGCGCCGGGCTTCGCGGGCAAGGTCGGCGGCGGCGCGCTGCATCTGTCGCCGGACGGGCGCTTCCTGTACGCGACCAATCGCGGCGACGCGAACGACATCGTGATCTACGCGGTGAACGCGGCCGACGGCAAATTGAAGCTCGTCGGCCGGCAGTCGAGCCTCGGCAAGACGCCGCGCGAGTTCGCGATCGATCCGAGCGGCAAGTGGCTCATCGTCGGCAACCAGGACAGCGACAGCGTGTTCGTGTTCAGGCGCGATGTCGCGAGCGGCCGCCTCGAGCCGAATCCGGCGCAGTTCAGGATCGGCAAGCCGGTCGACTTCACGTTCGTGCCGGTGCGGTGACGCCGGGCGGCGCGCCGCCCGGCATCGAAGCCGTGCCGCGCTTCGCGCCGCCGCGTCCCGCCGCGCTTACTCGGCCAGCGGCGGCGCGAGCACTTCGCGGCTGCCGTTGATGCCCATCGGCGATACGAGGCCGGCCGCTTCCATCTGCTCGACGAGCCGCGCCGCGCGGTTGTAGCCGATGCGCAACTGCCGCTGCACCGACGAGATCGACGCGCGCCGCGTGCGCACGACGAACGCGACGGCCTCGTCGTAGAGCGGATCGGCTTCCGCGTCCGGCGCTTCGCCGAACAGATCCTGTGCGCCGCCTTCCGCGCTCGGCCCGTCGAGAATGCCTTCCTCGTACTGCGGCTCGCCGAACTGCTTCAGGTATTCGACGATCCGGTGCACTTCCTCGTCCGCGACGAACGCGCCGTGCACGCGCTGCGGGTAGCCCGTGCCGGGCGGCAGGAACAGCATGTCGCCCTGGCCGAGCAGCGATTCGGCGCCCATCTGGTCGAGGATCGTGCGCGAGTCGATTTTCGACGACACCTGGAACGCGACGCGCGTCGGAATGTTCGCCTTGATGAGGCCCGTGATCACGTCGACGGACGGGCGCTGCGTCGCGAGGATCAGATGGATGCCGGCTGCGCGCGCCTTCTGCGCGAGCCGCGCGATCAGCTCCTCGATCTTCTTGCCGGCGACCATCATCAGATCGGCGAGCTCGTCGATCACGACGACGATGAGGGGCAGCGTCGACAGCGGCTCGGGATCGTCGGGCGTCAGCGAGAACGGGTTGCCGATCTTCTTTTCCTTCGCGACGGCGTCGCGGATCTTCTGGTTGAAGCTCGCGAGGTTGCGCACGCCGAGCGCGGACATCAGCCGGTAGCGCTTCTCCATCTCGCCGACGCACCAGGTGAGCGCGTTCGCGGCGAGCTTCATGTCGGTGACGACGGGCGCGAGCAGATGCGGGATGCCTTCGTAGACCGACAGCTCGAGCATCTTCGGGTCGATCATGATGAGCCGCACGTCCTCGGGCGTCGCCTTGTACAGCAGCGACAGGATCATCGCGTTGATCGCGACCGACTTGCCCGAGCCCGTCGTGCCGGCGACGAGCATGTGCGGCGCCTTCGCGAGATCGGTGACGACCGGGTTGCCGGTGATGCCCTTGCCCATCGCGATCGTGAGTTGTGATGCCGAGTGCTGGTATTGGCGCGACGCGAGAATTTCGGACAGGCGGATTATCTGGCGCTTGGCGTTCGGCAGTTCGAGGCCCATGCAGGTCTTGCCGGGGATCGTCTCGACGACGCGGATCGACGTGAGGCCGAGGCCGCGCGACAGGTCCTTCATCAGGCCGACGATCTGGCTGCCGCGCACGCCGAGCGCGGGCTCGATCTCGAAGCGCGTGATCACCGGGCCCGCCGACGCGCCGACGACCGTCACCGGCACCTTGAACTCCTGCAGGCGCTGCTCGATGATCTGGCCGGTTTGCGCGAGATGCTCGTCGGAGATCGCCTCGATCGTGTCGCAGGCGGGCTCGAGCAGGTCGAGCGTCGGCAGCTCGACGTTCGACGCGGCGGGCGCGTGGAACTCGAACGCGTTCGGCGCGGGCGGGCGGGTCGGGCGGGCGGGCTCGGCGGGGACGGCGTTCGGCTGGGGGGCGGGCGCCGTCGACGTGGCGGAGACGGGCGATGGGGCGGGCGTTTCTGGTGTGCCTGGTGCGCCGGCGACTCGCGTGGCTTGCGCAACGTCCGGCGCGGCGGCCGATGCACCGGCGGGCGACACGATCGCATTCGACGCGGCGGCGAGCGCAGGAGCGACGCTCGGTGAAATGCTGTCCGCCGTGGAGGCGACCGAGGTTGCGACACCTGTCGACGCAATCGCCGGCGTGCTCGCGGTCGACGCGACGGCCGATGCGCCTGTGAGCGACGCGATCGAATTCGATACGGCCGCGCTTGGCTTGGCGCTGCCGGGCAGCGTCGCATTCGGCACGTTCGGCGGCGCGGCAGTGGCACCGGATGCGGCTCGATCGAACGCGGGTGCGCTAACAGCAGGCGTCGTGGCGTTCGCGCTTGCCGTTGCGGCCGGCTCAGTCGCGGCCGCCGCGCGGGCCGCGTCGAGCATGCCGAATGCCGCGCCGACGATGCCGATCGCGCCTGCTGCATGGCCTGTCGACGTCTGCGTCGTGGAAGGCGCCGAAACGACCGGGGCCGCCGCGGCGCCCGGCGTCGCCGGCGCAGCCGGCGACATGGCCGAAGCAGGTGCGCTTTGGACGTTCGAGTCGTTCGATACGGCTGCCGCGGTCTTGTCCGGAGCGGGCGCTGTCATGCTTTGCGTCGCGGCTTGCGCTTCGCTGTGCTGAATGCCCGTCGTGGGACGGGCAGTGGCGTCGCCCGATCGGAGGAGGGCGGCCGCGCCGCTCGATTGCGGCGCGATGGGCGCCGGTTGCGAAGCGGTCGCGCCGATTGCGGTCGCGGCTCGCGGCGATTGTGATTGCGATTGCAAATGCATGCGCGATTCGGTTTGCGTGGTCGCGGAGGCAGCGGCCGCAGCGGCGGTATCGCTCGCGTCCTCCCGTGGCGCGAGCGCGCGTGGCATGTCGTCGACCGTGGGCGACACGCTCGTCGCCGCGCGCGAATCGGCGGCGACGGCCGGCCGCGCAACGGCTTGGGCGGTCTCGTTGCTCGCGGTCGCGATCGACTGGCGATCCATCGCGTCGGCGTTCATCGCCGCGGCTTGTGAGCCGACATCAGCGGCGGTCGCGGCAGCGGACGGCGAAGCAGGCGCGACGCCTGCCGGGACGGCGGCGGGGTGCCGTTCGTTCCCGTTCGAGGCGGCGGCGCTCATCGATTTCACCGTCGACAGCGGCATGTCGGCGGCGTCGGGTGCGAAGGACGCGTTAGCAGGACGCGCCTCTTCGGTCGCCGTCAGCGCCGCCTCGACGGCGATGTCCGTTTCTCGGCCGTGCGCGACACATGTGCCCATGCCGACGCTGGAAGCGGGATCGACGGCCGACGCAGCCGCGCGAGCGTCGGCGTCGGCGTCGGCGATCGCGTCGGAGCCGACGGCTGCGGGCGCCGCGCATACCGTCGTCGATTCGACGGCAGCGATTACGCCGTCCTCGGCAGCGCAGGTGACGCCGTCGGCGACGCACGGCGCAATTTCATCGTCAGCCGGCGCAACCGTTGCGATGCCCGCAGGGGCCGCGACGGCGGCCGTTTCCGCGGTCGTCGGCGCGTGCCTGCCCGACGCGGCCGTCACCGCCGCGCCGTGCGACGGCGCAGCCGATGCAATCATCGATTCACGCGCCGTCCCAGGTGCTGCGGCTGCGCCCGTTGCGCCCGCCAGCGCCGTCCATTGCGCGGCGCTGGCCTCGATCGAACGCAGTGTCTCGTGCACGCTCGCCGCAGGCGCGATGCGTTCCGCAGGCTTCTCGTTCCACGCATAGAGCGGCGCGCGCGCCGGGCCCGCCGGCCGCTTGCGCGCGATCTCGGCGGGTGCCGCCGCCGTCTGCGCGCGGGCTGCGGGTTGCGGGGGCGTCGCGGCGCCGTCGCGCGCCGCGACGGTTGCCTGCCGCGACGGCGTGAACGTCATCGGCCGATTGCGGGCCGCCGACACGGCGGCCTGCGTCACCGGCCGGCGCGGCGCGAAGCGCGGATCGGGCGGGGCCGGGCGCGCTTGCGCGCGTTTGCCGATCGCTGCGACGGCTGCGGTCGATCCGATCGGCTTCGCGACGCCGGTCGCAGCCGGCGCGAACGCGGCGGGCGACGTCGCCGACGAACCGGGTGCAACGGGCATAACGAGCGAGGCGGCTGCCCCGCCCGTCGATGCCGCGTGGCTCGCCGCCTTCGGCAGTCCGCCCGACGCCATCGCCGCACCGGTAGGCTTCGCGGCGGCAGGCTTCGCGGCGGCGGTTGCCGCGGGCGTGGCCGAAACGGGGGGCGGCGTTTTCGCGATGCCGCTTCCCGGCATCGCGAGACCGGCGGTCTTCGGCATGCCGCTCGCCGATGGCGTCGGATCGACCGTCATCGGCGCGTTGTCGGCGGGCATGGCGATGCCGGCCGTTTTCGCCGGCTCGGTGCCGGCAGCCTTTGCGAATGCGGCCGTCGACGTGCCGGCGCCGGCCGTTTTCGCGACGCCGGCCGTCACCGTTCCCGCTGCCGCAGTCGATGCCGCGCCCCGCGACGGCGCGCCCGGCTTGAGCCAGCCGGCCGGCGCGGCCGGCTCGACGGCGGCCCGCGCCGCGGCGCCCGCCGGCGCGTTGCGCCGGTCGCCGCGCTGCGCGTCGTTCGGCTTCCAGAGCGTCGGCCGCGCATAACGGCCGTTCTGCCGTGGCGCCATCGGGTTGACCGTATGCGCGGTCGTCGGCTGCACGTCGGCCGCGCGGCGCACGCGCCGGTCGTCGTCGCGGTGCAATGCGGCGCGCGGCAGGTCCGCGACGCCGCGCGATTCCTCGTCGCCGCGCTCGCGCGCGAAGCGGATGCCGAACGATGCGTCGAGCCACGTGTTCACCTGCCGCCAGCGGACGCCGACGAGCCACGGCAGCCCGACGACGAACAGCGCGACCATCGCGAACGGCGTGCCGACGTGGCCGAACACGCGCTCGAAGCCGCCCGCGAGCGCGTGGCCGAGCGCGTTCGTCGTCGCGTCGCCCGTCAGCGCGGTCGCGAGCGTGCAGCTCGCGATCAGCACGCAGAAGAAGCCGAGCCATAGCCGGATCGAGCCGGGGCCCGCGAGGCCGCCGCCGCCCGGCAGCGACGCCTTGGCGAGCCGCCAGAAAAGAGGAATGAACCAGACGGCCGAAAAGCCGAACCAGCCGAGGACTACCGTTTGCATGCTCAGAAACAGGAGGAGGACGGGGCGCGACGCGCGACGCCGTCGAGTTTAACCGGTCGACGAAGATGTTTTCAGGAACGGCGCGCCGTCGCGCCGCCGTCGTGCGCGCGGCCCGGCGGATGGCGCCCGCCGTCCGGTTCGCCGGCAGGGCCGTCCGCCGCGCGCCGCGCGGCGCTTACTTGCCGTCGCGTCGCGCGAACGTCAGCGTCGCGCCGTCGTCGGTGATGATGATCAGTTGCTGCGGGGCGCGCATCTGCACGCCGGCCTTCGAGATGTGGCCGAGCGCGGCGAGGTAGTCGCGCTCGAGCGCGGCGCGCGCGGGCGCGCCGCACGCCATCCGCGTGCCGGCGAGCGGGCCGAACGCGAGCACGCCGTTCTTCACGTCGTAGGTGCCCATGTAACGGTTGCAGCCCGAGAAGCCGGCCGCGCGCCGCACGCCCGTTTCGGTCGACAGCGCGAGCTTGATCGGCTCGCCGTTGTCGCCGTGCGGGATGTCGCGCGCCGAGCCGTCGGCGTTGCGCCAGCCGACGAGCTCCCAGCTCGTGTCGTCGATCAACTGGATCGTCGCGGGGTTGAACGGATCGGGGGCGGGGGCGCCCGAATCGGGATGAGTCGGCATCGTGCAGGCGGCGAGAAGCGCGGCGACGGTCAGCGCGCCGAGCGGCGCGCGCAGCGAGCGGACGATGCGAAAGCGCACGTGCGCGGCTGCGGATGAATTGAACATGACCTCGTTCCTCTTCGAATCTTCAATGTTGCGGGCGAAGCCGTAAGGGTAACGCACTCGTGTCGTCGGACGCGAGCGGACAGTCGCCGCACGCGTTCGTTCATGCGTTTTGCGGCGACGATGCGATGCGTTTCTTGCGCGATTCGGCGGCAATGCGGGGTGTCGCGACCGATTGGCGGCCGATTGGCGGCTGATTGACGAGGGATGGTTGCGAGACGCGGGCGTGTGGGAGGCAAGGATGACGCGTGCCCGTTGCGTTCCCCGCGCTCGTCCTGCCCACGGCGCCTTATCGTGGGTGTCGCCGACGTGCCGGGTCCGCGCATTGCTCGATGATGCGGATGTCTTCGCGTTCGCGAGGCGAGCGGCGCTGTCGACCGACGGCGGGCCGACGGATCGCGGCGGGCGCGCTTGAAGCCGTCGACGCCGCGATGACCGCCGAGCGGCGCGACAGGCGTGGAGAACGCAAGAGGCGCGCGAGCGCGCGATCCCGGCTCCCAAGCCCCGCGTGTTAGCATCGCAAGTCGTTTTCTCCATCCATCATCCAGCGGGAAATCTCATGCAGATCGGTCAGCGGCTCGGCACGCCGCTTTCGCCGTCCGCCACGCGCGTCATGCTGCTCGGCGCGGGCGAGTTGGGCAAGGAAGTCATCATCGCGTTGCAGCGGCTCGGCGTCGAAGTGATCGCCGTCGATCGCTATCCGAACGCGCCCGGTCATCAGCTCGCGCATCGCGCGCACGTGATCGACATGACCGATCCGGACGCGCTGCGCGCGCTCGTCGACGCCGAGCGTCCGCATCTCGTCGTGCCGGAAATCGAGGCGATCGCGACCGACGCGCTCGCCGCGATCGAAGCGGCCGGCGTCGCCGAGGTGATCCCGACCGCGCGCGCGACGCAGCTCACGATGAATCGCGAGGGCATTCGCCGGCTCGCAGCCGAGGAGCTCGGGCTGCCGACGTCGCCGTACGCGTTCGCGCAGTCGTTCGACGCGTTCAAGGCGGCCGTCGCGCAGATCGGTTTCCCGTGCGTGGTGAAGCCCGTGATGTCGTCGTCCGGCAAGGGGCAGTCGGTCCTCAGGCGCGACGCGGACGTCGAGCCCGCGTGGCAGTACGCGATGGCGGGCGGCCGCGTGAATCACGGCCGAGTGATCGTCGAGGGCTTCGTCGAGTTCGATTACGAGATCACGCAGCTCACGGTGCGCGCGATCGATCCGGCGAGCCTCGACACGCACACCTATTTCTGCGAGCCGATCGGGCACGTGCAGGTTGCGGGCGACTACGTCGAATCGTGGCAGCCGCAGCCGATGAGCGCGAAGGCGCTCGAGCGCTCGCGCGACATCGCGCATCGCGTGACGAGCGCGCTCGGCGGCCGCGGGATCTTCGGCGTCGAGCTGTTCGTGCGCGGCGACGACGTCTGGTTCTCCGAAGTGAGCCCGCGTCCGCACGACACGGGGCTCGTGACGCTCACGTCGCAGCGCCAGTCGGAATTCGAATTGCATGCCCGCGCGATCCTCGGCCTGCCGGTCGAGCCCGCGCTCGCGACGCCCGCCGCGTCGGCCGTGATCTACGGCGGGCTCGACGAGGCGGGCATCGCGTTCGAGGGCGTGCGCGACGCGCTCGCGGTGCCGGGTGCGGACCTGCGCCTGTTCGGCAAACCGGAGAGCTTCGCGAAGCGCCGGATGGGCGTCGCGCTCGCGACGGGCGCGAACGTCGACGAAGCGCGCGAGCGCGCGAAGCGGGCGGCCGCCGCGGTGCGTCCGGTGTCCGCGCGCTGACGAAGGAGGGCGCGCATCGCGCGCGCCGGCGAATGCGCTCGCCGGAACCGGATCGTGCCGGTCGCGCCGCGAGCCGCCGGGCTCTCGGTAGTCGTGGTTTCCGGCCCGATGCCGCGCACCCGCGCGCGGCGAGGCCGGGAGAGGAGGCGGCAATGAAGTGGATGTTGATCGTTGCATTGTGTGCGTCGACGGCGGGCTGCGGGCTCGCCGCCGCGCCGTGCCGGGTCGCGTCGGCGGGGCTGAAGGTCGTGCCCGTCGTGGGCCACGTCGCGGCCGCGCCGACCGACGCGTGCGCGGGCGTGATCGATCCGGATTGACGGAGCGGCGTGCGGCGCTCGCACGGCTCGCCTCCATCGCTCGACGAGGAAGGACATGAACAAGATAACGCGGGCGGCGATCGGCGCCGCCGGTCTGTGCGCCGCCGCCGCGGGCGCCGCGCACGCGGCGCGGCTGACCGTCGAGGAAATCGACGCTGACGCGCGCGAAACCGTCGTCTATCAGTGCGCGAACGAGCCGAAGCCGGTGCGGGTGTCGTACTGGCGCGCGGGCAACGGCCAGAGCTTCGCGCTCGTGCCCGTCAACGGCACGCGGCTATTGTTCGTCGACACCGTGTCGGCGTCGGGGGCGCGCTATCAGGCGGGCCGCTACGTCTGGTGGACGAAGGGGCGCGACGCGGACCTGTACGACGAAATCGCGGGCGAGCACGCGCCGCCCGTGCTCGGCGGCTGCAGCGAGGTCCGCAAGAAGCGCGGGAAGGGCTGAGCGTCGGAGCGTGCGCCGTCGCCGGATCCGCCAATGCGTCATATCGCCGCTGCGCGGCGGCGCGCATCATGTCGCGGGGGCCGTCGCGCAGGGCCGGCTTCGGCGGCCCGGCCGCGCGGATCGCCGATGCTTGCCCGCCGACCGAGCCGTTTCGCGAGGGATGCTACAATACGCCCCTTTCTGCCGGCGCTCCTGCCGGACGAAGCCTCGCGCGCGGCCCGGATGGCCTCAAGCGCCGGCGGCGCCCTGCGGCGCGCCGCGGCTTCGTATTCATTCCGAAGTGGGGTGCGTCGCCTGTCTCGCGAGCGAGCAGGCCGTGCGCAAGATGTCCCGCCGCGCCTTTTGAGCGAAACGCCACCATGTCCGATTCTGTTGCCAAGCCTGTCGACGCGACGTTCGATCAATTCGGCCTTGCCGCCGAGATCCTGAAAGCGATTGCCGAGCAGGGCTATACGACGCCGACGCCGATCCAGGCGAAGGCGATTCCGGTCGTGCTGTCCGGCCGCGACGTGATGGGCGCCGCGCAGACCGGCACCGGCAAGACCGCGAGCTTTTCGCTGCCGATCATCCAGCGGCTGCTGCCGCAGGCGAACACGAGCGCGTCGCCTGCCCGCCATCCGGTGCGTGCGCTGATCCTCACGCCGACCCGCGAGCTTGCCGATCAGGTCGCCGCGAACGTGCACGCGTACGCGAAGCACACGCCGCTGCGCAGCGCCGTCGTGTTCGGCGGCGTCGACATGAACCCGCAGATGGCCGAGTTGCGCCGCGGCGTCGAGATCCTGATCGCGACGCCGGGGCGCCTGCTCGATCACGTCCAGCAGAAGACCGCGAATCTCGGTCAGGTGCAGATCCTCGTGCTCGACGAGGCCGACCGGATGCTCGACATGGGCTTCCTGCCCGATCTGCAGCGCATCCTGAACCTGCTGCCGAAAGAGCGTCAGACGCTGCTTTTCTCGGCGACGTTCTCGCCCGAGATCAAGAAGCTCGCGTCCACCTACCTGCGCGATCCGCAGACGATCGAGGTCGCGCGCAGCAACGCGGCCGCGTCCACCGTCACGCAGATCGTCTACGACGTCGCCGAGGGCGACAAGCAGGCGGCCGTCGTCAAGCTGATCCGCGACCGCTCGCTCAAGCAGGTGATCGTGTTCTGCAACAGCAAGATCGGCGCGAGCCGCCTTGCGCGCCAGATCGAGCGCGACGGCATCGTCGCGGCCGCGATTCACGGCGACCGTTCGCAGAGCGAGCGGATGCAGGCGCTCGACGCGTTCAAGCGCGGCGAGATCGAAGCGCTCGTCGCGACCGACGTGGCGGCGCGCGGCCTCGACATCGTCGAACTGCCGGCCGTCATCAACTTCGATCTGCCGTTCAATGCGGAAGACTACGTGCACCGGATCGGCCGCACGGGGCGCGCGGGCGCGTCGGGCGACGCGCTGTCGCTGTGCAGCCCGAACGAGCGCAAGCAGCTTGCCGACATCGAGAAGCTGATCAAGCGGACGCTGTCGCTCGAAACGCTCGAGCTCGACCTGCCGCGCCATCGCCATGACGAGCGCGGCGGCCGCCGCGAGCGCGACCGCGACGAGCGCCGCGGCGCATCGGCCGGCCGCCGTTCGGCGGGAGGCGAGCGCGCGTATCATCCGCGCCGCGAAGCGCCGATCGACGATTTCTTCCTGAAGCCGTACGTGCCGTCGCCGTCCGCGAGCAAGCCGGAAGAGGCGACGCCCGTGCAGCCGGAGAAGAAGGCGCCCAAGCAGCCGCTCGCCGCGCTGCTGGGCGGGTTCGGGATGCCGCGCAAGACGTCGTCGTCGTGACGCGGAATTGAACATCGGGCGCCGGAAACGGCGCCGGGCCGATGGGAAGAGGGCGGACGCGCGAGCATCCGCCTTTTCTTTTTGCGGGCGAGCGGAGCGGGAACGGCGATCGGGGTGGTGACGCAAAAGGGCTGCGATCGCGGCCGGGAGCCGGCGGAATCGCCCGGCTCGGCGAGGGCGAGGCCCGGGAGGGGCACGGCGACGGAGCGCGCGAGCGCGATATCGGTGAATCGGCGGATTGGTGAATCGGTGAATCGGTGAATCGCGAACGGCGCGGCCGGGTGACTATCGAAGCGACGAGGGCGCGTATTCCGGCCGGCGCCCTCAGCGACGCGCGTTCGGCCCGAAGCGCGTGTCCCACGCGGCGATCGCGGCTGACTGGAACGCGTCGAGCGACGCGCACGCCGCATCGTCGAGCGCGAGTCCCAGATGCCGCGCGGCCGCGGCGAGCGCGGGCAGCGGCGCGGCGGGATCGAGCGCCGTCGCGCCTGTCTGCTTGCTGAGCTTTTCGCCGTTCGCATCGACGACGACGGGCACGTGCAGATAGCGCGGCGTCGGCAGGCCGAGGCAGCGCTGCAGGTAGATCTGGCGAGCGGTCGAGTCGAGCAGGTCGGCGCCGCGCACGACGTGCGTGATGTCCGCATCGCCGTCGTCGACGACGACCGCGAGCTGATACGCCCATTGTCCGTCCGCGCGCTTGAGCACGAAGTCGCCGACTTCGGTCGCGAGATTCTGTGTCTGCGCGCGCTGCCAGCGATCGTCGAACGTGACGACGGCCGCCGCGCCGTCCGGCACGCGCAGCCGCCATGCGCGCGCGGGCTTGCCGTGCAGGCCCGTTCGGCACGTGCCGGGATACGCGAGCGTCGTGTGCCGCTCGTGCGCGGCGCGCAGCGAATCGGCGATCTCCTTGCGCGTGCAGCCGCACGGATAGACGAGCCCTGCGGCGGTGAGCCGCGCGAGCGCCGCTTCGTAGCGTGCGATGCGCGCGCTTTGCCAGACGGACGGCTCGTCGGCGATGAAGCCGAAGCTGCGCAGCGTCGCGAGGATGTCGTCGGCCGCGCCGGGCACCGTGCGCGGCCCGTCGATGTCCTCGATCCGCACGAGCCACGCGCCGCCCCACGCGCGGGCGTCGAGCCAGCTCGCGAGCGCGCCGACGAGCGAGCCGAAGTGCAGCGGGCCGGTGGGCGACGGCGCGAAGCGCCCGCGATAGCGTGTCATCCGATGCGACGCGCGGCGAAGCGGGTCAATGGGCGCGCGCCGGTTCGGCGGGGCGGTCCGCGCGCTCGCCCGGGTTGCCCGAATTGTCCGGGTGATGGCAGGCGGGGCAGGACTTGCCGGGCACGTAGAGAGGCGACTGTTGCGCGTCGGCCGGCACGACCGCGCGGCATGCGAAGCACGTGACGTCGGCCGTCGGCTCGAGCTGCGGGTTGAGCGCGGTGCGGTAGTCGAACACGAAGCAGTCGCCGTGGTAATGCGCGCCGCCGACCTCCTCGAAGTACTTGAGGATCCCGCCTTCGAGCTGGTAGACGTTCTCGATGCCGGCGTCCTTCATGTGGATCGCCGCCTTCTCGCAGCGAATGCCGCCCGTGCAGAACGACACGACGGTCTTGCCTTCGAGGTCCGCGCGGTTCGCCTCGATCACACTGGGGAACTGGCTGAACTTGTCGATCCGGTAGTCGAGCGCGTTGTCGAACGTGCCGACGTCGACTTCGAACGCATTGCGCGTATCGAGCATCACGACGGGGCGGCCCGCGTCGTCGCGGCCCCGGTCGAGCCACGCCTTCAGCGTGCGCGCGTCGACGGACGGCGCGCGGCCGAGCTCCGGCTTGATCGCGGGCATCTTCATCGTGATGATCTCGCGCTTCAGGCGCACGAGCATCCGGCGAAACGGCTGCGAATCGGACAGGCTCTCCTTGAACGCCAGATCGGCGAACTTGCCTTCGAAGAGCGGATCGTGGCGAAGGTAATCGACGAACGCGCCGGTCGCGTCGAGCGGGCCCGCGATGAACAGGTTGATCCCTTCGGGCGCGAGCAGGATCGTGCCGCGCAGCCCGAGCGCGTTGCAGCGCTCGGCGATGAGCGGCCGCCATTGCTCGATCGAGTCGAGCGAGACGAAACGGTAGGCGGCGAGATTGACGGTGGTCATGAGGTTCGGACGGTAAGGCGGCTGCAGCCCGGCGGCGAGGCCGCGCGAAACGGGCGCGGCGGGGCGCGGCGGGGCGGCCGGGCGCCAAGCGGGCGAAAACGGAAAAACCGTATTATCCCGCAAACCGCGCGGCTTTCCGCAGTCGGCCGAATGGACGACATGCGTCGGCGTCGCGCCGCGGCGCCGCTGCGGGCCGCGGCGAATCGCCGTCGCGCGCGGCTTTGCCGCCCGCGGCCTTGTGCCGGCACTCGGCCGAACGGCCGCCGCGGCGATTTTTTGGCCGCCGCGAACGATGCCGGGCCCCTGGGCCGGCTACAATAGCGCCCATGTCAGATCCCCGTTTCGTTCATCTTCGCGTTCACTCCGAATTCTCGATTGCCGACGGCATCGTGCGTCTCGACGATATCGTCAAGTCGGCGGCCGAAGACGGTCAGGGCGCGCTCGCCCTGACCGATCTCGGCAACGCGTTCGGTCTCGTCCGTTTCTACAAGGAAGCCCGCGGCGCGGGCATCAAGCCGATCGCCGGCTGCGACGTCTGGATCACCAACCACGACGATCGCGACAAGCCGTCGCGGCTGCTGCTGCTCGTCAAGGACAAGCGCGGCTACCTGAACCTCTGCGAGCTGCTGTCGAAGGCGTGGCTCACGAACCAATACCGCGGCCGCGCGGAGCTCGACGCGAACTGGCTCGAAGGCGATCTCGCCGCAGGGCTGCTCGCGCTGTCCGGCGCGCAGCAGGGCGACATCGGCCTCGCGCTCGCGGCGGGCAACGAGGCGGCCGCGCGCCGCCACGCGCAGCGCTGGTCGCAGGTGTTCCCGGGCGGCTTCTATATCGAATTGCAGCGCCACGGCCAGCCGGGCGCGGAAGCGTACATCCAGCAGGCGGTGACGATCGCGGCCGAGCTGATGCTGCCCGTCGTCGCGACGCATCCGCTGCAGTACATGACGGCTGACGACTTCACCGCGCACGAGGCGCGCGTGTGCATCTCGGAAGGCGACATTCTCGCGAATCCGCGCCGCCAGAAGCGCTTCACGACCGAGCAGTTCTTCCGCACGCAGGACGACATGGTCGCGTTGTTCGCCGATCTGCCTTCGGCGCTCGCGAACACGGTCGAGATCGCGAAGCGCTGCAACCTGACGCTCGAGCTCGGCAAGCCGAAACTGCCGCTCTTCCCGACGCCCGACGGCATGTCGCTCGACGACTACCTCGTGCAACTGTCGCAGGAAGGGCTCGAGAAGCGCCTCGTGCAACTCTATCCGGACGAGGCCGAGCGCGAAGCGCAGCGCGACAAGTACAGCCAACGTCTCGATTTCGAGTGCGGCACGATCAAGAAGATGGGCTTTCCGGGCTACTTCCTGATCGTTGCGGACTTCATCAACTGGGCGAAGAACAACGGCGTGCCGGTGGGGCCGGGCCGGGGCTCGGGCGCGGGCTCGCTCGTCGCGTATTCGCTCGGCATCACGGACCTCGATCCGCTGCGCTACAACCTGCTGTTCGAGCGCTTCCTGAATCCGGAGCGGGTGTCGATGCCCGACTTCGACATCGACTTCTGCCAGCACGGGCGCGATCGCGTGATCCAGTACGTGAAGGAGAAGTACGGCGCGGACGCGGTGTCGCAGATCGCCACCTTCGGCACGATGGCCGCGAAGGCGGCCGTGCGCGACATCGGCCGCGTGCTCGACTTGGGCTACATGTTCACCGACGGCGTCGCGAAGCTGATCCCGTTCAAGCCGGGCAAGCACGTGACGATCGCCGATGCGATGAAGGAAGAGCCGCTCCTGCAGGAGCGCTACGACAACGAGGACGAAGTCCACCAGTTGCTCGATCTCGCGCAGCGCGTCGAGGGCTTGACGCGCAACGTCGGGATGCACGCGGGCGGCGTGCTGATCGCGCCCGGCAAGCTGACCGACTTCTGCCCGCTCTACACGCAGGGCGACGACGGCGGCGTCGTCAGCCAGTACGACAAGGACGACGTCGAAGCCGTCGGCCTCGTGAAGTTCGACTTTCTGGGGCTGACCACGCTGACGATCCTCGACTGGGCCGAGCGCTACATCCGCCGGCTCGATCCGTCGAAGGCCGACTGGTCGCTCGCGCAGGTGCCGCTCGACGATCCGACGTCGTTCCAGATCCTCAAGAAGGCCAACACGGTCGCCGTGTTCCAGTTGGAAAGCCGCGGCATGCAGGGCATGCTGAAGGATGCGCAGCCCGACCGCTTCGAGGACATCATCGCGCTCGTGTCGTTGTACCGACCGGGCCCGATGGACCTGATTCCGAGCTTCTGCGCGCGCAAGCACGGGCGCGAGAAGGTCGAGTATCCCGACATGCGCGTCGAACCCGTCCTGAAAGAGACCTACGGGATCATGGTCTATCAGGAGCAGGTGATGCAGATGGCGCAGATCATCGGCGGCTACTCGCTCGGCGGCGCGGACTTGCTGCGCCGCGCGATGGGCAAGAAGAAGCCCGAGGAGATGGCCCAGCATCGCGAGATCTTCGCGGAGGGCGCCGCGAAGAACGGCCTCACGCGCGAGAAGTCCGACGAGATCTTCGACCTGATGGAGAAGTTCGCGGGCTACGGCTTCAACAAGTCGCACGCGGCTGCGTACGCGCTGCTCGCGTACTACACCGCGTGGCTGAAGGCGCACCATCCGGCCGAATTCATGGCGGCCAACATGACGCTCGCGATGGACGACACCGACAAGGTGAAGATCCTGTTCGACGATTGCGACGTCAACGGCATCGCCGTGCTGCCGCCCGACATCAATCAATCGCATTACCGCTTCGAGCCGGTCGCGCAAGCCGACGGCAAGCGTTCGTGCACGATCCGCTACGGCCTCGGCGCGATCAAGGGCAGCGGCCAGAACGCGATCGAGGAGATCCTGCGCGCGCGCGAGGAAAAGCCGTTCGCCGATCTGTTCGATTTCTGCGAGCGGATCGACCGGCGCATCGTGAACCGCCGCACGATCGAGGCGCTGATCCGCGCGGGCGCGCTCGATTCGCTGCACGCGAACCGGGCGCAATTGCTCGCGTCGGTGCCGCTCGCGATGGAAGCCGCCGAGCAGGCGGCCGCGAACGCGCTGCAGGCGGGCCTTTTCGACATCGGCGGCGTGCCCGCGCACCAGCACGCGCTCGTCGACGAGCCCGCCTGGGACGACAAGCGCCGCCTGCAGGAGGAGAAGAGCGCGCTCGGCTTCTATCTGTCCGGCCACCTGTTCGACGCGTATCGCGACGAGGTGCGCCGTTTCGTGCGCCAGAAGCTTGGCGAGCTGAAGGAAGGGCGCGACAAGGTGGTGGCCGGCGTGATCGCGTCGCTGCGCACGCAGATGACGCAGCGCGGCAAGATGGTGATCGCACTGCTCGACGACGGCACTGGCCAGTGCGAAGTCACCGTGTTCAACGAGCAGTTCGACGTGAACCGCGCACTCTTCAAGGAAGACGAACTGCTGATCGTCCAGGGGCAGGCGCGCAACGACGCGTTCACGGGCGGGATCCGCTTCACCGCCGATTCCGTGATGGATCTCGAGCGCGCGCGCAGCCGCTACGCGCAGGCGGTGCGGATGACGATGAACGGCAACGCGGACGCGGCGGCGCTGCGCCGCGTGCTCGAAGCGCACGTCGCGAAAGCCGACGACACGCCCCCCGCCGAGGCGCCGGCGCCGCGCGGCGGCCGCGAAGGCGGGCGGCGCGCGCAGGTGGTGATACCGAACGGCCTCGTGGTGCGGATCGCCTACAGCAATGCGCGCGCGCAGGGCGAGATGCGCCTGGGCGACGCGTGGCGCGTGAAGCCGAGCGACGCGCTGCTCGCCGACCTGCGCGCGGCGTTCGGCGGCAGCGTCGTCGAGATCGTCTACTGATCCTCCTGCACGTTTTCCGGATTCTCCCGAGGACATTTTGAGCGTCAAGCCTACCCTAAGCAAACCGATCGGCGGCCAGGACGCGTCGTCGCCCGCCGTTGTGATGCGCCGCCTTTGGCCGTATGTGAAACCGCTCGTATGGGTGCTCGTCGCCGGCGTGCTCGCGATGGCGGCGGTTGCCGCGACGGAAGCCGGGATTCCCGCGCTGCTCAAGCCGCTTCTCGACCACGGCTTCGGCTCGAAGGGCGACATGACGACGAAGCTGTATGTGCCCGTGGCGGTCGTCGGCCTCGCGCTTGCGCGCGCGCTCGCGCAATACGCGTCCGGCTATCTGCTGCAGTACGTGTCGAACCGCATCCTGCTCGATCTGCGGATCCAGATGTTCGAGCGGATGATTCACACGGGCGTATCGTTCTTCCAGCGCGAGACGGCGAGCACGGTGATCAACGCGGTCGTGTTCGAAGTGAACCAGGTGCTGAGCGTGCTGATGGGCGTCACGATCACGCTCGTGCGCGATTCGCTGACGGTTGTCTTCCTGCTTGGCTATCTGTTCTATCTGAACTGGCGCCTGACGCTCATTGTCGCGATCCTGTTGCCGTGCATCGGCTGGCTCGTCGGCAAGATCAACCGGCGGCTGCGCCGCCTGAACCGCGAGCATCAGACGCTCACGAACCAGCTCGCGTACATCGTCGAAGAGACGGTCGGCGGCTACAAGGTCGTCAAGGTCCACAACGGCGAGCCGTACGAGATCGGGCGCTTCAACGAGCTGAGCCGCAAGCTGCGCGGCTATTCGATGCGGATGACCGTGTCGGGCGGGCTTGCGCAGCCGCTCACGCAGTTTCTCGCGTCGATCGCGCTCGCCGTCGTGCTGACGATCGCGGTCGTCCAGTCGGCGAACGATCAGACGACGGTCGGCGGCTTCGTCGCATTCGTGACCGCGATGCTGCTCATCATTTCGCCGCTCAAGCACCTGATGGACGTGAACCAGCCGCTGCAGCGCGGGATGACGGCGGCCGAGCTGATCTTCGGGCTGATCGACGAGCCGTGCGAGCCTGAAGGGGGGGGCAAGCCGCTCGCACGCGCGTCGGGCGCGATCGAGTTCAGCCATGTGTCGTTCTCGTATGGCATGCCGCGCGACGGCCGGCAAACGCTCGACGACGTGTCGTTTACCGTCGCGCCGGGCGAGATGGTCGCGCTCGCGGGACCGTCGGGCAGCGGCAAGACGACGCTCGTCAATCTGCTTCCGCGCTTCTTCGATCCGTCGTCGGGCGCGGTGCGCGTCGACGGCGTCGCGCTGCCCGAGTACAGCTTGCATGACCTGCGCAACCAGATCGCGATGGTGAGCCAGGACGTCGTGCTCTTCAACGACACGATCGCCGCGAACGTCGCTTACGGCCAGACGCCCGAGCGCGACCGCGTCGAGGCGGCGCTGCGCGCGGCGAATCTGTGGGAGACCGTCACCGCGATGCCCGACGGCATCGACACCCTCGTCGGCGACAACGGGATGCGGCTGTCGGGCGGTCAGCGCCAGCGTCTCGCGATCGCCCGCGCGATCTACAAGGATGCGCCGATCCTGATTCTCGACGAGGCGACGTCCGCGCTCGATTCCGAATCCGAGCGACACGTGCAGGCGGCGCTCGAGACGCTGATGAAGGGGCGCACGACGCTCGTGATCGCGCACCGCCTGTCGACGATCGAGCGCGCGGACCGGATCCTCGTGCTCGAAGGCGGCAAGATCGTCGAAAGCGGCAGCCACCGCGAACTGCTCGAGCAGGGCGGACTGTACGCGCACCTGCATCGCATCCAGTTCCAGCAGGACGCAGGGTGAGCGGCGCACATCCGGCCGGGCGGTCGTCCGGCGAGCGCGATGGTCGCGATCCGATGAAAATCGGCCTGTCATGCAACGCGCTCAAGTACGGCGGCGGGCTCGAGCGCTATGCGATCGACCTCGCACGCGGTCTTGCCGCCGTCGGGGTCCGGCCTTCGATCTTTGCGCGATCGTTCGATTCGTCGGTGCCGGAATACCGGTTCGTCGAGCCGCACCGGATCAACGTTTCGTTCCTGCCCGGCAAGTGCCGAGACGCATGGTTCTCATGGCGCCTGCGCGCGGCTCGCCGCGCGTCACCCGTCGACGTGCTGATCGGCTGCAATCGCGTCGATTCGTCTGACATCGCGATTTGCGGCGGCACGCATCTCGGCTTTCTCGATGCGATCGGCCGCACGCCGACGTGCTCCGATCGCCGTCAGATCGCGCTCGAACGCCGTCAATACGAGCGCGCGCGCTTTGTCGTCGCGCATTCGATGCTGATGCGCGACGAACTGCGCCGCTTCTACGGGCTCGGCGACGACAAGATCCGCGTGTTGTTCCCGCCCGTCGACGCCGCGCGCTTCACGCCCGTCGACGCCGTGCGCCGTGCCGAGATGCGCACGCGCTTCGGCTTCGCCGGCGACGAGGTCGTGCTGCTGTTCCCGTCGAGCAGCCACGAGCGCAAGGGGCTGCCGCTCATCGAAGCGGTGCTGCGTGACGCCGGGCCGGGCGTCGTCGTCGCTGTCGCCGGCCGGCCGCCCGAGCGAACGTCGGAGCGGCTGCGCTACGTCGGCTACGTGAAGGACATCGAGGACGGCTACCGTGCCGCCGATTTCACGATCCTCGCGTCGAAGTACGAGCCGTTCGGGCTTGTCGGCATCGAATCGGTGATGTGCGGCACGCCCGTCATTCTGTCGTCGAACGTCGGCTGCTGCGACGCGATCGCGCCGTCGGCGAAGCTCGTGTTCGCGCCCGGCGACGCGGCCGGGCTACGCGGTGTGCTCGATGAAGCCGTGCGGCGGGCGAGGGCGGGCGCCGCGCGCGTCGAATCGGGCGCTGCGGCGCATGCAGCGATCCAGTACGATCCGGGCGTCGCGCGCCACGTCGCGCAATTGCTCGATCTCGCCGCCGAGGCTGCGGGCGACGGGCCGCGGTGACGCGCGTTCGCGCGTCGCCCGGCCCGGCCTTTCATCAGGATATTGGCTCCGGAAGCGTCTGGGCCGAATGGTATACTCAGCAAGTTCCGCTCGGCCCCGCGCGCATGTGCAATGCGTCGTGGGCCGAGCCGCGTACTTGGGCCCGGTGACGAGGAATGCGCGTTGGTTTCGCGGATGTCTCACGAGGGTTCCGGCGCGTTCCGGTTTGTCCCCCGCAATATGAATCGTGGAAATTCTGCATGACGAAACGGCTTTCGGCCGGCCTCCGGCGCATCGCATCACAAGTGACGGAATCGATCGGCCGTTGATCTAATCGAATGAGCAGACTTCACGGCCGGATCCACATCTTCTCGCGAGCGCTGCCGAGGCTCGCTCTCAAGCCGTTGCGGCGCAGGCCCGTTCGTCTGCGGCGCATCCTGATCGCGCATCATCTGCTGCTCGGCGACACGTTGCTGCTGACGCCGCTCGTCGCGAAGCTGCGCGAGCAGCACCCGGATGCGCAGATCGTGCTGGCGTGCCCGAAGGCGATTGCGCCGCTTTACGCGAAGCGGCCGTTCGGCGTCGACGCGCTCGCGTTCGATCCGCGCGACGGCTCGTCGGTCAGGCGTCTCCTCGCGTCGGGACCGTACGATCTCGGCATCGTCGCGGGCGACAACCGCCACAGTTGGCTTGCGCTCGGCGCGGGCTGCCGCTGGATCGTCGCGCATGCGGGCGATGCGCCCGCGTGGAAGAACTGGCCGGTCGACGAGCCGGTTCCGTATCCGGAAGCGCCCGCCGCTTGGGCCGATTTCGCTGCGGCGCTCGTCGACGGGCCCGCGCCGCGCCTCTATCGCCCGTCCGACTGGCCGGCGCCGCAGGCAAGCGCGCCGCTGCCCGCCGCGTTGCGCGAGCGGCCCTACGTGGTGCTCCATCCGGGCGCGAGCACGGCGGTCAAGCGCTGGCCGTCCGCGCGCTGGCTCGATCTCGCGGGCCGCATCGAGGAGCAAGGCTATCTGCCCGTCTGGAGCGGTGGACCGAGCGAAGTCGAGCTCGTCGCCGAGATCGGTCCTGATCCCGCGCAGCCGAATCTCGCGGGGCGGCTCGGCCTTGCCGATCTGTGGCACGTGCTCGCCGGCGCGCAGGCTGTCGTATGCCCCGATACCGGCATCGCGCATCTCGCGCGTCTCGTCGGCGTGCCGACCGTCGCGCTGTTCGGCCCCGGCAACGCCGGTATTCATGGCGCGGGCCGCTATTGGCAGGACGCGCCGTTCGTCGCGCTGACGATCGCGGACATGCCGTGCCGCGACCAGCCGTCGATTTTCCGGCGTCATGTCGCATGGGTGCGGCGCTGCGACCGGAATGCGACGACCTGCGTCGCGTGGCGCGACGACCATGCAGACTGCATGGGACGTCTTTCAGTGGATGCGGTGCATCGTGCGCTGCAAAACGTTTTGGCGCTTGCGCCGTCAAGTTCAAGTCGATGACGATTACGACATCGCGCGTCGAGCGCGTGCTTTGGATCGCGTGTCCCACGCTGATGTTCGGCGTGATGTTCGGCCACATGAACGGGGTCGTCAACACGACGCTCGCGTTGATCGGCGTCGGCACGCTTGCCGGCATCCTGTCCGCGAGCCGGCCGCCGTTCCGGCAATGGCCGCTCGTTTTGCCGATCGTCGCATGGGCTGCGTGGAGCCTCGCGTCGGTCGGCTGGTCGCTGTATCCGCGCATCAGTCTGCGCGCGTGGTTCGACGAGGTGCTGTATCCGCTCGTCACGTTCTGGGGCTTCTGGCTGTTCGGCTCGCGCGTGAAGCGTCCCGAATGGCCGGTGCTTGTCGTATGGGCCGCGTGCGTGCTGCTTGCGCTCCTCAGCGCGTTCTACTGGGGGCGTCTGCAGCCGCCCACGCCGGATATCTTCCCGGTTCGCTTCTACAACCGCGTCGGCCACACGAGCACGCTCGTCGTGTTCGCGATGCCGCTCTTCGCCGCGCTGCTGATGCGCGTTCGCTGGCGCGCGATCGGCGTGGTCGGGCTCTTCGCGTGCGGCTTCGTCGGGCTCGCGAGCCTGAACCGCTTCTTCTGGCCGGCGGCGGGGGCGACGCTCGTGGTCGCGTTCTATCCGCTCTATCGGCGCCGGCTCGGCATGAGCGTCGTTGCGATCATGGTCCTCGGCGCCGCGGCGCTCGGGTTGCTCGAATACAGCGCGCGCGAGCGCGATCCGTCCGCGTCCGCCGCAGCCGCTTCGGCGTCGTCGGCCGCGCGCGACATCACGGTCGCCGGCCAGCGGGTCTACGTGCCGGGCGAGCTGAACGCGCTCGGCGATACGCTGTCGTCCGACACGCGCCCGAAGCTCTGGGCATTCTATGCCGAGCAGGGTAAGCAGCATGCGTGGCTCGGCGTCGGCTTTGGCAAGCCGCTGCCCGGACACGCGTACGCGGCCGACGCGCCGCCGCTCTTGTTGCAGATCGAGCCGCAGGCGCTCACGCATGCGCACAACCTGTTCCTCAACACGTGGTTGCAGACGGGCTATATCGGCGTCGCGCTGGAGGCGATGCTGTTCGTGAGTCTCGCGGCCGCGTTCTGGCGGCTCAGGCGCGGCGTGCCGGCTGTGTCCGCGGCGGGGCTCGCGCTCGTCGTCGGGATGATCGCGAAGAACACCGTCGACGATTTCATGTGGCAGACGACGATGCTCGCGTTCTGGTCGTTCGCGGGTTTCCTGCTCGGCCAAGGCGAACGCGAGGCGCGCGCGCCGCGCGTGTCGCAAGACGGAGACGCACGATGACGACGCCCGTCGCGCCCGACGCGCCGCCCCTTACGCTCCTCGAACAGGCCGCCGCGTCGGCCGGCTTCGCCCGCCCGGGCGCCCGGCACGTGCGCATCCTGTTTCACATCAACGACTTCGGCCGGGGCGGCACGGAGACTGCGCTGCTCGCGTGGCTCAACGCGCTCGATCGCCGCGTGTTCGAGATCGGACTGTCGGTCACGTATCCGACGCCGGATCTGACGACGTGGTGCGCGAAGGCGATTCCGCCCGACGTCGCGCTGCAGGTGCTCGCGCCCGAGCGGTGGATGCATGCGCTCCACCAGCGCGAGCGCGTGCGCAAGCTGCGCGGCGGCGAGAAGCTGTTGCACAAGGCGTCGACGCATGCGTTGATCCGGCCGGCCGTCGCGCGCCGATTCCTGCAACTCGCGCGCGGCTACGACGTGGTCTGTGATTTCGATTTCTCGCTGCGCCGTATTGCGGGGCGCGGCGGCATGCCGTGGATCGGCGTCAGCCATTACAGCTTCGCCGCGCGGTTCGGCGACAAGAGCACGTCGTACATGGCGCGGCGCGTTCGCCAGTACGAGCGCTACGCGGCGCTCGCGGTGCTCACGCCCGGTATGCAGCGCGAGGCCGAGCCGCTCTTCGCGAATACCCGCGTCGTCGTCACCGCACTGCCGAACGTGATCGATCCGGCGGCGCTGCGCGGGCGTGCGGACGAGCCGGCCGAACTGCCAGCCGGGCGTTTCATCGTGTCGGTCGCGCGCCTCGACGAAGGGCAGAAGGACCATCGGACCTTGCTGCGTGCGTATGCGAAAGTGCGTGCGCGCCGTGCCGACGCGCCGCGCCTCGTGCTCTTGGGCGACGGTCCTGACCGCGGCGCGCTCGAGCGGCTCGCGACGGAGCTCGGGCTGTGCGATGCGGTGCAGTTCGCGGGCTTTTGCGCGAATCCGTTTCCATACGTGCGCGCGGCCGACATGCTGATCCTGAGCAGCCGCTACGAGGGTTTGCCGATGGTGCTCGGCGAGGCGATGGCGCTCGGCACGCCGGTAATCTCGTCGGATTGTCCGACGGGGCCGCGCGATCAGCTCGACGGCGGTCGCGGCGGGCTGCTCGTGCCGCTCGGCGACGCCGCGGCGCTCGCGGACGCGATCGAGCGGATGCTCGCCGACGACGCGCTGCGCGCGGCGCTCGTCGCCCATGCGTCGCGCAAGATCGAGGCGTTCGGTCCCCGCGCGGCGAACGCGCGCATGCAGGCGCTCGCCGCGCAACTGCTCGAGTCGGCGTGAGCACGCCCGCGCCGCCAGGGTGCGCGGCGCGAATTCGCTAAAATGTCCAGTCGCCCGTTCTTCAGGCTTTCACCGTGACCGTTCCGTTGACGCTTCCCCGGCCGCCGCGCACCATCCTCGTGTCCTGCACGCGTCGTCTCGGCGACGTGCTGCTGACGACGCCGCTCGTTCGGTCGCTGAAGGCGCGCTGGCCCGACGCGCAGATCGACATGATCGTGTTTCGCGGCACCGAAGGCGTGCTCGAGCACAATCCCGACATCCGGCGTGTGATCACGGTCGCGCCGCGCGCTCGGCCGAAGGAACGCATCGCCGACGCGCTGCGCATCTGGCGCAAGTACGATCTCGCGTGCGCTGCGATCAGTTCCGATCGCGCGCGCTTCTACGCGTTCTTCGCGGGCCGCTGGCGGATCGGACTCGTCGATCCTGAGCGGGTCACGCGGCTCACGCGGCTCATCCTGAACGGCATCGTGCCCGATGAGCACCGCGGCGTCCATACCGTCACGAGCAATCTGTCGCTCGCCGGCGCGCTCGGCGTGACGCCGTGCGCCGACGTCGTCGCGCCCGGCATCGGCGACGATCCCGCCGCGCGCGCGCGCTTCGACGCGAAGCTGTACGGGTCGTCCGCGCTGTCGCGCGACGAGCCGTATGTCGTGCTGCATCCGTATCCGATGTTTCGCTACAAGCAGTGGCACGAGGACGGCTGGGTCGATCTCGTGCGCTGGGCGCGCAGCCGGGGCTTCGCGGTTGCGTTGAGCGGCGGCCCCGCGCAGCCCGAGCGCGACTATGCGGCGCGGATCGCGCAAGCGGCGGGCGAGCCCGTGCTGAACATGGCGGGCGAGCTGTCGTTCGGCGAGAGCGCCGAGATGTTCCGGCGCGCGCGGCTCTTCATCGGCCCGGACACCGGCGCGACCCACGTTGCCGCCGCTTGCGGCGTTCCGACGATCGCCCTCTTCGGGCCGTCGAATCCGACGCGCTGGGGCCCGTGGCCCGCGCACTGGCCGGCCGGCAACGAGCCGTGGCCGCTGCGCGGCTCCGGGCGGCACGGCAACGTCCAACTTCTGCAAGGAGAAGGCGACTGCGTGCCGTGCAAGCTCGAAGGCTGCGACCGGCATCTGGACAGTTGGAGCCGATGCTTGACTGAATTGTCGTCGGCGCGCGTGATCGGCGCCGCGGCCGCGATGCTCGGACTCGATGCGGCGAGCACGCAGGCTGACATCGCGATGCCGGTCGACGTCAGCCGGCTCGGGGCGCGCAAGTAAGGCGGCCCCCCGGATCGGGTCGGTGTATCGCGGCGCGCCTCGACTTCGACGAAGCGATTCGTTCGGCTGCGTGTGATCGATCGGGCGTGGTGCGGATCACGCGTGCAGCGAGCGCATCGTGCGACCGTGCCGGCGCGGATTCTCCGCGCGTCAGTCGCGCCGCTTTTGCGACCGCGAAAATCCGAGCTTCAGGAAGCGGTAGTAGACCGTTTCGGCATTGAACACGGCGATCATGAAGCCCGCCCGTCCATCCAGGAAGCCACGCCGCAGCAGATAGGTGCGCACGAATGCCCACGCACCGCGTCCGAGCGCCTTCGCCAACCCGCCGCGCTTGCCTGCCGCGCGACGCTGTGCGGCGCCCGCGCTCGAATATGCGTCGAGCTTGCGCAGCACGGTTTCGAAATCTTCGTATGAGTGGTGAAGCAGCTTGCCGTCGAGCTTCGCGGACGGTCCGTCGAATACGAGGCGCTCGTGGACGAGATCATCGGAAAAGCGTGCCGCGCCTCGCCTGAAAAGCCGCGGCAGCCAGTCCGGGTACCAGCCGCTGTGACGCACCCAGGTGCCGCAGAAGCTCGATAGCCGGTCGAGCGCATAGACCGGCGCGCGCGGCGCGCGCATCGCCGCGCGAATCGATGCGGCGAGCTCGGGCGTGACGATCTCGTCGGTGTCGATCGACAGGATCCAGTCGGTGTCGAGCGCGGCCACTGCGCGATTCTTCTGCGGCCCGAAGCCCGGCCAGTCGGCGGCGACGATGACGCGCGCGCCGTGCGTCTTCGCGATGCCGACGGTCGTGTCGGTGCTGCCGCCGTCGACGACGACGATGTCGTCGGCGAACGACAGCGCGTCGAGGCATTCGGCCAGTCGGGCCGCGGCATTGTGGGCGATGAGGGCGACGCCGAGAGTGGGTTCTGCCATGAAAGCGGTGTCTGAATGCGAGAGGGGCGTTGAGCGGTGAGCGCGAGTATACCCGCGTGCCGCTGGGCGGCCGGCGCGATTGCGCAAGCGGACGGGGGCCGGCTTGCGGTGCGCGTCCGGCAAGGCAGTTGTGATCAGCGCGCCGGCTCCCGGCGACGAGCGACGATTCGAGCGACTCGGGCGGGGCAACCCTGAGAGATCGGAGGATCGATGGGGCAGACGAGCGGATGGCCGGAGACGGAAGACGGAGCTGGACCAGAAGACTGGTCGGCGAGGTCCGAGCAAGCAGCAGTGTCGCCGAATCGGCGATTTGAGCCGTCTCGGATTTTTTTGATCTCGACCCGCAATTTCCGGCGGATTCGGCGCGATGTGCTACCTTTTTCTATGCGCCCCGGCGCCGACAGCCGGTTGCGCCTTTTCACGGAGAGATTCGATGAAAGCACATCGTACGCTGTGGATTTCGATGCTCGCTGCCGGCGCGCTCGTGTCGTCGCTCGCCGCCGCCCAACCCCACGGCCCGGGCGGACCGGGCGACGAACGCCACGGGCCGCCTCCCGGCAAGCATGTCGGGCGCGATCACGGCGGATACGGCGACGACGGCGGCCCCCGTCCCGGCGAGCACCGCGGGGACGAAAACGCCGCGTGGCGCCGCGGAGATCGCCTGCCGGACGAATACCGGGACCGCCAGTACGTGATCGACGACTGGCGCGGGTACCGCCTGTCGCCGCCGCCGCGCGGCTATCACTGGGTCGGGATCGGCGGCGACTACCTGCTCGTGCGCATCTCGACGGGCGTCATCCTGCAGATCGGACCGTAAGCCGGCCGACGCGCGGTGCGCCGACCGCCGTTTCCCGCGAAATCGGGCGCAGCGGCCGATACGGGGGGGCCGCGCACATCCCGTTTCCCGGCCGGCTCGGATGCGGCTCGCGGCCGCCGCGCCGGCGAGGGCGGCTGTCTGTCGGAGCGTCGCGCGGGGCGGTGTCGTTCGGCACTGTTCAGCACCGTTCGACACCGCGCTTTCTTCGCGCGCCACCGCCGTTTTCACTTTTGCCGCATTCGCCCGTTCGCTGCGGCTTCAGTCTTTCGCGAACCAGCGCCGCTCGATCCGCGACATCGTCCAGCCGACCGCCATCGCGCACGCGGTGCCGAGCGTCACTTCGCCGAGCCGCACGAGCGGAATGTCCCACAGCGGGCCTTCGCCCGGAAACAGCAGCACGATCGTCGCGGTGATCGCGCCGAGCCGCGCTGCGCTGCCGACGTTCAGACACCAGCAGCAGATGATCGCGACCACGATCGTGACCGCGTACGCGACGAAGTGGCCGGCGCCCGTCGCCGCGCCCGCGAAGCCGATCAGTCCGCCCACCATCGCGCCGATGAACTGGTCGCGCGACAGGTTGATCGTGTCCGTGTAGTTGTGCTGCGTGACCGCGATCGCGGTGATCGCCGCCCACACGGCCTGCTCGGTGTGCAGCGCGCGGCCGATCCCATACGCGAGGCACGCGCCGCTCGCGGCCTGCACGGCCATCAGCGCGCCTTGCAGCAGGCGCTCCTTGAGCGACAAGCCCTTGAACAGGTCGAGCACTGATTCCTGGATCTGTCGGCGCGCGTCGTTGAATGCTTTGATCGTTTCCATCTCGGTCAGGCAAGGAGGGGGGAAAGCGCGCCGCACGCCGGTTCAGCGGCCGTCGGCGCGTCACTGCGCCGGCTCGGCGCTCGAGCGCTGCGCGTCTTCGGCGAGCGCCGCGTCGCGCGTCTCGGGCATCGCGAACCAGACGAGCAGCGTCGCGAGCGCGCCCGCGGCGGCGAGCCCGAAGAAGCTTGTCGCGTTGCCGAAGTGGTCGGCCGCGAAGCCGGCGAGCGCCGTGCTGAACGTCGCGCCGACACCCGCCGCGAGTCCGAAGAGCCCGATGCACAGGTTGTAGTGCCCCTTGCCGCCCGCGACATCGGCGGCGATGAGGGGCAGCATCACGCCGAACACGGCGGCGCTGATGCCGTCGAGCATTTGCACGGGCACGAGCAGGTACGGGCTCGACACGCCGGCGAACAGCAGCGCGCGCAGCGGCAGCGCGGCGAAGCCGAGCAGCAGGATCGGCCGGCGGCCCCAGCGCTGCGCGGAGCGTCCGACCCACGGCGAAAGCATCGCGACGATCGCCTGCGGGACGATGATGCACGCGGCGATCACGAGCTGCACGTTCTCGCCCATGCCCGCCGTCACTTCGCCCGCGGCGAGGTTCAGCATCGCCGCGTTCGACAGATGGAACAGCACGACGCACGCGGCGAAGATCAGCATCCGCTTGTCGCGCAGCAGCTCGCGCAGCGTTTCGTGCTCTTCGTCTTCATCGGCGTCGTCGCGCGGCGCGGATGCGCGCGGCGCCGCGTGATGATGGCGGTGCGCCGGCTCGATCATCGCGAGCGCGACGAGCGCGGGCAGCGCGAGCGCCGCCGTCAGCCAGAACACCGCGCGCGCGGAGAAGTACTCGCCCGTGAGTCCCATCAGGCCCGCCGCGATCGCGCTGCCGAGCGACGCCCAGCGCGCGTTGCGGCCGAGCCGGTCGCCGAGGCTCTCGCGGCCGACGAGCGCGAACGAGATCGCCGCCATCGCCGGCACGAGCATGCAGCTCGCGAACCCGTGGAACACCTCGGCCGCGATCACGGGCACGACGGTCGGGCTCGCGGCGAGCAGCACCGCGGACAGGATGATCGCGGCGATCGCCCACGCGGCCGCGCCTTTCTTGTTCTTCAGCGCGTCGACGGCCGCGCCGCCCGGCACCTGGCTCACCATCGCGCTGATGGTTCCGATCGACAGCACCATGCCGATTTCGCCCTGCGTCCACTTGTGCGACGCGAGATACGACGCGATGAACGGACCGAAGCCTGTCTGCACGTTCGCGACAAAGAAGTTGAGCCAGTCGAGGGCGCGCAGGCTACGCGCGCTGACCGCATGCCGGACCGTCATTGTTTCGCACCTGCTCGAGCGGTTGCCGGCGCGGCGGCGGGGGCGGCTGGGGTGGCGGGCGAGACGGCGAGGATCGGCTTGTCGCCGGCGTAGGGCGGCGACGCCCTCAGTTGCGCGTCGTTCAGGTCGAGCAGCGCGCGCAGCGATTTGTCCTTCGGCGCGAAGCGCAGCGCCGACCAGTTCGCGGCGATCGTGTGCCGATCCGGATCGACGAGGCCGCCGACGTCGAGCACGACCGCCTGCGGCTGCGCGTCGTGACCGATCAGCACGTCGACGACGCGGCCGACCTTCGTGCCGTTCGGGCGCTCGATGT
Source organism: Burkholderia humptydooensis (assembly GCF_001513745.1). Classification (NCBI taxonomy): domain Bacteria; kingdom Pseudomonadati; phylum Pseudomonadota; class Betaproteobacteria; order Burkholderiales; family Burkholderiaceae; genus Burkholderia; species Burkholderia humptydooensis. Next base: position 3,017,341 of record NZ_CP013380.1, on the reverse strand, counting down.
CGGCGTCGATGATCCGCATCTGGCCGGGCTCGGCGCCTGCCCGCGTCGAACCCGTGAGCGGCACTGTCTTCGGGCGGTCGGCGGGTTGCAGCCGCGCGGTGGCCGGCATGTCGAGGACGATGGGCTCCTGCTTGCCGCCCGGCGTGAAGCGGAACAGCTTCCACGGGAAGCTGACCTTGCGGTCGCCGACGCCCATGAAGCCCTGCAGGTTCACGAGCATCTCGCGCGGCGCGCCGTTCGCGTCGGCCGTCATGTCGACCGCGCGGCCGATCACCTTGCCGCCGCGTCGCACCTCGCTGTCGAGGAGCGCGTGCACCTGGCCGCGCTCGATCGCGCGCGTCGTCACGAGCGGCGCGGGTGCCGGCGCGGGCGCAGGAGGCGGCGGCACGGCGCGCGCGGGCTTTTTCGGCGGGGCGGCCTCGCGGTGCGGTTTCTTCGGCGGCGTGGTCTCGACGGGCTCGGGCGCGCTCGCCGGCTCGGGCGCGGCGACGGGCTCGCTCGCCGGCTCGACGGGCACGGCCACCGCTTCGACGACGGGCGCGGGCGCCTGCGGCGCGCGGAACAGCGCGCAGCCGGACAGCGCGAGCGTGGCGAGGACGACGGGTGCCGCGGTGGCGACGGGACTGGGGAGACGGAAGGCAGAACGCGGGAATCCGCCGCTCATCAAGAAATACTCCATGGACGGGGGCGGGCCGCATGGGCGCGCCGCTGGCGATGATGGCTGACGCCCGAAGGGCATCGCGGGAGGACAGAGTTTAACCTGTGAAGAATACGGGCCGGAAAACGGCGCCGCGCGACGGGCCGGGGTGGGCGTTCGAATCGAATGGTACGCCCGCGCGGGGCAGTTGGAGTGAATGGCTGAGTTGGCGACGGTCAGCGCCGCGGACGGCGGGTGCCGGGAGAATTTTTTTGTCTCTTGTTCGCTTTGCCGCTCGTCGTTTGGCGTATCCCGCCGGGCGGTTGCGTTGCGGGCGCGGGCGGCGCGGCGGTGGCCGCCGTCGCGACGGCGGCCGGGCCCGGCATCCGGCGGGGTAGAGGCGACGCGTCGCCCGGCGTCCGCTTACGTCGTCTCCGGAATCGGATTCCTGAAGCTGACGTTCAGCAGATTCCACGCGTTGATTGTCGCGATCGCGAAGCCGAGCTCGGCGATCTCGGCATCGGAGAAGTGCGCCTGCAACTGCGCGAACGCCTCGTCGCCCGGGTCCGTGTGCGGAATCCGCGCGACGCTTTCCGCCCATTGCAGCGCGGCGCGCTCGCGTGCGTCGAAGAACGGGGCCTCGCGCCAGCCGGCGACCGCGTTCAGATGCCGCTCGTTCACGCCGAGCTTCACGAGATCGCGCCAGTGCATGTCGATGCAGTACGCGCAGCCGTTGATCTGCGAGACGCGCAGGAACACCAGATCGACGAGTTGCTTGCCGAGCGAGCCGCTCCACACGGTTTCGGACAGATGGAGCAGCGCGTTGAACGGCTTCGATGCGAGCTTCGGGTACGGAAGGCGGGGGGCGTGCGCCATGATCGGTTTCCTCTGAAAGCGGGGCCGCCCGATGCGGCCCTCTCGCCTACAAGACGTGGCGCGTCGCGCGTTTGTGACAGGGTGTCGCGAGCATGCGTTGCCGGTCGGTGTGGCGCGGAGCGAAATCGTTGGCCGTTCGGACGATGGAGCGGTTTCCGATGCACGCCGTACCATGCTGAGTACGAGACGAGACCAAGCGTGGCGTGGAGGGGCGAGACAGGGAGAGCGAGTCGTACCGAGCCGGGCCGTGACGCGCCGGAATGTGATCCGCGCAGCGCGCGCCGCGCCACGCGCGTCACGCATGGCCGGTCGGAATATGCGCGAGCTTGTCCGGATTGCGCACCGCGTAGATCGCGACGATCCGTGCGCCATCGGTGACGAACGCCTGCGCCGATTCGATCTGCCCGTCGATGAAGCGCAGCAGGCCAGGCTCGCCGTTGATCTGCGCGAGCCGGTACTCGACCCGCCCGGCATGGCGCCTGCCGACGACCCAGTACAGATTCGCGATCCGGAACGCGCCGCGCAATACCTTGAAGAACGACGGCACCTTGCCGCCGCCGTCGCCGACGAGCTCGACATCGTCCGCGAGTAGCGCCTGGATCGCGCTGCGCTCGCCGCTTGCCGACGCCTGCGCGAAGCGCTCGACGAGTTGCCGGTGCCGGTCGCGCGACACGTCGAAGCGCCGGTGTTTCTGCTGCACGCGCATCGATGCGCGGTGGACGAGCTGGCGGCAGGCGGCCTCGCTCTTGTCGAGCAACTGCGCGATTTCCGCGTAGTCGCGCTCGAACGCCTGGCGCAGCAGGAACGCCGCGCGTTCCTCGGGTGACAGGCGTTCGAGCACCCACAGCAGCGCGACCGACAGGTTGTCGGCGAATTCGGCCGCGGTCTCGGGCGTGCGCTCGTCGACGTCGACGAGCGGCTCGGGAAGCCACCAGCCGACGTAGGCGTCGCGCTGTGCTTTCGCGGCGCGCAGCCGGTCGATCGACAGCCGGGTGACGACCGTGACGAGCCACGCCTCGGGCGAGTCGAGCGCGTCGCGGGCGGCCTGGTGCCAGCGCAGCCAGGTGTCCTGCAGCACGTCTTCGGCGTCGGCGCGCGTGCCGAGCATCCGGTACGCGATCGAGAAGAGGCGCGGGCGTAGCGCGGTGAACGGTTCGTCGGGCGGCGCCGGGCGGGAGGTTTCGGTCATGTTCCTGGGGTTTGCTGGACGGGCTGCTTGAAAGACTTGCGGTTCGAAGGGTTTGAAGCGTTCGAAGGATCAAGACGAAGCTGGCGGCGTATTTGTGACAGCGGCAGGCGCGGCGATGCCCGAAGGCCGTCGCCCTTGAACTGCTGCGTTCGGCTTCGGCGCGCCGTTTCGCGTATGCAGGGCGCTGGCAGTCATGTCGCGTGCGAGTCGTCGTCCGATGCCGCGGCCGGCCCGGCGGGCGGCTCGTCCTCCGTGCGCCGGCCCGCGACGGCGAACAGCGCGCTGCGCAGCCAGCGATGCGCGGGATCGGCGTGCAGCCGCGGGTGCCACGCGGCGGCGAGCGTGAAGCCGTCGACTTCGACGGGCAGCGGCAGCAGATCGAGCCGGTCGGCGAAGCGCAGCAGGAAGCGCTCGGGCAGCGCGCACACATAGTCGGTCGCTTCGAGCACGAGCGGCGCGAGATGGTACTGCTGCACCGACACGGCGACGGCCCGTGAGCGTCCGAGCGCGCGCAGGCGGTCGTTCATGAAGCCGTGCAGGCCGCCGCCGTCGCCCGATACGATCACGTGGCGAAGCGCGCAGTACGCGTCGAGATCGGGGGGCGCGAGGCCGCGCGGATGTCCGTTGCGCTGCGCCATCACATAGCGCTCGCGCAGCAGCGGGCGCGCGATCGTCGCGCGCGGCACCGCGAAATCGGCCGCGATCAGCAGGTCGGCCTCGCCGCGCTCGAGCAGCGCGCCCGCAGCGTCGGCCGGCGCATTGCGGAACGCGAGGCGCACGCCCGGCGCGTGCGTCGCGACGTGCCGCACGAGATCGAGGCCCGCCATCACGAAGCCGTTGTCGCTCGCGACAATCTGGAACGTGCGCTCGTCGGTCGCCGGATCGAATGCGGCGCCGTGGCGCAGCGCGGCCTGCAATTCGCGCAGCGCGCCGCGCAACGGGCCTTGCAGTGCGAGGGCCCGTGCGGTCGGCACCATTCCGCGGCCGTTCTTCGCGGGCAGCAGCAGCGGATCGCCGATCAGCTCGCGCAGCCGCGCGAGCTGCGCGGACAGCGCCGGTTGGCTCAAATGCAGCCGCGAGGCTGCGCGCGTCACGTTCGCCTCTTCGAGCAGTACGTCGAGCGCGGCGAGCAGCGCGAGGTCGGCGCCGCGCCATTCGGTCGACATATTTTTCATGTAAATGGCTCCAATACGAAGAATCGATTTCAAATATACCAACGGGATGCGCAGACTGTCGCGAGACGCGGCTTGGGTGGCCGCGACCGGACTTTCGAAGGGCATTCGATGAAGACACACGAAACCGAGCGTCATGCGCTACGGGCGCTCGCGAGCGCCAATTTCGCGATGGGCAGCATGTCGTACGGCGTGGTGGGCGCGCTGCCGTCGCTGGCCGCCGACTGGCGGATCGCGCCGGGGCGCGCGGCGCTCCTGATGGCGGCGTTCTCGATCGCGTTCGCGATCGGCGCGCCGGTGCTGCAAATGCTGATCGGGCATCGGCGGCGGCGCGGCGTGCTGATCGCCGGCCTGCTGACGACGTCGCTCGCGACGCTCGCCGGCGCGTTCGCGCCGAGCTTCGGCTGGCTGCTTGCGGCACGGATCGTCGCGGGCGTCGGCGCGGGCGCGGTGAGCCCGGTTGCGACGGCGATCGGCGCCGGGCTCGCGCCGGCCGAGCGGCAGGGCAAGGCGCTCGCGATCGTGTTCGTCGGCGTGACGTTGTCGAGCGTCGTCAGCGCGCCGCTGTCGGCGTGGGTCGCGCAGGCGCTCGGCTGGCGTGCGACGTTCGGCTGGCTCGCCGCCGTCGCGCTCGGCAGCGCCGCGTGGATCGCCGGCACGGTCCGCGACGCGTCGCGCGGCGAACGGATGCGAGCGGGCGGGCTCGTTGCGTTGCTCGCGCGTCCCGCGACGGCGGCGGGCCTCGCCGTCGTCGTGCTGCAGACGGGCGCGTTCTTCTGCACGTACACGCTGATCCTGCCGCTGTTGCATCGGCGCTTCGGCGCGAGTGCGGGCGAGGGCGCGTTCGCGCTCCTCGTGTTCGGCGTGACGGGCATGCTCGGCAATCTCGTCGCGCAGCGCGTCGCGCGGCGCTGGTCCGCCGAGCCGCTGCTTGCCGCGGCGATGGGCGCGATGTTCGCGGTGTTCGCGGGCCTTGCCGCGCTCGCGGCGACAGGTTTCGGGGGCGACGCGCGGTTTGCCGCGGCGCTCGCGCTGCTCACGCTCTGGGCGCTGATGCAGGATCTGTTCTATCCGTCGCAACTGCGGCGCGTCGTCGGCCTCGAGCCGCATTACCGGGGGATGGCGCTCGCGCTCAATTCGTCGGGAATCTTCGCGGGCATCTCGCTCGGCTCGGCGCTCGGCGGGCGGGTCGCCGACACGTGGGGCGTCGGCCTGCTCGCGCCGGCATCGGCGGCGCTGACGGTCGCCGCGCTGATTGCGTTGGGCATTTCGCGGCGGTATGCGGTGGTGTCGCGCGCGAGTACGGCCGCGCGCGCGGCGGGCACGCGGGCTGCCGGATGACGGGCGAATCGGCGGCGGCGCGAGCCGGGATTCATTGACGGTCCCCGCTCGTCGCGCGATGTCATCCGTTCGGCGTCGTGCGCCGCCAGACTAGCCGCGTTACGTGCGTCCCGCCTGCGCGTATTCGGCGGGCGTGCCGCGATACGGATCGCCGCCTGAGAACGGCGCGGGAGACGGCGCGCGCATGCTACTTCGGGGGCAGCGAGCGGACGAACGCGAGCGCCGCGTCGATCAGGCTGCGGCGCAACGCGTCGTTGCCGTACGCGTCGGGCGCGGCGCGCACCCAGCCCAGCATCGGCCTGCCGCGCGAGATCATCCGGACGATGCCCGGATGCTTCAGCGCCCAGCCGTCGTTGCCCTTGCCGAGCCTGACGAGCATGCCGTCGTCGCGCGCGGCGCACAGCAGATGGCCATCGAGCAGCCACGCCCAACCGCCGAACATCGCTTGCGCGACGACGTTGGGTTCGAATTTCAGTTCGTCTTCGACGAGCGCTTCGAGTCCGGGATCGCGGGCCATCTGACGTTTTCGTTCCTGGTGGCGCAGTGTGCGCTGGGGGCGCCGGCGAGCGTCGTGGTTTAACGGCGAAGCCGGGGGCAAGCGATGTCGTCTCGGGCGGTTGACGAAAGAGCGGTGCTTGCCGGCGACGCGCGGCGGGTGATCGATGACCGATAGTGAACGGTGAACCGCAAAGGGCGACCCCATGCCGGCAGCCCGATGCCGAAGGTGAATCCGCAAACGCCGCACGTCAAGCGTCAGCCGTCACCGAACGCCGACGCCAGAAGCCGGCGACGCCGGCATTGCCGCCGCGCCGCGCCGCTTGTCGCGCGGCATCAATAGCCGTGAGTGACGAGCGACAGCACCGACAGATCCGGATGCGTGCCGTCGACGATGCTGCGGCCGATCGACACCGCCTCGTGGAACGCCTCGTCGGCGCTGCGAAAGCTCTCTTCGCCGTCCGCGTGAAACGGCACCGTGTGGCCGGGCAGCGTCGGATCGGCGCCCGGATGGCACACGTAGCCGGCGTACGTGTAGCGGTTCGCGTCGGTTTGCGTTGGGGCCGGCGACACGTGGATCTCGAAGCCTTCGTAATCGACTTGTCGAGACGGAAGCGGCGGCTCGGACATGGCTGTCTCCCAGGCTGCGCTCGGCATGCACTGCGCCCGTCGCGCGGCCGTTTTTTCGTCGTTGTCCTTTGAAGGAAATTCTAGGCGATGCGCAGCGCGGCGGCGTGTGCGGCGCAGCGTGTGCGACGTGTGCTGCGAAGGAGACGAGGAAGGCGAAAGGCAACGAGGTAGCGCAGGCCGCGAGGCCAGCATGGGCCGCGAGCGCCGCCGTCACCGCGAACGCGTCGCTGGCCGCGCGCCGGTTGCCGTCCGGCCACCGCGCGGCCGGCCGGTCGCACGCCCCGGCCGCCGCCGCAGCACGCGGCACGTCGCTTGCTGCGCGACGGATTCGTTCACTGCAGGAGGTGCTATGCGACCCGAATTTCATCGAAGCATGTGGCGAGTGGTCGCCGTCGGGGTGACGACGGCCGGACTGGCGATGACGATGGCTTCGTGTTCGAAGCAGGGCGGCTCGAACACCGATTCGAGCTCGACGGGCGGCGCGACGGGCGGCGTGCAGCCCACACCGATGGCGCCGTCCGGCAGTTCCGGTGCGGCGCCCGGCGGCGCATCCGGCGGAGGTTGATCCACCGAAGCGCGTCGGCCGGGCGCGCGGCGCAGGCAACGCGCACGCAAGGCGCACGGCGCGCCCGGGCCGGCGCACGATTCGCCCGATCGACAGAGGGCGGCGACATGAGCAGCACACCGAATCCGGACGACGAGCCGCACCAACCGGACGAGCGTCCGTCGGCGAGCGACGACAGCCGTTCGCTCGGCCCGAGCGATTAGTCGGACTGCGGTAGCGACGTTGCGGGGGCGAAGCAGTGGCCGTGCGACGTCGACACCGGGCTCAACCATCACGCGCCCGAGACGGGCGACGAAGAACTCGAAAGCGACACGGACCGCGGCGGAATGGGCGAGCGCGCATCGGCGGACGGCGACTTGACGTCCGACGACAGCGCGGACATCGTGCCGGACCGCACGGAGCAGGTGTCGCGGACGAAGCGCGGCGAAGACTGAACGGCGGCGAGCGCTTTTTTACAACGCCATTGCAAAATGCGACGGCGGCGGACGACGCGTGCCGCCGCGCGCGGATTGCGCCGCCGCCCCCCTGCCTGCATTTCGTTGAGCGAGTCGCGCCACGGCGTCGCGCGCGGCGCGCCGATCAGCCGCACATGATGGCCGCCATGTGGGCGCATCCGCCGACGGCGCGGTTCGTCGATTCGAATTCGACGAGCACGGCCATTGCGCTCCGGACGCAATGCGGCGAGCCGATCGCGCATGTCGACTCGCCGTGCATTCGCATCGTCGGAGCAACGAGCGTCAGCCGCATTCGGGCGAACGAGTTCGCGCGGTCGAATCCATGACCGCAGCGCGACCGAAGCCCAACTGAACCGCAACTGAAACACGACCGTCGTCGACGAACGCGGCGTGTCGAAAAATGCAGGCAATGCGTGCGTTCGATTCGTCTTTTGTCGATTAGTAGATCGCTTCTAGTGCGCGCTTTGACCACGGTTGGGTTTCGACATAGAACCTACACGAAAGCAGACAGTGAAGCGTCGCGACGGCCCGATGAGGAGACGCCGTGAAAAAATCGAAAGCGCTTTGGCGAACCGCGTTGCTGTTGGCGATGATCGGCGCAGCGGTTGCGGGATGGCGATACGTGTCGCCGTCACAGACGGCTGTAGCCCATCCCGTGCGATCCGACGCGACGCCCAACGAGCGCGGCGAACCGCCCGTGGATGCGGCGGACGAGACGCGAGCCGACGCCGGCCCCTCCGAGCGCAAGCTGGATCTCGTCGCACTGCGAAAGAGTCTCGCTGGCCGCGACGATGCGCAAGCGCAATTGCAGCGCATCGTCGCATTCGCCCGCTTTCGCGACCGGATCGCGGCATACGGCGAGGGCAGAAGCAGCATGCCGGCTGCGGAGCGGGCGCGGCTGGCCCGTCAGATTCTTGCCGAGCTGCCCGAGCACGTTGCGCGCAACGAAATTGTTCCCGTGCAGGCCGAGGCGCTCGGCGCCGCATTGCTTGCGGACGCGACGGCGGACCCCGAGACGCGCGGCGCGGCCATCCAGTCGATGCGGCAACAGTGGGACGCCTACGCCCGGCAGACGGTGGGGCCGTCGCCCGCACGCGATCCGCGTTATCTGGCCTACGCGCAGCAGAGCCGGGACATCGTCCGGCAGGTTCAGGCGAGCGTTCCCGATCCCGATCAGCAACAGGCCGTCATCGCGCAGCGCCTGCAGGCGCTGCGCGTTCAACTGTTCGACCAGACTTCCCGATCCGATACCCGTTGAGCGAGCCGCGACCGCATCGCCGCGAAAGTGCACGCGCGTCGTGGAAAACCGATCGATAGAGATAGAGATGGAGGAGAGCATGTCCGTACGCGAATGTGTCGAACGCCTGTGCGTCGCCGGCCTGCTGAGCGTAGCCGCCGTCGACGGGCAGGCTGCTGCTGCGATGCAGGACCCGTCGATTCCCTATTATTCGTGGTACGAAGTGACGCTGCCGGAAAGCAGCGGCGCGTCATGCGGCAACGGCACGCCGATGCGCTTCTATATCAACCGCGCGCAATCGGACAATCTGCTCTACATGATGGAGCCGGGCGGCGCATGCTGGGATCACGGCACCTGTACCGAAACCGCGACCGGCGCGCAGGCGGGGCTCGGCGCGTTCAATCCCGACGGCATCCCGCACAACTACGTGAACGGCACCGTGCAGCAGAGCCTGAAGTCGTTGTTTCTGTCGCCGCTGATGACGCGGATGGATCTCACGCATATCCTCGTCGGCGAGCCGAAGGTCGAGACGCAGGAATGGACGCAGGTGTTCGTTCCGTACTGTACGGGCGACATCCATATGGGCAGCGCGGTGCGCAGCTATGTGTCGCCGTCGGGCGACTGGCGGATTCAGCACTACAGTGGCCTGAAAAATGTCCGGGTGGTCGCGCAGTGGCTCGTCGACCACGGATTCGGCAAGCCGGGCCGGCTGCTCGTGTATGGAACGAGTGCGGGCGGCTACGGCACCCTCGGCAACTACGCGACGTTGCGCAGCACGTTGCAGCCGCAAATGCACAGCTCGCTGCTCGACGATGCGGGCACCGTCTTCAATACGCGCTTCGGCGCCGACCCGGCGACGTACCCGTCCGTCGGCCTGTACGACAAGGTGCGCGACGAATGGGGGATGACGGCGCCCGACGGCATGATCACGATCAACAGCCGGCTGACGCGCCACTTCGATCCGGGCAACATGGGCAGCGCGTATGCGGCGCTATCGGCGACCTATCCGCGCGACCGCTTCGGCTATACGACGTACCGGCGCGACAAGATCATCGCGGCCTATCATTACCGTCCTTTCGTGCCCGCGGTGATCGCGGCGCCGGACGACGCGACGAAGGACGAACTGTCGCTCGCGATGTTCGACCGCGAACTGAGCAATCTGAAGCAGGTGCTGAATCCGCTGCCGAACTTCGGCTATTTCATCCCGTGGGCGCGCGACGATTTCATGGGCAACCATCAGGTGACGGCGGTCAGCTTCACGGGATCGGGCATCCACGAGAACGGCATCGACGCGGACGTCGGCACGTTCGTCGCCGATCTGCTCAATCAGCAGGACCCGGCGGACGTGCCCGTCATGAAGGCATACCGTACCGAGCAATGGTCGGACTTCACGTTCTCGACCTTTCTTGCGTGGATCGACAGCATCTTCAACCTGACCGGCGAGGCAGGGCCGATTTCCGGACATCGGTCCTGAACGGACGGGGCGGCGCGAATTCATCCGGATTCGCGAGCGTCGTTCGTTGCCGAAGCCTGACGAAGCCTGACGGCGGTCCGCAGACCGCCGATTCTTTTCAGGAGTCTTGCGGGCGCGTCATGCCTTCCCCGGGCAGGAACCAGTTCATCACGAGCGCGCAGATGCCGCCCGTCGCGACGCCCGATTCGAGCACGTTCCTGAGCGCGTGCGGCAGGTTCGTCAGGATCTCCGGCACCTGGGACACGCCGAGCCCGAGGGCGAGCGAGACGGCGATGATCAGCAGCGCGCGGCGGTCGAGCCGGATGCCGGCGAGGATGTTGATGCCGGACGCGGCCACCGCGCCGAACATCACCATCGCCGCGCCGCCCAGCACGGGCTCGGGCACCGCTTGCAGGACGCCCGCGACGACGGGGAACAGGCCGAGCAGCACGAGCATGCCCGCGATCCAGATGCCGACATGGCGGCTCGCGATGCCGGTGAGCTGGATCACGCCGTTGTTCTGCGCGAAGACGGAGCTCGGGAACGTATTGAAGACGCCGGCGAGCAGCGAGTTCGCGCCGTTGACGAGCACGCCGCCCCTGATGCGGCGCATCCACTGCGGCCCCTCGACGGGCTGCCGGGAGATCTTGCTCGTGGCCGTGACGTCGCCGATCGCTTCCAGCGACGTGACGAGATAGATGATCAGCATCGGCACGAAGAGCGGCCACGAGAACGCGAGGCCGAAGTGCAGCGGCGTGGGGATCTGGAACAGCGCGGCTTCGCGCGCGCCGGTGAAGTCGAGACGGCCCATCGCGGCGGCCGCGAGATAGCCGAGCGCGAGCGCGATGACGAGCGCGGTGCTGCGCACCCAGACGATGGGCACGCGGTTCAGCGCGATGATGGTGCCGAGCACGAGGCCCGACAGCGTCAGGTTTTCGGCGCTGCCGAAGCTGCCCTTGGCGATCGCGCCATAGCCGCCGCCCATGCTGACGAGGCCGACCTTGATGAGTGTGAGGCCGATCAGCAGCACCACGATGCCGGTGACGAGCGGAGTGATGAGGCGCTTGACGAAGGGCAGGATGCGCGACACGGCCATTTCGACGAACGAGCCGGCGATGACGACGCCGAAGATCGCGGCCATCACGGTTTCGACCGGCGTGCCCTGCTTGACCATCAGGCTGCCGCCCGCGATGAGCGGGCCGACGAAGTTGAAGCTCGTGCCCTGGACGATCAGCAGGCCGGCGCCGAGCGGGCCGAAGCGCTTGCACTGGACGAAGGTCGCGAAGCCGGAGATGACGAGCGACATCGACACGATCAGCGTGGTGTCGCGGCTCGCGACGCCGAGCGCCTGGCAGATCAGCAGACCGGGCGTGACGATCGGCACGAGGATGGCGAGCAGGTGCTGCAAGGCGGCGACGAAGGCGACCGTCGGCGCGGGGCGGTCGTCGGGGCCGTAGACGAGATCGTGGGCGGATTCGGCGCCGTCGGTGCCTTGGGAAGCGGGTGGGGCGAGGGGGGCGGGTTGCATCGCGAAAGGGCCGGTCCGGGTGGAAAGGCGGGATTTTAACGGAAGCGACGGCGGCGGCTGGCCGGTTGAGGCTGTCCGGCTGTTCGTTTGCCTGCGAGCGCGGCCGGCGATCGTCAATCGGCTGCCAGTCGCGAATAGAGCGCAAAGTCGCCCGGTGTGCCTCGCACCATGCGATAGGAACGCAGCAGGCCTTCGTATCGATAGCCGCAAGCGACGAGCACGCGCGCCGATCGCGCGTTGCTCGTCAATACCGTTCCTTGCACGCGGACGAAGCCGCAGTGCTCGAACGACCACGCGGTGACGCACGCGCATGCGGCGCGCGCGATGCCTTTTCCCCAATGCGAAGGCGCGAGATCGTAGGCGATCTCGGCGGTACGGTTCGTCGCTGAAATCGTGTGAAAGCCGATCGTGCCGATCAATTCGCGCGTGCCGTCGTCGACGATCGCGAGACGCCGATTCGATTCGGCCGAAGTGGATTCGTCATCGTCGAATAGCGGCAGCAGGTCTTCACGGGCGCGCAGGTTCCAGCTCGTGTGCTCGACGACGTGCGGCAGTTTCAGGTACGCATACCACGCGTGCGTGTCGGCGCGTTCGAGTGGGCGAAGCGAGACGCCCGGATAGTTCAGATGCGGCGCGTGGTCGATTCTCATGCGGAACCCTGGCGGTCGAGCGGGCGTCGCGGCGCGATGGTTTTCGCATCGTTCGACGCTGCGGGAAAGCCGGTCAATGCCGGCGGGCGGCGGGCGGATCGATGCGCGGCCGCCCGGATCGTCGGCCGCTCGAGCGCCGCCGGACGAATCTACATCAAGACGATGTCGTACTGTCTCGGGGTTGATGAAAATTCAGTTTGGAGCGCGAGACGGGATGATACAGGGTAAGTCGGCGTTTGCGATTCTGGTAATCTCGGCCTCATTCAAACAACACCGAGGGCCGTATGGCGGACAATCGCTATTCGTACAACGGGCATACTAATCTTCAACCAGTCGACTTGTTCTTCTGGGTCGCCGTCGACGAGACGCAAAAGCGTCTCGGGTTCTACGATCTCGCCGCCGCCTCGGCTACGCTACTCGGTCAGGCCGATGTGCCAGTGCCGGGGAAATTCGCCAACGCGACCAAAGGCACGTCGGTTATATCGATCGCTGCCCGGAAGCTGCTGCCGTTCGAACTGAAAAGGCGCTTGCCGATGATCATGACGGTAGGTGTGCAGGGTGTGCGCATCGCGTTCACGAAGAACCTTGGCGCTTGGGTCGGCCGGACTATTCCTGTAGTCGGAGAGGTGTTTCTGGCCACGGACGCGGCGATGATCATGTTCAACACCGTGCGCATGTATAACGCCGTCGCCGAACCGGAAGATAGGGTGTTCTGACCATGCCGACCGATACATGGGAAAAGTTGGCCGCGTTTACGCGCGAGGAACTGGGGCGGCCGCTGTTCGGCGGCGAACTGCGACTTGAACCGTCGTCGCGCCTTGAGCAGGACCTAGGCGTGACCGGCACGGATGCGGTCGAGTATATCGACAAGTGGGCAGAGGCGTTTGGTGTCCAGGCCGAAGGATTCCCGTATGACCGTTATTTCGGCCCGGAGGGACAGGAACTGTTGACGTCGTTTCTCGCCCTCTTTTCCAAGCGGTTTCGTAAGCCGTCACGAGTGCCGCTGACGCTCGGCATGTTGGAAGAGGCAATGCGCCTTGGTCGATGGGAGACGGATGCAATCGAGCGCGTGGCTCAGTACCGGGCACCGCACCGCGATTAGATCCACCGGTTCATGGCGTGCCAGCCCGCACCGCCTTGCCGATAGCTTTGCGCTTTACGAGTATCGCCCCTGAGGCAGGCGCTCAAGCTCGGCGAGACCGGGCCTGGCTGGCCAAAACCTTGATTATCGAGGCGTGAAGATAGTAAGGGGGATGATGCGGGGTGATATAGGGTGAACCCTACATCAAAACAATGTCGTACTGCTCCTGGCTCAGGTTCGACTCGACCTGCAACGACACCGGCTTGCCGATGAAGTCGATCAGCATCGCGAGATGCTGCGATTCCTCGTCGAGAAAGAGGTCGATCACCTGCTGCGATCCGATCACGCGAAACTCGCGCGGGTTGAATTGCCGCGACTCGCGCAGGATCTCGCGCAGGATGTCGTAGCACACGGTGCGCGACGTCTTCACCTGGCCTTTGCCCTGGCACGTCGGGCACGGCTCGCATAGCACGTGCGCGAGCGATTCGCGCGTGCGCTTCCTCGTCATCTCGACGAGCCCCAGTTGCGAGAAGCTGTTCACCGTCACGCGCGTGCGGTCGCGCGCGAGCGCCTTCTTCAGCTCGGCGAGCACCGCGTCGCGATGCTCGGCGTTCTCCATGTCGATGAAGTCGATGATGATGATCCCGCCGAGATTGCGCAGCCGCAACTGCCGCGCGATCGTGTGCGCCGCCTCGAGGTTCGTCTTGAAGATCGTGTCGTCGAAGTTGCGCGCGCCGACGTAGCCGCCCGTGTTCACGTCGATCGTCGTCATCGCCTCGGTCTGGTCGATCATCAGGTAGCCACCTGACTTCAGATCGACGCGCCGCGACAGCGCGCGCTGGATTTCGGCCTCGATGTTGTACAGGTCGAAGAGCGGCCGCTCGCCGGTGTAGTGGTGCAGCTTCGGGCTCACAGCCGGCGTGAACTCGGCCGCGAAATCGACGAGCCGCTGGTGCGTCTCGCGCGAATCGACCTGGATGCGCGTCGTGTCGTCGTTCGCGAAGTCGCGCAGCACGCGCTGCGCGAGGTCGAGATCCTGATACAGCAGGCTCGTCGGCGGCAGCCGCTGGCCCTGCCCGACGATCGTCGCCCACGTCTTGCGCAGATACGCGACGTCGCCGGCGAGCTCGTCGGAGCTCGCGTCCTCGGCGATCGTGCGCACGATGTAGCCGCCTTTCTCGTCGGCCGGGATCACCGCGGTCAGCCGCGCGCGCACGGCCTCGCGCTCGGCCTCGCTCTCGATCTTCTGCGAGATGCCGATGTGCGGCTCCTGCGGCAGGTAGACGAGCGTGCGCCCCGCGATGCTGATCTGCGTCGACAGCCGCGCGCCCTTCGTGCCGATCGGGTCCTTGATCACCTGGACCATCAGCGTCTGGCCCTCGAACACGATCTTCTCGATCGGGTGGTGCGCCGCGGCGGCGGGCGCGTCGCCCGCGCGCGGCTGCCAGATGTCGGCGACGTGCAGGAATGCCGCGCGCTCGAGCCCGATGTCGATGAACGCCGACTGCATGCCGGGCAAAACGCGCACGACCTTGCCGAGATAGATGTTGCCGACGCGTCCGCGCGACAGCGTGCGCTCGACGTGAAGCTCCTGCACCGCGCCTTGTTGGACGAGCGCGACCCGCGTTTCCTGCGGCGTGATGTTGATCAGGATCTCTTCGTTCATGGTGCGATTCAGAAGGCGACGTGCGCCGCGCGCAGCAGCGCCGCGGTCTCAAAAAGGGGCAGACCCATGATACCTGAATGGGAGCCATCGATTTGCTCGACGAATTCCGCGGCGCGCCCCTGGATCGCGTACGCGCCCGCCTTGCCGAACGGCTCGCCGGTTTCGACGTAGCGTGCGAGCGCGTCGCGCGTCGCGGGGCCGAAGCGGACTTCCGAGCGCGACAGCGCGGGCGGCATCAGCTCGCCTGTCGCATCGATCACGGCGAGCGCCGTCAGCACGTCATGCGTGCGGCCGGCGAGGCGCGCGAGCATCGCGAGCGCGTCGGCGGCGTCGGCGGGCTTGCCGAGGATCGCGCCGTCGATCGTCACCGTCGTGTCGGCGACGAGCACGGGCGCGGCCGGCTTGCCGCTCGCGATGAGCCTCGCGCGCGCCGCTTCCGCCTTCGCGACGCACACGCGCAGCACGTAATGGTCGGGCGCTTCGCCCGGCAGCACGGCCTCGAGCGCTTCGGCATCCTCATCGGGCGCGGGCGCGAGCAGTTCGTAGCGCACGCCGAGCTGGTCGAGCAGTTCGCGGCGCCGGGGGCTTTGCGAGGCGAGGTAGACGAACGGGTAGGACGGGGCGGCGGCGCGGTCGGGCATCTTCTCGGTAGTCTCGATGAGCGCGTGCGCGGCGCGTCGGGACGACGGCCGCTACGCGCGATGGTAGGGGTGATTCTGCGTGATGCTCCACGCGCGGTAAAGCTGCTCGGCGAGCAGCACGCGGACCATGCCGTGCGGCAGCGTGAGGCTCGACACGCGCAGCAGCAGATCGGCGCGCGATTTCAGCTCCGGATCGAGCCCGTCGGCGCCGCCGATCACGAACGCGACGTCGCGTCCGTCCTGCTGCCACGCGGGCAACGCCTGCGCGAGCTGCATCGTGGTCCAGTCGCGGCCGCGCTCGTCGAGCGCGACGACGCGCGCGTTTTTCGGCAGCGCGGCCTCGATCCGCTGCTTCTCGGCGGCCATCACGCTGTCGGCCGTGCGCGAGCCCGAGCGCAGCTCGGGCTTCACCTCGCGCAGCTCGATCCGCAGCTCGGGCGGCATCCGCTTCGCATATTCGTCGAAGCCGGTTGCGATCCAGCCGGGCATCTTGTGGCCGACCGCGACGATGTGCAGTTTCATGACGGCGAACGCAATGAGAGCGACAACAAGGAAAGCGGCAACAAGGAAAGCGACAAAACGGCGCGCGGCGGCGCGCTCAGCGGCGGCGCGCGGCCGTCGTCTTGCGGGCCGGGCGGGCTGCGGTAGGGGCCGTGTGGGCCTCGTCTTCGTCCGGCTCGTCCTCGTCGGCGCCGTCAGCCGCGCGCGCGCCGCGCGCGTTCGCCGCCGGGCCGCCGAGCTTCATCCGCACCGGCTTGTCGCCCCAGATCTCCTCGAGGTTGTAGTACTGGCGCAGCGCCGGCTGCAGGATGTGGACGACTGCGTCGCCGCAATCGACGAGTACCCATTCGCCCGTGTCCTCGCCCTCGGAGCTGACGACGTCGCCGCCGGCTTCCTTGACCTTGTCGCGCACGTTCGACGCGAGCGCCTTCGTTTGCCGGTTCGACGTGCCGGACGCGACGATCACGCGATCGAACAGCTCGGTCAGGTGGCTCGTGTTGAACACTTTGATGTCTTGCGCCTTGACGTCTTCGAGAGCGTCGACGATCACGCGCTGGAGTTTGCGGATATCCATGGAATCAGGGATGGTAGAGACGATGTTGGAGAATATAGGCCCACACGGCGGCGGGCACGTGCTCGGCCGACGCGTCGGGCGCCTGCGCGCGTCGCGCGATGCAGGCGCGCAGGTGCGCGCGGATGTCGGTCGCGGCGACGTCGAGCGCGAGCGTCGTGTCGATCAGAAGGCGCCCGGCGGGCGTCGCCTGCAGCACGTCCGCGCTCGCCTGCCGGCTCGCGATCTCGGCCGCGACGGCGGGCGACGCCGCCGCGAAATCGAAGCCAGGCCGGGTCGCCGCGCAGACGTGCGCGTAATCGAAGAGGTGTTGCCAGTCGCGCCAGGTGTCGAGGCGCACGAGTTGATCCGCGCCGATCAGGAGCGACAGCGACGCGTCCGCGCCGATCCGCTCGCGCCAGCGCGCGAGCGTCTCGATGGTGTAGGTCGGGCCGGCGTGCTCGATCTCGTCGGTCGCGACGCTGACGGTCACGCCCGGCAGCGCGAGCGCGCCCGCCGCCGCGCGGGTCATCGCGAGCCGGTGCTCGGCCGCCGATACGTCCTGCTTCTGATACGGCTGGCCGGCCGGCATCAGCACGAGCTCGGTCAGGCGCAGCACGTCCGCGAAGCGGCGCGCGAGCGCGAGATGACCGTCGTGGATCGGGTCGAACGTGCCGCCGAGGATGCCGATGCGGCGCGCCAGCGCGGGCGGGCCCGCATGGTCGGAATTCGGCGCGTGTCCTGGCGGGGCGGCGGCTCGGCCGGTGACGGAACGGCTCATGCCCAGTCGCGCGGCACGAGGAAATCGCTGTAGAGGCGCGCTTCCGGCGTGCCCGGGTCCGGGCGCCAGTCGTAGCGCCAGCCCGCCGTCGGCGGCATCGACAGCAGGATCGACTCGGTGCGGCCGCCGCTTTGCAGCCCGAACAGCGTGCCGCGGTCGAACACCAGGTTGAATTCGACGTAGCGGCCGCGCCGGTACGCCTGGAACGCGCGCTCGCGCTCGCCGTACGGCGTGTCGCGGCGGCGCTCGACGATCGGCAGGTACGACGGCAGGAACGCGTCGCCGACGCTCTGCAGCATTTCAAACGAACGTTCGAAGCCGAGCGCCGAGAAGTCGTCGAAGAAGATGCCGCCGACGCCGCGCGCTTCGTTGCGGTGCTTCAGAAAGAAATAGTCGTCGCACCACTGCTTGAAGCGCGGGTACAGCTCGGCGCCGAACGGATCGAGCGCCGCGCGGCACGTGCGATGGAAGTGCCGGGCGTCCTCTTCGAAGCCGTAAATCGGCGTCAGATCCATGCCGCCGCCGAACCAGAACACGGGCGCCTCGCCCGGCTTCGTCGCGATCAGCATCCGCACGTTCATGTGGACGGTCGGGCAGTACGGATTGCGCGGGTGCAGCACGAGCGACACGCCGAGCGCCTCGAAGCCGCGCCCCGCGAGCTGCGGGCGCGACGCGCTCGCCGACGGCGGCAGCGCGTCGCCCGCGACGTCGGAAAAGCCGATGCCCGCGCGCTCGAAGAAGCCGCCTTCCTCGACAATGCGCGTGCAGCCGCCGCCGCGCAGCCGCTCGTCGGGGCCGCGCCGCCACGTGTCGGCCAAAAGCGGCGTGCCGTCGAAGGCGCCGAGCGCGTCGGCGATGCGCGTCTGCAGCCCTTGCAGGTAGGCGCGTACTCGGTTGACGTCGTAAGTCGAATCGGTCATCGATGTGGGGCGGCATCCGGGGGACGGACGCCGTCGAAAAATGCTTCTGCCGGGCATTCTAGCGAACCCCGGCAGAGGAGGGGGCGCGCCGCCCGAAAGCCGGCGCGCGAGGAGCGGCGGCGGGCGCGCGTCAGACCGTCTTGCGGCTGAGCGCGCGGTAGCCGATGTCGCGGCGATACTGCATGCCCTCGAAGTTGATCTGGTTGATCGTCTCGTACGCGGCCTGCTGCGCGCCGCGCACCGAATCCGCGAGGCCGACGACGCACAGCACGCGGCCGCCCGACGTGACGAGCTTGTCGCCGTCGAACGTCGTGCCCGCGTGGAACGTCACCGAGTGCGCGGTTTCGGCCGGGATGCCGTTGATCCGGTCGCCCTTCCTCGGCGCATCCGGGTAGCCGTGCGCGGCGAGCACGACGCCGAGCGCGGTGCGGCGGTCCCAGTCGAGCTCGACCGTGTCGAGCGTGCCCGCGATCGCCTGCTCGACGACCTTCGAGAAATCGCTCTTCAGGCGCGCCATGATCGGCTGCGTCTCGGGGTCGCCCATCCGGCAGTTGAATTCCAGCGTGCGCGGATTGCCTTCCTTGTCGATCATCAGGCCCGCGTACAGGAAGCCCGTGAAGCGGATGCCGTCCTTCTCCATCCCGCGCACGGTCGGCATGATGATCTCGCGCATCACGCGCGCATGCATCTGCGGCGTGACGATCGGCGCGGGCGAGTACGCGCCCATGCCGCCCGTGTTCGGGCCGCGGTCCCCGTCGAGCAGGCGCTTGTGATCCTGGCTCGACGCGAGCGCGAGCGCGTGCTTGCCGTCGACCATCACGATGAAGCTCGCTTCCTCGCCGTCGAGGAATTCCTCGATCACGACGCGCGCACCGGCGTCGCCGAGCTTGTTGCCGGACAGCATCATGTCGACGGCCGCGTGCGCTTCGTCCAGCGTCATCGCGACGACGACGCCCTTGCCCGCGGCGAGGCCGTCGGCCTTCACGACGATCGGCGCGCCCTTCGAATCGAGGTACGCGTGCGCGGCGGCCGCGTCGGTGAACGTTTCGTAGTCGGCGGTCGGAATGCCGTGGCGCTTCATGAACGCCTTCGCGAAATCCTTCGAGCTCTCGAGCTGCGCCGCTTCCCTCGTCGGGCCGAAGATCTTCAGGCCGCGCGCGCGGAAATGATTGACGATGCCCGCCGCGAGCGGCGCTTCCGGGCCGACGAGCGTGAACGCGACGCCTTCGGATTCGGCGAAATCGGCCAGGTCGTCGGGCGAGCTCAGATCGACGTTCTTCAGGCGCTCGTCCTGCGCGGTGCCGCCGTTGCCGGGGGCAACGTAGACGAGCTGGACGCGCGGCGACTGGGCGAGCTTCCAGGCGAGCGCATGTTCGCGGCCGCCGGAGCCGACGACGAGTAGTTTCATGGGATTCCCCGCAGACTAGAAAATAGGGCGGCCGGCGCGCGCGAGGCGGGCCGGCCGCGAGAAACGGCCGCGGCCGCCGTCTTTCGCGCGAAAGGGCGGCTGCGCAACGCTCATTCCTCGATGACGACGGCGTTCGTGTAGACCTCCTGCACGTCGTCGAGATTCTCGAGCGCGTCCAGGAGCTTTTGCATCTTCACCGCCTCTTCGCCGGTGAACTCGATCTCGTTCTGCGGCTTCATCGTGACTTCGGCGAGTTCGGCCTTGAAGCCGGCGGCTTCGAGCGCGTCCTTCACCTTCGAGAATTCCTGCCAGTCGCACAGCACTTCGATCGAGCCGTCGTCGTTCGTGCTCACGTCGTTCGCGCCCGCCTCGAGCGCCGCTTCCATCAGCGCGTCTTCCGACGTGCCCGGCGCGAACAGGAACTGGCCGACGTGATCGAACATGAACGCGACCGAGCCGTCTGTGCCCATGTTGCCGCCGAACTTCGAGAACGCGTGGCGCACTTCGGCGACCGTGCGGGTGCGGTTGTCGGTCAGCGTGTCGACGATGATCGCCGCGCCGCCGATGCCGTAGCCTTCGTAGCGGATCTCTTCGTAGTTCGCGCCGTCCGCGCCGCCGACGCCGCGGTCGATCGCGCGCTTCACGTTGTCCTTCGGCATGTTCGCGTCGGCCGCCTTGTCGACCGCGAGACGCAGGCGCGGGTTCGAGTTCGCGTCGCCGCCGCCGAGACGCGCGGCCACCTGGATTTCCTTGATGAGGCGCGTCCAGATCTTGCCGCGCTTCGCATCGGCTGCCGCTTTCTTATGCTTGATGTTGGCCCATTTCGAATGACCAGCCATACCTTTCTCCGTGCGCCCGCGCGCATCCCGCGCCGGCGTCTAGCAATGTGTCTGTCGTTGAGTCCGGCGGCCGCGTGAGCGGGCGAGTGCCGCTTGGGCCGCGCGTTGTCGAGTGGAACGAGATTTTATCACGCGGCGATGCGCCGAACGGCGGCCGGACGACGCCCGGCGCGCGGCCGCCGACTTGCCCGCGACTCGCCCACGACTCGCCCACGACTCGCCCACGACTCGCCGCGCGCCGGGGCAAGGCCGCGCGCGAGGGCGGCGGGGCGCGGTATGCGAGCGCTTCGGTCGCCGGTTTCGCTCGTCAGTTCTTCGTGCCGAACAGGCGGTCGCCCGCGTCTCCCAGGCCCGGGACGATGTACGCGTGGTCGTCGAGGTGCGAATCGAGCGACGCGACATAGAGCTTCACGTCCGGGTGCGCGTCCTGGAACACCTGCACGCCTTCGGGCGCGGCGACGAGCGCGAGGAACATGATCCGCTCGCCCGGCACGCCGCGGCGCTTGAGCACGTCGATCGCATGCGCGGCCGAGTAGCCCGTGGCGACCATCGGGTCGCACAGGATGAAGATCCGGTCCTCGAGATCGGGCAGCCGCACCAGGTATTCGACCGGGCGGTGGTCGTCGGCGCGGTACACGCCGATGTGGCCGACGCGCGCCGATGGAATCAGCTCGAGCAGGCCGTCCGACATCCCGACGCCCGCGCGCAGCACGGGCACGATCGCGAGCTTCTTGCCCGCGATCACGGGCGCGTCGACCTCGACGAGCGGGGTTTCGACCCGCTTCGTCGTGATCGGCAGGTTGCGGGTGATCTCGTAGCCCATCAGCAGCGTGATCTCGCGCAGCAGCTCGCGGAACGTGCGCGTCGACGTGTCCTTGTCGCGCATGTGCGTGAGTTTGTGCTGGATCAGCGGGTGGTCGAGGATGAAGAGATTCGGGAAACGGCGGTCCTGTTTCATGGAGGCGGCGGCTCAAAGGATTCTGGGACGGCGGGCGTGCCGGGGCGGCAGGCTGCGCGCGCAACAGCCGCAAGTTTACCGAAGATGGGCGCGCGCGATCCGGATATTATCGGCGTTTCGACGCGCGCTTCGGGCGCGCGTTCGGCCGCAGGCGGTTCGGCCGCGCGCGTGTGGCGTCGCGCGCCCCGCCGGCGACGGTTTTCATCACGCAGGCATCGACAAGGGACACGCTTCATGGATCTGGGAATCGCAGGACGGACCGCGCTCGTGTGCGCGGCCAGCAAGGGGCTCGGGCGCGGCTGCGCGCAGGCGCTCGCCGCCGAGGGCGCGCGGCTCGTGATCGTCGCGCGCACGCGCGAAACGCTCGAGGCCGCCGCAGCCGACATTCGCGCGAAGACGGGCGCCGACGTGACGGCCGTCGCCTGCGACATCACGACGCCCGACGGCCGCGCGGCCGCGCTCGCCGCGTGCCCGCAGCCGGACATTCTCGTAACGAACGCGGGCGGCCCGCCGCCGGGCGACTTCCGCGATTTCTCGCACGACGACTGGATTCGCGCGCTCGAGGCGAACATGCTGACGCCGATCGAGCTGATTCGCGCGACTGTCGACGGGATGATCGCGCGCCGCTTCGGGCGCATCGTCAACATCACGAGCTCGGCCGTGAAGGCGCCGATCGACGTGCTCGCGCTGTCGAACGGCGCGCGCTCGGGGCTCACGGGCTTTGTCGCGGGGCTCGCGCGCAAGGTCGCCGAGCACGGCGTGACGATCAACAACCTGCTGCCGGGCCTCTTCGACACCGACCGGATCGCGACGACGCTTGCCGCTGCGGCGAACGCGCAAGGCGCGACCGTCGACGAGCTGCGCGCGCGGCGCGCGAGGGAAATTCCGGCGAAGCGCCTCGGCACGCCCGACGAGTTCGGCGCGGCGTGCGCGTTCCTGTGCAGCGTCCATGCGGGCTACATCACCGGGCAGAACTGGCTGCTCGACGGCGGCGCGTATCCCGGCACGTTTTGAAACCGATTTGAGCCCGTCACCGGGAGCCCGTAAAGTAGCGGGGCGGCGCGCTCGCGTCGATTGATCAGCAGAAAAGGATGCACAGATGAGCACACCCCGCATTGCGCTGATCGCGCACGATGCGAAGAAGGACGAAATCGTCGCGCTCGCGGGCGCGTACCGGGCTGCGCTCGCGCAATGCCGGCTCGTCGCGACGGGCACGACGGGCGGGCGGATCGCGCAGGCGCACGGGCTCGACGTCGAGCGCAAGCTGTCGGGGCCGCTCGGCGGCGACCTGCAGATTGGCGCGGAGCTCGCCGACGGGCGCGTCGACATCGTGATCTTCCTGCGCGACCCGATGACCGCGCAGCCGCACGATCCGGACATCACCGCGCTCGTGCGCGCCTGCGACGTGCACGACGTGCCGGTCGCGACGAACGTCGCCACCGCGCGCGTGCTGCTCGACGATCTGGTGCGCCGGCTTGCCGCGAGCGCGTGAGCGTGGCCCGCCGCTTTCTTCCTGTTTCCTTGCCGCTTCCGCGCACGGTCGAAGCCGCTCCCTGCAAGAGTTCCCCCAACGCGCGACAATCGTGCGTCGCGACGCCCGCGCATCGCCTGGGCGCGCGAGCCGAATCCGAACTCAACGCGCATCGCAACCAGGAGAAGCCAGCATGCCGAAGGCAATTCGTTACGACCAGCCGGGCGGCCCGGAGGTCATGAAATGGGTCGACGTCGATGTCGGCGCGCCGCAGCCGGGCGAAGTCCGCATCAAGCAGCACGCGGTCGGTCTGAACTACATCGACGTCTATTTCCGCACCGGCCTCTACCCGCAGCCGCTGCCGGGCGGTCTCGGCATGGAGGCGGCGGGCGAAGTCGCCGAAGTCGGCGACGGCGTGACGACGCTCAAGCCCGGCGACCGCGTCGCGTACGTCGCGCAGCCGCCGGGCGCGTATGCGCAGGAGCGCGTGCTGGCCGCCGCGAAGCTCGTGAAGATGCCGGACGCCATCGGCTACGAAGACGCGGCGTCGGTGATGCTGCAGGGCCTGACCGCGCAGTATCTGCTGCGCCGCACGTACGAGGTCAAGCCGGGCGACACGATCCTGATCCACGCGGCGGCGGGCGGCGTCGGCCTCCTTGTCTGCCAGTGGGCGAAGGCGCTCGGCGCGACGGTGATCGGCACGGTCGGCTCCGACGAGAAGGCCGCGCTCGCGAAGGCGCACGGCTGCGACCACCCGATCGTCTACACGCGCGAGAACTTCACCGAGCGCGTGAAGGCGATCACGAACGGCGCGGGCGTGCCGGTCGTCTACGACTCGATCGGCAAGGACACGTACATCGGCTCGCTCGACTGCCTCGCGCCGCTCGGCCTGTTCGTCAGCTTCGGCAACGCGTCCGGGCCGCTGCCGCCGATCGACTCGAAGGAATTCTCGTCGCGCGGCTCGCTGTTCTTCACGCGGCCGACGCTGTTCTCGTACATCGCGAAGCGCGAGGATCTCGATCGCAACGCGGCCGAACTGTTCGACGTGCTCACGTCCGGGCGCGTGAAGGCGAGCATCCAGCAGCGCTATGCGCTCGAGAACGTCGCGCAGGCGCATCGCGATCTCGAGGCGCGGCGCACCACGGGCTCGACGATCCTGCTGCCCTGACCACAGGCGGCGCGCGGGCGCGCCCGCGACCCGGGCCCGCGCGCCGCGGCTCTCCCGTATTTACGCGTTTTTTACATCCCTCCACGAACCTTTGACCCGCCCTTTACACGCAATCCTCTAACGTTTCACCGGTCCGATCTGGGACACGGAGAAACAAAAATGGATGCGGTTTACATAGGCGGTCTGGCGCTTTTCACGGGGTTGATACTCGCGCTGATCGCCGGTTGCGAGAAGCTTGCGCAATACGGTCGCGGGGGGCGTTCATGAGCTGGATGTTGTGGTTGGCGGGGGCGTCGACGTTCCTGCTGTTCGCGTATCTCGTCTACGCGCTGTTGCGCGCGGAGGACATCGAATGAACGCGAACAACCTGTTGCAGACGGCGATCTTCATCGTCGTCCTGATCGCGGCGGCGGTGCCGGTTTCGCGCTATCTGACGCGCGTGATGGACGGCTCGTCGGCCGTCGTGCGCGTGTTCGGCCCTCTCGAGCGCGTGCTCTACCGGATCGCGGGCGTCGATCCGCGCACCGAGATGAGCTGGAAGCAGTACGCGCTCGCGACGATCGCGTTCAACGCGCTCGGCGTGCTGTTCCTCTACGCGCTGTTGCGCGTGCAGGGCCTGCTGCCCGGCAATCCGCAAGGCTTCGGCCCGATGACGGTCGACGGCGCGTTCAACACCGCCGTGTCGTTCGTGACGAACACGAACTGGCAGGACTACACGCCCGAGCAGACCGTCAGCTATCTCACGCAGATGCTCGGCCTGACCGTGCAGAACTTCCTGTCGGCGGCGACGGGCATCGTCGTCGTGATCGCGCTGATCCGCGGCTTCGCGCGCCACACCGCGCAAACGATCGGCAACTTCTGGGTCGACGTGACGCGCGTGACGCTGTACGTGCTCGTGCCGATGGCCGCGATCATCGCCGCGCTGCTGATGAGCCAGGGCGTGATCCAGAACATGAAGGCGTACCGGGACGTGCCGACGCTGCAGGCGACGACCTACGCGGCGCCGAAGCTCGACGCGCAGGGCAATCCGCTCAAGGACGCGCAGGGCAACCCGGTGACGGTGACGACGCCCGTGAAGTCGCAGACGCTCGCGATGGGCCCGGTCGCCTCTCAGGAAGCGATCAAGATGCTCGGCACGAACGGCGGCGGCTTCTTCAACGGCAATTCCGCGCATCCGTACGAGAACCCGACGCCGTTCTCGAACTTCCTCGAGATCTTCTCGATCCTGATCATTCCGGCCGCGCTTTGCCTCGTGTTCGGCAACGTGATCGGCGACCGCCGGCAGGGCGTCGCGGTGCTCGCCGCGATGACGGTCGCGCTCGCGGTGGCGATCGGCATCGAGACGAGCGCCGAGCAGGGCGGCACGCCCGTGCTCGCATCGCTGAACGTCGATCAGACGGCGAGCGCGCTGCAGGCGGGCGGCAACATGGAAGGCAAGGAAACGCGCTTCGGCATCGCGCAGACGGGCATCTTCGTCGTCGCGACGACGGCCGCGTCGTGCGGCGCCGTGAACGCGATGCACGATTCGCTCACGCCCATCGGCGGCCTCGTGCCGATGCTGCTGATGCAACTGGGCGAAGTGATCTTCGGCGGCGTCGGCTCCGGTCTCTACGGGATGCTCGTGTTCGCGCTCCTCGCGGTGTTCGTCGCGGGCCTGATGATCGGCCGCACGCCCGAGTACGTCGGCAAGAAGATCGAGTCGTACGAGATGAAGATGGTGTCGATCGTCGTGCTGCTCACGCCGTTGCTCGTGCTCGTCGGCACGTCGATCGCCGTGCTCGCCGACGCAGGCCGCGCGGGCATCGCGAACCCCGGCCCGCACGGCTTCTCGGAGATCCTGTATGCGTTCAGCTCGGCCGCGAACAACAACGGCAGCGCGTTCGCGGGGCTTTCGGTGAACACGCCGTTCTACAACTGGATGACGGCGATCGCGATGTGGTTCGGCCGCTTCGGCACGATCGTGCCGGTGCTCGCGATCGCGGGCTCGCTCGCCGCGAAAAAGCGCATCGCCGCGACGAGCGGCACGCTGCCGACGCACGGCCCGCTCTTCGTCGTGCTGCTGCTCGGCACGGTGCTGCTCGTCGGCGCGCTCACGTACGTGCCGGCGCTCGCGCTCGGCCCGGGCGTCGAACACCTGATGCTGTTCGTCGGCGCGCATTGAACACGCATACGACACGAGAGGACTCGCGCAAAGCCACTGGACTGGCGATGCGCATCTGAGGATTGCAATGACTCAACATTCCGCTACGCGATCGATGTTCGACCCGGTGCTCGTGCGCCCGGCGATCGTCGATTCGTTCAAGAAACTCACGCCGCGCACGCAGTTGCGCAACCCGGTGATGTTCTGCGTGTACGTCGGCAGCATCCTGACGACGATCCTCTGGATCGCCGCGCTGATGGGGCAGGCCGAGGCGCCCGCGGGCTTCATTCTCGCGGTCGCGCTGTGGCTGTGGTTCACGGTGCTGTTCGCGAACTTCGCCGAGGCGCTCGCCGAGGGCCGCTCGAAGGCGCAGGCCGCGTCGCTTCGCAGCGCGAAGAAGGACGTGATGGCCAAGAAGCTCAACGAGCCGCATCCGAAGTCGCCCGTGCGCATCATGACGGCGTCGGACCTGCGCCGCGGCGACGTCGTGCTTATCGAGGCGGGCGACACGATTCCCGCCGACGGCGAGGTGATCGAAGGCGTCGCGTCGGTCGACGAATCGGCGATCACCGGCGAATCGGCGCCCGTGATCCGCGAATCGGGCGGCGACTTCTCGTCGGTGACGGGCGGCACGCGCGTGCTGTCCGACTGGATTGTCGCCAGGGTGACGGCGAACCCCGGCGAGGCGTTCCTCGACCGGATGATCGCGATGGTCGAAGGCGCGAAGCGCAAGAAGACGCCCAACGAGATCGCGCTCACGATCCTGCTCGTCGCGCTGACGATCGTGATGCTGCTCGCCACCGCGACGCTGCTGCCGTTCTCGATGTTCTCGGTCGACGCGATGAAGGCGGGCCACGTCGTGACGATCACCGCGCTCGTCGCGCTGCTCGTGTGCCTGATCCCGACGACGATCGGCGGCCTGCTGTCCGCGATCGGCGTCGCGGGCATGAGCCGGATGATGCAGGCGAACGTGATCGCGACGTCGGGCCGCGCGGTGGAAGCGGCGGGCGACGTCGACGTGCTGCTGCTCGACAAGACGGGCACGATCACGCTCGGCAACCGGCAGGCGTCGGCGTTCCTGCCCGCGCCCGACGTGACGGAGGTGATGCTCGCCGACGCCGCGCAACTGTCGTCGCTCGCCGACGAGACGCCGGAAGGCCGCAGCATCGTCGTGCTCGCGAAGGAGCGCTTCAACATTCGCCAGCGCGACATGGGCGCGCTGCACGCGGTGTTCCTGTCGTTCTCCGCGCAGACGCGCATGAGCGGCGTCGACCTGTCCCCCACGGGGACTTCCGCCGGGGCGCCGGACCGTGAAATCAGGAAGGGCGCGGCCGATGCGGTGAAGAAGTACGTCGAGAGCCACGGCGGACGCTTCCCGGCCGAGGTGTCGAGCGCGGTGACGGACGTCGCGCGCCGCGGCAGCACGCCGCTCGTCGTCGCCGAGAAGCGGGGCGAGGCCGCGCGCGTGCTCGGCGTGATCGAGCTGAAGGACATCGTGAAGGGCGGCATCAAGGAGCGCTTCGCGGAGCTGCGCAAGATGGGCATCAAGACCGTGATGGTGACGGGCGACAACCGGCTCACCGCCGCGGCGATCGCGGCGGAAGCGGGCGTCGACGATTTCCTCGCGGAAGCGACGCCCGAGACGAAGCTCTCGACGATCCGCGAGCACCAGGCGGCGGGCCGGCTCGTCGCGATGACGGGCGACGGCACGAACGACGCGCCGGCGCTCGCGCAGGCCGACGTCGCCGTCGCGATGAACACCGGTACGCAGGCCGCGAAGGAAGCGGGCAACATGGTCGACCTCGACTCGAATCCGACCAAGCTGATCGAGATCGTCGAGATCGGCAAGCAGATGCTGATGACGCGCGGCTCGCTCACGACGTTCTCGATCGCGAACGACATCGCGAAATACTTCGCGATCATCCCGGCAGCGTTCGCGACCACGTATCCGCAACTGAACGCGCTGAACGTGATGCGTCTCGCAACGCCCGCGTCGGCGATCATGTCGGCCGTGATCTTCAACGCGCTGATCATCGTGCTGCTGATTCCGCTTGCGCTGAAGGGCGTGAAGTACCGTCCGCTCGGCGCCGCGGCGCTGCTGCGCCGCAATCTGTTCGTCTACGGGCTGGGCGGGATTCTCGTGCCGTTCGTCGGCATCAAGCTGATCGACGTGGTGCTCGCCGCGCTCGGCTGGGTTTAAAGGAACATCGTCATGAAATCACTGTTTCGTCCGCTCATCGTCGTGTTCGTCGTGCTGGCCGCCGTCACGGGGCTCGCGTATCCGGCCGTGATGACGGTCTTCGGGCAGGCCGTGTTCCCGTCGCAGGCGAACGGCAGCCTCGTCGAGAAGGGCGGCAAGGTCGTCGGCTCCGCGCTGATCGGCCAGCAGTTCGACGCGCCGCAGTACTTCTGGGGCCGCCTGTCGGCGACGAGCCCGATGCCGTACAACGCGACGGGCTCGGGCGGCTCGAATCTCGGGCCGCTGAACCCTTCGCTGAAGGATCAGGTGAAGGGCCGCCTCGACGCGCTGAAGGCGGCGGGCACCGATCTGTCGCAGCCCGTGCCCGTCGATCTGGTGACGGCGTCGGCGAGCGGCATCGATCCGGAGATCAGCCCCGCCGCGGCCGACTATCAGGTCGCGCGCGTCGCGCATGCGCGCAAGCTGCCGGAGGCCGACGTGCGCCGCCTCGTCGCCGACAATACGGCGGGCCGCCAGTTCGGCGTGCTCGGCGAGCCGCGCGTGAACGTGCTGAAGCTCAATCTCGCGCTCGACGCCGCGCAGACCGCGCATTGAAGAAGCGCGGCGCGCCGCTCCGAGTTCCGGACGACGCGTTCGACGCGCCGTCCTTTCCTTTTGGGGCGTTTTGGAACGACAATGAAATTCAGCCGCCAACCGGAGACCTCGGCCTCGCATGAACCGTCCCGATCCTGACCAGCTTCTCGACAAGATCCAGCGGGAAGAGGAAAAACAGCAGCGCGGCAAGCTGAAGATCTTCTTCGGCGCGTCGGCGGGCGTCGGCAAGACCTATGCGATGCTGCTCGCCGCGCGCGCGCGCAAGCAGGAGGGCGTCGACGTCGTCGTCGGCATCGTCGAGACGCACGGCCGCAGCGAGACGGCGACGCTGCTCGACGGGCTCGACGTGCTGCCGCTCATGCAGATCGACTATCGCGGCCGCACGATCGGCGAGTTCGATCTCGACGCGGCGCTCGCGCGCCACCCCCAGCTCGTCCTCGTCGACGAGCTCGCGCACTCGAACGTGCCGGGCGCGCGCCACCTGAAGCGCTGGCAGGACGTGTACGAACTGCTCGACGCGGGCATCGACGTCTACACGACCGTCAATGTCCAGCATCTCGAGAGCCTGAACGACGTGGTCGGCGCGATCACGGGCATCCGCGTGTGGGAGACCGTGCCCGACCGCGTGTTCGACGTCGCCGACGAAGTCACGCTCGTCGACCTGCCCGCCGAGGAGCTGCTGAGCCGGCTGCGCGAAGGCAAGGTCTACA
This sequence comes from Burkholderia humptydooensis, assembly GCF_001513745.1. Classification (NCBI taxonomy): domain Bacteria; kingdom Pseudomonadati; phylum Pseudomonadota; class Betaproteobacteria; order Burkholderiales; family Burkholderiaceae; genus Burkholderia; species Burkholderia humptydooensis. Next base: position 2,987,485 of record NZ_CP013380.1, on the reverse strand, counting down.
TGGCGCAGCAGGCCGAGCGGGCGGTGCGCAACTTCTTCCGCAAGGGCAACCTGATCGCGCTGCGCGAGCTCGCGCTGCGCCGCACGGCCGACCGCGTCGACGCGCAGATGCGCGAGTACCGCGCGGACCGCTCGATCCAGCGGATCTGGCAGGCGCGCGAGCGCCTGCTCGTGTGCGTGGGCGCGGGGCCCGAGGCGCCCACGCTCGTGCGCGCGGCCGCGCGCCTCGCGGCGAGCCTGAAGGCCGACTGGCTCGCGGTGTACGTCGAGACGCCGCGGCTCGCGCGGCTGCCCGACGCGATCCGGCAGCGCACGCTCAACGCGTTGAAGCTCGCGGCCGAGCTCGGCGCCGAGACGGCGACGCTCACGGGCGCGGACGCGGTGGCCGCGCTGATCGGCTATGCGCAGGTGCGCAACGTGTCGAAGATCGTCGCGGGCGGCTCGTCGAAGGCGGGCATCCTGCGCCGTTTCTCGCGCCCGTTCGGCGAGCAGCTCGCGGAGCGCGCGGGCGACGTCGACCTGATGCTGATCCGCGCGTCGGCAGGCGAGGACGCGCGCACGCCGCTCGACCCGGGCGCGCGCGCGTGGCGCGACGCGTTCTCGAGCGTCGTCGTCGGCCGCTCGGCGCCGCGCAACTACGGCTACGCGGCCGCGATCTGCGCGCTGATCACGGGCGTCGCGAACTTGCTGCAGGACCATCTCGACCTGACGAACCTCGTGATGCTGTACCTGCTCGGCGTCGTGTTCTCGGCGGTGCGCCTCGGGCGCGGGCCGGGCGTCGTGCAGTCGTTCCTGTCGGTCGCCGCGTTCGACTACTTCTTCGTGCCGCCGCGGATGTCGTTCTCCGTGACGGACACGCAGTACCTGCTGACCTTCTTCGGGATGCTGCTCACGTCGCTCGTGATCAGCCATCTGACGTCGAGCCTCACGCGCGGCGCGGCGCTCGCGCAGCGGCGCGAGCGCCGCACGGGCGCGATGTACGCGATGGCGCGCGAGCTCGGGGCCGCGCTCACGGCCGAGCAGATCGTCGAGATCGGCAGCCGGCACGTGTCCGAGGTGTTCCGCGCGCGCGTCGCGATCCTGCTGCCGGACAGCGGCGACAAGGTCCAGCAGAAGATCGAGAACCCCGACGAGGCGGTGACGATCACGGGCGCGGCGCTCGACATCGACGTCGGCCAATGGGTGTACGACCAGCAGAAGCCGGCCGGGCACGGCACCGACACGCTGCCCGCGGCCACCGCGCTCTATCTGCCGCTGAAGGCGCCGATGCGCACGCGCGGCGTGCTCGCCGTCGTCACGAAGGACCCGGGCGAGCTCGAGGTGCCCGAGCAGCAGCGGATGCTCGACGCGTTCGCCGCGCAGATCGCGCTGGCGGTCGAGCGCGTTCACTACGTCGAGATCGCGCGCGACGCGCTCGTCAACATGGAATCGGAGCGGCTGCGCAACTCGCTGCTGTCGGCGATCTCGCACGATCTGCGCACGCCGCTCACGGCGATCGTCGGCTTGTCGTCGATGCTCGCGAACGCGCGCGGCGCGGCGCGCGGCGGCGGCGGCGCCTCGTCCGCGCGCGAGGACGAACTCGTCGAATCGATCCACGACGAGGCGCTCAGGATGACGGGGATCGTCACGAACCTGCTCGACATGGCGCGGCTGCAGGCGGGCAGCCTGCAACTGAAGCGCCAGTGGTCACTGCTCGAGGAGACGGTCGGCGCGGCGCTCGCCGCGTGCAAGCGCGTGCTCGCGCGTCATCCGGCGCGCGTGCGGCTGCCCGCCGGTCTGCCGCTCCTGCAGATGGACGCGGTGCTGATGGAGCGGCTCTTCGCGAACCTGTTCGAGAACGCGGCGAAGTACACGCCGCTCGACACGCCGATCGAGATCGGCGCGGAGCGCATCATCGACGACAGCCGGCCGTTCGTGCGCGTGTTCGTCGACGACCACGGCCCGGGGCTGCCGGCCGGCATGGAGGCGCGGATCTTCGAGAAATTCACGCGCGGCGAGAAGGAATCGGCGACGCCCGGCATCGGCCTCGGGCTCGCGATCTGCCGCGCGATCGTCGACGCGCACGGCGGTAAAATCGGCGCGCTCAACCGGCTCGGGCCGGATGGCAAGGTCGAGGGCGCGCGCTTCTGGTTCACGCTGCCTGTCGACACGCCGCCGCCCGAACCCGGCGCCGGCGAAGACGTGCCGGAAGACGAAGCGGGCGAAGCTGCGGACGAGGCAGGCGGTGCGGGCGAGGCGGCCGCCGGCGAGCACACGCCCGGCGATCGCGCCGCCGATGCGCGTGAAACTGGCGATCGCGCGCCCGACGAACCCGCCGACCCGCGCGTCCGCGCTGCGCCCGGCCAGGCCGCGCCGGCGTCCGCGCCGCGATGCGACGGCAGCGCGCCGGCACCCGTAGCCAACGAACATCCGCATGCCCATGAGTGAACCGACCGTTACCGTCGTCCTGATCGAAGACGAAAAACAGATCCGCCGTTTCGTGCGCAGTGCGCTCGAGGAAGAGGGGATCGCGGTATTCGACGCCGAGACGGGCCGCCAGGGCCTGATCGAGGCCGCGACCCGCAAGCCCGACCTCGCGATCGTCGATCTCGGCCTGCCGGACGGCGACGGCCTCGACGTGATCCGCGAGCTGCGCGGCTGGTCCGAGATGCCGGTGATCGTGCTGTCGGCGCGCACGCACGAGGAGGAGAAGGTGGCCGCGCTCGACGCGGGCGCGGACGACTACCTGACGAAGCCGTTCGGCGTCTCCGAACTGCTTGCGCGGATCCGCGCGCACCTGCGGCGGCGCAACCAGAGCGGCGCGGCCGAGTCGCCGGTCGTGAGGTTCGGCGACGTGAGCGTCGATCTCGCGCTGCGGCGGGTGTGGCGCGGCGGCGAGATCGTGCATCTGACGCCGCTCGAGTACCGGCTGCTCGCGACGCTCGTGCGGCACGCGGGCCGCGTGCTCACGCATCGCCAGTTGTTGCGCGACGTCTGGGGGCCGACGCACGTCGAGAGCCACCATTACCTGCGGATCTACATGGCGCATCTGCGGCAGAAGCTCGAGGCGGATCCCGCGCAGCCGCAGCACATCGTGACCGAGACGGGCGTCGGCTACCGGCTCGTCGGCACGGGCTGACGCCGCCGCGCCCGTTCTTCCGGCGCCGCGGCGGGCATTTTTCTCTTATGCTGAATGCTCGACAAACAACATGAGGAGGTCAGCCATGCTCGTCCGTCTACTGTTCGGTTGCGCATTGGGCATCGCCGCCGCGACGGCGCTCGCGCAGCCGTTGCCGCCGAATCAGTCGACCACGCTCGCGAATCCGGCGTCGGTGAATTGCGAAAAGCTGGGCGGCAAGGTGGTGATCCACGACGGCCCGCGCGGCCAGTATGGAATCTGCGCGTTCAGGGACGGGCGCGAGTGCGAGGAATGGGCGCTCTATCGCGACGACCGCTGCGTGCAGCTCGATGCGCACGGCTGGCCGATCGCGCAGCGCGACAGGAAACCCGCGTCGAAGTGACGGAGCGGGCCGGCGCGGGCCCGGCCGGCAGGATTGTAAGCCGCTTGTTATACTTTCGCGGCCCGGGGACGACCCTGGGCCGCCGATGTCCAACGGGGACGACCCCATTTGATTCACGGAGAGTCTCCGCATGCCTTGGTTGTGGCTTCTCATCGCCGGTCTGCTCGAAATCGCGTGGGCGGCCGGTCTCAAATCGTCCGAGGGCTTCACGCGCGTCGGCCCGTCCGTCTTCACGATCGTCACCGCGCTCGGCAGCTTCGGCCTGCTCGCCGTCGCGATGCGCGAGCTGCCGCTCGGCACCGCATACGCGGTCTGGACGGGCATCGGCGCCGTCGGCGCGTTCATTTTCGGGATCGTGATGCTCGGCGAAGCGGCGACGTTCGCGCGGATTGCAAGCGCTTCGCTGATCGTCGTCGGGCTCGTCGGCCTGAAGCTGTCGTCGGCGGGCTGAGCGCAGGGTTTGCCCCGCCGTCGGCGCTGCGGCGGTTGCGCGCGGCGCGCGTCTATAATGAAGCGAAATCCATCTGACAACGTCCCGCCGCCGCGCGCGAACCGGCGGGGCAGGCGGGTCGATGGGCCGCTTCGCCCGGGCTCGGGCGCGGTCCGCCCTCGAACCGCGCGCATTGCGCAAGGAGGCAGCACATGGTCGAAGCCATTTCGCTCGGCGCGGGGCTCGCGTGGGCGAGCGGCCTGCGCCTCTATCTCACCGTGCTGATCGCGGGCGTGTTCGCGCGCGCGGGCCTCATCCACCTGCCCGACGCGCTCGCGGTGCTGACGTCGCCGTGGGTGATCGGCGCGGCCGCCGTGCTCGCGGTCGCCGAATTCCTCGCCGACAAGATTCCCGCGTTCGATTCGCTGTGGGACGCGGTCCACACGTTCATCCGGATTCCCGCGGGCGCCGTGCTCGCGGCGGCCTCGCTCGGCCACGCCGATCCCGCGCTCCTCGTGGCCGCGGGCCTCGCGGGCGGCACGCTCGCCGGCTCCGCGCACATCGCGAAGGCAGGCACGCGCGCGCTCATCAACCTGTCGCCGGAGCCGATCTCGAACTGGATCGCGTCGACGACGGAAGACGGGCTCACGGTCGGCGGCCTCGCGCTCGCGTTCTTCGCGCCGCTCGTGTTCATCGCGCTGATGATCGGCTTTCTCGCGTTCTCCGCGTGGGCGCTGCCGCGCCTCTGGCGCGGCGTGTCGGGCGGCTTTCGCGGGATGGCGAACCACATGGTGTCGCGGCTGAATTCGATCGGGAGCAAGCGCGATTGACGGCGGCGGGCAAAACGATGCCGGCCGGCCGCCGCTTCGGCGTCGCCGATCTGCTGCGCCAGGCGGGGCGGATGACGCTGCGCGACTGGCGCGCGGGCGAGTTGACGCTCGTCGCGCTCGCGCTCGTGCTGGCCGTCGCGGCGCTCACGAGCGTCGGCTTTCTCGCCGACAGGCTGCGCCAGGGGCTCGAGCGCGACGCGCGCCGGATGCTCGGCGCGGATTTCGTCGTGCGGGCCGATCATCCGGTCGATCCGGCGTTCGCGCGCGAGGCGCGATCGCTTAGCCTCGCGACCGCGACGACCGCGATCTTCCCGAGCATGGTCGGCGCAGCCAATCCGCCCGATTCTCCTGCCGCCGCGTCCGGTACGTCCGGCGCAAGCGGCGGCTCGCCGCCCGTGCGGCTCGCGGCCGTGAAGGCGGTGTCCACGGGCTATCCGCTGCGCGGCGCGGTCGAGATCGCGCCCGATGCGAACGGGCCCGGTCGCGCCGCCGGTTCGATTCCGGCCCCCGGCACCGTCTGGGTCGACCCGTCGCTGCTCGACGCGCTGCATCTGAAGGTCGGCGGCGCGCTGCGCGTCGGCGGCCGCACGTTCACGATCGGCGCGGCGATCACCCGCGAGCTCGACCGGGGCTTCTCGTTCGTCAATTTCTCGCCGCGCGTGATGCTGCGCGCGGACGAGCTCGAATCGACGGGGCTCACGGGCTACGGCAGCCGCGTCACGTACCGGCTCCTCGTCGCGGGCGACGATGCGGCCGTCGAGCGGTTCGCGCGCTACGCGCATGCGCGCGTCGACGGCGGCAAGCTGCGCGGCGTCGCGCTCGAATCGCTGCAGGAAGGGCAGCCGCAGGTGCGGCAGACGCTCGACCGCGCGCGCCATTTCCTCACGCTCGTCGCGCTGCTGACGGCGCTGCTCGCGGCCATCGCGATCGCGATGGCCGCGCAGCGCTACATGCGCCGCCATCTCGACAGCTGCGCGGCGATGCGTTGCCTTGGCGCGAGCCGGCGCACGCTGTCCGCGCTGTTCGCGATCGAATTCGCGCTGCTCGGCGTCGCGGGCGGCGCGGCGGGCGCGGCGCTCGGCTACGTCGGCCATCTCGTGCTGCTGCGCGCGCTCGGCAGCCTGATCGACGTCGTGCTGCCGCCGCCTTCGGTGTGGCCCGCGGCGATCGGCGTCGCGACGGGGCTCGTGCTGCTGCTCGGCTTCGCGCTGCCGCCGCTCGCGCCGTTGACGCGCGTGCCGCCCGTGCGCGTGCTGCGCCGCGAATGGGGCGACGCCGGCCGCGTCGCGTGGGCGGGCTACGCGGTGGGCATCGCGCTCTTCGCGGCGCTCCTGATCGCGGCGGCGGGCAACCTGACGCTCGGCCTCATCGTCGCGGGCGGCTTCGCGGGCAGCCTCGTGCTGTTCGCGCTCGTCGCGCGGCTCGCGCTGTTCGCGCTCGCGCGGCTCGTGCGCGACGGCCGCGTCGCGGCGGGGCTCGGCTGGCGCTACGCGCTCGCGTCGCTCGACCGGCGCGGCGCGGCGAGCGCGCTGCAGATCACCGCGCTCGCGCTCGGCCTGATGTGCCTGCTCCTCATCGCGATCACGCGCAACGATCTCGTCGCCGGCTGGCGGCAGTCGACGCCGCCCGACGCGCCGAACCAGTTCCTGATCGACATCCAGCCCGACCAGCGCGACGACGTCGTCCGCTATCTCGCGGCGAACGGCATCGCGAATCCGGCGCCGTCGCCGATGGTGCGCGGGCGGCTCGTGTCGGTGAACGGCAAGCGGGTGAATCCGGACGATTACCGGAGCGACGACGCGCGCCGCCTCGTCGACCGCGAATTCAACCTGTCGTATACGACGCAACTGCCCGAAGACAACCGGCTCGTCGCGGGCGACTGGTTCGGCGCATCGAGCGTGCCGCAGATCTCGATCGAAGCGGGGCTCGCGAAGACGCTCGGCGTGAAGACGGGCGACAAGCTGCGCTTCGACGTGACGGGCCTCACCGTCGACGCGCCCGTGACGAGCGTGCGCAAGCTCGACTGGGGGACGTTCCGCGTGAATTTCTTCGTGCTGATGCCGCCCGTGGCGCTGCGCGATTTTCCGGCGACCTACATCACGAGCTTCCACCTGCCGGCCGCGCGGCAGCGCGTGCTCGACGGCCTGATCGCGCGGTATCCGAACCTGACGGCGATCGACGTCGGGCCGATCCTCGCGCAGCTCGAGCGCGTGCTGCTGCAGGTGATCGGCGCGGTGCAGTTCCTGTTCGGCTTCACGCTCGCGGCGGGCGTGCTCGTGCTGTATACGGCGCTCGCCGGCTCGCGCGACGAGCGCGTGCGTGAAGCCGCGCTGATGCGCGCGCTCGGCGCGTCGCGCAGGCAGATCGCCGCCGTGCAGCGCGCGGAGTTCGTCGTCGTCGGCGTGCTCGCGGGCGCGATGGCGGCGGCGGACGCGCTCGCGGTCGGCGCGGTGCTCGCGTCGCGCGTGTTCGATTTCCAGCTCGCGCCCGACCCGTGGCTCGTGCCGGCCGGCATCGCGGCGGGCGTCGCGTGCGCGGGCGCGGCGGGGTGGCTCGGCCTGCGCGGCGTGCTGCGCAGGCCTGCGCTGCAGTCGCTGCGCGATGCATGAAGCGCGCGCTCGCGGTATCTTCGGGCGATCCGCTCGTTCATTTCCTGATTTGTTTTTCGATTCGACCGATTTCCGTATGACCGATGTCACCGATGACGCGCCGTCGCAACCGACGGCGTTCGAACTCGTGGTCGGCGAGGCGCGCGTGCGCGAGCTCGTCGACCGCTTCTACGACCTGATGGACCTCGAACCCGAATTCGCCGGCATTCGCGCGCTGCATCCGCCGACGCTCGACGGCTCGCGCGACAAGCTGTTCTGGTTCCTGTGCGGCTGGCTCGGCGGGCCCGATCACTACATCGAGCGCTTCGGCCATCCTCGGCTGCGCGCGCGGCATCTGCCGTTTCCGATCGCGTCGGCCGAGCGCGACCAGTGGCTGCGCTGCATCGCGTGGGCGATGCAGGACGTGGGGCTCGGCGAGCCGCTGCGCGAGCGGCTGATGCACTCGTTCCACGACACGGCCGACTGGATGCGAAACCGTCCCGGTTGAAATTCCGGTACGCTTGCCGTGCGCGCCGCGCGCAATTGTGCCTGTCGCGGCGCGCGCGGCGCACCGCATACTGATCGCCCCGATCACCGATAACGACATCCGAGACGCCCCATGGCTACTCAAGCCCTCTTTCGCGAAGACGCTTATTTGGCGCGTTGCGACGCGGTGGTCACCGCCGTCGACGAAGCCGGCATCCACCTCGATCGAACCGTGTTCTATCCGCTCGGCGGCGGCCAGGCGGGCGATACCGGCACGCTGACGCTCGCGGGCGGCGCGACGCTTGCCGTCGCCGACACGCGCAAGGCGAGGTTCGACGGCGCGACGCCCGACGACGCGGTGCACGTGCTCGCGCCGGGGCAGGCGCCGCTCGCTTCGGGCGTGAGGCCGGGCGATGCGGTCGTCGCCGAAATCGACTGGGCGCCGCGGCACCGCCGGATGCGGCTGCACACGGCGAGCCATCTGCTGTGCGCGGTGCTGCCATACCCGGTCGACGGCTGCAGCGTGACCGCCGATTACGTGCGGATCGATTTCGCGACGGTCGAGCCGATCGATCGCGAGCTCGTGGAGGCGCGCCTTGCCGAACTCGTCGGCGGCGCGCATCCGGTGACGACCGAATGGATCACCGACGACGAAATGGCCGCGCGCCCGGAACTCGTGCGCACGATGAGCGTGAAGCCGCCGATGGGGCTCGGGCGCGTGCGCCTGCTGCGGATCGAAGGCGTCGATCTGCAGCCTTGCGGCGGCACGCATGTGCACAACACGGCGGAGATCGGCGCGCTGCGCGTCGCGAAGCTCGAGAAGAAAAGCGCGCGCACGCGCCGTCTCGTGCTGGAGCTCGCATGACGGCCCCGCACGCGGGCGGCGGCGTGTGCGAAGCCGCGGCGCGCGATCGGGCGTCGCTCGATCCCCGCGCGCGCGACGTGCTCGATTTCTGGTTCGGCGCGCCCGACGATCCGGCGTTCGGCACGGCGCGCAAGATGTGGTTCGGCGGCGGCCCGGCGTTCGACGCGCAACTGCGCGAGCGATTCGGCGCGCTCACCGACGCGGCGAAGGCGGGCGAGCTCGACGCATGGGCGCGCACGCCGCTCGGCGCGCTCGCGCTCATCGTCGTGCTCGACCAGTTCTCGCGCAACATCCATCGGGGCACGCCGCTCGCGTTCGCGGCCGACCGCGCGGCGCTCGCGCATGCGAAGGCGCTCGTCGCGTCGGGCGGGGACCGCGCGCTGCCGACGGGGCACCACCGCGCGTTCGCGTATCTGCCGTTCGAGCACGACGAGTCGCCCGACAGCCAGCGCGAGGCGGTGCGGCTCTGCGCGCAGATCAAGGACGAAGCGGGCTGCGCCGGCTATCACGGCTACGCGCTGCGCCATGCGGTCGTGATCGAGCGTTTCGGGCGTTTTCCGCATCGGAACGCGCTGCTCGGCCGGCCGTCGACCGACGCGGAAGTCGCGTTCCTGAAGGAGCCCGGCTCGTCATTCTGAGCGCGCGCCGCCGTGAGCGCGAGCGCGGCGGCGCGTGCCCGATGCGCACTCGATCCGCCCGCTGTCGCTGCGAACGACGCGGTCCGCCGCGAGGCGGGGGGATCGAAGCATGTGCGAGCGATTCGACATCGATCGCGCGATTCATTGCCGTTATTGCGTTGCTATCGTGAGTTCCACCGATGACGGGCGGCCGCGGACGAAGGCCCGACCACCCGCCTCCAACCTTGCGAGGCCGATACCATGTCCGAACTGCTCGACCTGACTGCTTGCTCGCTTTCCGAACGGTTCAAGAACCGCAGCGCGACGCCCGCCGACTACGCGGACGCGCTGCTCGACCACATCGCCCGTTGGGAGCCGCATCTGAACGCGCTGTGCCGCTTCGATCCGGCGCAAGTGCGCGAGCAGGCGCTCGCGGCGACGCGCCGCTGGGCCGCGGGCGCGCCGCTCAGCGAGATCGACGGCGTGCCGGTGACGATCAAGGAGCTGATCGCGACGCAGGGCGATCGGGTGGCGCACGGCTCGGCCGCGGCCGCCGACGCGCCGCCCGCGACTGTCGACGCGCCCGCCGCGGCGCGGCTGCGCGAGGCGGGCGCGATCGTGATCGGCAAGACGACGGTGCCCGATTACGCAATGCTGTCGTCGGGGCTGTCGAGCCTGTACGGCATCACGCGCAACCCGTGGCGGCTCGATCTGAATCCGGGCGGCTCGAGCAGCGGCGCGGCCGCGGCGGCGGCCGCGGGCTACGGGCCGCTGCACGTCGGCACCGACATCGGCGGGTCGATCCGGCTGCCGGCCGGCTGGTGCGGGATCGTCGGCTTCAAGCCGTCGAACGGGCGGATTCCGATCGATCCGTACTACACGGGCCGCTGCGCGGGGCCGATGACGCGCACGATCGACGATGCCGCGCTGCTGATGCGCTTCCTGTCGCGGCCGGACTGGCGCGATGCGACGAGCCTGCCGCCCGAGGCGATCGACTGGTCGATCGCGCCGGCGGACGTCAAGGGCATGCGGATCGGCCTGATGCTCGACGCCGGCTGCGGAATCGCGCCGGAGCCGGAGATCGTCGCCGCGGTGGAAGCGGCGGCCGGGCACTTCGCCGCGCACGGCGCGCGGATCGTCGCGGCGCCGCCCGTGCTGTCGCGCGCGATGCTCGACGGCCTCGACCGTTTCTGGCAGGCGCGGCTATGGGCGGATCTCGAACGGCTGCCGGCCGCGGCGCGCGAGCGCATCCTGCCGTATATCGTCGCGTGGGCGGGGCAGGGCGCGTCGGTGTCCGGCATCGATGCGGTGCGCGGCTTCGGCGCGACGTTCGAGATGCGCGCGGCGGCCGCGCGCCTGTTCCAGGCGGTCGACGCGGTGCTGTCGCCAACCAACGTCGTCGCCGGCTTCCCGGCCGAGTGGGCAGGGCCGACCGACGATCCGGCGCGGCCGTTCGAGCACATCGCGTTCACGGTTCCGTGGAACATGGGCGAGCAGCCGGCGCTGTCGATCAACTGCGGCTTCGCGCGCAACGGGATGCCGATCGGCCTGCAGATCGTCGGGCCGCGCTTCGCCGACCGGCTCGTGCTGCAGCTCGGCCGCGCGTATGAGGCGTGGCGCGGCGAGATGCCGCGCTGGCCGGCGCCGCCGCGACGGTGCGACTGAACGCGCCGTGTGCCGTGTGCCTCCGTGTGCCGCCGCGCGCTTTCAGCCGGCTCCCGCGCCGTCTTTTCGTTTTTTCGCCTGTTCATCGTGATGCCGCCCGCGGTTCTGACGCCCATGCCTTTTGCGCCGCTCGCACCGCTCGCGCCGCACCCGCGGCCGGTATCGTCGTCGCTTCGATCGAGGACGCTTCATGGAAGACCTGCTTGAACCCGCTTGCCCACCGGCACCCGAGCGGCCGGCCGGCATGATCGACGCGGCCGGCGCGGCCGCGACGCGCGCCGGCGCCCGCCGCAACGTCGCGGCGGTTGCGCTCGGCAATGCGGTCGAATTCTTCGACTTCGGCGCTTACGCGACTTTCGCGGTGATGATCGGCCACGCGTTCTTTCCGGCGAAGAGCCCGTTCGTGAGCCTGCTGCTGTCGGTGTCCGTGTTCGGGCTCGGCTTCGTCGTGCGGCCGCTCGGCGCACTCGTGATCGGCGCGTATGCGGACCGGGCGGGCCGCAAGCCCGCGATGATGCTGACGCTCGTGATGATGGCGGTCGGCACGGGCGCGATCGCCGTGCTCCCGGGATACGAGACGATCGGCGTCGCGGCGCCGATCCTGCTCGTCGTCACGCGGCTGGTCCAGGGGCTCGCATGGGGCGGCGAGGCGGGGCCCGCGACGACCTACATTCTCGAAGCCGCGCCGCCTGGGCGGCGCGGCGCGTACGCGTGCTGGCAGGTCGCGACGCAGGGCTTCGCGGCGGTCACGGCGGGGCTCGCGGGCTATGCGCTGACGCTCGCTCTGCCCGAAGCCGACCTGTACGCGTGGGGCTGGCGCGTGCCGTTCGCGCTCGGCCTGCTGGCGCTGCCGATTGGCGTCTACATCCGCCGCCGGCTGTCCGACACGATCGACGCGCACCGCGCGTACGGCTCGACGCGCGACATCCTGCGCGAGCTGAGCGCGCGGCATCGGCGGCCGATCGCGGTCGGCCTGATGATTCTGCTCGGCAGCACGATCACGCAGTATTTCCTCAACTACATGACGACGTTTGCGTTGACCGAACTGCATCTGCCGGGCGGCGTCGCGATGCTCGCGACGTTTGCGACGGGCGCGGCGCTCGCCGTGGGCTCGCTCGCGGGCGGCAGCCTGTCGGATCGCGTCGGCCGCCGTGCGGTCCTGATCTGGCCGCGCGTACTGCTGTTGCTGCTGATCTTTCCGGCATTGCAATTGATCGTCTCGCGTCCGACGCCCGCCGTGTTCCTCGTCACGCTGGCCGTGCTGTCCGGCCTGCACGGCATGAGCGGCGCGGCGCTCATCGTGCTGATCGCCGAGAGCTTCCCGCAGCGCGTGCGCTCGACGGGATTCTCGATCGTCTACGCCGTCGCGGTGTCGTTGTTCGGCGGCACCGCGCAGAGCATCGTCGCCTGGCTCATCGGCACCACCGGCAACCCGATGGCGCCGACCGGTTATCTGCTCGTCGCGAACGCGATCTGCATCGCGGCCGGCTGGCTTGCCGCCGAGACCTGGCCGGGCAGGCGCAAGCCCGTTATGAGCGTGAGCGGGCCCTAGCCGGCGCGGCGTCGGCGCGTGCCGCGCGTGCCTGGGAGGCGATCCTGCGCGACGGCATGGGCTGCCGCGCGCCGCGGGCATCAAGGATGGGCGACGGTTGCCGCGGTCGGCGTGCGCACGTAGACGCGCAGCATTTCCTGATCGTCGCCGGGCCGGGCGCCTGCCCAGAACGGCTTCCATTCGGCGCCGAGCTCGGGCGGGTTCGCGCGCGTGCCCTGCACGATGAGCCACGTGCAGGCGCTCGCATTCGGCTGCGCGACAGGCTGGTGAAGCACGCCGGAGAAGTAATAGAGCATCGGCGCTTCCGATTCGCCGAGATTGACGCTCGCCATGCAGTCGCCGTCGTTCCATTCGAGCGCGAGCCGGCGATTCAAATCTTCGAACACCGAACGATAGCTCTTCGCGACGTCGAGCCACGGCAGCAGCAGCGTGTAGACGAGCCCCCACGCGACGAGCGCGCCCATCGCCCACGACAGCGCGCCGCGCCACTTGCCAGCGAGCCGCAGCGACGGCAGCAGGCCGACCCAGCCGATCGTGATCGCGAGCGCGGACAGCACGAGCGCGGGCTCGATCGGCATCGTCCAGTCGAGCGGCAGCCAGCGGCCGAGCCATTGCAAGCCGACGCGCGGGCCATTGTGATCGGACATCAGCGACCAGACGATCCACACGAGCGCCACGGCGATGCCGAACAGCATCCGGCTCGCATAGTCCCACGCGGTATGCAGCCGCTGCGGCAGGCGCGGGATCGCCTGCGCGGCGACGAGCGCGAGCGGCGCGATGAACGGCAGGATGTACAACTGGCGCGACGTCGCGGAGATGTGCAGCACGACCATTCCGACGCCCGTGAACGCAAGCGGCAGCGCGACGCGCGGCGCGCGCCAGTCGCGCCAGAGGCCGCGCGCGAGTGCGACGAGCGCGAGCGGCGCGGCCGGAAAGCCGAGCGTCAGCAGCGCGCGCCAGATGAAGAGCGGCTTGTCGTTTTCGGCGCCGAGCGTCGGCACCGAGAAGCCGAAGAAGCGCCCGACGTTGTTTTCCCAGAACCAGACGAGGAACAGCGATTCGGAGCGCAGGAACAGCGCGGTCGGCCAGATCAGCGCAAACGGCGCGCACACGAGCGCGGCGATCGCGAGCGAGCGGAAGAACGCGCGGCTGCGGCAGGCCGGGTAGAGAACGAGCGTCGCGGCGAGCGTCGCGCCGAACACGAGCGGCACGAAGAGGCCCTTCGACATCAGCGCGACGCCGACGCCCAGGCCGAAGAGAGCGGCCGCGAAGCGGTTCGCGGGCGGGTGGGCGGCCTCGGCGCCGTTCGCGCCGCCGGCGTGCCGGATCACGAGTTCGAGCAGCCCGCAAAAGCCCATCGCGGTGCCCGCCATCAGCGCGACGTCGGTCATCAGGTCGTGCGAATGCTTGATGACGACGAGCGAGCCCGCGCACAGCGCGACGGCGCTGACCACCGGCAGTTCGAGCCAGCGCGCAGCGCCCGTCGCGATGCGCGCGGCGCGGGCGGTGAAGCCGAACGCGAGTGCGGCGAACAGCGCGCTCGCGAGCCGTGCCGCGTCGTGCAGCGGCAGGTAGCGGGAAAAGAGCCACGCGAGGCCGGTGGCGACCCAGTCGTACAGCGGCGGTTTTTCGAGGAACGGCTGCCCCGCGTTGGTCGGCACGACGAAGTCGCCGCTTTCGAGCATGTGCTGGATGATGCCGAACGTGTAGGTTTCGTCCTGCTTCCAAGGATCGTGGCCGAGGACGCCCGGCAACAAGTACGCGCAAAGCACGGCCGCGGCGACGAGCCACGCGCGCAATCCGGCGAGCGGCGTGCGGTCCGCCGCCGCGCCGCGCGATCCGGCGGCTGTTCCCGCGGCGCCGGGCGCGGCGGCGGCGAGCGCCACGGCGGACGGCGAGCGCGAATGATTTTCGGGCGGGCCGGCGTGATGTGCGGAAGCGGGCGCGCGCCGGCTGCCGGGCGTGGCATTTCCCTGCATGCTGGGTGATCTCTTCGTGTGTGCCGGCCGGACTGCGTGGGTCCGGCCGATTTCGGGCCGCGAGAGGGCGGGAGCGATGTGCGCGGCATACGCCGCAGTCGCCGTTAGTAAACCACGGGACTGTTACGAACGTTTACGGAAATTGTGGAGAAAATCTGTAAAGAGTGCAGAGAATTGTGAAGTTTTGTATGCGGGCGCGAGGAACTTTCGTAGCGCGAAACATTGCGGGCCCGGATGGCGCGGCGGCTTGCCGGAAAGGATAAGACTGGCGGACGTCGGCGGCGGGCGCGGCGCGCCGCCGCCCGCGCGTCAGCGCCCGCCGCCGACGTCGAGCAGCGCGCCCGTCACGTACGACGCCGCGTCGCTCAGCAGCCAGACGATCGACTCGGCGACCTCGTCGGCGTCGCCTGCGCGTCCGAGCGGCGTCTGCACGCCGAGCCGCTCGGCACGGCCGGGCTGGCCGCCGCTCGCATGGATCTCGGTCGCGATGAGGCCCGGGCGCACCGCATTCACGCGCACGCCGTGCGGGCCGAGCTCCTTCGCGAGGCCGAGCGTCAACGTGTCGACCGCGCCCTTCGACCCCGCATAGTCGACGTACTCGTCCGGCGAGCCGAGCCGCGCGGCGATCGACGACACGTTGACGATCGCGCCGCCCGCGCCGCCGCGATCGGTCGACAGCCGCCGCGCGGCCTCGCGCGCGCACAGATACGCGCCGAGCACGTTGGTGTCGAACACGCGTTTCAGGCGCGCGGCGTCCATGTCGGCGAGCGGCAGCGACGGCGCGACGATTCCCGCATTGTTGACGAGCGCGTCGAGCCGGCCGAACGCGGACTGCAATGCGTCGAACATGGCGATCACGTCGGCTTCGTTCGCGACGTCGCCGCGCACGACGCACGCTTGCGCGCCCGTGGCGCGCACCGCGTCGGCGGTCGCGTCGGCGGCTGCCGCGTCACGTGCGTAGTTGATGCCGACTGACCAGCCGCGCGCGGCGGCGAGAAGCGCGGTCGCGCGGCCGATGCCGCGGCTCGCGCCGGTGATGAGAACGACTTTGGCGGACGGATTCGTCATTGCTTGGACCTCGGCCCGGGCGCCTCGCGCGTGCACGAAGCGTCGCGCCGGCTCACGCGTCCTGCTCCGACACGAACGTCCATTTGTCGCGCGCGGGCGGACGATACCGGGCGAGCTGATCGATGAGCGCGTCGGGTGCGGCGTCGATGCACAGCGCGTCGAAGTACGTGCGCTGCATGAAGCCTTCGTCGACGGTGTGCTCGAGGAGCGCGATGAGCGGCTGGTAGAACGCGTCGACGTTATAGAGCGCGACGGGCTTGCGGTGATAGCCGAGCTGCGCCCACGTGTAGACCTCGAAGAACTCCTCGAGCGTACCCGCGCCGCCCGGCATCGCGACGAACGCGTCCGCGAGCTCGGCCATCATCTTCTTGCGATGATGCATGTCGGGCACGACGTGCAGCTCGGTCAAGCCGGTGTGGCCGACTTCCTTGTCGTAGAGCAGCTCCGTGATGACGCCGATCGCGCGCCCGCCCGACACGATCACTTCATCGGCGATCACGCCCATCAGGCCGACGCGCCCGCCGCCGTAGACGAGCGTGAGGCCGGCGTTCGCGAGCGCGCGGCCGAACGCGCGCGCCGCTTCCGTGTAGACGGGCTTCACGCCGTTGGCCGAACCGCAATAGACGCAGACGCTCTTCATTGCTTCGCGTCCTTGCGCGGCGAACCGTCGCGCGGCGGCAGGTAGTCGTGGAACTCGCGCTTCGGCAGCTTGCCCGATACGAGATCGTCGAAGATCTGCCGCGAGCGGCCGCGCAGATACGGCGCGATCACCGAGATCACGTGCATGCTGACCTGATGCAGCTCCTCGCGAATCGCGTCCTGATCGTTGTACTTGCGCGGATGCATCACGTATTGATACGACAGCCAGTAGGTGGCGATCACGGCCATGTTGGTCGCGATCACCTCGATCTCGGCGGGCGTCGCGACGAGCTCGCCGTCGGCCGCGAGCAGCTCGCACATCTCGCGCGCGAAGCGGACCTTGTGGCTGATGATCTGCTTGAAGTGCGTTTCGAGCGTGCGGTTGCGCGCGAGCAGATCGTTCAGATCGCGATAGAGGAACCGATAGGTCCACATGAAGTCGGCCATGTACTGCAGGTACGACCACGTTTCGTCGATCGTCGGCCGATGATCTTCGGGAAAACGCAGGCGCCGTTCGATCTGCTGTTCGAACTGCGCGAAGATGCTGTTGATGATGTCGTCCTTGTTGCGGAAATGGTAGTACAGGTTGCCTGGGCTGATTTCCATTTCCTCGGCGATCGTCGTCGTCGTGACGTTCGGCTCGCCGATCTCGTTGAAGAGTTTCAACGACAACTCAAGTATCCGTTCGCGCGTGCGGCGGGGAGGTTTCGCTTCCATGTCGTCCGGCCCTGTGTTTGCCGGACAGGCGGGCGCTGCCAATACTGCTGCGTGAATCGTAGTCCGGCTCGGGTTGCTGTTTTGAAGGCTGTCGGGCGATTATAAACCGCTACCTTGCGCGTCCGGCGTATTTCGTCATCGGGGCATACCCGGCGGTGCTGCGTCGCACGCAAGCGCAAAACGCCGCGCCCCGTCTAGCCGGCGAGCTTGTGCCAGACGAGCGGGCCGAGTATGAGGCCCCAGGTGGCCACGCACGCGCAGAGCGCGACCGTGACGGCCGCGCTGCCGAGATCCTTCGCGCGCTTCGACAACTCGTGGCGCTCGAGCGAGATCCGGTCGATCGCCGTCTCGACGCTCGAGTTCAGCAGCTCGACGATCAGCACGAGCAGCACGGTGCCGATCAGGAGCGCACGCGACGCCGGCTCGACGGGCACGAACGCGGCGATCGGCAGCATGATCGCCGCGAGCGTGAGCTCCTGCCGGAACGCGCTCTCTTCGCGGATCGCGACGCGAAAGCCGTTGTATGAATTCTTGAGCGCGTACCACGCGCGCATCAGGCCGCGATTGCCCTTGTATGGGTTGTGCGGCAGCGCGAGCGGATCGTCCGGGCCGAGCGGCTCGTGCGGTTCGGGCGGCTCGTGCGTTTCAGACGGCGCGAGGCGGACGTGGGCGGGACGCGTCGCGCCGGCAGATGCGGCCGGCTTTCGCGACGAGCCGGCAGAGGGCGCTTTCGCGCGCATGGCTGGTTTCAAACGGCTGCGCCTTCGGTGTGTGGGCAGGCGGATTTCGGCAGCGGCTTCAGGTGCGATGCGAACTGCTCGGACGCCGCGCGCCACGAGAAGCGCTCGGCCCACGCGCGCGCATGCGGCCGAGCGATCTTCAGCGCCTCGAGGCATGCTTCGCGCAGGTCGTCGTTCATCGCGCCCGCGCCGCTGCTGCCGAGCACGTCGACGGGCCCCGTCACCGGATACGCGGCGACGGGCGTGCCGCACGCGAGCGCCTCGAGCAGCACGAGCCCGAACGTGTCGGTGCGGCTCGGGAACACGAACACGTCGGCCGCCGCGTATACCTTGGCGAGCTCCGCCTGCGTCAGCACGCCGAGGTAATTCGCCTCAGGATAGCGCGATTTGAGCTCGGCGAGCGCGGGCCCTTCGCCCGCGACCCATTTCGAGCCGGGCAGGTCGAGCTTCAGGAACGCCTCGACGTTCTTCTCGATCGCGACGCGGCCGACATACAGGAAGATCGGCCGCGCGGTGTTGAGTACCTTCGATTCCATCGGCTGGAAGACGTCGAGATCGACGCCGCGGGTCCACAGCACGACGTTGTCGAAGCCGAAGCGCTCGAGGTCGTCCTTGACGACGGGCGTCGGCGCCATCACCGCGAGCGACGCGCCGTGGAACCACCGCAGGAAGCGGTAGGTCGCCGACAGCGGCACGCCGAAGCGCGCCTGCACGTACTCCGGAAAGCGCGTGTGGTATGCGGTCGTGAACGGCAGCTTGCGCGCGCGCGCGTAGCGGCGCGCGGCGAGCCCGAGCGGGCCTTCCGTCGCGATGTGCAGCGCGTCCGGCTCGAACGCGCTCAGGCGCTCGCGCAGCCGCCGGTACGGCAGGATCGACAGGCGGATTTCGGGATAGGTCGGGCAGGGCACCGTGCGGAATTCGAGCGGCGTGACGAGCTCGACGCGGTGGCCGAGCGCGGTGAGCTCGCGCGCGGTGCTCTTGAGCGTGCGCACGACGCCGTTGACTTGCGGCTCCCACGCATCGGTGACGATCATGATTTTCATCGCAGGCAGTCCTAGAGGGGATCAGGCGGTGGCGGCTTTGGTCTTGCGCGACAGCGCGGCGGGCGGCGTGCGCATCACGGTCCAGTAGACGACCTTCAGTTCGCCCTCCATCGTCTCGACGAGCGCGGACAGGCTTTCGACCCAGTCGCCGTCGTTGCAGTACAGCACGCCGTCGATGTCGCGGATCTCGGCCTTGTGGATATGGCCGCAAACGACGCCGTCGCAGCCGCGGCGGCGCGCTTCGTCGGTCATCACTGCTTCGAACGACGAAATGAAGTTCACGGCGTTCTTCACCTGGTGCTTCAGGTATTGCGACAGCGACCAGTACTGGAAGCCGAAGCGGCTTCTGATCCGGTTGAACCAGCGGTTCAGCACGAGGATCAGCGTGTACAGCGTGTCGCCGAGATAGGCGAGCCATTTCGCGTGCTGGATCACGCCGTCGAACAGATCGCCGTGCACGATCCACAAACGTTTGCCCGTGAGCGTCGTGTGGAACGCCTCGCCGCGCACGTGGATCTCGCCGAACGCGAGATCGCAGAACTGGCGCGCGGCTTCGTCGTGGTTGCCGGGAATGTAGACGACTTGCGTGCCCTTCCTCGCCTTGCGCAGGACCTTCTGCACCACGTCGTTGTGCGCCTGCGGCCAGTACCAGCCTTTTCTGAGCTGCCAGCCGTCGATGATGTCGCCGACGAGGTACAGGTACTCCGATTCGTTGTGCTTGAGAAAATCGAGCAGGTAGCCGGCCTGGCAGCCGCTCGTGCCGAGGTGGATGTCCGACAGCCAGATCGTCCGGTAGCGGTGCGACGCGGGCTCGTTGTCGTCGTGCCGCGTGGCGCTCGCGGCGGGAGGGCGGGCCGGCGCGAGCGTGTCGCTCGCCGCCGAGCCGGACAGGAAAGCGCTGGCGGCGTGCAGGCCAGCAGGATCACGAAAGAAGGAGGTCGCGGACGTTTTTTTGCCCATGCATGACTCGCGCCGGTTGACGTTATCGGCATTGCGCCATGCGGGCGTGACTGTACCGTGACAGTCACGAGACGTTCTTATTACGGGGAATCAGCCGCGGCGGGGCGCGTCGACGATGCGGGTGCCGGCGAGGCGGTCGTGCGGGAACTGGCGGCTCGGGTGCAGGCGCGCGGCGAGCGCCCACAGCACGAACCAGACGGCCGCCGCGGCGAGCGTGCGAGGCACCGGGAAGCCCGCGAGCGGGTGCAGCGCGAGGGGCGGCAGGAACCACAGCCAGCCGAGCGCGTAGCGCACGAGCGCGCGGCCCGCCGACAGCGGCGCGCCGCGCGCGGTCTCGACGCGCAGCCGCCACGTTTTCATCGGCAGCGTCTGGCCGCCGTGCGTCCAGAACCAGACGAAGTACGCGCCGACGACGAGCGCGATCCATCCGGCGAGCAGGTTGTGATGATCGAGGCCGTTGCGCTGCTGCAGCGTCACGCCGAACGCGAGGCCCGCGAAGAACACGACGCCGAAGAGCAGCAGGCCCTCGTACGCGAGGGCGGCAAGCCGGCGGCGCACGCTCGGCGGCGGAGGCTCGGACGGGAGCGCGGGCGCTGTCACGAAGAGGCTTACGAGCCGTTGAAGAGCGACGGCGCCTCGGACGGCGAGACGGGCGTCGGCGCGGGCGGCGTGGCGGCGCCCGTCGTTGCGGCCGACGCCGGCACGGGCGCCGCGGCCGGCGCGCTCGCTGCGGGCGGCGCGATGCTCGCGGTGGGCGCGCTCGCCGGATGGCGGTCGTGCGCGTTGACGAGCCGGTTGATGTCGCGGTCGGTCTTGCCGGTGGGCGGCGCGCTGACGACGGTCGGCCGGCGCCGGCGCTCGGCCGCGGCGAGCTTTTCCTTCTGCTCGGGCGATAGCTGCTGGTAAGCTTTCCAGGCTTTTTCGCGGGCCTGCGCGGACAGGTCCTTCGACACCAGATAGTTCTCGCGCGCGACGCGGCGCTGCTCGGGCGTCATCCGGACCCACTCGGTCATCCGTTCCTGCAGACGCTTTTGCGCATCAGGCGACATTTTCGGGAAGCGCGCCGCGATCTTCAGCCATTTGCGCTTGCGCTCGTCGCTGAACGAATCCCATTGATTCGCGAACGGCGCGAGCGCGACGCGCTGCTGCGGCGTGAGGCGCGCCCAGGAGAGCGGGCCCGACGGCGGCAGCGGCGGGAAGTCGGTCGACAGCGCGATCGCGGCCGATGCGATAGCGGGCGCACTCGCCGCCGCCACCGCGGCCGGTTGTGGGTGAAAGCGCGGGTAGGTGGCGGCGTACGCGACGACGAGCGCGATCACGCAACCGAAAAAGACAGCCAATCCCCGTTTTTGACTCACCCGTGCGTTCCTCTTCTTGATGCGTTGGCGTTAGTGAGTGTGCGAAAGGTATGCGTTGAACCCGTGGTCGAGGTACGCGGTGAGAGGCAGGTTGTCGCTCAGCATCGCGGCGTCGATGTCCGCGAGCTCCGCCGTGCGCTGCATGTCTTCCCAGTACGCGATGCCGATGAGCCCCGCGAGCAGCAGCGCGAGCGGCCACGCGCGCGCGAGCCGGCGCGCGAGCGACTTGCGCGGCTCGCCGGGCGGGCGCAGCTCGAGCGTGCCGGCGCTGCCGGCGAGCGCCGGCACGAGCACGACCGCGGCGTCGGGCTTCTTGCGCGCGAGCGCGGCGCGGCGCGCGGCGGCGAGCCGATCCGTCGTCGCGGCAGGCAGCGAGGCCGCGCGCTCGTCGAGCGCGCGACGCACCTTGAGGGCGAAATCGAGTTCTTCTTTCGTTGCGGGAGCGGAGCTCATAGCGTGATTCCTTTGGCCTTGAGCGCCAACGCCAATGTGTGAGTGGCCCGGGAGCAGTGCGTCTTGACGCTGCCTTCCGAACACCCCATGGCGGCGGCTGTCTCGGCGACATCCATATCCTCCCAATAACGCATCAGGAAGGCTTCCCGTTGACGCGCCGGAAGTTTCTGGATTTCGTCGTCGATGAGGGCGAGCACCTGCTCGCGCTCGAGCCGCGTCTCGCCGCTCTCGACGCCGTCGCCCTCCGCCGACTCGAGCGTCTCCAGCGGGTCGAACTCGTCGTCGTCGGTGTTGTTCAGCGACGAGAACAGGCTGACCCAGGTGTTGCGCACTTTTTGTCTGCGGAAATGGTCGTGGATCGCGTTCTGAAGTATCCGTTGAAAAAGCAGCGGCAATTCGGCGGCCGGGCGGTCGCCGTATTTCTCCGCGAGCCGAATCATCGCGTCCTGCACGATGTCGAGCGACGCGTCGTCGTCGCGCACCGTGTACGCAGCCTGCTTGAACGCGCGCCTTTCGACGCCCGCCAGAAAGTCCGCGAGTTCCTTGTCTGATGCCATTCCGTAAAGGTCTGCGCTGCGTTCTTGCGGCGTGAAAAGATCGGAAAAAATTCGTAAAACTCGCGGATGCTAACAAATTTTCGCGGCGAACGGCATCCAGTTCGGGCGGTTGGGCCGCCGGAAGGGGCGTGCGCGGCGGTTTGCCGCCGCCGCCGGCCGGGCGTTCGCCGCCGCTACTCGCAGGCGATTGATGCGCCGCGGGATTTTCCGCTTGACCGCCCGCCGGCGAGCCGCTATCGTTGCCAGTTCGCAACATGAGTGATGGTCACATTTGAGGCTGGCCCATGAAGCCCGCCTTTCAACTGGACGCGCCGCTTGAACCCGAGCCACAAGCCCGGCAGAGAGCACCCGATCAATTTTTTGCCGAAAATTCGAAAGGTCCAAGATGAACATGCCCAGCGCGGAATTCTCCACGTCGGAATCCCTTTCCCCTCAGAAAACCGGCTCCATCGGCGCCACCGTGCTCATGAAGGCACTGGCCGACGAGAACGTCGAATTCATCTGGGGCTATCCTGGCGGCTCGGTCCTCTACATCTACGACGAGCTGTACAAGCAAGACAAGATTCAACACGTGCTCGTGCGCCACGAGCAGGCCGCCGTGCACGCCGCGGACGGGTACTCGCGCTCGACGGGCAAGGTCGGCGTGTGCCTCGTCACGTCCGGCCCGGGCGTGACGAACGCGGTGACGGGCATCGCCACCGCCTACATGGATTCGATCCCGCTCGTCGTGATCAGCGGCCAGGTGCCGACCGCGGCGATCGGCCAGGACGCGTTCCAGGAGTGCGACACCGTCGGCATCACGCGGCCGTGCGTGAAGCACAACTTCCTCGTGAAGGACGTGCGCGAGCTCGCGGAAACCGTCAAGAAGGCGTTCTACATCGCGCGCACCGGGCGCCCGGGTCCCGTCCTCATCGACATCCCGAAGGACATCTCGAAGACGCCGTGCGAGTACGAGCCCGTCAAGAGCGTGTCGCTGCGCTCGTACAACCCGGTCACGAAAGGCCACTCGGGGCAGATCCGCAAGGCGGTGTCGTCGCTGCTGTCCGCGAAGCGTCCGTACATCTACACGGGCGGCGGCATCATCCTCGCCGACGCGGCGCGCGAACTGAACCAGTTCGCGGACCTGCTCGGCTATCCGGTCACGAACACGCTGATGGGCCTCGGCGGCTATCGCGCGTCGGACAAGAAATTCCTCGGCATGCTCGGCATGCACGGCACCTACGAAGCCAACATGGCGATGCAGCACTGCGACGTGCTGATCGCGATCGGCGCGCGCTTCGACGACCGCGTGATCGGCGATCCGGGCCACTTCGCGTCGCGTCCGCGCAAGATCATCCATATCGACATCGACCCGTCGTCGATTTCGAAGCGCGTGAAGGTCGACATCCCGATCGTCGGCGACGTGAAGGAAGTGCTGAAGGAGCTGATCGAGCAACTGCAGACGGCCGAGCACGGCCCGGACACCGAGGCGCTCGCGCAATGGTGGAAGGACATCGAGAGCTGGCGCGAGAAGGATTGCCTGAAATACGACCGCAAGAGCGAGATCATCAAGCCGCAATACGTCGTCGAGAAGCTCTGGGAGCTCACCGACGGCAACGCGTTCGTCTGCTCGGACGTCGGCCAGCATCAGATGTGGGCCGCGCAGTTCTACCGTTTCAACAAGCCGCGCCGCTGGATCAATTCGGGCGGCCTCGGCACGATGGGCTTCGGCCTGCCCGCCGCGATGGGCGTCAAGATGGCGCACCCGGACGACGAAGTCGTCTGCATCACGGGCGAAGGCTCGATCCAGATGTGCATCCAGGAGCTGTCGACCTGCAAGCAGTACGACACCCCGGTGAAGATCATTTCGCTGAACAACCGCTATCTCGGCATGGTCCGCCAGTGGCAGCAGATCGAATACAGCAAGCGCTATTCGCATTCGTACATGGATGCGCTGCCGGATTTCGTGAAGCTCGCGCAGGCGTACGGCCACGTCGGGATGCGCATCGAAAAATCCGCGGACGTCGAGCCGGCGCTCAAGGAAGCGCTGCGCCTGAAGGACCGCACCGTGTTTCTCGACTTCCAGACCGACCCGACCGAGAACGTCTGGCCGATGGTCCAGGCCGGCAAGGGCATCACCGAGATGCTGCTCGGATCGGAAGATCTGTAACGGCGCGAGGCGCCCGAGGCCGCGGGTGGCCGCCTTCACGAAGGGCGGCGCGGCACGCGGCGGGCGCTGCGCGATACGCAACGACACGGGATATTTCTGGAAGAAGCGAACATGAGACACATCATTTCCGTCCTGCTGGAAAACGAACCGGGCGCGCTGTCGCGCGTCGTCGGTCTGTTCTCGGCACGCGGCTACAACATCGAAACCTTGACGGTGGCGCCGACCGAAGACCAGTCGCTGTCGCGCCTGACCATCGTCTCCATCGGCTCCGACGACGTGATCGAACAGATCACGAAGCATCTGAACCGCCTGATCGAGGTGGTGAAAGTGGTGGACCTGACCGACGGTGCACACATCGAGCGGGAGCTGATGCTCATCAAGGTGAGGGCAGTGGGCAAGGAGCGCGAAGAAATGAAGCGGATGGCGGATATTTTCCGCGGCCGCATCATCGACGTGACCGAGAAGACCTACACGATCGAATTGACGGGTGCGAGCGACAAGCTCGACGCATTCATTCAGGCGCTGGACGCGGGCTCGATTCTCGAAACCGTGCGCACCGGCAGCTCGGGCATCGGTCGCGGCGAGCGCATTCTGAAGGTCTGACGCCGCCGCGACGAACGCGCCGGGTGCGCCGTCAGAGCCCGGCCTCACTTACGAATTTCACTGAATCAGCGAAGGAACAATCATGAAAGTTTTCTACGACAAGGACGCCGACCTCTCCCTCATCAAGGGCAAACAGGTGACGATCATCGGTTACGGCTCGCAAGGCCATGCGCACGCACTGAACCTGAAGGACAGCGGCGTGAACGTGACGGTCGGTCTGCGTCGCGGCGGCGCGTCGTGGAGCAAGGCCGAGAACGCCGGCCTCGCGGTCAAGGAAGTCGCCGAAGCCGTGAAGGGCGCGGACGTCGTGATGATGCTGCTGCCCGACGAGCAGATCGCCGCCGTCTACGCGCAGGAAGTGCACGCGAACATCAAGGAAGGCGCGACGCTCGCGTTCGCCCACGGCTTCAACGTCCACTACGGCCAGGTGATCCCGCGCGCGGATCTCGACGTGATCATGGTCGCGCCGAAGGCGCCGGGCCACACGGTGCGCGGCACGTACGCACAGGGCGGCGGCGTGCCGCACCTGATTGCGGTCGCGCAGGACAAGTCGGGCGCGGCGCGCGACATCGCGCTGTCGTACGCGGCGGCCAACGGCGGCGGCCGTGCCGGCATCATCGAAACGAACTTCCGCGAGGAGACGGAAACCGACCTGTTCGGCGAGCAGGCCGTGCTGTGCGGCGGCACCGTCGAGCTCATCAAGGCCGGTTTCGAGACGCTCGTCGAAGCGGGCTACGCGCCGGAAATGGCGTACTTCGAGTGCCTGCACGAGCTGAAGCTGATCGTCGACCTGATCTATGAAGGCGGCATCGCGAACATGAACTACTCGATCTCGAACAACGCCGAATACGGCGAGTACGTGACGGGCCCGCGCGTCGTCACCGAAGAGACGAAGAAGGCGATGAAGCAGTGCCTGACCGATATCCAGACGGGCGAATACGCGAAGAGCTTCATCCTCGAGAACAAGGCGGGCGCGCCGACGCTGCAGTCGCGCCGCCGCCTGACGGCCGAGCACCAGATCGAGCAGGTCGGCGCGAAGCTGCGCGCGATGATGCCGTGGATCGCGAAGAACAAGCTCGTCGACCAGTCGAAGAACTAAGCTGCGCATCGATATCCGGCCCTCGAATCGAGGGCCGGCGTCAAAAAGCCGCCCGAAGGCACCGGAGCCGAGGGCGGCTTTTGCTATCCTACGGGCTTTGCAATTCATCGAAGAACGAACCATGAACTATCCTCATCCGATCATCGCGCGCGAAGGCTGGCCGTTCATCGCGATCGCGGCCGTCGTCGCGCTGTTGATCCACGCCGTCGGCGGGTTCGGCCTCGCGTGGCCGTTCTGGCTGCTGCTCGTCTTCGTGGTCCAGTTCTTCCGCGATCCGCCGCGCGCGATTCCGACGCAGGCGAACGCGGTGCTGTGCCCGGCAGACGGGCGCATCGTCGCGGTCGAAATGGCGCACGATCCGTACGCGAATCGCGAAGCGCTGAAGATCAGCGTGTTCATGAACGTGTTCAATGTGCACTCGCAGCGCTCGCCCGTCGACGGCGCGGTGCAGAAGGTCGAATATTTCCCTGGCGCGTTCCTGAACGCCGCGCTCGACAAGGCGTCGGCCGAGAACGAGCGCAACGCGGTCGTGATCCAGACGGGCTCGGGCCACACCGTGACGGCCGTGCAGATCGCGGGCCTCGTCGCGCGCCGGATCCTCTGCTACGTGCGCGCGGGCGAGCCGCTGTCGCGCGGCCAGCGCTATGGTTTCATCCGCTTCGGCTCGCGCGTCGACGTGTATCTGCCGAAGGGCAGCCGGGCGCGCGTGTCGATCGGCGAGAAGGTGTCCGCATCGTCGACGATCCTCGCCGAACTGCCCGAACAACAGTAATCGGGAAGACGTATCGATGGCCGCATTCAAACCGCGCCGGCCGCGCAACGGCAATGCCTCGTGGCCGCGGTCGTTTCGTCACAACAAATCGGTCGCGCAGGACGTCGCGCCGGTCGAGAGCCGGCGCGCCGCGCGCCAGCAGTTTTTGAGGACGCGCGGCATCTATCTGCTGCCGAACGCGTTCACGACGGCCGCGCTCTTCTGCGGCTTCTTCGCCGTCGTGCAGGCGATGAACGTGCGCTTCGAGACCGCCGCGATCGCGATATTCGCCGCGATGGTGCTCGACGGGATGGACGGCCGCGTCGCGCGCATGACGCACACGCAGAGCGCGTTCGGCGAGCAGTTCGACAGCCTGTCGGACATGGTGTCGTTCGGCGTCGCGCCCGCGCTCGTGATGTACGAGTGGGTGCTGAAGGATCTGGGGCGCTGGGGCTGGCTCGCCGCGTTCGTCTACTGCTCGGGCGCCGCGCTGCGGCTCGCGCGCTTCAACACGAACATCGGCGTCGTCGACAAGCGCTTCTTCCAGGGGCTGCCGAGCCCGGCCGCCGCGGCGCTGATCGCGGGCTTCGTGTGGCTCGCGACGGACAACCGCGTGCCGATGAAGCTCGGCTGGCTGCCGTGGGTCGCATTCGTGCTGACGATCTACGCGGGCGTGACGATGGTGTCGAACGCGCCGTTCTACAGCGGCAAGGCGCTTGACGTCAGGCACCGGGTGCCGTTCGCGGCGATCCTGCTCGTCGTCGTCGCGTTCGTGCTCGTGTCGTCCGATCCGCCGTTGATGCTGTTCGGCCTCTTTGTGCTGTACGGGCTGTCCGGCTACGTGTTCTGGGCCTATATGGCGGTGCGCGGCCGCGCGAATCCGGCGCGCTCGTCGCAGCGCGAGCACTGACGGGCGCTCCCGGCCGGAACGGCGCCGGGAGTCGCGTCCGGATCTCGCCGGACGTCCCGAGAACGGCGGCCCGCAAGGCCGCCGTTTTTCTTGCCCGCCCGCCGCGCGGGGCGCCGTTCCGGCCCTCGATAAAAGCGCCGATTGCGCGCGGCCGGGAATGCCGCTATATTCGTCGGCATGACCGCATTTTCCCGCCTCTTCCTTCTTCTAGCCGGTGCGCCGCTACGCGCGCTAGCCTTGGCGCGCCTGCCGCGCTGACCGTTTTCGCCCTCCGTCGAGCTTCGTCTGTTGTCTAGCGTCGCCTGCGGTGGCGCGAGCTTCATCACGTGTGTTTCCCCATTCGACACCTGGAGTCCCCATGACAGACAAGCTGATCATTTTCGACACGACGTTGCGCGACGGCGAGCAATCGCCCGGTGCGTCGATGACGAAGGAAGAGAAAATCCGCATCGCGAAGCACCTCGAGCGCATGAGGGTCGACGTGATCGAAGCCGGCTTCGCGGCCAGCTCGAACGGCGATTTCGACGCGATCCATGCGATCGCGTCGCAAGTGAAGGACAGCACGATCTGCTCGCTCGCGCGCGCGAACGACAAGGACATCCAGCGCGCGGCGGATGCGCTCAAGCCCGCGAACAGCTTCCGGATCCACACGTTCATCGCGACGTCGCCGCTGCACATGGAGAAGAAGCTGCGGATGACGCCGGACCAGGTGTACGAGCAGGCGCGCCTCGCGGTGCGCTTCGCGCGCAAGTTCACCGACAACATCGAATTCTCGCCGGAAGACGGCAGCCGCTCGGACATGGATTTCCTCTGCCGCGTGCTCGAGGCTGTGATCGCCGAGGGCGCGACGACGATCAACATCGCGGACACCGTCGGCTACGGCGTGCCGGAACTGTACGGCAACCTCGTGAAGACGCTGCGCGAGCGCATCCCGAATTCGGACAAGGCGATCTTCTCGGTGCACTGCCACAACGATCTGGGGATGGCGGTCGCGAACTCGCTCGCCGGCGTGAAGATCGGCGGCGCGCGCCAGGTCGAGTGCACGATCAACGGCCTCGGCGAGCGCGCGGGCAACACGTCGCTCGAGGAAATCGTGATGGCCGTGAAGACCCGCAAGGACTACTTCGGCCTCGATCTCGGCATCGACACGACGCAGATCGTGCCGGCGTCGAAGCTCGTGTCGCAGATCACGGGCTTCGTCGTGCAGCCGAACAAGGCGGTGGTCGGCGCGAACGCGTTCGCGCACGCGTCGGGCATCCACCAGGACGGCGTGCTGAAGGCGCGCGACACGTACGAGATCATGCGCGCGGAAGATGTCGGCTGGACCGCGAACAAGATCGTGCTCGGCAAGCTGTCGGGGCGCAACGCGTTCAAGCAGCGCCTGCAGGAGCTCGGCGTGTCGCTCGACAGCGAAGCCGAGCTGAACGCGGCGTTCGCGCGCTTCAAGGATCTCGCCGACCGCAAGGCCGAGATCTTCGACGAGGACATCATCGCGATCGTCACCGAAGAGGAATCGGCGCTCGCGCAGGAGCACGAGCACTACAAGTTCGTGTCGCTCGCGCAGCGCTCGGAGACGGGCGAGCGGCCGCAGGCGAAGGTCGTGTTCGCCGTCGACGGCGATGAGGTGGCGGGCGAGGCGAGCGGCAACGGTCCCGTCGACGCGACGTTCAACGCGATCGAGACCGAGGTCGGCAGCGGCGCCGAGCTGCTGCTGTATTCGGTCAACGCGATCACGACGGGCACGCAGGCGCAGGGCGAGGTGACGGTGCGTCTGTCGAAGAGCGGGCGGATCGTCAACGGCGTCGGCACCGATCCGGACATCGTCGCCGCGTCGGCGAAGGCGTATATCGCCGCGCTCAACAAGCTGCACTCGAACGCAGACAAGCTGAATCCGCAACGCGCGTAGCGCATGTCGCGCCCTCGCGCCGGCTCATGTGCCTGCTGCGCCGCTTACTGCGCGGTCGGGCTGCGGAAGAACCAGCGCAAGCCCGCGCCGCGCACGTGATGAACCTGGCGCCGATAGTCGACCGTGATGTCGCGCCGCGGCGCTTCCGCGACGAACGCGTCGATCAGCTCGCGCACGTCGTGATCGATGTAGTCGGCGCGGGTCGCGTCGATGATGACGACCGCCCGATCCGGGATTTGCGCGAGATAGTGCTTGATCTGGACCTTGCCGAGAAACGATACGTCCTTGCGGAACGACAGCAGATAGTGGTCGTCGTGCTGCGCGAGCGTCGCCGGGCTGCGCAGGTTCGCGCATGCGACCGCGAACACCGAGCACGCGAGGCCGAGCGCGATGCCGGCGAGGAGGTCGATCGCGAGCACGCCCGCGATCGTCGCCGCGAACGGCAGGAACGCGCCCGGACCCTGCTTCGCGACCGACGTGAAGAGTCCCGGCTTCGCGAGCTTGAAGCCCGTGTGGATCAGGATCGCCGCCAGGCTCGCGAGCGGGATCAGGTTCAGGAGCCCGGTGAGCGCGAACACGCTGACGACGAGCATCACGCCGTGCACGATCGCCGACATCCGGCTCTGCGCGCCCGCATTCACGTTGACCGAGCTGCGCACGATCACCGACGTGATCGGCAGGCCGCCGATCACGCCCGAAATGAGATTGCCGACGCCTTGCGCCTTCAGCTCGCGATTCGGCTGCGACGGCCGGCGCTTCGGGTCGATCTGCTCGACCGCTTCGAGGCTCAAGAGCGTTTCGAGGCTTGCGATGACGGCAATCGTGATCGCGATGCGCCACACGTCCGGGCTCAGCAGGTACGCGAAGTTCGGGCCGAGGTCGACGGTCTTCAGCGCGTCGCCGAGCGCGGCGAGCGACGCGAGTTCGGGCAGCGCGACCCGGTGCTCGGCGGGCGGCGCGAAGTTCGGCGACACGAAGCCGAGCAGGACCGTGGCGCCGATGCCGAGAATCACGACGGCGAGCGGTGCGGGCACGACGCGCACGAACGTGAAGCGGCGCATCGCGCGCGTTTCCCAGACGGCGAGGAGCGCGAGCGACGCGAGCGCGATCGCGCCCGACGCGAACATCGCGTGACCCGGCGCATCGCCGTCGCCGGACAGGCCGAGCGCGAACGGCGCTTGCTTGACGATCAGCAGGATGCCGATCGCGGCGAGCATCCCTTTGATCACGGGCGACGGCACGTACGCGGCGAACCGGCCGGCCTTCAGCAGGCCGAAGCCGAACTGGATGACGCCCGACAGCAGCACGGCGAGCAGGAACGCCTGGAAGCTGCCGAGCTGCGCGATGCCGTCGACGACGATCACGACGAGGCCCGCCGCGGGGCCGCTGACGGACAGCGGCGAGCCGCTCAGCACGGCAACGACGAGGCCGCCGACGATGCCGGACACGAGGCCCGCGAACGGTTCGACGCCGGATGCGTTGGCGATTCCGAGGCAGAGCGGCAGCGCGACGAGGAACACGACGGTGCCGGCCACGAAATCGCGCGGAAACGTGGACAAGGAAGCGCGTAGAGTCTTCATAGTGAGCGGAGGAAAAACGGGTTGAGGCCGGGTGGCGGTGCCGCGGCGCCGGCCGGTCAGGCGGCCGCGGCTTCTGCGCGTTCGGCTCGCGGCGGCCGTTCGGGCGCCGCGTAGCCTGACGCCAGTTCCTTGAGGCGGCCGTCGGCGAGCGAGAAGATCCAGCCGTGCACGAGCGGGGCGGGATCGGTGCCGCGGATGATCGGCGAGCTGCGCAGCAGGCGGACCTGCTCGAGCACGTTGAGCTCGGCGAGCCGGTCGGCGGCCTCGTCGGGCGGCACGCCGTCGAGTTCCGCGCGATGGCGTGCGGCGAGCGCGCACAGCGGCGCGATACGGCGGTTCACGTGCGGCAGCTCGGGCGACGGAGGCAAGAGCGACGCGCGCACGCCGCCGCAGCCGTAGTGCCCGCAGACGATCACGTGATCGACCTTCAGCACCTTGACCGCGTACTCGAGCACGCTTGCGCAGTTGTCGTCGTCGGGCTGAAAGATGTTCGCGATGTTTCGGTGAACGAATAGTTCGCCTGGCGCACTCTGCGTGATGGCCTCCGCCGGCACGCGGCTGTCGGCGCAGCCGATCCACAGCACGCGCGGGTTCTGGCCGCGCGACAGCGCGTCGAAGAAGTCGGGCGAGCGCTCGGACGTCTCGCAGGCCCAGGCGATGTTGGCGACGAGCATGCTTTTCGGGCGATTCATTGAGGATTCCTTCCTATGCGTGCGATGGCGGCGACGCAAAGATGCATCGGCGCGGAACTGATTGCTTTCTAGATTGAAAGGTTGTTGCGAGTGATATTAGGGGTAACTCGTAATCGGAAGTTCAACTTGAAATATTTTGTTGCAATTTGTTTTCGGGGCTCGGACGATTGCACCAATCATGAATGTCGAGTTGCCGCAAAGGGTGCATGTCGCACCGAAATGGGCGTGAGATGCCCGTCCAGCAGGGCTGGCGGGGAGGGGTGGATGTTTTGTTCTTGATTTCGTCGACGCGGCGGAATGGATATTGGCGCGTCAGGAAAAATGACAAGAATTTTAAAAAGCTAATGAGAAAATGATAAAAAAGTCATTTGAGAATCCGTGCGCGCCAAATGACTTTCCGTAGACTTTCTGAAAGGATGCGCCGGTCGGGCGGCCGGCGGCGGGAGATCTCAGAACAGCGTGCGGCGATCAGGGTCGTGCAGCGGGTCGGGTGTCTTTTGCGTGAGCCGCAGGATGCCGTCGTCGTCGAAGTAGAAGCTGTAGAGCATGTACCAGACGTTGTCTTCGAGGTAGCGGTACGTCCACACTTCGCGCTTCATCAGCGGAAAGTACGACGTCTCGACAGGGCGGCCGAAGTTCACGAGCACGTCGGTCCTGGTCCACTTGCCGATCTCGGCGCGATAGAACTCGAGCGGCTGCAGCACCTGCCGCACGTTGACGATGCGGTCGTGGGCGTCGATGTCGGCGGCCGTCGTGACTTCGCCCATCGGCTGCGTCGGCCACATCAGGCGCTTGCCGCCGTTCGGCAGATCGTAGACTTCGCGCGGCGGCCCCATTCGGGCGACGATCGCCGACGAGTCATCACCGGCGCGAAATTGCTGCCACGGTTGCGCGCAGCCGGCGAGAAGCGCCGCCGCGCAAGCGAACAGAACCGGGAGACGAGCGAACATGCGTTTCTCCATGAGGCGGGAATGGCGACGTTTTATCACGGCGGGCGTTCGCGTGCGCGTGCCGGCCCGGAAAAGTTTGCGCCGCGGCGCCCGCGGGGCGGGGTGCTCCGGTGCGGTTCGGCGGACCCGGCGCCCGGTGCGGGCCGTGCATCGCAATCGCGAGCGGGCGGGGCGGGAACGGCAGACCCGATCGAATCGGCTGGCCGGCCGTCCGGGCGACCGATATCCGCGCCAGCACCCGTCATGCGACGTGTCCGCCGATGCGACCGCGCGCCGCGCGGCTTGCCCGTCCGGCGTGCGCTCGCCTATGATCCTGCGCTCGACGAACGGACTGCGCAGGAAACCACGCGATGTCTTCCTACTGGATGCGTTTTGCCGCCGCCGCTTCGGCGGCGCTATCCCTGACGATGCTGCCGTCGCTCGCGGCGGCCGGTGAGGCGCTCACTGCGGCGGCCGAGCCGATCCGGATCGCGCTTGTCGAGGGGATGTCGGGGCCGTTCGCGAACGCGGGCGCGGCGGTCGAGCGCAATCTGCGCTTCGGCGTCGAGCGCGTCAATGCGCAAGGCGGCGTGCGGCTGCGCGACGGCGCCCATCCGCTCGAGCTCGTCGTGCTCGACAGCAGGGGCGGCGTCGAGGACGCGCTCGTCCAGTTGCGCGCGGCGACCGACAAGGGGATCGGTTTCATCGCGCAGGGCAACGGCTCGGCCGTCGCGGCGGCGCTCGTGGCCGCGCTCGACAAGCACAACGCGCGCGACCCTGGGCGTCGCGCGCTGTTCCTCAACTATTCGGCCGACGATCCCGCGCTGACGGGCCGGGACTGCAGCTTCTGGCACTTCCGCTTCGACGCGCACGCAGGCATGCGAATGGACGCGCTCGCCGGCGTGCTCGCGCGCGACCGCGCGGTGGGGAAGGTCTACCTGCTCAATCAGGACTACAGCTTCGGGCACGACGTCAGCACGCTCGCGCGCGCCGCGCTGAAGGCGCGCCGGCCGGACATCGAGATCGTCGGCGACGAGTTCCATCCGATCGGGCGCGTGAAGGACTTCGCGCCGTATGTCGCGAAGATTCGCGCGAGCGGCGCGGACGCGGTCGTGACGGGCAACTGGGGCAACGATCTGACGCTGCTCGTGCGGGCGGCGCGCGAGCAGGGGCTCGCGACGAAGTTCTACACGTTCTACGGCAACAGTCTGGACGCGCCCGCCGCGCTCGGCGACGCGGGCGTGAAGCGCGTGCTCGCGGTCGCCGACTGGCATCCAAACGCGGGCGGCGCGCAGTCCGATGCGTTCTACCGGGCGTTCCGCGCGCGCTTTCCGGCGCCGCAGGACGATTATCCGGTGCGGCGGATGAGCGAGATGGTCGAGATGGTCGCGGCGGCGATGACGCGTGCGGGCTCGGCCGATCCGGTCGCGGTTGCGAAGGCGCTCGAAGGAATGCGATACGACGACGGATTCCATCCGGCGCAGATGCGCGCGGCCGATCACCAGTTGATCCAACCCCTTTACGTGATCGAGATGGATCGCGCCGGCGCGCCGGGCGTGCGTTTCGACAACGCGGGGTCGGGCTACGGGTTCCGGACGGTGCTCGAGCTGCCTCCCGCGCGGGACGCGGCGCCCGCCGCATGCCGCATGAAACGCCCGTGAAGGCGGGGTTCGCCGGCCGTGCGACTTGTGCTACAATGCGCGCCGGTTGCAAATCACGGCACGGCCTTTCTTCCGTGTCCGCCTGTTCAGTCGAAAGGAAATCAAATGTCTGTTGCTGATATCAAGAAGTCGGAAGTTGTTGCTCAGTTCGCGCGCGGCGCCAACGATACGGGCTCGCCCGAAGTGCAGGTCGCACTGCTGACGGCGCGCATCACGGAACTGACGGGTCACTTCAAGACCCACGCGAAGGACCACCACAGCCGCCGTGGCCTGCTGCGCATGGTGAGCCGCCGCCGCAAGCTGCTCGACTACCTCAAGGGCAAGGATGCCGACCGCTACCGCGCGCTGATCGAGAAGCTGGGTCTGCGCAAGTAATCGGGGCGTTGCTCGCCTCCAGCAAGATGCCTGTGTCAGTCTGCTGATACAGGCATTTTGTTTTTTCGCGGCATGCACGATGCTTGCCGCCGGGCTGTCGAAGCCCACAACCGGCCAGGCGCACAAGGGTTGAGCTTTGTGTCATTCCAGCGCGCTGTTCGCGTCCCGCACGACGCCGGGCGGCGAGCAAGGCGCTGGAATGGCATAAAAAACACACCTCTTCCCATGTGGCCCGGTCGCGCCATCGCCGCGCCGGCCTCGTCCGCGCACGGCGTTCGATAACGAACGAAAAGGAGCGACCATGTCTCTGTTCAATAAAGTCGTGAAGGAATTCCAATGGGGCCAGCACAAGGTGCGCCTCGAAACCGGCGAAATCGCGCGCCAGGCTAGCGGCGCCGTCGTCGTCGACATCGAGGACACCGTCGTCCTCGCGACCGTCGTCGGCGCGAAGTCGGCGAAGCCGGGCCAGGATTTCTTCCCGCTCACCGTCGACTACATCGAGAAGACCTACTCGGCCGGCAAGATCCCGGGCGGCTTCTTCCGCCGCGAGGGCCGTCCGTCGGAGCACGAGACGCTGACCTCGCGCCTCATCGACCGGCCGCTGCGCCCGCTCTTCCCGGAGGGCTTCTACAACGAAGTGCAGGTCGTGATTCACGTTCTGTCGGTGAACCCGGAAATTCCGGCCGACATCCCGGCGCTCATCGGCGCATCGGCTGCGCTCGCCGTGTCCGGCCTGCCGTTCAACGGCCCGGTCGGCGCCGCGCGCGTCGCGTACGTGAACAATGAATACGTGCTGAACCCGACGCGCGCGCAGATCAAGGCGTCGCGCCTCGACCTCGTCGTCGCGGGAACGGAGCGTGCGGTGCTGATGGTCGAATCCGAAGCGGATCAGTTGCCGGAAGACGTGATGCTCGGCGCGGTCGTGTTCGGCCACGAGCAGATGCAGACCGCGATCGACGCGATCCATGAGCTCGTGCGCGAAGGCGGCAAGCCCGAGTGGGACTGGCAGCCGGCGCCGAAGGACGAGGCGCTGAACGCGCGCGTGACCGAGCTCGCGCAGCCGGAACTGCTCGCCGCCTACCAGATCCGCGACAAGCAGGCGCGCTCGACGAAGCTGAAGGAAGTGTACGCGGCGACGTCGGCGAAGCTGGAAGAAGACGCGCTGGCGGCCGGCACGGTCGCGGCCGACAAGGCAACCGTCGGCAACATCCTGTTCGACCTCGAGGCGAAGATCGTCCGCGGCCAGATCCTGGGCGGCGAGCCGCGCATCGACGGCCGCGACACGCGCACCGTGCGTCCGATCGAGATCCGCACGGGCGTGCTGCCGCGCACCCACGGTTCGGCGCTGTTCACGCGCGGCGAGACGCAGGCGCTGGTGGTCGCGACGCTTGGCACGAAGGGCGACGAGCAGATCATCGACGCGCTCGAAGGCGAGTACCGCGACCGCTTCATGCTCCACTACAACATGCCCCCGTTCGCGACCGGCGAAACGGGCCGCGTCGGCTCGCCGAAGCGCCGCGAAATCGGCCACGGCCGGCTCGCGAAGCGCGCGCTCGTCGCGTGCCTGCCGAGCGCCGACGAATTCGGCTACTCGATCCGCGTCGTGTCGGAAATCACCGAGTCGAACGGTTCGTCGTCGATGGCGTCGGTGTGCGGCGGCTGCCTCGCGCTGATGGATGCCGGCGTGCCGATGAAGGCGCACGTCGCGGGCATCGCGATGGGTCTGATCCTCGAAGGCAACAAGTTCGCGGTGCTGACCGACATCCTTGGCGACGAAGATCACCTCGGCGACATGGACTTCAAGGTGGCGGGCACGGCGGAAGGCGTGACCGCGCTGCAGATGGACATCAAGATCCAGGGCATCACGAAGGAAATCATGCAGGTCGCGCTCGCGCAGGCGAAGGAAGGCCGCATGCATATCCTCGGCAAGATGAAGGAAGCGGTCGCGGGTGCGAACACGCAACTGTCCGAATTCGCGCCGCGCATGATCACGATCAAGATCAACCCGGAAAAGATCCGCGACGTGATCGGCAAGGGCGGTTCGGTGATTCGCGCGCTGACGGAAGAAACCGGCACGACGATCGACATTTCGGACGACGGCGTCGTGACGATCGCGAGCACGAACAGCGAAGGCATGGCCGAGGCGAAGAAGCGCATCGAGAACATCACGGCCGAGATCGAAGTCGGTCAGGTGTACGAAGGCACGGTGCTGAAGCTCCTCGATTTCGGCGCGATCGTGAACCTGCTGCCGGGCAAGGACGGTCTGCTGCACATCTCCGAGATCGTCAACGAGCGCGTGAAGGACATCAACGACTACCTGAAGGAAGGCCAGCAGGTGAAGGTCAAGGTGATCCAGACGGACGAGAAGGGGCGCGTGCGCCTGTCGGCGAAGGCGCTGCTGAACGAAGCGGCCGCCCAGACGGACACGCCGCCGCAGCAGTAAGCGGCAAGGCGACGGCCGGCAGCGCGAACGCGCGCCGGCCGTTTTTCACAGGATGGACCGGTTTGCGGGGTGCGGCATCGCACGCGCAAACCCGTCACGATCTTGGAGCGACGTGCATGAAAGCGATCGAAATCACCGAATTCGGCGCGCCGGACGTGCTGAAGCTGACGGAGCGGCCGCAGCCGGAGCCGAAGCGCGGCGAGGTGCTGATCAAGGTGGCGGCGTCCGGCGTCAACCGCCCGGACGTGTTCCAGCGAAAGGGCGCTTATGCGCCGCCTCCCGGCGCATCGGATCTGCCGGGTCTCGAGGTGGCGGGCGTGATCGTCGGCGGCGATCTGTCCGATCCCGCGGCGAACCCGTTCGGGCTGAAGCTCGGCGACCGCGTCTGCGCGCTGCTCGCGGGCGGCGGCTATGCGCAATACGTCGCGGCGCCGCTCGCGCAGTGTCTGCCGGCGCCGAAGGGGTTGACCGACGTCGAGGCCGCTTCGCTGCCCGAGACGTTCTTCACCGTCTGGAGCAACGTGTTCGATCGCGCGCAACTGGGCGCGGGCGAGGGCGGCGCGCAGGAAACGCTCCTCGTGCAGGGCGGCTCGAGCGGCATCGGCGTGGCGGCGATCCAGATCGCGCATGCACTCGGCTTTCGCGTGTTCGCGACTGCGGGCACGGACGACAAGTGCCGCGCCTGCGAAACGCTTGGCGCGGAGCGCGCGATCAACTACAAGACTGAGGATTTCGTCGAGGTCGTGAAGTCGCTCACGCACGATCGCGGCGTCGACGTGATTCTCGACATGGTCGCGGGCGCGTACGTGCCGCGCGAACTGACGGCGCTCGCGGACGGCGGGCGGCTCGTCGTGATCGCACTCCTCGGCGGCGCGAAGTCGGAAATCAACGTGGCCGAGATCCTGCGGCGGCGCCTCACGATCACGGGCTCGACGCTTCGGCCGCGCCCCGTCGAATTCAAGGCGCGCATCGCCGCGCAACTGAAGGCGCGCGTGTGGCCGCTCATCGAAGGCGGGCGCGTGAAGCCCGTCGTCTATCGCGCGCTGCCGGCCGCGCAGGCCGCTGACGCGCATGCGCTGATGGAAAGCAGCGAGCACGTCGGCAAGATCGTGCTCGATTGGGGTGCGAACGCTTGACATCGGTCGTTTGACCGGTTCTCTAGCGTCGCAGTAAAATCGCAGGTTCGCTTCGCCAGATGAACACGACGCCCGGCTTCGGCGCGTCCACGACGAGACATACGATGTCGAAACAAAGAATCAAGCGGGTGATCGGCAACTGGAAGATGCACGGTCGCCTGAGCGGCAACCAGGCATTGCTGAACGAAGTCGCGCAGGGCGCGCAAGCGGTGCGCGAGCACGTCGGCATCGGCGTGTGCGTGCCGTTCCCGTATCTCGCGCAGGCGCAGGCTCGGCTTCACGGCGGGCGTGTCGCGTGGGGCTCGCAGGACGTGTCCGCGCACGAGCAGGGCGCTTATACCGGCGAAGTCGCGGCCGGCATGGTCGCGGAGTTCGGCGCGGCCTATGCGATCATCGGGCACTCGGAGCGCCGCGCGTATCACGGCGAATCGAACGAGACGGTCGCGGCGAAGACGCAGCGCGCGCTCGCCGCGGGGCTGACGCCCGTCGTGTGCGTCGGCGAGACGCTCGCCGAGCGCGAAGCGGGCGCGACCGAGCAGGTCGTCGGCACGCAGCTCGACGCGGTGCTCGCGGTGCTGTCGTCGGACGAGGCGGCGCGCGTCGTCGTCGCGTACGAGCCCGTGTGGGCGATCGGCACGGGCAGGAGCGCGACGGCCGAACAGGCGCAGCAGGTGCATGCGTTCCTGCGCGGACGGCTCGCGGCGAAGGGCGCGGAGCACGTGTCGCTGTTGTATGGCGGCAGCGTGAAGGCCGACAATGCGGTCGAACTGTTCGGCCAGCCGGACATCGACGGCGGCCTGATCGGCGGTGCGTCGTTGAAGAGCGGGGATTTCCTGGCGATCTGCCGGGCAGCGCAGTAAGCGTTCGCGGGCCGCGCGCGAAGAACGAAGAATATCGGGGTGGCCGGCAGGTGCGCCGGTTGCCTGAAACCAAACAGGTGAATGTATGCCGTATCTGAAAGTCTTGATCATTGTGGTTCAATTATTGTCCGCGCTCGGCGTGATCGGCCTCGTGCTGCTGCAGCATGGCAAGGGCGCCGACATGGGCGCGGCGTTCGGCAGCGGCGCATCGGGCAGCCTCTTCGGCGCGACCGGCTCCGCGAACTTTCTGTCGCGCACGACGGCGGTTCTGGCGACGATCTTCTTCATCGCAACGCTCGCGCTGACCTACCTCGGCTCGTACAAGTCGGCGCCGTCGGTCGGCGTGCTCGGCGCAGCGCCCGTGCCCGCCGCGTCGGCGCCCGCCGCATCGCAGGCGCCTGCCGTATCCGCGCCGGCGGCCGTGTCGGCTGCGTCTGCGCCGGGTCAGGACGTGCCGAAATAAATTTAAAAAAAACGCGTTTGTGCGTTGAACAATTCAGGGAACCGGGTTAGAATTTTGTTCTTGAAGCGATTCGCGGGATACGAAGTTTCCTCCCGGGTTGCATGCAGTGCCGACGTGGTGAAATTGGTAGACACGCTATCTTGAGGGGGTAGTGGCGAAAGCTGTGCGAGTTCGAGTCTCGCCGTCGGCACCAAAGTTACTTAATGCCAGCCGCTTCGTGTGGCTGGCATTTTTCATTTCTGGGCTACCCTTGCGCTCAGCTTGGGTTCTCCGGTAGTCCGAAATGATCCTTTCCCCGGAACGGTGTTATTCTCCGGAACGCTCGGAACCAACCAATAGAGGATAGCCTTGAACCTCGCAGCCTATTACCCCGTCTTGTTGTTCCTCCTGGTGGGCACTGGTTTAGGTATAGCGCTGGTCAGCATCGGCAAGATCCTCGGTCCCAACAAGCCCGACAGCGAGAAGAACGCGCCCTACGAGTGCGGCTTCGAGGCGTTCGAGGACGCGCGCATGAAGTTCGATGTGCGCTACTACCTCGTTGCGATTCTGTTCATCATCTTCGATCTCGAAACCGCATTCCTGTTTCCGTGGGGCGTCGCCCTGCGCGAAATCGGCTGGCCCGGTTTCGTCGCAATGATGATTTTCCTGCTCGAATTCCTGCTCGGCTTTGCCTATATCTGGAAGAAGGGCGGCCTCGACTGGGAGTGACGGGCTAATCGCCGGTTTGCATGGGCGGCCACGCGTCGCCGCCTGTCTGGAGTGGAAAGCAAATGAGTATCGAAGGGGTCTTGAAGGAAGGGTTTGTCACCACCACGGCTGACAAGCTGATCAACTGGACGCGTACCGGCTCGCTATGGCCGATGACGTTCGGGCTCGCGTGCTGCGCAGTGGAAATGATGCATGCGGGCGCCGCCCGCTACGACCTCGACCGGTTCGGTGTCGTGTTCCGTCCGAGCCCGCGCCAGTCCGACGTGATGATCGTCGCGGGTACGCTCTGCAACAAGATGGCGCCCGCGCTGCGCCGCGTCTACGACCAGATGGCCGAGCCGCGCTGGGTGATCTCGATGGGGTCCTGCGCGAACGGCGGCGGCTACTACCACTACTCGTACTCGGTGGTTCGCGGCTGCGACCGGATCGTGCCCGTCGACGTCTACGTTCCCGGCTGCCCGCCGACCGCAGAGGCGCTCGTCTACGGCGTGATCCAGTTGCAGGCGAAGATCCGCCGCACGAGCACCATCGCCCGTCAATAAAGCATCGAGCACCCCACAACATGGCAAGCAAAATCGAGACCCTCAAGGCGAACCTCGAAGCCGCGCTCGGCGCGCGCGCGGTGAGCCTCGTCGAAGCGGTTGGCGAGCTCACGCTCGTCGTGAAGGCGAGTGATTACCTCGAAGTCGCGAAGCAACTGCGCGACGATCGCTCGCTCGGCTTCGAGCAGTTGATCGACCTCTGCGGCATCGACTATCAAACCTACGGCGACGGCGCCTACGACGGCCCGCGCTTTGCCGCCGTCCTGCACCTGCTGTCGGTCGCGAACAACTGGCGCCTGCGCGTGCGCGTGTTCGCGCCGGATGACGATCTGCCGATCGTGCCGTCGGTCGTCGACATCTGGAGCTCGGCGAACTGGTACGAGCGCGAAGCGTTCGACCTCTACGGCATCGTGTTCGAAGGCCACCCCGACCTGCGCCGCATCCTCACCGACTACGGCTTCATCGGTCACCCGTTCCGCAAGGATTTCCCGGTTTCCGGCTACGTCGAAATGCGTTACGACCCGGAAGAGAAGCGCGTCGTGTACCAGCCGGTGACGATCGAGCCGCGCGAAATCACGCCGCGCGTGATCCGCGAGGATCGCTATGGCGGTCTGAAACATTAAGGGGGCGTCATGGCTGAAATCAAGAACTACACGCTCAACTTCGGTCCGCAGCACCCCGCCGCGCACGGCGTGCTGCGCCTCGTGCTCGAGCTCGACGGCGAAGTGATCCAGCGCGCCGATCCGCACATCGGCCTCTTGCACCGCGCGACCGAGAAGCTCGCCGAGAACAAGACGTTCATCCAGTCCGTGCCGTACATGGACCGTCTCGACTACGTGTCGATGATGGTGAACGAGCACGGCTACGTGCTCGCGATCGAGAAACTGCTCGGCATCGACGTTCCGGAGCGCGCGCAGTACATCCGCGTGCTGTTCGACGAAATCACGCGCGTGCTGAACCATCTGATGTGGATCGGCGCGCACGCGCTCGACGTCGGCGCGATGGCGGTGTTCCTTTATGCGTTCCGCGAGCGCGAAGACCTGATGGACGTGTACGAGGCGGTGTCCGGCGCGCGCATGCACGCGGCGTATTACCGTCCGGGCGGCGTCTATCGCGATCTGCCGGAAGCGATGCCGCAATACAAGGCGTCGAAGATCCGCAATGAGCGTGCGCTCGCGAAGATGAACGAGGCGCGCTCGGGCTCGGTGCTCGATTTCATCGACGATTTCTTCACGCGCTTCCCGAAGTGCGTCGACGAATACGAAACGCTGCTGACCGACAACCGGATCTGGAAGCAGCGTCTCGTCGGCATCGGCGTCGTGTCGCCGGAGCGCGCGCTGCAACTCGGTCTGACGGGCCCGATGATCCGCGGCTCCGGCATCGCATGGGATCTGC
Source organism: Burkholderia humptydooensis (assembly GCF_001513745.1). Classification (NCBI taxonomy): domain Bacteria; kingdom Pseudomonadati; phylum Pseudomonadota; class Betaproteobacteria; order Burkholderiales; family Burkholderiaceae; genus Burkholderia; species Burkholderia humptydooensis. The sequence continues at coordinate 2,945,237 of NZ_CP013380.1, read as the reverse complement.
GCAAGAAGCAGCCGTACGAAGTGTACGACCGCCTCGACTTCGACATCCCCGTCGGCGTGAACGGCGATTGCTACGACCGCTATCTGGTGCGCGTCGAGGAGATGCGCCAGTCGACGCGTATCGCGAAACAGTGTATTGAGTGGCTTCGCAAGAATCCCGGCCCCGTGATCACCGACAATCACAAGGTTGCGCCGCCGTCGCGTGTCGGCATGAAGACGAACATGGAGGATCTGATCCACCATTTCAAGCTCTTCACGGAAGGTTTTCACGTGCCCGAGGGCGAAACGTACGCCGCCGTCGAGCATCCGAAGGGCGAGTTCGGCATCTATCTGGTGTCGGACGGCGCGAACAAGCCGTACCGGCTCAAGATTCGCGCGCCGGGCTACGCCCATTTGTCCGCGCTCGACGAAATGGCGCGCGGGCACATGATCGCCGACGCCGTCACGATCATCGGGACGCAGGACATCGTGTTCGGCGAAATCGACCGCTGACGGTCGCGCCGCTCGCGGCCCGGCCGGGTGGCGAGCGGCGAGTCACACGCGGCGCGCATTCGAGCGCGCCGTCGCAACAAGCTGTCAACAGTGAGCGCCAGGTCTGCCGCATCGGTCATGCGGCAGGTTGTTCGTGCGGTAGGAATTGAAAGAGTCGTGTCTGAAAATGATCTCAGCTGAAGGCCTGAAAGAAATCGATCGAGCGATCGCGAAGTATCCCGCCGATCAGAAACAGTCCGCTGTGATGTCGGCGCTGGCCGTCGCTCAGGAAGAGCATGGCTGGCTGTCGCCCGAACTGATGCAGTTCGTCGCGGACTATCTCGGCATGCCGGCCATCGCGGTCCAGGAAGTCGCGACGTTCTACACAATGTACGAGCTCGCGCCCGTCGGCAAGCACAAGATCACGCTCTGCACGAACCTGCCGTGCCAGCTCGGGCCGCACGGCGGCGCCGAGGCGACGGCCGCCTATCTGAAGCAGAAGCTCGGCATCGATTTCGGCGAAACCACGCCGGACGGCAAGTTCACGCTGAAGGAAGGCGAGTGCTTCGGCGCGTGCGGCGATGCGCCGGTGCTGCTGCTCAACAACCATAAAATGTGCAGCCTCATGAGCCGCGAGAAGATCGACCAGCTGCTTGAGGAGCTCTCGAAATGACGTCCCTCCACGATCGTCACATCAAACCGCTGATCCTCGCCGGCCTCACCGGCGAGAACTGGCGTCTCGAAGATTACGTCGCGCGCGGCGGCTACAAGCAGTTGCGCCGCATCCTCGAAGAAAAGATTCCGCCCGAGCAGGTGATCGCCGACGTGAAGGCGTCGGGCTTGCGCGGCCGCGGCGGCGCGGGCTTTCCGACCGGCCTGAAGTGGAGCTTCATGCCGCGCCAGTTTCCGGGGCAGAAGTACCTCGTCTGCAATTCGGACGAGGGCGAGCCGGGCACGTTCAAGGATCGCGACATCCTGCGCTGGAACCCGCATGCGCTGATCGAAGGCATGGCGATCGGCGCGTACGCGATGGGCATCACCGTCGGCTACAACTACATTCATGGCGAGATCTTTGAAGTGTATCGCCGCTTCGAGGCGGCGCTCGACGAAGCGCGCCGCGCGGGCTTCCTCGGCGACAAGATCATGGGCTCGGACTTCTCGTTCCAGCTCCATGCGCACCACGGTTACGGCGCGTATATCTGCGGCGAGGAAACGGCGCTGCTCGAATCGCTCGAGGGCAAGAAGGGCCAGCCGCGCTTCAAGCCGCCGTTCCCGGCGAGCTTCGGCGTGTACGGCAAGCCGACTACGATCAACAACACCGAGACGTTCGCCGCGGTGCCGTTCCTGCTGGCCGTCGGCCCGCAGAACTACCTCGAGATGGGCAAGCCGAACAACGGCGGCACGAAGATCTTCTCGGTGTCGGGCGACGTCGAGCGCCCGGGCAACTACGAGATTCCGCTCGGCACGCCGTTCGCGACGCTGATGGAGCTCGCGGGCGGGGTGCGCGGCGGCAAGAAGATCAAGGCCGTGATTCCGGGCGGCTCGTCGGCGCCGGTGATCCCGGGCGACATCATGATGCAGACCGACATGGACTACGATTCGATCGCGAAGGCGGGCTCGATGCTCGGCTCCGGCGCGGTGATCGTGATGGACGAGACGCGCTGCATGGTGCGTTCGCTCCTGCGCCTGTCGTACTTCTATTACGAAGAGTCGTGCGGCCAGTGCACGCCGTGCCGCGAAGGCACGGGCTGGCTGTATCGCGTCGTGAACCGCATCGAGCACGGCGAGGGCCGCCAGGAAGACCTGGACCTGCTGAACTCGGTTGCGGAGAACATCATGGGCCGCACGATCTGCGCGCTCGGCGACGCGGCGGCGATGCCGGTGCGCGGGATGCTCAAGCACTACTGGGACGAATTCGCGTACCACGTCGAGCACAAGCACTGCATGGTCGGCGGCCACGCGCATGCGGCCGCGGCCTGACGGCGCAACCCGATTGCAGAATTCGAGCGCCCGGTCGAGCGGACGCGGGCGAGCGGTAATAGGTTAAGGACCATTCACCATCATGGTTGAACTTGAAATAGACGGCAAGAAGGTCGAGGTGCCCGAAGGCAGCATGGTGATCCAGGCTGCGCACAAGGCGGATACGTACATCCCTCACTTCTGCTATCACAAGAAGCTGTCGGTTGCGGCCAACTGCCGGATGTGTCTCGTCGAAGTCGAGAAGATGCCGAAGGCCGTGCCCGCGTGCGCGACGCCCGTGTCGGCCGGCATGATCGTCCACACCAACTCTGACAAGGCCGTGAAGGCGCAGCAGTCGGTGATGGAGTTCCTGCTCATCAACCATCCGCTCGACTGCCCGATCTGCGATCAGGGCGGCGAATGCCAGTTGCAGGATCTCGCGGTCGGCTACGGCAAGTCGGCGTCGCGCTATGCGGAAGAGAAGCGCGTCGTGTTCCACAAGGAAGTCGGCCCGCTCATCTCGATGGAAGAGATGTCGCGCTGCATCCACTGCACGCGCTGCGTGCGCTTCGGCCAGGAAATCGCCGGCGTGATGGAGTTCGGCATGCTGGGCCGCGGCGAGCATTCGGAAATCACGACGTTCGTCGGCAAGACGGTCGACTCCGAGCTGTCGGGCAACATGATCGACCTGTGCCCGGTCGGCGCGCTGACGAGCAAGCCGTTCCGCTACAGCGCCCGCACGTGGGAGCTGTCGCGCCGCAAGTCGGTGAGCCCGCACGATTCCGTCGGCGCGAACCTCGTCGTGCAAGTGAAGAACAACCGCGTGATGCGCGTGCTGCCGTTCGAGAACGAAGCCGTCAACGAGTGCTGGATCTCGGATAAGGACCGCTTCTCGTATGAAGGCCTGAACAGCGAAGAGCGCCTGACGAAGCCGATGATCAAGCAGGGCGGCGAGTGGCGCGAAGTCGACTGGCAGACGGCGCTCGAATACGTCGCGCGCGGCCTGAAGGGCATCGGCGACGAGCACGGCCCGGCTGCGATCGCCGCGCTCGCGAGCGCGCACAGCACGGTCGAGGAACTGTTCCTGCTCAAGCAGCTCGCCCACGAACTGAAGACGCCGAACGTCGACTTCCGTCTGCGCCAGGCCGATTTCTCCGCCGCCGCGCAAGGCGCGCCGTGGCTCGGCATGCCGATCGCCGATTTGTCGGCCGTCGACGCGTCGCTCGTCGTCGGCTCGTTCCTGCGCCGCGATCATCCGCTCTTCGCGGCGCGCCTGCGCCAGGCGGCGAAGGGCGGCGCGAAGCTGCACTTCCTGCACGCGACGGGCGACGACGCGCTGATCCCGACCGCGCAGCGCATCGTCGCCGCGCCGTCGGCATGGCTCGACGCGCTCGCGGGCATCGCGGCTGCCGTCGCGCAGGCGCGCGGCGTGGCGCTGCCGGATGCGCTGGCGGGCGTGGAAGCGTCGGACGCCGCACGGGCGGTTGCGCAATCGCTCGCGAACGGCGAGCGCCGCGCCGTGCTGCTCGGCAACGGCGTCGTCCAGCATCCGCAATTCGCGCAGATCCACGCGATCGCGCAGTGGATCGCCGACAACACGGGCGCGACGCTCGGCTTCCTGACGGAAGCGGCGAACACGGTGGGCGCGCACCTCGTCGGCGCGCTGCCGGGCGCGAACGGCCTCAATGCACGCGACGCGTTCGCGCAGCCGCGCAAGGGCTACGTGCTCCTGAACGTCGAGCCCGAATTCGACACCGCCGATCCGGCGCAGGCGCTCGCTGCGCTGAAGCAGGCGGAGACGGTCGTCGTGCTGTCGCCGTTCAAGTACGGCCTCGACTACGCGGACGTGCTGCTGCCGATCGCGCCGTTCACCGAGACGGCCGGCACGTACGTGAACGCGGAAGGCCGCGCCCAGTCGTTCAACGGCGTCGTGCGTCCGCTCGGCGACACGCGTCCCGCATGGAAGGTGCTGCGCGTGCTCGGCAGTCTGCTCGGCCTGCCGAACTTCGAGTACGAGACGTCGGAAGAAGTGCGTCTCGCCGCGCTCGGCGACGGCGAAATCGCGCCGCGTCTGTCGAACAAGACGGCGGCGGCGCCCGCGCGCGCAGCCGCGCGGGCCGCGAACGGCGCGCTCGAGCGTCTCGCCGACGTGCCGATCTATCATGCCGACGCGCTGTCGCGCCGCGCGGGCGCGCTGCACCTGACGGCCGCATCGAAGGCGGCGCACAAGGCGGGCCTGCCCGCCGCGCTGTTCGACAAGCTCGGCCTGAAGAACGGCGACGCGGTGCGCGTGCGCCAGGGCGATCGCACGGTGCAGTTGCCGGCCGTGCGCGAGGAGAATCTTGCGGAAGCCGTCGTTCGCGTGTCGGCGGCCACGCCTGCCGGCGCAGCGCTCGGCAGCCTGTCCGGTGAACTGGTGGTGGAGAAGGCGTAAATGAGCTTGTTCGATACGATCAACTCGGGCGGAGCCCAGCTTCTCGGCTTCGCGTGGCCGACGGTGTGGGCGCTCGTGCGCATCCTCGTCGTCGCCGTCGTGATCCTGCTGTGCGTCGCGTACCTGATTCTGTGGGAGCGCAAGCTGATCGGCTGGATGCATGTGCGTCTCGGTCCGAACCGCGTCGGCCCCGCGGGTCTTCTGCAGCCGATCGCCGACGTGCTGAAGCTGCTGCTCAAGGAAGTGATTCATCCGACGGCGGCAAACCGCTGGCTGTATCTGATCGCGCCCGTGATGACGGTCGTGCCGGCGTTCGCGGTGTGGGCGGTGATCCCGTTCCAGGCGGGCGCCGTGCTGGCGAACATCAACGCCGGCCTGCTGTACGCGATGGCGATCTCGTCGGTCGGCGTCTACGCGGTGATTCTCGCCGGCTGGGCGTCGAACTCGAAGTACGCGTTCCTCGGCGCGATGCGCGCGGCCGCGCAGATGGTGTCGTACGAAATCTCGATGGGCTTCGCGCTCGTGCTCGTGCTGATGACGGCGGGCAGCCTGAACTTGTCGGAGATCGTCGGCTCGCAGCAGCATGGCTTCTTCGCGGGCCACGGCGTCAATTTCCTGTCGTGGAACTGGCTGCCGCTGCTGCCCGTCTTCGTCATCTACTTCATCTCGGGCATCGCCGAAACGAACCGCCACCCGTTCGACGTGGTGGAAGGGGAGTCGGAGATCGTCGCGGGTCACATGATCGACTACTCGGGGATGGCGTTCGCGCTGTTCTTCCTCGCCGAGTACATCAACATGATCGTGATCTCGGCGCTCGCGGCGACGCTGTTCCTCGGCGGCTGGGACGCGCCGTTCGAATTCCTGTCGTTCATTCCGGGCATCTTCTGGCTGGTGCTGAAAGTCTTCGCGCTGCTGTCGGTGTTCATTTGGGCCCGTGCGACGTTCCCGCGTTACCGCTACGACCAGATCATGCGCCTCGGCTGGAAGGTGTTCCTGCCCGTCTGCGTGATCTGGGTGATCGTGGTTGGTTTCTGGATGATGTCGCCGCTGAATATCTGGAAATAAAGGGCGGACGAAATCATGACGGCAATCCAACACTTCTTTAAGACCTTCTTCCTGACCGAGCTGCTCAAGGGGCTCGCGCTGACCGGACGCTACACGTTCAAGCGCAAGTTCACCGTGCAGTTCCCCGAGGAAAAGACGCCGATCTCGCCGCGCTTTCGCGGGCTGCACGCGCTGCGCCGCTACGAGAACGGCGAAGAGCGGTGCATCGCGTGCAAGCTGTGCGAAGCGGTGTGCCCGGCGATGGCGATCACGATCGAGTCGCAGACGCGCGAGGACAACACCCGTCGCACGACGCGCTACGACATCGACCTGACGAAGTGCATCTTCTGCGGTTTCTGCGAAGAGAGCTGCCCGGTCGATTCGATCGTCGAGACGCAGATCCTCGAATATCACGGCGAGAAGCGCGGCGACCTGTACTTCACGAAGGACATGCTGCTCGCGGTGGGCGATCGCTACGAGAAGGAGATCGCGGCCGCGAAGGCCGCCGATGCTCGGTATCGATAACCCGATGCGCCGGCCCGCTCGCCGGGCCGGCGAGTCGCGGCAGCGCCGCGGCACGCCCGGCGGTGCCAGCCAACCGCGCCTGACAATGGCCTAATGATGAACCGGTAATCATGGACTTCACGACCGTACTCTTCTACATCTTCTCGCTGCTCCTCGTGGTGTCGGGGCTGAAGGTGATCACATCGCGCAACCCGGTGGCGTCTGCGCTTTTCCTCGTGCTCGCGTTCTTCAACGCGGCCGCGATCTGGATGCTGCTCGAGGCCGAGTTCCTCGCGATCCTGCTGGTGCTCGTCTACGTGGGCGCGGTGATGGTGCTGTTCCTCTTCGTCGTGATGATGCTCGACATCAACATCGACGTGCTGCGCCGCGACTTCAGGCGCTTCGTGCCGATGGCCACCGTGGTCGGCGCGATCATCGTCGTCGAGACCGCGCTGATCCTGTGGCGCGGCTACGGCGCGACGGGCTCGCCCGTGCACGACATGGCCGCGGGCGCGGCGGCCGGCATGCCGAACACGAAGCTGATCGGCAAGGTCATCTACACCGATTACATCTTCGCGTTCGAGATCGCGGGCCTCGTGCTGCTCGTTGCGATCATCGCCGCGGTTGCGCTGACCGCGCAGAAGGGCAAGGACAGCAAGCGCCAGCGCGTGTCCGAGCAGGTGAAGGTGCGCCGCGAGGATCGCGTGCGTCTCGTGAAGATGCAAGCCGACAAGCCGCAGCCGGAAACCGCCGCGAGCGACGCCGCGTCGGGCTCGAACAACGGCTAAGCGAGAGGAGAAGAATCTATGTTGACCTTGGCTCATTACCTCGTGCTCGGCGCGATCCTGTTTGCGATCGCGATCGTCGGGATTTTCCTGAACCGCCGGAACATCATCATCATCCTGATGGCGATCGAACTGATGCTGCTCGCGGTGAATACCAATTTCGTCGCGTTCTCGCATTATCTGGGCGACGTCCACGGCCAGATCTTCGTGTTCTTCGTGTTGACGGTCGCGGCGGCGGAAGCCGCAATCGGCCTCGCGATTCTGGTGACTCTGTTCCGTAAGCTCGACACGATCAATGTCGAGGATCTCGATCAGCTCAAAGGTTAATTTCAGGCAACGCTGTTATGTCAACGACACTCAATGAAAACCTGCTGCTGGCGATTGCGCTCGCTCCGCTGGCGGGCTCGCTGATCGCGGGGCTGTTCGGCAACGCGGTGGGGCGCAAGGGCGCGCATCGCGTGACGATTCTCGGCGTCGCGGTCTCGTTCGTTCTTTCCGCGCTGGTGTTCTTCCAGGTGCTGGACGGCGCGAGCTACAACGCGACCGTCTACGAATGGATGAACGTCGGCTCGCTGAAGCTCGAGGTGGGCTTCCTCGTCGACACGCTGACCGCGATGATGATGGTCGTCGTCACGTTCGTGTCGCTGATGGTGCACATCTACACGATCGGCTACATGTCGGAAGAGGACGGCTACCAGCGATTCTTCTCGTACATCTCGCTGTTCACGTTCTCGATGCTGATGCTCGTGATGAGCAACAACTTCCTGCAGTTGTTCTTCGGCTGGGAAGCGGTGGGTCTCGTGTCGTACCTGCTGATCGGCTTCTACTTCACGCGTGAGAGCGCGATCTACGCGAACATGAAGGCGTTCCTCGTGAACCGCGTCGGCGACTTCGGGTTCCTGCTCGGCATCGGCCTCATCCTCGCGTACGCCGGCTCGATGAACTACGGCGAAGTGTTCGCGAAGCGCGCGGAGCTCGCGTCGCTGAATTTCCCGGGCACCCAGTGGGGCCTGCTGACCGTCGCGTGCATCTGCCTGTTCATCGGCGCGATGGGCAAGTCCGCGCAATTCCCGCTGCACGTGTGGCTGCCCGACTCGATGGAAGGCCCGACGCCGATCTCCGCGCTGATTCACGCGGCGACGATGGTGACGGCCGGCATCTTCATGGTCACCCGCATGTCGCCGCTGTTCGAGCTGTCTGACGCCGCGCTGTCGTTCATCACGGTGATCGGCGCAATCACGGCGCTCTTCATGGGCTTCCTCGGCATCGTCCAAAACGACATCAAGCGCGTCGTCGCGTATTCGACGCTGTCGCAGCTCGGCTACATGACGGTCGCGCTCGGCGTGTCCGCGTACCCGGTCGCCGTGTTCCATCTGATGACGCACGCGTTCTTCAAGGCGCTGCTGTTCCTCGGCGCGGGCTCGGTGATCATCGGCATGCACCACGATCAGGACATGCGCAACATGGGCGGCCTGCGCAAGTACATGCCGATCACGTGGATCACGTCGCTCGTCGGCTCGCTCGCGCTGATCGGCACGCCGTTCTTCTCGGGCTTCTACTCGAAGGACTCGATCATCGACGCGGTGAAGCTGTCGCACCTGCCGGGCTCGGGCTTCGCGTACTTCGCGGTCGTCGCGAGCGTGTTCGTCACCGCGCTGTACTCGTTCCGGATGTACTTCCTCGTCTTCCACGGCGAAGAGCGCTTCCGTCATCCGAAGGAATTCGGCAACAACCACGGCGCCGAATCGGCCGCGCATCACGGCCATGACGAAGACCACGGTCACGGCCACGCGCACGAGCCGCACGAAACGCCGTGGGTCGTCTGGGTGCCGCTCGTGCTGCTCGCGATTCCGTCGGTCATCATCGGCGCGATCGCGATCGGCCCGATGCTGTACGGCGATTTCTTCCAGCACGGCGTCGCGTTCGACAAGGTGATCTTCATCGGCCAGAACCACCCGGCGCTCGCCGAGATGGCGGAGGAATTCCACGACTGGGCGGCGCTCGGCCTGCACTCGATCTCGTCGCTGCCGCTCTGGCTCGCGCTCGCGGGCGTCGTCGTCGCGTGGTTCCTGTACCTGAAGCGCCCGGGTCTGCCGGCAGCGATCCGTCGCGCGTTCGGCCCGATCTACACGCTGCTCGACAACAAGTACTACATGGACAAGATCAACGAGGTCGTGTTCGCGAAGGGTTCGATCGCGATCGGCCGCGGTCTGTGGAAGGAAGGCGACGTCGTGGTGATCGACGGCCTCGTCAACGGCAGCGCGCGCTTCATCGGCTGGTTCGCCGGCGTGATCCGCTTCCTCCAATCCGGTTACATCTATCACTACGCGTTCGCCATGATCATCGGCATGCTGGGGCTCCTGACCCTGTTTGTAACGCTCGGCGGCAAATAAGGCGGGGACGACTAATGCACTCTTTTCCGATTCTCAGTACCGCGATCTGGTTGCCGATCGTATTCGGCCTCGTCGTGCTCGCGGTCGGTTCCGATAAAAATCCGGGCGCGGCGCGCTGGATTGCGCTGATCGGCTCGCTCGCGAGCCTGGCCGTCACGATTCCGCTGATCACGGGCTTCGACTCGAGCACCGCCGCGCTGCAGTTCGTCGAGCAATCGACGTGGATCGAACGTTTCAACATCACGTATCACCTCGGCGTCGACGGCATCTCGATGTGGTTCGTCGTGCTGACCGCGCTCATCACGGTGATCGTCGTGATCGCCGGCTGGGAGGTGATCACCGAGCACGTGTCGCAGTATCTCGCCGCGTTCCTGATCCTGTCGGGGATCATGGTCGGCGTGTTCTCGGCGGCTGACGGCCTCTTGTTCTACGTGTTCTTCGAGGCGACGCTGATCCCGATGTACATCATCATCGGCGTGTGGGGCGGCCCGAACCGTGTGTACGCGGCGTTCAAGTTCTTCCTGTACACGCTCGCCGGCTCGCTGCTGATGCTGGTCGCGCTGATCTACCTGTACACGCAGACGCATTCGTTCGATCTCGCGACGTGGCAGAACGCGAAGATCGCGATGACGCCGCAGGTGCTGCTCTTCATCGCGTTCTTCCTCGCGTTCGCGGTGAAGGTGCCGATGTGGCCGGTGCACACCTGGCTGCCGGATGCGCACGTCGAGGCGCCGACGGGCGGCTCGGTCGTGCTGGCCGCGATCATGCTGAAGCTCGGCGCGTACGGCTTCCTGCGCTTCTCGCTGCCGATCACGCCGGACGCGAGCCACTTCTTCGCGCCCGCCGTGATTGCGCTGTCGCTGATCGCGGTGATCTACATCGGCCTCGTCGCGATGGTGCAGGCGGACATGAAGAAGCTCGTCGCGTATTCGTCGATCGCGCACATGGGCTTCGTCACGCTCGGCTTCTTCATCTTCAACCAGCTCGGCGTCGAAGGCGCGATCGTCCAGATGATCTCGCACGGCTTCGTGTCGGGCGCGATGTTCCTTTGCATCGGCGTGCTGTACGACCGCCTGCACTCGCGCCAGATCGCCGACTACGGCGGCGTCGTCAACGTGATGCCGAAGTTCGCCGCGTTCGCGATGCTGTTCTCGATGGCCAACTGCGGCCTGCCGGGCACGTCGGGCTTCGTCGGCGAGTTCATGGTGATCCTCGCGTCGGTCCAGTACAACTTCTGGATCGCGTTCGGCGCGGCGTTCACGCTGATTCTCGGCGCGGCGTACACGCTGTGGATGTACAAGCGCGTGTACTTCGGCGCGGTGACGAGCGACAAGGTCGCGAAGCTGTCGGACATCAGCCGTCGCGAATTCACGATGCTCGCCGTGCTCGCCGCGTTCACGCTGCTGATGGGCCTCTATCCGAAGCCCTTCACCGACGTGATGCACGTTTCCGTGGAAAACCTCCTCTCCCACGTCGCGCAGTCGAAACTGCCGCTGGCCCAGTAAGCCCGAGCGGAGGATACAAAGATCATGCAAAACGCACCTATGAATGTCCTGTTGCCCGATGCGCTGGTGATGGCCGCCATCGTCGTCGCCTGGCTGAACGACACCTTCGTCGGCGCAGCCGGCCGCCGCCTCACGTATCTGATCGCGGTCGTCGCGTCGGCGGCGGCGGGCGTGTGGTTCGCGCTGCAAGCCTTCGATCCGCAGCAGTACTACGTCTTCTCGCGAATGGTCGTGGTCGATTCGTTCGCGAGCGCGATGAAGGCGGTCGTGTCGCTCGGCTTCGCGGTGACGCTCGTCTACTCGCGCAAGTACCTCGAGGATCGCGACCTGTTCCGCGGCGACGTGTTCCTGCTCGGCATGTTCTCGCTGCTCGGCCAGCTCGTGATGATCTCGGGCAACAACTTCCTCACGCTGTACCTCGGCCTCGAGCTGATGTCGCTGTCGCTGTACGCGGTGATCGCGCTGCGTCGCGACGCGACGCAGTCGAGCGAAGCCGCGATGAAGTACTACGTGCTCGGTGCGCTCGCCTCGGGCTTCGTGCTGTACGGGATCTCGATGCTGTACGGCGCGACGGGCTCGCTCGAGCTGAACGAAGTGCTGAAGGCGGTCGCATCGGGCCACATCAACGACGCGGTGCTGCTGTTCGGCGTGATCTTCATCGTTGCGGGCGTCGCGTTCAAGCTCGGCGCCGTGCCGTTCCACATGTGGGTGCCGGACGTCTACCAGGGCGCGCCGACCGCGATGACGCTGTTCGTCGGCGGCGGCCCGAAGGTCGCGGCATTCGCGTGGGGCCTGCGCTTTCTCGTGATGGGCCTGCTGCCGCTCGCGGTCGACTGGCAGGAAATGCTCGTGATCCTCGCGGCGCTGTCGCTGATCGTCGGCAACATCACCGGTATCGTCCAGCGCAACATCAAGCGGATGCTCGCGTACTCGGCGATCTCGAACATGGGCTTCGTGCTGCTCGGCCTGCTCGCGGGCGTGGTGGGCGGCAATCCGTCGTCGGCGGCGAGCGCGTACAGCTCGGCGATGTTCTACACGATCGTCTACCTCGTGACGACGCTCGGCTCGTTCGGCGTCGTGATGCTGCTCGCCCGCCGCGACTTCGAAGCCGAAACGCTCGACGACTTCAAGGGCCTCAACAAACGCAGCCCGGTGTTCGCGTTCGTGATGATGGTGATGATGTTCTCGCTCGCCGGCATTCCGCCGACGGTCGGCTTCTACGCGAAGCTCGCGGTCCTCGAGGCGACGGTCAACGCCGGCCTCACGTGGCTCGCGGTGCTCGCCGTCATCACGTCGCTGTTCGGCGCGTTCTACTATCTGCGCATCGTCAAGCTGATGTACTTCGATGCGCCGCAGGACACGACGCCGATCGCGGGCGATGCGTGCAAGCGCACGATCCTCGTGCTCAACGGCCTCGCGGTCGTCGTGCTCGGCATCGTGCCGGGCCCGCTGATGACGGTCTGCCTGCAGGCGATCAGCCATACGCTGCCGCTGTAATGTCGGCCGCCGGCTGGTTCATCGTGCTGTTGGCGCTCGTCGGCGCCAACCTGCCGTTCCTGAATCAGCGCCTGTTCGCCGTCGTGCCGCTGAAGAGTGGAGCGACGGCGAAAAAGAGCGCGTGGCTCCGGATCGGCGAAATGATCGTGCTGTATTTCGTCGTCGGTGCGCTGGGCTTCTGGCTCGAATCGCGCGCCGGCAATCGCTTCGAACAGGGCTGGCAGTTTTACGCGATCACCTTCAGTCTTTTCGTGGTGTTCGCGTTTCCCGGCTTCACGTTCCAGTATCTCGTCAAACGGCGCTGACGGCGTAGGCCGTCGCGCCCCACTGCGGAGCCGCCGATGGCCGATTTGCCGAATCACGACGCCACCCTCACGGAAACTTGCATCGAAAGCGCGTCCGTCTACGACGGCTCGTTCCTGAAGGTCAAGCGCGACACGGTTCGCCTGCCGGACGGCAAGCATGCGACGCGCGAATACGTGACGCATCCGGGCGCGGTGATGGTCATCCCGCTCTTCGACGACGGCCGCGTGCTGATGGAGAGCCAGTATCGCTATCCGATCGGCAAGGTGATGGCCGAATTCCCGGCAGGCAAGCTCGACCCGGACGAAGGCGCGCTCGCCTGCGCGGTTCGCGAGCTGCGCGAGGAAACCGGCTACACCGCGCGCGAATACGTGTTCCTCACGCGCATTCATCCGATCATTTCGTATTCGACCGAATTCATCGACATCTATCTCGCGCGCGGCCTGACGGCGGGCGAGCGCAAGCTCGACGACGGCGAGTTTCTCGAGACGTTTACGGCGACGCTGCCGGACTTGCTCGAATGGGTGCGCGCCGGCCAGATCAGCGACGTCAAGACGATTATCGGCACGATGTGGCTCGAGAAGGCGATGTCGGGCGCGTGGCCGCTCGGCGACGTGATCCGGCCGTAGCGCCGCGCCGAGCGGGGTGTTTTGCGAAGGGATACAATCGGTGCCGTCGGTCGGCTCGATCGTGTACTTTTTTCGACTGAATTTAGCACGATCGTTCAAAAAATTTCCATTTGCGATACACTGGCAGCACGCCCTGATTTAGCATGAAGGTCCTCGATTTGCAGTGCCCGCATGGCCATCGGTTCGAAGGCTGGTTCGCGTCGGCCGATGAGTTCGAAGCGCAGTTGTCCCGCAAGCTGGTCGAATGTCCGGTGTGCGGGGCGACCGAGGTCAGCCGCATGCCGTCCGCGCCGCGCCTGAATCTGTCGGGCGCGACGCGGGCGCAGCCGGCCGATCCGCGCGCGCTTCAGGCGCAGGCGCTGCGCGCGCTGCGCGAGGTGCTGGCGAAGACCGAGAACGTGGGCGAGCGCTTCGCCGAGGAAGCGCGGCGCATTCACTACAATGAAGCGCCCGCGCGCGGCATTCGCGGCGTGACCACGCCCGAAGACGCGCAAGCCTTGGCCGAAGAGGGCATCGACGTGATGCCGCTGCCGGTTCCCGCCGCGCTGAAAGAGCCTCTGCAGTGATCGACCGCTGATCGCTGCGCGGCCCGCGGGCGGCCGGCGCGGTCAGAGGAGACACTGCGCATGGATCTCGATTATTCCCCCGCCGACGACGCGTTCCGCGCCGAAGTCCGCGCGTGGCTCGAGGCGAATCTGCCTCGCGCGCTGCGCGACAAGGTTCTCAACCACAAGCGTTTGAATCGCGACGACTTCGCGAGCTGGCACCGGCTGCTCGGCACGCGGGGATGGTCCGCGCCCGCGTGGCCCGCCGAGTACGGCGGGCCCGGCTGGAACGCGACGCAGCGCCATGTCTGGGAAGAGGAGTGCGCGCGGATCGGCGCGCCGCCCGTGCTGCCGTTCGGCGTGTCGATGGTCGCGCCGGTGCTGATGAAGTACGGCAGCGACGCGCAAAAGCGCCGCTATCTGCCGCGCATCCTCGACGGCACCGACTGGTGGTGCCAGGGCTACTCGGAGCCCGGCTCGGGCTCGGACCTCGCGTCGCTGCGCACGCGCGCCGAGCGCCGCGGCGATCATTACGTCGTCAACGGCCAGAAGACCTGGACGACGCTCGGCCAGTACGCGGACATGATGTTCTGCCTCGTGCGCACCGATCCCGACGCGAAGAAGCAGGAAGGGATCTCGTTCCTGCTGATCGACATGACGTCGCCCGGCATCACGGTGCGCCCGATCGTCACGCTCGACGAGGATCGTGAAGTCAACGAAGTGTTCTTCGAGGACGTGAAGGTGCCCGTCGAGAATCTCGTCGGCGACGAAAATCGCGGCTGGACCTACGCGAAGTATCTGCTCGGGCACGAGCGCACCGGCATTGCGCGCGTCGGCGCATCGAAGCGCGAGCTCGATTTCCTGAAGCGCATCGCGTCGCGCGAGCGCAAGAATGGCAAGCCGCTCATCGCCGATCCCGTGTTCGCCGCGAAGATCGCCGCGCTCGAGATCGAGCTGATGGCGCTCGAAGTCACGGTGCTGCGCGTCGTCAGCAGCGAGGCGAGCGGGCGCGGGCCGGGGCCGGAGGCGTCGATGCTGAAGATCAAGGGCACCGAGATCCAGCAGGCGCTGACCGAGCTGATGGTCGACGCGATCGGGCCGCTCGCCGCGCCGTTCGACGCCGCGTTCCTCGAAGGCGAGCGCGAGCACAGCGTCGCCGGCGACGACGACGCGGCGCCGCTCGCCGCGTATTACTTCAACTACCGCAAGACGTCGATCTACGGCGGTTCGAACGAAATCCAGAAGAACATCATCGCGCAGATGATTCTCGGACTGTGAGGAGCGGCGCCATGAACTTCACCTTCAGCGAAGAACAACAGCAATTCGCCGACGCGCTGCGCCGCTATCTCGACGGGCGCTACGGCTTCGACGCGCGGCGCGCGATCGTCCATTCGGACGCAGGCGTGTCCGCAGACCAGTGGCGCGCGTTCGCCGAACTGGGCCTGACCGCGCTGCCCGTGCCCGAAGCGCACGGCGGCTTCGGCGGCGGCGCCGTCGACATGCTCGTCGCGACGCAGGAGCTTGGTCGCGCGCTCGTCGTCGAGCCTTATTGGGCGACGGCGGTCGGGATCGAGGCGCTGCGCGTCGCGGGCTCGGGCGGCGGCGAGGATGCGGCGCTCCTCGAGCGCGTGGCGCAGGGCGACGCGAAGCTCGCGGTCGCGTTCCACGAGCCGTACGCGCGCCACGATCTGTTCGCGATCGAGACGCTCGCGCGGCCAGGCGGCGACGGATTCGTGCTGACGGGCGTCAAGTCGGTCGTCCGGCACGGCGCGCAGGCGGACGTGCTGATCGCGCCCGCGCGGCTGCCGAACGGCGCGATCGGCCTCTTCGCGATCGCGCGCGGCGCGGCGGGCGCGGATATTGTCGACTACCGGACGATCGACGGCCAGCGCGCGGCGACGGTCCGCTTCTCGGACACGCCCGCTCGCGCGCTCGCGGGCGGCGAGCGCGACGCCGCCGCGCTCGAGAAGATCGCCGACTACGGCGTCGTGCTGCTGTGCGGCGAGGCGATCGGCGCGCTCGACGCGCTCAACCGCGCGACGCTCGACTACACGAAGACGCGCGAGCAGTTCGGCGTGCCGATCGCGCGCTTCCAGGCGCTGCAGCACCGGATGGTCGACATGCTGATCCACGCCGAGCAGGCGCGCTCGCTTACCTATCTCGCCGCGGTGCGCTATGCGAGCGGCGACGCGAACGCGCGCCGCAAGGCGGTGTCGGCGGCGAAGGCTCGCGTCGGGCAGGCCGCGCGCTTCGTCGGCCAGCAGGCGGTGCAACTGCACGGCGGGATGGGCGTCACCGACGAGGTCGCGGCCGCGCATCTGTTCAAGCGTCTGTCGATCATCGAAACCACGCTCGGCGACGTCGATCACCACCTCGCACGTTTTGCGTCGCTGCCGGATTTCGCGGCGCTGCAGGATGCCTGAGCGGGCGGCGCCCGCCCGCTTCATTTCACGGAGAAGCTCGATGGGTATCAGTTACGAAGACCTGGAAGTCGGCGGTAGAACCGAAGTCGGCAAGCATCGATTCACGGCCGACGAGATCGTCACGTTCGCGCAGGCTTACGATCCGCAACCTTTCCACGTCGACGCGGAAGCGGCGAGGTCGTCGATGTTCGGCGGGCTCGTCGCGAGCGGCTGGCATACGTGCTCGGTGTTCATGGGCATGCTCGTGCGCAACGTGCTCCAGGGCTCGACGAGCATGGGCTCGCCCGGCATCGAGGGAATTCGCTGGATCAAGCCGGTGCGCGCGGGAGACACGATCACGATGTACAACAAGGTCCTCGACAAGCGGCTGTCCGAGAGCAAACCGGATCGCGGGATCGTGACGACCGAATGGGAAGGCGTCAACGAGCAGGGCGAGATCGTCATCACCGTGCGCTCGAAGGTGATCTTCGGGCTGCGTTCGCCGCAGGGGAGCGCATGACGGCGAGCGCGAACGAACTGCCGGTCGTCGCGTCGGCCGACGCGCTGCGCGCGCGGGTCGGAGCGGCGCCGCTCGCGAGCGGCTGGATCGACGTCGACCAGGCGCGCGTCGACCGGTTCGCCGATGCGACGGGCGATCGTCAATGGATTCACGTCGATCCCGAGCGCGCCGCGCGCGAGTCGCCCTTCGGCGGACCGATCGCGCATGGTTTTCTCACGCTGTCGCTGATTCCGGCGCTGATGACCGGCGCGCTGCGCTTCGAACAGCGCATGGGCGTGAACTACGGCCTGAATCGCGTGCGCTTCCTGAAGCCGGTGCCGGTCGGCTCGCGCGTGCGTGCGCTGTTCGCGGTGAAGGAGACGGGGCCAGCGAAGCAGGGCGGCGTGCAGGCGGTCTGGACGGTGTCGGTGGAGGTCGAACTGGGCGGCCAGCCGGTGCCGGCCTGCTCGGCGGAGTTCATCACGCTGCATTATTTCTGAGCGGGGTTCGCGCGGCGGATGCATGTGTGGTCTCGCGCACGGACGCGCGACCTTTCGGAAACTTATCGTGCCCTTACAACGACCGGAAGGGGACGACGATGAACCGATCGCAGCCAGTTTTCGCCGCATTCGCCGCCGCGTGCGCGCTCGCCGCCGGCGGCACGGCGCAGGCATGGGCCGCGCCTGCCGACGTCACCGTCTATCCGGCTGGCAACGGAAGCGATCAGGCCGATGCGCTGCAAGGGGCGCTCGATGCGTTGCAGACCGGCCAGCGCCTCGTGCTCGCGCCGGGGCAGTATGTCGTCGGGCGTTCGCTGCTCGTGAAGAATCCGCAGGTCGTGGTGTCCGGCTATGGCGCGACGCTCGTCGCGACGAACGATGCCGACCAGACCATCGAGATGCGCGGCCAGAATTCGACGCTCGTCGGCGTCGCGCTGGTCGGCGCGGGCACGACGCGGCTCACGACGCCGGAATCGACGAAGGTGGAGGTGACGGGCGCGGGCGTCCAGGTGCTCGACGTCAAGGTGCACGGCGGCGCGAGCGCGGGCATCTTCGTGTTCGGCGGCGCGGACGTCGCCATCGTCGGCAACACGGTTCAGGACACGCTCGCCGACGGCATCCATACGACATACGGCTCGCGCAACGTGCTGGTGCGCGACAACACGGTGCAGCACACCGGTGACGACATGGTCGCGGTCGTCAGCTACAAGGGGGACGGCAAGCTCAGCAGCAACGTGCTGATCCAGAACAACACGCTGCTCGGCAACTACTGGGGGCGCGGTGCGACCGTGGTCGGCGGCGCGGACGTGACGATCACCGGCAACACGGTGCGGAACGTGCAGAAGGCGGCCGGAATCCTCGTGGGGCAGGAGGACGGCGCGAACACTTACGACGCGCGGAACGTCATCGTGTCGAACAACACGGTGTCGGACATCGAATTGCCCGATCCGAACAACACGCGTTCGCCGACCTACATGGCCGCGATCGACGTCAATACCTGGTCGGGCAAGGCGGCCGGCGTGTCCGCGACCGACAACCGGATTGCCCGAGTTCAGTACGCCGGCGTGCGAGCGCTCGGCAACGTCTGCCAGTTGCGCGTGTCGCGCAATGCGCTCGCGTCGGTCGGCGGCACGCCGATCGCGCTGCAACAGGCGCCGAGCTGCGCGGCGGGCCAGATCGTGTGCGCGTCGAATACGCTGGACGGCGCCGCGCTGGCGTCGCCGGCAGGCTGCTCGGCGACGGACGGCTTGACGATCACCGGGGCGAACGTCGCGCGCATGCCGCAGGTGCGGGAGTACTTGCGGCAGACGCCGACGTCGTCCGCGGCGAAGGCGGGCGCCGCCGCATCGGGCTCTTGAGGGGCCGGCGCGTGACGGCCCCCGCGAGTGCGCCGCGCGAAGCGCGCGTCAGGCTGGTCGCGGCGCGTGACGCGCGAGCTCGAGTTTCGCGATCGCGTTGCGGTGGACCTCGTCCGGCCCGTCCGCAAAGCGCAGCGTGCGCGCGCTCGCGTATGCATAGGCGAGCGGGAAGTCGTCGCTGACGCCGCCGCCGCCGTGCGCCTGGATCGCCCAGTCGATCACCTGGCACGCCATGCTCGGCGCGACCACCTTGATCATCGCGATCTCGCCGCGCGCCCCCTTGTTACCGACGGTGTCCATCATGTACGCGGTCTTCAGCGTGAGCAGGCGCGCCTGCTCGATCATGCAGCGCGCCTCGGCGATCCGTTCCTGCGTGACCGTTTGCGCGGCGACCGGCTTGCCGAACGCGATGCGCTCCGACGCGCGCCGGCACATCAGCTCGAGCGCGCGCTCCGCGAGCCCGACGAGCCGCATGCAGTGATGGATGCGGCCCGGCCCGAGCCGGCCCTGCGCGATCTCGAAGCCGCGTCCTTCGCCGAGCAGCAGGTTCGACGCGGGCACGCGCACGTCCTCGAGCGTGATCTCCATGTGGCCGTGCGGCGCGTCGTCGTAGCCGAATACGTTCAGCGGCCGGTGCACGGTGACGCCGTGCGCGTCCGACGGCACGAGAATCATCGACTGTTGCGCGTGGCGGGGCGCGTCCGGGTCCGTCTTGCCCATCACGATGTAGAGCTTGCAGCGCGGGTCGCCCGCGCCCGACGACCACCATTTATGGCCGTTGATCACGTAGTTCTCGCCGTCGCGCTCGATGCGCGTGCGGATGTTCGTCGCATCCGACGACGCGACTTCGGGCTCCGTCATCAGGAACGCCGAGCGGATCGCGCCGTCGAGCAGCGGCTCGAGCCACGTCGCCTTGTGCGCATCGGTGCCGTAGCGCTCGAGCGTCTCCATGTTGCCGGTGTCGGGTGCATTGCAGTTGAAGACCTCCGGCGCCCACGGCACGCGGCCCATGATTTCGCAAAGCGGCGCGTATTCGAGGTTCGTGAGGCCGGCGCCGCGCGCCGAATCGGGCAGGAACAGGTTCCACAAGCCCGCGGCGCGCGCCTTCGCCTTCAGTGTCTCGATCAGCTCGACCGGCCGCCATGCGTTGCCGGCGCGCCGGTTGCGCGCGATTTCTTCGTAGAACGCGCGCTCGTTCGGATAGATGTGCTCGTCGAAGAACGCGTTGAGCCGGGCGCGCAACGCTTCGACTTTCGGGGCGTAATCGAAATGCATGGCTGCCTCGCTGGTCGGACGGTTCGGTAAGAGGAGGGTGCGCGGCTAGCGCGCGTGCCGTGCGTAGCGCCACGCGAGCTCGGCCATCGGCCGCGCGCGCCGGCCGGCATCGAGCGCCTGCGCGCTCGATGCGGTGCCGTCGACGACGCGCTTCATGATGCCCTGCAGGATCGCGGCGATCCGGAACATGTTGTATGCGAGATAGAAATGCCAATTGTCGGGCATCGTGAGGCCCGTGCGCTCGCAGTAGCGCGCGACGTAATGCGCTTCGTCGGGAATCCCGAGCGCGCGCAGATCGAGCCCGGAGATGCCGCGAAAGCTTTCGGGCGCGACGTGCCACGCCATGCAGTGGTACGCGAAATCGGCGAGCGGATCGCCGAGCGTCGACAGTTCCCAGTCGAGCACCGCGAGCACGCGCGGCGCGTGCGGATCGAATATCAGATTGTCGAGCCGATAGTCGCCGTGCACGATCGACACGCGCGCGCCGTTCTCGGACTCGGGCGGCAGATGCCGAGGCAGCCAGTCGATCAGCCGATGCATCGCATCGATCGGCTCGGTTTCCGACGCGAGATACTGCTTGCTCCAGCGCGCGATCTGGCGCGCGAGATAGTTGCCGGACTTGCCGTAACCGGCGAGCCCGACCGCCTGCGGATCGATCGAATGCAGCGCGGCGATCACGCGGTTCATCTCGTCGTAATGGCGGCCGCGCTCGGCGGGCGTCATGCCGGGCAGCGACGGATCCCACAGCACGCGGCCGTCGACGAACGCCATCACGTAGAACGCACGGCCGATCACGCTTTCGTCGTCGCCAAGCGCGAGCATCGGCGCGACGGGCACGTCGGTGCCGGCGAGCGCGGCCATCACGCGATACTCGCGCTCGATCGCGTGCGCGGACGGCAGCAGCTTCGCCGCGGGCGCGGGCTTCGCGCGCAGCACGTAGCTGCGCGCGGGCGTGACGAGCTTGAACGTCGGATTCGACTGGCCGCCCTTGAACTGCTCGACGGCAAGCGGGCCGGCGAAGCCGTCGACATGCTTCGCGAGCCACGCGGCGAGCGCGTCCACGTCGAAGCGCTGCGCGTCGCCGACGGGGCGCGTGCCTTCGAATGCGGCGTAATCGGTCTGCCTGGATTTCGGATCGTGCCCGGCTGCCATCGTCTCCTCCGGATCCGCGCGACGCGCCTACTCTCGCGCGCTTTGCAAGAACTGGTGATACAGCACTTCCATCGTCGTGTTGCGGACGTCGCGGTGCAGCGCTTCGGGCGGCGAATAATTGACGAGCCGCACGACCCAGTCGTCGTCGCGCTCGCCGACGTCGAGCGCGTTGATGCAGCCCGCGGACTGCGACAGCGTGCCGATGAAGAGCCGGTGCCCGGGCACCGTCGCATGCGACAGCAGCGCGCAGTTCACGCCGCCGTGCAGCACGAGCAGCACCGTGTCCCACGACGGATCGGCGCGCAACGCGGCGAGCGGCGGCAGCACGCGGTCGATCAGCTCGCCGATCGTCTCGCCGCCGAGAAAGCGCGTGTGCTCGGCGACGATGCCGTCGAGCACGCGCAGGAACGCGGCTTCCTGCTCCTCGGGCGGAATGTCGGCCAGGAAGCCGCCGCGAATTTCGCGCCACGCGGGCTCGATGTCGATGCCGAGTGGCTGGCCGGTCTCGGCGAGCACGCGCTGCGCGGTTTCGATCGTGCGCGGCAGGCCGCTCGCGATCACGCGGTCGAAGTGCACGTTCTGTTCGGCGAACACGCGGCCGGCCGCGGCCGCCTGCATCCGGCCGCGCTCGTTGAGCGGCACGGCGTCCTGGTCGAACGGGCGGCCGCTCGCGTCGAAGTAGGTGACGTCGCCATGCCGCATCAGATAGATGCGGCGGCGTTTCGGCAATTGATAGGACATGGGTGGGCGTCAGCGTTTGTAGACAGGGGCGCGCTTGTCGAGGAACGCGGTGATGCCTTCGAGCGCGTCCACGTGATGCAGCGACGCGACGAAGTGATCGCGCTCGGCGGCGAGATGCGCGGCGAGCGGCTGCGTCTGCGCGTCGGCGATCAGCGACTTGATTCGCGCAAGCGCGTTCGGCGACATCCTGCCGATCTCGTCGGCCCAGGCGATCGCCTCGTCGCGCGCGGCGCCCGGCTTCGTCAGCCGGTTCACGACGCCGAGCTCGCGCAGCCGCGTCGCGGCGGCCGGCTTGCCTTCGAACAGGATCTCGGCCGCGAGCGCGCGTGGCAGCGCGCGCGCGAGGAACCACGAGCCGCCGCCGTCGGGCGTGAGCGCGACGCGCGCATACGACATCACGAACTTCGCGTCGTCGGCGGCGACGAGCAGGTCGCACGCGAGCGCGAGCGAGAAGCCCGCGCCCGCGGCCGCGCCTTCGACCGCCGCGATCACGGGCTTCGTCACAGTGTTGATCGCGGTGACCCACTCGCCGAGCAGATCGATGCTCGCCGCCTGCACGGACGGGTCCTTCGCGCGATTGTCGAGCAGCCGGTTCAGGTTGCCGCCCGCGCAGAAGAAGCGGTCTGCGCCCGTCAGCACGACCGCTCGGATCGACGGATCGCGTTCCGCCGTGTTCAGCGCTTCGAGGCCGGCGGCATACATGTCGGGATGCAGCGCGTTGCGCGCGCCGGGGTTGGACAGCGTGAGGACGAGCGTCGATTCGCTTTCCGGCGGGCGCGACGCGAGCAGTTCTGCGCTCATGCAGTGAGTCTCCTTGAATTCGACAGGCGTCGGCAGCGGTGCGTCGCGCCCGTGCGTCGCGACGCAAATGTCGCGGCGCGCTGCGAAGTTGCTTTAGACTAGCATGAACGTGCTTTTCGGCGTCACGCCGACCGACGCGCGGGACACATCGCGTGCGGCCTTTTCCCATGAAGAAGGAGACTTTGATGCTGCGGCTCTGTGGCTCACCGTTGTCCAATTATTACAACAAGGTCAAGTTCGTCCTGCTCGAGCACGATATTCCGTTCGACGAAACGCTTGTCAAGCTTCCGATCGACGATCCCGCGCTACTTGCCGACATGCCGCTCGGCAAGGTGCCGTTTCTGCTGACCGAACACGGCTCGCTCTGCGAATCGCAGGCGATCGTCGAATATCTTGCCGCGATCCATTCGGACAAGCGCATTTTCCCGGCCGACCCGTTCGACGCGGCGAAGGCGCGCGAGATCACGACGGTGCTCGAACTGTATCTCGAATGGAACGTGCGCGAACTGTTTCCGGAGGCGTTCTTCGGCGGCAAGGTGAGCGACGGCACGAAGGCGCACGTCGAGAAGCGCATGCCGCGCGCGCTCGACGGTTTCAAGCGGCTCGCGAAGTTCTCGCCCTACGTGCTCGGCGATACGTTCTGCATTGCCGACATCGCCGCGTTCGTCCATCTGCCGATCGTCGCGCTCGCGACGAAGGCGATCTACGGCCGCGATTTCATCGCCGACGCCGGGATCGACTGGAAGGCATACGTGAAGCGCATCGAGGAAGAGCGGCCGGCAGCGAAGCGCGTGAGAGATGAGCGCAAGGCGTTCATCGCGGGGCTCGCGCAGCAGGCTTGATGCGGCGGGCGTGATGCCCCGCGCCTGCGCCGCGTTGCTCGGGACTACAGGCGCGCGAGCCGTTCGAGCGCGGTGGCGAGGGTGTCTTCGCGCTTCGCGAAGCAGAAGCGCACGACGCCCGATTCATGCGGCTCGTGATAGAACGCCGACACCGGAATCGCGGCGACGCCGATTTCGGTCGTCAGCCATTTCGCGAACTCCGCTTCCGGCAGATCGCTGATCGCCGAATAATCGACGCACTGGAAATACGTGCCCGCGCAAGGCAACAACTCGAAGCGCGTGTTCGCGAGCCCCGCGCGGAAGAAGTCGCGCTTCTTCTGATAGAACGCGGGCAGCGTCAGATACGGCTCGGGATCGCGCAGATATTCGGCGAGGCCGAACTGCATCGGCGTGTTGACCGTGAACACGTTGAACTGGTGCACCTTGCGGAACTCGGCCATGAGCGGCGCGGGCGCGGCGACGTAGCCGACCTTCCAGCCCGTCACGTGGAAGGTCTTGCCGAAGCTCGACACGACGATGCTGCGCGCGGCGAGCTCCGGGTAGCGGGCGACGCTCTCGTGCCGCGCGCCGTCGTAGACCATGTGCTCGTAGACCTCGTCGGACACGATCAGCAGATTGGTGCCGCGCACGATGTCCTCGAGCGCGCGCATGTCCGCCTCGCGCCAGACGGTGCCCGTCGGGTTGTGCGGCGTGTTGATCAGGATCGCGCGCGTTTTCGGCGTGATCGCCGCGGCGAGCGTGTCGAACGGAATCGCGTAGTCGGGCGCGTTCAGCGTGACGAACACGGGCGTCGCGCCCGCCAGCTCGATCGACGGCAGATAGCTGTCGTAGGTCGGCTCGATCACGATCACCTCGTCGCCCGGATGCACCGCGCACAGGATCGCCGTCAGGAGCGCCTGCGTCGCGCCCGCCGTCACGGTGATCTCGGTGGCGGCATCGTAGCGGCGGCCGTAAAGCTGCTCGATCTTGTCGGCGATCGCTTCGCGCAGCGGCGCGACGCCCGCCATCGGCGGATACTGGTTGTGGCCGTCGCGCATCGCGTGCGCGACCGCGTCGACGATGCGCGGATCGCAGTCGAAATCGGGAAAGCCCTGGCCGAGATTGACCGCGCCGTTTTCCGCGGCGAGCGCGCTCATGACCGTGAAAATCGTCGTGCCGACGTCGGGCAGGCGCGAGAGGAGAGTGGGCGTCGTAGGCATGTCGTGCGGTGCGTTCATCGTGGCTTGCGCGAAAAGGGGTTGGGCGGGCGCGTCGCTTACGCCGGCTCGGATGCGCCGGCTGCGAGCGCACTGGCGGCGAACGGCGCGGGCTGCGCGATCCGGAAACCGAAGTCGCGCTCGGTGCGGCGCGTGAGCTTCAACAGCGCGCGATCCTTCGATACGAGCCAGTCGGCGCGCGCCGCATACGCGAGTTCGAGGAATTTCTGGTCGTCGCGATCGCGGCACTTCGGCAGCGGGCGCGGCGGCGCGTCGTCGTCGGGCGAAGGCGTGGCCGGGCCGGCAGGCAACGGCGGGCCCGCGCGGCCCGCTTGCGCGGGCGGCGCATGCCGCAGGTCCGCTCCGTTCAGCGCATCGCCGCGATCGGGCTCCGCGACGCGCTCCGACAGGCGCGCGACCGTTGCGAGCGCGGCGGCCTTGTCGACCGCGCGCGCCCTGAACTGCGGGTAGTCGAGCACGCGCTCGAGCTCGACCAGGCAGCGGACGTCGATGAGCGCCGTGATGGCGCCCGTTTCGAGGGCATCGCGGATCGGGCGGGCGTCGGGGTCGTCGAACACGAGGATGTCGATCCAGACGTTCGAATCGAGCACTACGCGGCGACCGGCGCGGGGAGCGTCGGAACTGGGCATTCGTTACAATCGGTGGTTTTCATCTGACTGCACGGCACGGCGTGCTGGCGAGCCTCTATGATAATCGTTCTCTCCCCGGCGAAATCGCTCGACTACGAAACCCCGCCCCACGTTTCCCACCACACGCTGCCTCAGTTCGCCGACGACGCGGCCGCGCTGATCGACGAGCTGCGCCGGCTGTCGCCGCAGCAGATCGGCACGCTGATGAGCATTTCCGATCCGCTCGCGCGCCTGAATTTCCAGCGCTACGCGGACTGGTCGCGCACGTCGACGCCGGTGAACGCGAAGCAGGCGGTGCTCGCATTCAACGGCGACGTCTACGAGGGCCTCGACGCGCGCTCGCTGTCGTCCGACGATCTCGACTACGCGCAGCGGCACGTTCGCGTGCTGTCGGGGCTCTACGGGCTGCTGCGGCCGCTCGACCTGTTGCAGCCTTACCGGCTCGAAATGGGCACGCGCTTCGCGAACACGCGCGGCAAGGATCTGTACGCGTTCTGGGGCGAGCGGATCACGCACGCGCTGAACGCCGAGCTGAAGACGCGCGGCGGCGCCTCGCGCGTGCTCGTCAATTGCGCGTCGGCCGAGTACTTCAAGTCGGTGAAGCCGAAGCTGCTCGACGCGCGCGTCGTCACGCCGGTGTTCGAGGACTGGAAGGACGGCCGCTACAAGATCATCAGCTTCCATGCGAAGCGCGCGCGCGGACTGATGGCGCGCTACGTCGTCGAAGGGCGGATCGGCTCGCCCGACGCGCTGAAGGATTTCGCATCGGAAGGCTATGCGTTCGACGAAGCGGCGTCGAACGACGATACCTACGTGTTTCGCCGCCGTGTCGGCGCTTGAGCGGACGGCGACCGGCATATCCGGCGGCCCGGTGCGGCCGCCGCAACCAGGAGATGCAATGACTCTCTCGATTACGAGCAATTTCGACGCGGGCGCGATCGACGTGGTGTCGTGCGAGCGCGCGGACGCGATCCGGCTGCGCGTGCGCGGCGACAATCGCGCCGAGTTCGCGCAGTGGTTCTACTTCCGGCTGACGGGCGCGCGCGGCGAGCGTTGCGTGATGACGTTCGAGAACGCGAACGACTGCGCGTATCCGGAGGGCTGGCGCGACTACCGCGCGGTCGCGAGCTACGACCGGGTCAACTGGTTCCGCGTGCCGACGTCTTACAACGGCCAGGTGCTGACGATCGACCATACGCCCGATTTCGACAGCATCCATTACGCGTATTTCGAGCCGTACAGCGAAGAGCGCCATTCGGAGTTTCTCGGCGCGGTCCAGCAGATGCCGCAAGCGAGCGTCGTCGAGCTGGGCCGTACGGTCGAAGGGCGGCCGATGTCGCTCGTCGTGCTCGGCACGCCCGACGAAGCGGGCGTCGCGAAGAAGAAGGTGTGGATCATCGCGCGCCAGCATCCGGGCGAGTCGATGGCGGAATGGTTCGTCGAAGGGCTCGTGAAGCGGCTCGCCGGCTGGGGCGACTGGTCGGGCGATCCGGTCGCGCGCAAGCTGTACGATCACGCGACGTTCTACATCGTGTCGAACATGAATCCGGACGGCAGCGTGCACGGCAACCTGCGCACGAACGCGGCAGGCGCGAACCTGAATCGCGAATGGATGGAGCCGGACGCCGGGCGCAGCCCCGAAGTGCTCGTCGTGCGCGACGCGATTCATACGATCGGCTGCGATCTGTTCTTCGACATCCACGGCGACGAGGATCTGCCGTACGTGTTCGCGGCCGGCTCGGAGATGCTGCCGGGCTTCACCGAGCAGCAGCGCGTCGAGCAGCACGCGTTCATCGAGGCGTTCAAGCGCGCGAGCCCTGATTTTCAGGACGAGCGCGGCTATCCGCCCGGCAAGTACAGGGAGGATGCGCTCAAGCTCGCGTCGAAGTACATTGGCCACCGGTTCGGCTGCTTGTCGCTGACGCTCGAGATGCCGTTCAAGGACAACGCGAATCTGCCCGACGAGCACGTCGGCTGGAACGGCGCGCGCAGCGCGTCGCTCGGTGCGGCGATGTTGGACGCGATCCTCGAGCACGTGCGGGCATTCGCCTGAGCGCCGCCTGAGCGCTCGCCCCGCTGCGGCGGATGCGCGGATCGGGCGCGCATGAAAAAGCCGGAGCCGCATCGTTGCGCTCCGGCTTTTTTGCGTCCGGCCGATGGGCCGGTATGCGGATGAGCAGATGGGCCGATGACGGCGCGTTCTACGCGTGGGCCGCCGCCGTCGCGGCCGGCTCGATCCGATGTCCGCCCCGGCGTCCGACCGGACGCGTCACGACTTGCGCGCCGAGCGTTTCTTCACGGCTTTCTTCGTCGTGCTCGATTTCTTCGTCGACGTCGCGCGCTTGCTGCTCTTGCCTGTCGCTTTCGCGCTGACCTTGCTTTTGCCCGAGTGCGCGCGCAGCTTCTTCTTCGACGATGTCGCGCGCTCGACACGCGGCTTCGCGGGCGGCACCGGATCGTTCCAACTGAACGCGAGCATTTGCGTGCCGACGTAGCCGCAGCGGAATTTCAGATGCTCCGGCTCGCCGCCGCTGCCGCGCACGCCGAGGCCCTCGACGGTCACGATGTTGTCGACCTTCACGCGCTGCTTGCCTTCGTCGAACGAATCGTTCCAGGGCGTGATCGATGCGCTGCCGGTGTCGAACGCGTTCGGGGGAAACTCGACGTGATCGAAAGCGCTCGACGTGCTGGCGATGAAGCTGCCGTGCGCGGCGCAATCCGCGACGAGCGGATCGGCATGCATTTCGTTGACGTACTTGTTGACGAGTTCGGTGCGTTGATCGAGCAAGTCGGCGAACGCGGGCGCGGCGAACGTGAGCGACAGGCCCGCGACACAGGCCGTCAGCTTGCCGAGCGCGCCGAGCAGGCGATGCGAGGCGGGAAAGCTGTCCATCTGGAGGTATGAGATAAGCGCGATAGAGACACCAGGCACATGAGATGCCCGATGAAGAGCAGGGTTCCATCTTAGCGTAATTTTTCGGCGTCGCAGTAGAGCGATTGCCCGTATGGCCGGGGCGTGCGCGTGCGTTCGCGCCGGCGATCAGGCGGTCAGACGGCCGCGCTCACGCGCGCGGCCCGCCGAGACGATAGCGGCGCACGTCGGAGGTCGTGACCCACGCGGGCCGGTAGACCGCGATCAGCGCGGTCGCCATGCCGGTGAACCACGCCTCGCCGAGGGCGAGCAGCAATGCGTTCAGCGCATAGCCGGACGGCACGACGACGAGCGTGCCCTCGGCGAGCGCGATCTGCACGCCGGCCGCTGCCGCCGCGACGACGCCCACCGCAATCGCAGGCGACACGAAGCCCTGGCCGACGATGAGCGCGGGCAGGTTGTGCGGCAGCCATGCGAGCGCGGCGCGTTGCAGCAGCGTCGATACGGCGACGGGCAGTGCGCCATAGACGAGATAGGTGAGTCCGACGCCTTGCCACGTCGCATCGAACACGATCGCCGCGACGCCGATCACGGCCGCCATCCCGACGAGCGCGAGGGTCCAGTCGAACAGCGTGACAAGCAGCGTCGCGCCGAGGAGATGCATGACGAGGCCGTCGTCGAGCCAAGCGTTGGATGCCCACAGCACCGTGATCGTGGTCACGAGCGCGAGCCACACGTGTTGCAGCGTCGCGTCCTGCAGGCGGCCGAACGGGTGTTTCCACAGCGCGAGGGCGAGCAGGCCCACGGCGGCGATCCAGCCACCGACAGCAACCCAGAACGGAAGCGGCGTGTAGAGGAAACCCATGTTTTTATATTACTCGTTGAATACAAAAGATGGGAATGGATTCACCCTCTACGCGGGTTTTACCGGCTATTCGTTCGCCTTGAACAGCGCGTCCGGTTCGGCTGCGATGAGTGGCTGGGCAGACGATTCGTTTTCGGCTGCGAGCGGGTACGGGTGGCGGGCTTTCGCCGGGCGCAGCGGCACGGGGCCGGGCGCGCCGTGTACGGGTTTGGGCGAAGTCTCGCGTGCGGACAGCAGCACTTCGAGATGCGGCGGCAGCCAGCCGTTGTAGATCGCGACCGCGGCGGCGCGATTTGTCGCACCCAACTGCTGGAAGATGCTGGCCAGATGGATCTTGACCGTGCCTTCGCTGATGCCGAGCGTGCGCGCGATCATCTTGTTGGTGCTGCCCATGTGGACGAACCGCATGATTTGCGCCTGGCGCGGCGACAGCAAACTGCACGGCGAGCGCTTTCTGCGCGGCAACTGGCTGATGATCGCTTCGACGCGGCCGTCCCTAACGCGCGCGGCCGGCTCGGTGAGATTGAGCGCGCTCGGCGGCACGTAGTACCCGCCGAGCAGCACCATTTCGAGCGCGCGGACGATGAGGTGCGGGCGCGTGGAACGCGGAATGACGCCGAGCACGCCGGCGTCGAAGAGCGCTTGCGCGTGCTCGGGCGAGGCGTCGTCGGTGAGTGCGGCGACGGGCGTGGGCGCGCAAGCCTGGCAAAGCGCACGCAGATCGCCGAGCCGCTTGATGTCCTGCCAGTCGACCGCGATCAAGTCGAAGCTTTGCAACTTGATGAGCCGTTGCGCCTGCCGCCAGTCCTTGGCGTCGTTGTAGCCGGCGTGTCGGTCGATTTGACGCAGCAGGGTTTTCAAGCCGTCGCGACGCTCCGCGTTCGAATTGAGCACCAGAAACCTCATGTTATGCCTCCGCTTATCCGATTGATCGAGAAAACGACGAGTGCCATCTCCGCAATAATGACAAAGACATTACAGGATGTCGGCCTAGCTGAAAGTCATAAGAAAAATTCGGACAAGCGAAAGCGCGAAGGCCGCCCCGAGCGGGAGCTCGGGGCGGCCTTCGACGGAGCGCTTGCGCCCGGCGGCGCGGCGCCGGGCAGGCTTTAGTGGAAGTGCGGCTGCGCGGGCGTCGCGTCCTCCGGCATCTCCGCATGGACGATCTCGCCGAGCGGGTCCGCGTACAACGGGACGCCGCAATCGTCGCAATATTCGGGTTCGAAGCGGCCGGCGTGGCGGCGGATGTCGGTCACGCCCGCTTCCTTCAGCAGCGAGGCGATTTCTTCGAGCGGGCCGTCGGCGGGGGCCTCGGCTTCGAGCGTCGCCTCGTCGATCGATGCCTCGCCGTTCTCGCGGCCGTAGAGCGGCCAGACGACCCCGTAGATGACGTCGTTGTTGCCGCGGCGAGTGAAGGCGACGCGATATTCGTCGATCCGCCGCTCGCCGAAGCCCGCGATCACGGCTCTCAACTCCTGCGGCGCGGCGCCGATCGTGTCGAACAGATAGCGGATCGCGGTGCGCACGGTGTGCGGACGGATTCGCTCGTCGGCGTCGCGGCACGCGGAGTAGTACGCGTCGGGCAGCAGGCACTCGAATTCGCAGCCGGGGAGCGCGGCGGACAAGTTGACGCCGCCCTGTGCGGCCCACTGCTCGAGGCATTGGCCGCGCTCGATGCGCGAGCCGTGCTCTTCTTCCTGCCAGCGGAAGAGCGGGGCGCCGGCGGGCGCGGCGACGACGGCGAGCAGGAAGCGCGGATCAGCCAGGATAGGCGACGTCTCGGGCAGGTCGCCGTAGTTGAGCTTGACCGGATGGTTGCCGAGCGCCGCGTGCGCGAGCTGTTGCGCGAGGCGGTAAGTTTCGACGTGATGGCGCGGCAGTTGATCGATGCTGTAGAGAAAGGGCGCCATCGCGACGAGCGTGCCTTGCGCGAGCACGTGCGCTTGCAAGTGGGTGCGCAACACGTCGGCGATCTCGGTCTTGAGCGCGCCGGACGGAATCATGTACCGGGTCCACGCGAGCACGGGGATCGCGACGAGGAGCGCTTCGTACGGCTTGCCGTCATGCTCGACGGACAGGGACTCGCTGTGCGTCTCGGCCATGTCGGCGAGAGCGCCGTAGGCGTCCGGGTGATTCTGCTGGAGATGATCGAGCGCGGCGTCGAGCGTGGTCTGGTTGCCGTTGCGGACGATCTTTGCGAGCAAGGCGTCGAGCTTGGCTTCCCAGAAGCGATCTTCGACGCGGCTGCCGGACGCAAACAGCGCGAGCGACAGACCGACCAGTTTGTCGGCATCGGGGGGGAGGCGTTTAGCGGTTCGCTGGCGCATAGATTGACATGGTTGGATGCGAGGAACCTGTCATTTTAGTCCGTTCCGCGTTTGTTCAGCGGTTTGCCGACCTTCCGGCAGTCTTCCTTATGGAAGATAGGCGAGCGCGTTCGAAGTGTGAATATATAGGGGAGCAAAAAAATTTTCGAAACCCTCTTGCGGGGTACGAAGCTTATGCCTAAAATCACGCCTCTTTCGCGCTGCGGCGAACGCGGCGCGAAGGGGGGGAGTGGGAAGTCTTGAGCTCGGGCAGTACGGTCGACCGCGAGGACGAACGGGAGCGCGAGACGGCGATGACGAGGTTTCGGTGGCGCGGCGGTAAAAAAGTTGTTGACGCGCTACGAATAAGTGATCATAATCTCATTTCTCTGCTGCTGACAACGCAGCGCTGCTGAGAAGGCGGTGGCAAGTAGTGAAATCTTCTCGCAGATGTGCTCTTTAACAATGAACAGCCGATAAGTGTGGGCGCTTGATGTGGCGGACGATCTTCGGATCGCGAGCAAAAGTATCAAGAGTCTCACACTAAAGTAAGTCAGGTTTGTGAAGCAATTCACGACCTGTCAGCTTTGAGTGAGCGACCGGTTGGAAACAACCGAAAACAGTAACAGGCATTGAACTGAAGAGTTTGATCCTGGCTCAGATTGAACGCTGGCGGCATGCCTTACACATGCAAGTCGAACGGCAGCGCGGACTTCGGTCTGGCGGCGAGTGGCGAACGGGTGAGTAATACATCGGAACATGTCCTGTAGTGGGGGATAGCCCGGCGAAAGCCGGATTAATACCGCATACGATCTGAGGATGAAAGCGGGGGACCTTCGGGCCTCGCGCTATAGGGTTGGCCGATGGCTGATTAGCTAGTTGGTGGGGTAAAGGCCTACCAAGGCGACGATCAGTAGCTGGTCTGAGAGGACGACCAGCCACACTGGGACTGAGACACGGCCCAGACTCCTACGGGAGGCAGCAGTGGGGAATTTTGGACAATGGGCGCAAGCCTGATCCAGCAATGCCGCGTGTGTGAAGAAGGCCTTCGGGTTGTAAAGCACTTTTGTCCGGAAAGAAATCCTCTGCCCTAATATGGCGGGGGGATGACGGTACCGGAAGAATAAGCACCGGCTAACTACGTGCCAGCAGCCGCGGTAATACGTAGGGTGCGAGCGTTAATCGGAATTACTGGGCGTAAAGCGTGCGCAGGCGGTTCGCTAAGACCGATGTGAAATCCCCGGGCTCAACCTGGGAACTGCATTGGTGACTGGCGGGCTAGAGTATGGCAGAGGGGGGTAGAATTCCACGTGTAGCAGTGAAATGCGTAGAGATGTGGAGGAATACCGATGGCGAAGGCAGCCCCCTGGGCCAATACTGACGCTCATGCACGAAAGCGTGGGGAGCAAACAGGATTAGATACCCTGGTAGTCCACGCCCTAAACGATGTCAACTAGTTGTTGGGGATTCATTTCCTTAGTAACGTAGCTAACGCGTGAAGTTGACCGCCTGGGGAGTACGGTCGCAAGATTAAAACTCAAAGGAATTGACGGGGACCCGCACAAGCGGTGGATGATGTGGATTAATTCGATGCAACGCGAAAAACCTTACCTACCCTTGACATGGTCGGAATCCTGCTGAGAGGCGGGAGTGCTCGAAAGAGAACCGGCGCACAGGTGCTGCATGGCTGTCGTCAGCTCGTGTCGTGAGATGTTGGGTTAAGTCCCGCAACGAGCGCAACCCTTGTCCTTAGTTGCTACGCAAGAGCACTCTAAGGAGACTGCCGGTGACAAACCGGAGGAAGGTGGGGATGACGTCAAGTCCTCATGGCCCTTATGGGTAGGGCTTCACACGTCATACAATGGTCGGAACAGAGGGTCGCCAACCCGCGAGGGGGAGCCAATCCCAGAAAACCGATCGTAGTCCGGATTGCACTCTGCAACTCGAGTGCATGAAGCTGGAATCGCTAGTAATCGCGGATCAGCATGCCGCGGTGAATACGTTCCCGGGTCTTGTACACACCGCCCGTCACACCATGGGAGTGGGTTTTACCAGAAGTGGCTAGTCTAACCGCAAGGAGGACGGTCACCACGGTAGGATTCATGACTGGGGTGAAGTCGTAACAAGGTAGCCGTATCGGAAGGTGCGGCTGGATCACCTCCTTTCTCGAGCTTAAATCCGCGAAGTTGAGCGCTCACGCTTATCGGCTGTAAATCAGGACAGACTCAGGGGTCTGTAGCTCAGTCGGTTAGAGCACCGTCTTGATAAGGCGGGGGTCGTTGGTTCGAATCCAACCAGACCCACCAATTGTCTGGCGAGAAGGGAACCTGAGTGTCTCTGTACGGGGGCATAGCTCAGCTGGGAGAGCACCTGCTTTGCAAGCAGGGGGTCGTCGGTTCGATCCCGTCTGCCTCCACCACAATCTTCAATGACAAGCGTTCGACATGAGTCGAATCTTTGTCCTTGGCGATTGAGCCAGTCAGAGTGATGCAGGCAACTGTATCGGCTGTCGTTCTTTAACAATCTGGAAGAAGTAAGTAATTTGGATAGCGGAAGCGTCTTTGAGATGGACGTGGAAGTTATCCGGGTTGTGATTGTATCGATGTATCTCAAGATGATTCGAACTTCATGTTCGGCTCCCTACGGGAGTGGGACCAGAGTAAGCGCTAAAGCGCTAACACTGGTCGACATCAAATTGGAAT
Source organism: Burkholderia humptydooensis (assembly GCF_001513745.1). Taxonomy (NCBI): domain Bacteria; kingdom Pseudomonadati; phylum Pseudomonadota; class Betaproteobacteria; order Burkholderiales; family Burkholderiaceae; genus Burkholderia; species Burkholderia humptydooensis. Next base: position 2,911,008 of record NZ_CP013380.1, on the reverse strand, counting down.
ACGGCACAAGCGAGAACTCAACCTGTAGCGGCTGTCATCCCCATTCGGGGATGGGGCCATCGTAAGCGCTAAAGCGCTAACGATGGCCGACATGAGACAGACTCGTTATAGGGTCAAGCGAACAAGTGCATGTGGTGGATGCCTTGGCGATCACAGGCGATGAAGGACGCGGTAGCCTGCGAAAAGCTACGGGGAGCTGGCAAACGAGCTTTGATCCGTAGATGTCCGAATGGGGAAACCCACTCCTTTTGGAGTATCCATGACTGAATACATAGGTCATGTGAGGCGAACGCGGTGAACTGAAACATCTAAGTAACCGCAGGAAAAGAAATCAACCGAGATTCCCAAAGTAGTGGCGAGCGAAATGGGAAGAGCCTGTACTCTTTATTTGTATTGTTAGCCGAACGCTCTGGAAAGTGCGGCCATAGCAGGTGATAGCCCTGTAGGCGAAAACAGTATGAAAGAACTAGGTGTACGACAAGTAGGGCGGGACACGTGAAATCCTGTCTGAAGATGGGGGGACCATCCTCCAAGGCTAAATACTCGTGATCGACCGATAGTGAACCAGTACCGTGAGGGAAAGGCGAAAAGAACCCCGGGAGGGGAGTGAAATAGATCCTGAAACCGCATGCATACAAACAGTCGGAGCCTCTTCGGGGGTGACGGCGTACCTTTTGTATAATGGGTCAGCGACTTACGTTCAGTAGCAAGCTTAACCGAATAGGGCAGGCGTAGCGAAAGCGAGTCCGAATAGGGCGTTCAGTTGCTGGGCGTAGACCCGAAACCAGGTGATCTATCCATGGCCAGGATGAAGGTGCGGTAACACGTACTGGAGGTCCGAACCCACTAACGTTGAAAAGTTAGGGGATGAGCTGTGGATAGGGGTGAAAGGCTAAACAAACCTGGAAATAGCTGGTTCTCTCCGAAAACTATTTAGGTAGTGCCTCGTGTCTCACCTTCGGGGGTAGAGCACTGTCATGGTTGGGGGGTCTATTGCAGATTACCCCGCCATAGCAAACTCCGAATACCGAAGAGTGCAATCACGGGAGACAGACATCGGGTGCTAACGTCCGGTGTCAAGAGGGAAACAACCCAGACCGCCAGCTAAGGTCCCCAAATATGGCTAAGTGGGAAACGAAGTGGGAAGGCTAAAACAGTCAGGAGGTTGGCTTAGAAGCAGCCACCCTTTAAAGAAAGCGTAATAGCTCACTGATCGAGTCGTCCTGCGCGGAAGATGTAACGGGGCTAAGCCATATACCGAAGCTGCGGATGCGTGCTTGCACGCATGGTAGGAGAGCGTTCCGTAAGCCTGCGAAGGTGCACTGTAAGGTGTGCTGGAGGTATCGGAAGTGCGAATGCTGACATGAGTAGCGATAAAGGGGGTGAAAGGCCCCCTCGCCGTAAGCCCAAGGTTTCCTACGCAACGTTCATCGGCGTAGGGTGAGTCGGCCCCTAAGGCGAGGCAGAAATGCGTAGCTGATGGGAAGCAGGTCAATATTCCTGCACCGTCGTTAGATGCGATGGGGGGACGGATCGCGGAAGGTTGTCCGGGTGTTGGAAGTCCCGGTCGCTGCATTGGAGAAGGCGCTTAGGCAAATCCGGGCGCAGGATTCAAGGGTGTGGCGCGAGCTCCTTCGGGAGCGAAGCAATTGGAAGTGGTTCCAAGAAAAGCCTCTAAGCTTCAGTCTAACGATGACCGTACCGCAAACCGACACAGGTGGGCGAGATGAGTATTCTAAGGCGCTTGAGAGAACTCGGGAGAAGGAACTCGGCAAATTGGTACCGTAACTTCGGGATAAGGTACGCCCTGGTAGCTTGATGCGCCTGCGCGCAGAGGGTGAAGGGGTTGCAATAAACTGGTGGCTGCGACTGTTTAATAAAAACACAGCACTCTGCAAACACGAAAGTGGACGTATAGGGTGTGACGCCTGCCCGGTGCCGGAAGATTAAATGATGGGGTGCAAGCTCTTGATTGAAGTCCCGGTAAACGGCGGCCGTAACTATAACGGTCCTAAGGTAGCGAAATTCCTTGTCGGGTAAGTTCCGACCTGCACGAATGGCGTAACGATGGCCACACTGTCTCCTCCCGAGACTCAGCGAAGTTGAAGTGTTTGTGATGATGCAATCTACCCGCGGCTAGACGGAAAGACCCCATGAACCTTTACTGTAGCTTTGCATTGGACTTTGAACCGATCTGTGTAGGATAGGTGGGAGGCTATGAAACCGGAACGCTAGTTTCGGTGGAGCCGTCCTTGAAATACCACCCTGGTTTGTTTGAGGTTCTAACCTTGGCCCGTGATCCGGGTCGGGGACAGTGCATGGTAGGCAGTTTGACTGGGGCGGTCTCCTCCCAAAGCGTAACGGAGGAGTACGAAGGTACGCTAGGTACGGTCGGAAATCGTGCTGATAGTGCAATGGCATAAGCGTGCTTAACTGCGAGACCGACAAGTCGAGCAGGTGCGAAAGCAGGTCATAGTGATCCGGTGGTTCTGTATGGAAGGGCCATCGCTCAACGGATAAAAGGTACTCTGGGGATAACAGGCTGATACCGCCCAAGAGTTCATATCGACGGCGGTGTTTGGCACCTCGATGTCGGCTCATCTCATCCTGGGGCTGTAGCCGGTCCCAAGGGTATGGCTGTTCGCCATTTAAAGAGGTACGTGAGCTGGGTTTAAAACGTCGTGAGACAGTTTGGTCCCTATCTGCCGTGGGCGTTGGAAGTTTGAAGGGGGCTGCTCCTAGTACGAGAGGACCGGAGTGGACGAACCTCTGGTGTACCGGTTGTGACGCCAGTCGCATCGCCGGGTAGCTATGTTCGGAAGAGATAACCGCTGAAAGCATCTAAGCGGGAAACTCGCCTTAAGATGAGACTTCCCCGGGGACTTGATCCCCTTGAAGGGTCGTTCGAGACCAGGACGTTGATAGGTCGGGTGTGTAAGCGCAGTAATGCGTTCAGCTAACCGATACTAATTGCCCGTAAGGCTTGATCCTATAACAAGTCTGTCTCGATAGCCGTTAGCGCTTCAGCGCTTACGGATATCGAGCGTCGAGTGCAAGGCACTCGACGTACAGCGGTTGAAGTACCGCGTATGTGTGAGATACAACCTCACAACCCAAAATTACTGCTTCTTCCAAGATTGGTTGCGCTGCCAAGCAGCGCAACAACCCTCTTTGCCTGATGACCATAGCGAGTCGGTCCCACCCCTTCCCATCCCGAACAGGACCGTGAAACGACTCCACGCCGATGATAGTGCGGATCCCCGTGTGAAAGTAGGTAATCGTCAGGCTCCTCCTCTTGAAACCCCCGTCCCTCACAGGCGGGGGTTTCGCCTTTTACCCCAGCCTCAACAAAAACAACGCGCGCATTGCGCTCTCTCATCGTAAGCGCACGCGCGCGTGCCGGATCCGCAAATCGGCAGCCGAGCTCGCGCTGATGCAGCGCGCGAACGACATGACGCTGCGCGTTCATCAAGCGGTGGCCGCAATCTTGAGAGAGGGCATCAGTGCCGACGAGGTGCTCGATTTCACCGACACCGCACATCGAGCGGTGGGCGCGCGGCGCGGATCGACATTCTGCATCGTGCTGTTTGGGCCCGATACTGCGTATCCTCATGGCGTCAAGCATCCGAAGCGGCTCGAGCGCAACGACATGGTACTGATCGATACGGGCTGCCAACTGTACGACTACCACTCCGACATCACGCGCACATATGTGTTCGGCGAGGCGAGCGCGCGTCAGCGCGAAGTCTGGGCGCACGAGAAGCAGGCGCAACGCGTCGCCTTCGAACGCGTGAGGGCCGGCATGGCGGCTGAAGAGGGCGATCGCGCGGTCCGCGACTATCTGAAATCCGTCGGCTATGGTCCGGATTATGCGCTGCCGGGTCTACCGCATCGAACGGGCCACGGAATCGGGCTCGACATCCACGAATGGCCCTATCTCGTCGGAGGCGATCGAACAGTACTCGACGAGGGCATGTGCTTCAGTATCGAGCCGATGCTTTGCGTTCCGAACGAATTCGGAATTCGTCACGAGGATCACGCATACATCACGGCCGACGGTTCGCGCTGGTTCACGCAACCGGCAAAAAGCACCGACGATCCGTTCGGGCTCGGTTGAACGTCTGCGCCGCCGCAGGTGAGGTGCCGACGGTATCGATATCGCTCGCGCGATGTCTTTGCCGGGCAGCCACTCGCCGTGACGAGCATGCCGACCCGCTCGCCGCGTCATGCAGCCGACCGGCGGATCGATCGGGGAGCGCGCTTCGTAGAGGCCGTGGCGACGAGAAGCGTCGAACTGCTAACCGTTTGCAGCGGCCCATGCCCACAACGGTAACTGGCTTGTACGGCAGGCATCGCGTTTCCGGGGCGCGACGCGCATCGCATGGCTCCGCGGACGCGTGACGGGCGGATCCGCGCGGCACATGGGCGAAACATCGGCGAAACATGGGCGCATGCCGACGTCGATCGTCCGTTCTGACTGAAGGTTGCATTTGTTTAAGCGCGACGAAAATTTAAGCTTGACGCAATTTGGGGCGAAAGGTAGTTTTTTCTGCAGCCGGCCGCCAACAAACGGCTGCGTGCGCTTATTGACATCAATCTGGACATCCGATGATCGACCAACTGAAATACAGTTTCACCGACCTCGCACGATACAACGCATCGGTTGTCGACACGCACGCGGGCCTCTCGCGCCTGATCGACGCGTTGCAACTCGACGCGCTCGTGATCACGTCGCAGGACGAGTACATCTCGGAATGGTTGCCGCGCTGCAATAATCCGCGCTACGCGTTGTCCGGATTCGACGGGTCGGTCGGCTCCGGTGTGTTTCTGAGCGTGGCGGCCGCGAAGCGGATCGGCACGCCGCAATTCGTGTTGTTCGTCGACGGCCGCTACCATCTGCAGGCGGAGAATCAGTGCGATCCGGCACTCGTGCGCGTCGAGAAACTGGAGCTCAACGTTGCGATGTGGCCGGCGATCGGCGACTGGCTCGCGACCCATGCGGCCGACATCGGCCGCGTCGGCTACGATGCGCCGCGCATGAGCGTCGCTCAGCGCGCGTGCCTGTTTGCGCAAACGGAGCGCGCCGGGTTGCAATGGTCGAGCCTCGCCGGCCGCGAGATCGACAAGGCGATCGCGCTGCCAGGCTGGCGCGTCGAGCGACCGATCTTCGAGTTGCCGCGATCGGTGACGGGCGTCGGCATCGCGGAGAACATCGCGACGCTGAACAAGCGGATTGGCGAGCATCTCGGCGGACCGCGCGCGAAGGTCGCGTTCGTGACCTGCGCAGCGGACGATCTGAGCTATCTGTTGAATAGTCGTGGCTACCATCTGCCGTATGCCTCGTCGCATGTCGGCTTTCTGTTCGTCGTCGGCGAAGCGGTCGCGCTGTTCCTGCCGGAGGGCTTCGATCGCTGTCCGGTACAGATCGACTCGTATCCGGCGCTGCACGTGATCCGCAACGACGCCGCCGCGCTCGAGCGCTTTCTCGCGCAGTTCGACGTCGAGCACATATGCTACGGTTTCCAGGCGGTCAACTGCGCGCTACCCGACACGGTGCGCAGCGTATGGCCCGACGCCCGTCATGTCGACTACAACCCGGTGGAAGCAATGCGCGTGAGCAAGACGCCGGAGGTGCTCGGCCAGTTCCGCGATGCGTTCGCGCGCAGTTCCGAGGCGATTGCCGAGGCGATGCGCTGGGCGAAGACGGGCGAGCCTGGCAAGCGGCACTCCGAATACGATCTCGCGCACGTGATCAGCGACGCATACGCCGCGCGTTCGGCCGTGGCGCTGAGCTTCACGACGGTCGCGGCGAACGGGGCGAACAGCGCGTCCGCGCACTATACGGCGGTGAGCCCCGACGTCGATCTGACTGAAGGCGAACTGGTGCTGCTCGATAGCGGCGCTTACTTCGACGGCGGTTTCGCGACCGACTGCACGCGCGTCGTGTTGCGCCGCACGCGCGCCGATACGCGGCCGCAGCCGTGGCAGCGCGAGATCTACACGGTCGCGCTGAAGGCGTGCATCAAGGGGCTCGTTACGCGCTTTCCGGAAGCGGCAACGGGCGCGGACGTCGACGCCGCCGTGCGCGGCGTCTGCCGCGAGCACGGCTACGACTACAACCACGGCACCGGGCACGGGATCGGTATTCACGTGCACGAAGGCGGCGTGCGGTTCAACCTGGGCGCCCAATATGGCCTCGTGCCGAACGCCGTGATTTCGGTGGAGCCGGGCATCTATTTGCCGGGCAAGGGCGGCGTGCGCATCGAGAACATCGTCGTGATCCACCCGAGCGAACGGGAGCCGGGCATGATGGAGTTCGAGAACCTCGTGACCGTCGGCTACGACTGGGATCTTGTCGATGTCGATCTGCTCACCGACGACGAGCGCGCTTATCTGCGTGACTACGAGCGGTTGTGCGTCGAGCGAGGGACGCACGTGACGGATTGTCCGCTGCTGTAACGACAAACCAGTGCGCGGCCGGGTGCGCGCCGCATGGCGAAAAGGGCGCTGCCGAACAATTGTTCGGCAGCGTTCTTTTTCGAGCGATCGACGAGCAGACCGATGACGGCGCGACGAGGCGCGACGACTCGGCCTCGTGTCGCCGTCCGTGCGCATCACGCGACGCGCGTCTCGTTCCAGCGGTTCGCGCGTCGGAACGTGCCGATGTCGTTGAAGCGCACGCCGACCGCGCGCATTGCCGCGTGCGCCCGCTTCGCGGTCAATTGCCGAATGTAGAACGGATCGCGCACGACGAAGTGGTGAATCGCATGCGTGCTGCCGAAGTTGAAGCAGAACAATTGCACCGGGAGCAGCCACCACGGATTCAGCACTTGCGTCTGCTGAATGACGTTGCGCGAATCGATGTCGCCGTAGTAGTGCATGTTCGAGCTGATGAAGTTGATGCAGAAGCTGCGCACGAAGTTCGGCCCGAGCCATGTCACCGCGAGGAAGTCGACGACATGCATCGCCTGCTGGGCGAGCGCCGGCACGTCCGGCTGGTAGCCGAGCGCGTGCAGTGTGAAGAGTCCGACGTGATAGGCGATGAACGCATGCCACAGCACGTAGTAGACGTGGCCGACCGGCATGTACGACATGAGCTGCTCGATGCGCAGCCGCACCCGATCGGCGCGTTCCTGCGCGGGCTGCGCGGCGACGTACTGCAACACTTTGCGGCGCATGCCGAGCGGGCGCAGCGCGACGGCGAGCATGCCGTCCGCGAGCATCAGCAGACGCTTCAGGCCCCAGCGCTCGCCATTGGTGATTCCGTACTCTTCGAGATCGGATTCGCCGCCCGACACCTTGTGATGGTGCAGATGCATCCGGCGGCGCGTCCACGGATTGATCGTGCCGGGCCGGGTGAGCCAGCAGAGCGTCATCATCAGGTGATAAGCCCACGGCGTCTTCTTGAAGTACATCAAGTGGATCAGATCATGCTCGAGCTCGTGGATCAGCGACGTCGCGAGCGTCGCGATCGGCAGCGCGATGTACCACGCGATCATGCCCGTCGCGTACAGATACGCGCCGCCGAGCAGCGTCGCGACGCACAGCGCCATCACGGCCGCGCCGATCAGATTCTGGTGGTCGAGCAACGGATATTGCGCGCGCAGCGCATCGCTCGCGGCGTTGACCTCGTTGCGGACATACGCGACCTTCTCCGCGTCATTCTTGAAGCGCAAAGTCTTGTTCATTGTTCGAATCCGTTCCCTGAAATCGGCGGTTTGCCGATGAGATCATCTTAGAGCCGTCCGCATCTTCGCCGTGATAGCCGGTTGTGCCAAAGAGCGAGTCATTTGAGGCCAATTTGCGGCATTGCGATGTGTCATCTGAGGCCATCCGTCGCTATAATCGGCCGGTCACTGCACGGAGTCGAAGCATGGCCATGTCTGTTCCGGACCCCACGAGGCAATTGAACAAGGCGACCGTATCGTCCGCCTACGCGCTCTTCATGCTGATGCTCGCGGAAGAGCGCGGCATCGCCGATGCGGACCTTCTCGCGAACACGGGTGTCACGCGCGCGAAGCTCGAGGAGCCGGACACGCGCATCACGCCGTTGCAGCAGGCGGCAATCGTGTTCAATTTGATCGGGATGACGAACGATCCGTCGATCGCGGTCGAGATCGGCTTGCGAAGCAGCCTGACGAAGTCGGGGCTCATCGGCTTCGGCCTGATGAGCTGCGCCACGCTCGGCGAGGCGATCCAGCTCGGCATCCGTTATCTGCCGACGCGCGTGCCGTTCTTTTCGGTGCGGCTGACGGAACTCGAGCATACAGTGCAGATCGACATCCTCGAAGCGTTTCCGCTCGGCAGGCTGCGGCAGTTCGCCGTCGAGAACTTCATGGTCGAGACGGCGATCCTGTTCAACTCGCTGCTGACACCGTCGCATGACAAGACGATGAAGTCGAACGCCGAGCTATGCTTCGAGTGGCCCGAGCCGCCTTATTTCGCGCGCTATCGTGACCGTCTGCCGCGCTGCCATTTCGGTGCGCCCGCCAATCAGATCCGTTGCGAGGCCGCGCTGCTCGACGAGCCGATCAAGACCGCGAATGCGCACACGGCGCAGATGATCGTCCAGCAGTGTGAGGCGGAACTCGCGCGGCTCGGCTATGCGGAGAGCATCGTCGAGCGCGTGCGCAATCTGCTGATACGCGGCAGCGACGGCTATCCGTCGCTCGATGCGCTCGCGCGCGAGTTGCATCTCTCCGAGCGCACGCTCAAGCGCAAGCTGAGCGACTACGGCACGACGTATTCGGCGCTGCTCGACGAGATCCGGCTGCGCGATGCGCTGCGCCTGCTCGAGGGTACGCAACTGACGGTCGAGGAGATCGCGGCGCGCGTCGGCTATACGGATCGAGCCAACTTCAGCCGTGCGTTTCGGCGCTGGACCGGCACGTCGCCGAGCGGCCGGCGCCGGATGTGAAACGCGCCTTCCGGGCGCGCATCGCGCAATGCGGGTACACCTGCTGGCAGCAGGGATGTTCGCATGTGCCGACGCAATTTTGCGACACTACACAGGCATTCCTTCAGCGATATCAAGTCGCAATTCCCCACGCACAGCAGGACGTGCCGGCCGGCTTGTGCTGCGCTCCCGCCAGGCATACGATTTTTGAACGGCAACGCGGCATGCATCGCGCGCCGTGCGATCGGCGCGAACGCCGCATAGCGGCGCTTGCGTACCTTGCCGGGATTTCCGGCTTCCGCTTCGATTCGACCATCACGCTGGACAACATGACTTCCGTTCTCCTCCTCGAAAATATTCACGACAGCGCGTCCCGGCATTTCGCCGACGCGAACGTCGACATCGAGCGGCGCAAGGGCGCGCTCGCCGGCGACGAACTGCGGCGCGCGCTGCAGCAGCATCAATTGGTCGGCATTCGCTCCGCGACGCATCTGATGCGCGACGAGATCGACGCCGCGCGCCATCTGCTCGCGATCGGATGCTTCTGCATCGGCACGTCGCAAGTCGATTTGCCGGCTGCCGCGCATCACGGCATTCCGGTGTTCAACGCGCCGTTCTCGAATACGCGATCGGTCGCGGAACTCGTGATCGCCGAGGCGATCCTGCTGCTGCGGCGCGTACCGGAGAAGAGCGTCCTCGCGCATGCGGGAGAATGGGCGAAAGGCGCGGGCGGATCGTTCGAGGCGCGCGGCAAGACGATCGCGATCATCGGCTACGGCAATATCGGCGCGCAAGTCGGCGTGCTTGCCGAGGCGCTCGGCATGAAGGTCGTCTATTACGACGTGCAAGCGAAGCTGTCGCTCGGTTCCGCTCAGCCGGCGCGCTCGCTCGGCGAAGCGATCGCGATCGCGGACGTCGTCACGCTGCACGTGCCCGCGAACGCCTCGACGCACAACATGATCGACGCGAGCGCCCTCGCGCAGTTCAAATCGAATGCAATCCTGATCAATGCGTCGCGCGGCACCGTCGTCGATATCGATGCGCTGCGCGATGCGCTCGTGCAGAAGCGCCTGAGCGGCGCGGCGATCGACGTGTTCCCGCGCGAGCCGAAGAGCAATGCGGACCGCTTCGAATCCGTGCTGCAAGGGCTGCCGAACGTGATCCTCACGCCGCATATCGGCGGCAGTACGCAGGAAGCGCAGGAGAACATCGGCGCGGAGGTGTCGTCGAAGCTCGTCGCATTCCTGACGCGAGGCGATACCGCGGGCGCCGTCAATTTCCCGCAGGTGAGCCCGGGCGAATGCACGTCGGCTGCGCGGCTCTTGAACGTGCACGGCAATACGCCGGGCGTGCTCGCGGGGCTCAACACGCTGCTCGCGCAAGAGGGCGCGAACGTCGTCGCGCAACATCTGCAAACGCGCGGCGATATCGGCTACGTGGTGACCGATCTCGACCGCGTGCCGTCCGATGCGTTTCTCGACAAGCTGAGCGGCAACCGCGCATTTACGCGCAGCCGGCTGCTTCGCAGCGCATGATGCGACGCGCGGGCCGCCGGCGTGGGGTTCGCGTGCGATGTCTGTCGCGCGGTTGATGCGCCGCCGCACCCTGTCGATTTTGACAGCGTTGGATTTCTCGCGGCCCGCGTGTAATATTGCGCACCAATCGAATCGTCCCGCGCCGGCGGCGCTCGAACGGATCGCCGAATCCGGAGCGCGCGAACGAACGTGTTCGCCCAACTGCGTCCCGCCGCGGAATCGAGTCGGAATCCTGAGATTTACTTAGAACAACAATGTATTTATCCGGGGAAGAGGGTTCGTGTATCGTGCGGCTTTTCGCCAGTACGTTGTGGGCGTTTCATTCGGCGTCGGCATGACGCCGCTTGCCGCGGTCGACACACGTTTCATCGGCGTCGTGCATGCCGCGTGCGTGCGCGTTCGCGCCGATTTCTCGAAGAGGGCCGACGATGCAGTTCGAAGAGTTGAGCGATGACGAATGGGCGCGTATCGAGGAATTGCTCTCCGCCCAGCCGGCGCGCAACACGCGTTGCGGCCGACCGCGGGCGCAGGCGCGCGCGGTCGTGAACGCAGTGCTGTGGGTGCTCGCGACCGGCGAATGCTGGGCCGCATTGCCGCGCCGCTATCCGTCGTCGCCGACTTGCCGCCGTCGTTTCGACGAATGGTCTGCGGACGGCACGCTTGCCGCGATCGTCGAGCGGTTGCGGGGATGCGGGCGACAGGTCGAGTCGCGCGAGCGGATCGGCCCGATTGGTGCGAAGCCGCATGCGCGGGCGCGCCGCCGGTTTCAGCACAACGTGTTCTGGAGCAGCCCTGAATCCTGGGGCGCATCCGTCGTCGGTGGCGTGATCGAGGCAGGCAGGGACGATCGCGCGCCCGAACTTGGCGAGGGCAGTGCGAATTGACGGACGGCACGCGTGTCGCGCGCGCCGGGGAATCCGTCGTTGCGGTAGTGCCGTGATCGGCCGCCCGAGAGCAACCGATTGATCGTCAGCGGCTCGCCCGCGACAGCCGGCCGAGGCTCGGCGCTTTGCCCGCGAGATTGCGATGCGCGAGCGCCTATGCCGCTTGCCAGCGCGCGGCGGCAACGTCGATCTTGCGCGGAATCAGCTTGAGGGCGGCGAACGTATCGGCGATCTGCTGCTGATACGCGAGCGTCGCATCGTCGATCGGTTGAACGCCGTAGCTCGCGCGTTTCAACGCATGCTCGAGCGTGCCCGTGTCGAGGCCGACGAGCGGCGATAGTTGCGCGGCGACCGTGGCGATGTTCGCGCGCGCCCAGCGATCGACCGCACCGACTTCGTCGAGCAGCGCGCGCACGAGTTGCGGCTCGGCTTCGGCGAACTTCCGGCTCGCGAGATAGTACTGCGTGTTGTTCACGAGCCCGTTGCCGTTTGCGATCGCGCGCGTTCGCCTGACGCTCGATCGCCGCAAGATAAGGATCCCAAATCACCCAGGCGTCGACGCCGCGCTGCGCGAAGGCCGCGCGCGCGTCGGCGGGCGCGAGATAGACGGGCGTGACGTCGCGGTAATCGACCTTCGCGCGCTGCAGCGCGTTGACGAGCAGATAATGAACGTTCGAGCCCTTGTTGAGCGCGATCTTCCTGCCGCGCAGATCGGCGACGGCGCGAATCGGCGAATCGTGCGGCACGACGATCGCTTCGCCCTGCGGCGCGGGCGGCTCGCTGCCGACGTAGACGAAATCGACACCGCCGGCGAGCGCGAACACAGGCGGCGTCTCGCCGACCGTGCCGACGTCGATCGCGCCGGCGTTCAGGCCTTCGAGCAGTTGCGGGCCGCCCGGAAACTCGATCCACTGGACCGACACATGCTGATCGGCGAGCCGTTTCTCGAGCGAGCCGCGCGCTTTCAGCACGACGAAGTTGCCGTACTTCTGATAGCCGATACGCAGCGTCTTCGCGCTGCGTTGCGCGTGTGCGGCGCCGCTCGCCGATAGCGCGGCGAGGCTGCCCAACAGTGGCGCGGCAAGTGCGGCAGCGCCTGCGGCTTTCAGCAGCGAGCGTCGCGCGCCGTCGCGCGCGGATGGGGAAGGGGTGGTGCGGCGCGTGTCGTGAGCGGTCATGTGGCTTTGTCGGTCGATGCGGTTCTTGCGCGCGATGCGGCGCGCCGCGGCGTAATCCGCGATTGCGCGGCCACGTCGCGCATCCGCTGCCATCATCGTCGGCGCGCGCGGACGGGGTCAATGGCCGGCTTCAACTTTGTTCTGCTATCGATTTCGCGCAAGGGAATTTGCGCGCGACGCGGGCGCGGGCGAACATGCGGGGCCCATATCGACCGATATCGATCGAACTCGTGGCGGCGTCGAATGTGCGTCTGTCCGCGCATCGAACGTCACGACGCGTTGCCGCACGCGTCAAATGCCGGCTTCGATGCGGAGAACCCGCGCAAGCCGGCGAACAAAAGTCGACAACGCGCGGCGGCGCGTTTCTATAGAATCGTCGATCCTTACATATGGTTTTCATCGAGCGGACGCGCATTGCCCGCGCAGCGCGGCAGGCGGCATCCGAAGCGATCCGTCGCGATCCGTCGCCTCACGCAATCTCCGTCCACCTTCACTTCGCATCACGCATCCGTCATCCATGGTTCGACACGCATTCGCTTCGACGCCGGCGCCGAGTCGCGCCGCCTCCGCCTTCCGCCGCCGCGCGCCGCGCGCGTCGGCGGCCGTCGCGCTCGTCTGCTTCGCCGCGTTGCTCGCGGCGGGTTGCGGCGAGCGCGCCGAGCCGCAGCGCGGCGGCGCCACGCCCGTGCTGAGCGTATCGTTCAAGCCGAAGAGCGGGTTCGTCGTGCCCGTCGCGATCGCGGGCAAGACCTATCACTTTCTCGTCGACACGGGCGCGAGCCACACGGCGATCGACAATCGGCTCGCGCAGTCGATCACGCAGCCGTCGACCGACGATCAGATTCCGATCGCGTACCGGACGATGCTCGAAAAAGGCCTGACGACCGCGGACGGCGTGCTGCCGCAAGCGCGCGTGCGCCTGTGGCAGCCGCTGCCGATCGCGCTCGGCAGCTACGAGGTGCCGAGCTTCTATCCTTGGCTCGGCCTCGATCTGTCGTTGCTGTCGCAGGTGTTCGGCACGCAGATCGACGGCATCGTCGGCATCGAGATCTTTCGCCAGTTGAGCTGGGTCGCCGACAATCGCAGCGGCACGCTGACCGTCTGGCGCCATCCGCCCGCCGGGCAGCGTTTCGCGCATTGCGTCCCGTACCAGGACAGCTTCGGTCAGTCGCCCGCCGTGAGCGTCGACTTCCGCGATCAGTGGGCGATGTTCCGCTTCGATACCGGCGCGCGCTATTCGATCGCGTCCGCGCCGACGCTCGCGTACCTCGCAAGCCGCAAGGCCGCGACGCCGCTCGGCGGCGCGGTGCCGAGCATGTCGGCGAACGGCGTCGGCCAGTCGCGCGACCATTTCGTGAGCGGGCTGTCGTTCGACGGCCGGCCGGTCGGCAGCCTGCGCGTCGCCGAAGGCGGCGGCGACATGCTCGGGATGAACTTTCTCGCGCGGCTCGACCGCTACATGTTCGTGCCGAGCACGATGGAGTTCTGCTACGACGCGAGCGGCTTCACGCAGGACGATTCCCGGCCGCTGCGCACGATCGCGATCCGCTTCGTCGACGGCCGCGTCGAGCTGTTCCACAACCGGCCGGAGGACCTCGGCCGCTACGGTCTCGAGAACGGCGACGTGCTCGTCGAGATCGACGGCAAGCGCGTCGACCCGTCGGCGATCGACGACGTGCGCGACCGATTGAGCACCGCACCCGCGGGCTCGCTCGATATCGTGATCGAGCGCGGTGGTTCGCGCCGCGCCGTGCGAATTTGACGCACGTCACGAACGGGGCCGCGCACGCGGCCGAAAGCGCCGCGTTTCACTTGCCGCGATGCTCCCGGCACGTGCGCGTTTGGCGCGCGTAACGCATTGCCGCATAAGAGAAAAATCGAAATGCCGCGCGGCGCGCCGTGAAACATTGCGCTTTTCCCGCGACCGGCTAAATTCCAGAAGACATGAGATTTGCGATCGCTCGGCCAATCGACTACCAATGTAAAGAAGTATTGGATTGACATGAATCAACGCAAAGCAACGGCGCTCATGAGATTTTCGCGACATTGAAAATTTGAACAACAAGTTCCCATGAGACCAATGAAAGCGATGGTGCCGGGCGTACCCGCTTACCTCACGAGCCGCAGGGGCGGCTCGCGTCGCTGGCGGGAACTGCACGCCTTCCCGGAGAGGATGACAGTGACCTCGAGACCCACCGCTGTACTCGCCGTACTGTGCGGCTTGCTGAGCCAGACGGCGCTATCCCAGGAACCGCAGGCCGAGCGCGCGCCCGACACGATGGAGGCGCGCGTGCTCGCCTGCGCCGCCTGCCACGGCCGGCAGGGCGAGGGGACGTCGAACGACTACTTTCCGCGCCTGTCCGGCAAGCCCGCCGGCTATCTGTACAACCAGCTCGTCGCGTTCCGCGACGGCCGGCGCAAGTATCCGCCGATGAACTACCTGCTCGCGTATCTGCCCGACGCGTACCTGCGCAAGATCGCCGATCACTTCGCGAGCCGGCGGCCGCCGTTCCCAACGATCGCGGCGCCCGCCGTCGCGCCGGCGGTGCTAGAGCGGGGGCGGCAGCTCGTCCAGTCGGGCGATCCGTCGCACAAGGTTCCCGCGTGCGCGTCGTGCCACGGCGCGTCGCTCACGGGCATGGAGCCCGCCGTGCCGGGGCTGCTCGGCCTGCATGCCGAATACCTGAGCGCGCAGCTCGGCGCATGGCGCTACGGCACGCGCACGTCGTATGCGCCCGACTGCATGCAGCAGGTCGCGTCGCGCCTCACCGACACGGACGTGACCGCCATCTCCGCGTGGCTCGCTTCGCAGCCCGCGCCCGCGAACCCGTCGCCCGCCCCCGCGGGCTCGCTCGACATGCCGCTCGCATGCGGTAGCGAACCGCGTTAATGGAGGCCTCGGTGCACAAGCATTGGATCGTCAAACTCCGCAGCGCGTGCGCGAATGCCGCGCTCGGGCTGCTCGCGGCGACGCTCGCCGCATCCGCCGCACACGCGCAACCCGCCGCGGACGCGGCGACCCTCAAGCGCGGCGAGTACCTCGCCCGCGCGGGCGACTGCGTCGCGTGCCACACGGTGCCGGGCGAGAAGCTCTTCGCGGGCGGCCGCGCGATGCCGACGCCGTTCGGCACGCTGTACTCGCCGAACATCACGCCCGACAACGACGCGGGCATCGGCAAATGGACGGCCGACGAGTTCTACGCGATGATGCACACCGGCCGTTCGCGCGACGGCTCGCTGCTGTATCCGGCGATGCCGTTCGCCGCGTACACGAAGGTCACGCGCGCGGATTCGGACGCGATCTTTGCGTACCTGCGCTCGGTGCCGCCCGTGAAGCTCGCGAACCGGCCGCACGACATGCGTTTTCCGTACAACAACCGGCAGTTGCTGATCGGCTGGCGCACGCTGTACTTCAAGGAAGGCGAGTATCAGCCGGACCACGCGAAATCGGCCGAATGGAACCGCGGCGCGTATCTGGTGCAGGGGCTCGGCCACTGCTCGATGTGCCACACCGCGATCAACGCGCTCGGCGGCAGCTCCGAGTCGAACGCGTTCGAAGGCGGGCTGATCCCGATGCAGGCGTGGTATGCGCCGTCGCTCACGTCGAACCGGGAAGCTGGGCTCGGCGACTGGAGCATCGCCGACATCACGGGCCTGCTGCAGGCGGGCGCGTCGCATCGCGGCGCGGTGTACGGGCCGATGGCCGAGGTCGTCTACGACAGCCTGCAGTACCTGTCGGACGACGACGTGCGCGCGATGTCCGTCTATCTGAAGTCGCTGCCGCAGCGCGGCAGCGAGGCCGAGTCCGCGCCGAAGACGACGATGGCCGCATCGGAGCAGGCGCGCCTCTACAAGATCGGCGCGAAGATCTACGACACGCAGTGCGCGAGCTGCCACGGCAAGACGGGGCGCGGCAAGACGCCGGCGTTCCCGCCGCTCGCGGGCAACCAGTCGATCCAGATGACGTCCGCGGTGAATCCGATCCGCATGGTGCTGAACGGCGGCTATGCACCCGGCACCGCGAAGAATCCCGAGCCCTACGGCATGCCGCCTTTCGCCCAGTCGCTGTCGGACGACGAGGTGGCCGCCGTGACGACGTTCATTCGCACCGCCTGGGGCAACCGCGGCACGCCGGTTTCCGCGAAGGAAGCCAACGCGCTGCGCTCCGCTCCGCTCTATTGAGGACATCATGAGCGACACTTCCCAACGACACGGGGGCGACCCCGAACCGCACGACGACGCGGTCGACGAGATCGTCCGGTCGGGGCCGCGCGGCGCGCTCGCGCTCGCCGGCACCGCGACCGCGATCGTGATCGCGCTGTGGTTCGCCTTTTACTTTCTCGTCTTCCTGCCTCGCGGCGTGATCCAATAAAAAGCGGCTCCCATGTCCAAACAACCTATGCCAGACCGTCTCGACGGCGCGCAGCTCGCGGCCCGGATCGAGCGCAGGTGGGCGATCCTGGCCGTCGGCCTGATGATCGTCCTCGTCGCCATGATGGTGTACACCGGCCTGCACTGGGCGATGATGCCGCCGTCGCGCGTCGAGACGATCGATCCGACGACGCTGCACGTCTCCGGCGAATTCGTCGAGAGCAATCTCGGCACCGCGCGCGAGCCGGACGGCTCGGTCACGGTGCGCGTGATCGGCCAGCAGTACTCGTTCACGCCGCAGTGCATCCTCGTGCCGGCGAATACGCCCGTCACGTTCCGCGCGACGAGCGCGGACGTCGTGCACGGCTTTCTCATCACCGATACCAACATCAATTCGATGCTCGAGCCCGGCTACGTCGCAACGTTCAGGACGACCTTCGACACGCCGAGGGATCACCTGATGCCGTGCCACGAGTATTGCGGCACGGGCCACGAGGGGATGTGGGCGCACGTCAAGGTCATTGACCGTGCGGAATTCGACAAACTGGCGTCCAGCGCCCGGAGACTGAGCTGTGTTAAAGAATAATCGACTGGTGCTCGCCCATTTCTGGCTCGCGTTCGCGGTCTTCGGCGTCGCGCTGTTGCTCGGCGCGTGGCAGATGCTCGCGCGCAGCCCGCTGCATCCGTGGCTCGGCAATCCCGAGCTCTACTACCGTTCGGTGACGGCGCACGGCTCCGTGATGGGCTACGTGTTCCCGACGCTGATCGCGATGGGCTTCGGCTACGCGATCAGCGAGCTCGCGCTCAAGATGCCGCTCGTCGGCCGCCGCTGGGCGTGGACGGGCTTCTGGCTGATCGCCGTCGGCTCGATCGTCGCGATGACGCCCGTGTCGCTCGGCCTGTCGTCGGTGCTCTACACGTTCTATCCGCCGATGATCGGCAATCCGTTCTATTACCTCGGCGTCGTGCTCGTCGTCGTCGGCTCGTGGATCTGGGTCGCGCTGATGTCGGTGAACCTCTATGCGTGGAAGAAGGGCAATCCCGGCACGCCGATTCCGCTCGCGATGTTCGCGAACGTCGCGGGCGCGTATCTGTGGGGCTGGACCGCGGTCGGCGCCGCGATCGAGATCCTGTTCCAGATCCTGCCCGTCGCGGTCGGGCTCCGCTCGACGATCGACGCGGGCCTCGCGCGCGTGTTCTTCTCGTGGACGCTGCACGCGATCGTCTACTTCTGGCTGATTCCCGCGTACATCGCGTACTACACGCTCGTGCCGCGCGCGATCGGCGGCAAGCTGTACAGCGACGGGATGGCGCGCATCTCGTTCATCCTGTTCCTCGTCGGCGCGATGCCGATCGGCGTGCACCACCTGTTCGCCGATCCGCAGGTCGGCTCGGGCTTCAAGTTCCTGCAATCGGTGTTCACCGCGCTCGTCGCGGTGCCGACGCTCCTCACGGTGTTCACGGTATGCGCGTCGGTGGAGATCGCCGCGCGCCTGCGCGGCGGCAAGGGCGCGTTCGGCTGGCTGCGCGCGCTGCCGTGGCATGAACCGATGATGCTCGCCGTCGCGTTCTCGTTCGTGATGCTCGGCTTCGGCGGCGCGGGCGGGCTCATCAACATGAGCTATCAGCTCGATTCGACGATCCACAACACGCAGTGGATCACGGGGCACTTCCACCTGATCTTCGGCGGCGCCGTCGTCATCATGTACTTCGCGATCGCGTACGAACTGTGGCCGCACCTGACGGGCCGCGCGCTCGGCAGCCTGCGGCTCGTGAAGACGCAGCTCTGGCTGTGGTTCGTCGGGATGATCGTCACGACGTTCCCGTGGCACTACGTCGGCATCCTCGGCATGCCGCGCCGGATGGCCTATTACGACTACAGCGATCCGGCGCTCGCGCCGCAGGCGGCGTGGGTGACCATGTCGGTCGTCGGCGCGCTGATCCTCGTCGCGTCGGCCGTGCTGTTCTTCGTCGTGCTGATACGCAGCCATCGCGGCGCGAAGGTCAAGCCGGCCGAGTTCACGTTCAGCTCGGCCGTCCACGAGCCGAAGACGCTGCCCGTCGCGCTCAACAGCTTCGGGCTGTGGATCGCGCTGATGATCGGCCTCACGGTCGTCAACTACGGCTATCCGATCGCGCAGTTGATGTCGCTCAAGCAACCGTCGGTGCCGGCGATCTACATGGGGGCGCAGCGATGAGCACGGAACGTCTGTTTTCGATTCGCAACCGCTGGTTGACGGTCAGCGTCGGGCTCACGCTGTTCGCGGTGGCCGCGTCGGTGCTGATCGGCTTCGTCTGGCTGCCGTCGGTGCAGAAGGACGCGCAGTTCCAGGGCATCTGGAACGCGATCTGCAGCGCGGCCGGCGTGCCGCGCGCGTGGCTGCCGTCGCAGCAGGCGCCGGCGCCTTCGGCCGTCAAGACGAGCACGGTCGTCGTCACGCCGCAGATGATGGTGGGCGCGGACAGCCTGTCGATCGGCCGCGGCGCGACGCTCGCGATGCGCTGCACGATGTGCCACGGCGCGCGCGGGATGAGCGACGCGAATTCGCCGAATCTCGCGGGCCAGTACGCGGCCGTCATCTACAAGCAGTTGAAGGACTTCCAGACGGGCGCGCGCACCAACGCGGTGATGGCGCCGATGGTCACGAATCTGACCGACCAGGACATGCGCGATCTCGCCGCGTTCTACTCATATCTGCCGCGCACCGTGACGCCGCTCGCCGCGACGCCGCCGAAGATCGTCGCGAGCGGCGCGCCGATGCGCAACATCGCGCCGTGCGCGTCGTGTCATGGCGGAATGGACAACAAGGTCGGCGGGCCGAGGCTCGAAGGCGAGCCGGAGGTCTACATCAACGCGCAGTTGCAGGCGTTCGCGGTGGGCGCGCGGCACAACGACATCAGCGAGCAGATGCGCAACGTCGCGCGGCAGATGACGCCCGCCGAGATCGCGGCGGCCGCGCGGTATTACGCGGGGCGGCCGTAGCGGGGCGCGGCCTCGGTTGCGCTTCGGCGCGGGCCGTGGAGGCCGCGCAGCGCCGGAGCGCGGCGGAGGGTGCCGTGCGATCGACCGCGCCGGTGCGAACAGGAACGGCAAACGGGAAGGCGTCCGTTTGCCGTTCCTGTTGGGCGTCGATCGGAGAGGGCGGGGCGGCGGCGAGGCATGATCGCCCGTCGGCCGAGCGCGATCGCGCGCGTTACCGGCCGTCGCCCTGCGCGCCGTGAAAGAAGCGTCCGAGCTCGGCCGCGAGCTCGTTGAGCACGCCCATTTCCTGCTGCGAGATCTTGCGCGCCGGCTGGCCGACTGCCCAGTCGCCGTACAGCAACGCGACCGTGGTCTGCTCCGCGGCGACGGGCAGCAGCACGAACGCGCGCGCATCGTCGAACGCGTCCAGATACCACGCGGGCAGCCGCTTGACCATCTTCGGATCGTGTGCGTTCTCGATGAAGATGCCGACCGAGTTCGTGATCGCGAGATGAAACACGTCCGGCTCGAACGTCTCGTGAAAGCGCAACTGCTCGAGCGCCGCGTCGACGTCCGGCCCGAAGCCGAGACGCGCGGCGAACACGCCGTCGTCATGCCGCACGAACATCACGGTGCGCGTGAACGCGAGGCCCGCGAGCACGCTTTCGGACGCAAGCGCGAGCACCGGGCCGAGCACGTGCTCGGACGGCAGCGCACGCAGATCCGCGAGGCCCGCCTCGAGGCACGCCTGCGGGGTCGATGCGCCGCGCGCGATCTCGTCCGCGCTCGCGCGCAGCTCGACGATCTCGCGCATCACCGTGTCGCTCGTCTCCTCGCGCGACAGCGACGCGGCGATCTCGGCGAGCTCGTCGGCGCTGGTGCCGAGCACGCCGTGAAAGCGGTGCGCGAGCGCCGCGATCCGCGCGTCGCGCTGCTGCGCGTGCATCGACGTGAGCGCGGTCGCGACGTCGGTCGAGCAGTGGCTGACCGCGCGCAGCCACTGGACGTCCTGCGTTGCGCTGTCGTTGGCGTCGAAGCGCGTCATGCCCGCGCGGATCAGCTCCGGCAGCCGCCAGCGCGAGGCCGCCTCGAGGCCGATCTCGTCGTAGTCCACGCCGAGCACCGCGCGGCACGCGGCTTCGTCGTCGTCGTCGTCGTGCTCGGCCGCGCGCCGGCGGATCTCTTCCCACTCCGCGTCGAGATAGCAGACGACGAGCAGCTTGCCGACCTGCCGCATCAGCGTGCAGACGACCGCTTCCTCGCCCGCGCGAAGATCGACGTGCTCGGTCAGCTTGCGCGCGACGCAGCCCGAGAGCAGCGCGCGGTTCAGTTCGAGCTTCGCGTCGATGCGGCGCGGCGCGCTGTGATGAAAGTGGTCGACGAGCTTGAGCCCGACGACGAGATGGCCGACGGCGTCCATGCCGAGCACCATCAGCGCGCGCGTGACGGTCGTGATGTTGCCGCCGAACGCCATGTACATCGCCGAATTCGCGAGCCGCAGCACCTTCTGCGTCAGCGCGAAGTCCGACAGCACGACGCGCACGAGCGCGGTGAAGTCGAGATCGTCGCTCTTCATCGCGGCCATCGTCGCGCGCAGCGCGTCCGACAGCAGCGGGAAATCGCCGCGCTCGTTCATCCGGGCCCAGAGCTTGTCGAGCAGCGCCGTTCGCGGCAGTTGTGCGGTGATTGACATACGAATCAGTGATTGAGAAAGCCGGCTGCGTGCGTCATGCGGCTGCGTGCAGATAGAGCTCCTGCGCCTCGAAGCGTTGCGCGAGTTCGTCCGACGGCAGCGCCTGGCAGACGAGCCAGCCTTGAATGTGGTTGCAGCCCATCTCGGTCAGCAGCGTGCGCTGCGCCTCGGTCTCGACGCCCTCCGCGACGAGCTCGAGCTCGAGCGTCTGCGCGAGGCCGACGACCGCCGACACGATCGCGCGGTCGTTTCTCGACGTCAACAGATTTTCGACGAAACTGCGGTCGATCTTCAGCTTCGCGAGCGGGAAGCTCTGCAGGTAAGCGAGGCTCGAATAGCCGGTGCCGAAATCGTCGACCGCGAACCGGATGCCGAGCTCGGTCACTTCCTCGAGCAGCGTCTTCGCATGGTTCGGATCGTGCATCAGCAGGCTCTCGGTGATTTCGAGGACGATGCGGCGCGGATCGATGCCCGTCAGCTTGATCGCGTCGCGCACGCTCTGCGTGAAGCGCGGGTCGCGGAACTGCTGCGGCGACACGTTGACGGCCACGTACTGCAGCGCGATCCCCTGCCGGTCCCACGACACGAGCTGCATGCACGCGGCTTTCAGCACCCAGTTGCCGAGATAGTTGATGAGGCCGATCGATTCGGCGAGCGGAATGAACGTCGCGGGCGCGACGAGCCCGTGCACCGGGTGGTGCCAGCGGATCAGCGCCTCGACGCCGACGACGGCGCCCGTGTGGCTCTTCGTGATCGGCTGGAAATGCAGCGAGAACTCGCCGTTGCGCACGCCGTTGTAGAGATCGGCCTCGAGCTTCAGGCGCTCGGCGTCGGCCGGATCGTCGGTCGGCTGATGGAACGCGAGCGCGTTGCCGCCCGCCGCCTTCGCCTGCGCGAGCGCGCGGTCCGCGCGCCGCAACAACGGACTGTGGTGCTGCGCGTGCTTCGACGCGGTGCGCGCGTCCGGGTCGATCGCGATGCCGACGCTCGCCGACAGGTGCACCGCCTGGCCGTCATACGCGTATGGCTGCTGGACGGCCGTCTGCAACTGGCGCGCGAGCGCTTCGGCCGCGTCGATCGCGGCGATGCGCGTGGGCGCGCTCAGCATCACCGCGAACTTGTCGCTCGCGACGCGCGCGAGCCGCTCGCCGCGCGTCGCGAGCCGCTGCAGCCGCTGCGCGGTGTCGCGCAGCAGCGCGTCGCCCGCGTCGTAGCCGAGCGCGCGGTTGATCCGCTGGTAATCGTCGAGATCGAGCAGCAGGAGCGCCGTGCAGCCGCCGCCTTCGTCGGCCATCTTCTGCGCGCGCATCAGCGCGGGCAAGAGCGCCGACAGGTTGTCGAGCCCCGTCATCGGATCGTGGTGCAGCTCGTACGTGAGCCGTGCCTCGATCGCCCGCCACGACGACACGTCGAACGCGGCGATCGCGAAGCCGTCGACGCCGTGGTGGCGGCTTTTCACCGCGCGCACCTCGACGTCGAGCGGGTAGGTCAGCGATTTCACGAGGCACAGCGTCGCCTTCTCGACGTCGCCCGTCGCCGACGCGCGCGCGAGCAGGCCGTCGAGCGCCGCGGTATCCTGCTCGGGGATCAGGTCGCGCAGCGTCAGCGTGTGCAGATAGTCGCGGTGATAGCCGATGAAGCGCAGGCTTGCGTCCGACACGTACAGGAAGCGCAGATCGCGGTCCACGTGGGCGAGGAAATCGACCGCGCCGACGGTTTGCTCCAGCCAGCTTCGGACCGTATCGTCGGCGCGCGGCGTGCCGGCGCGCGCGGGCATCAGCGCGCCGCCCGACCAAGCGAAGCGGCGGAGCTTGTGAAGTGCGGCGCGCCAGGAGCCCTTGCGGGGCGTTTTGTTCCTGATGGCTTCCATGTATCTCGCTGGCGTGAAGGGGCTGGAACCGGTGTCCGGACGCAATAACGGCGCATTGTGCCGATTCTTTAGTGTCAGGGAAGAAAGGAACTGGCGCATTTCGTCACGTGCGTCAGTTCGGGATGCGAACGCGATCGGACGGCTTGCCGGGCGCTAAACCCTGTTGAACATATGGACATTCGAAGACGAGGACTCAGATGAATCGAAAACTGGCATCAGGCGCGGCCGCCGCGCTCTTCGCGCTGTACGCGGTTGCGGCGCACGCGGTACTGAAGGTGGGCGACGCGGCGCCCGACTTCAGCGCGCAGGCGTCGCTCGGCGGCAAGACTTACACGTATTCGCTCGCCGACGCGCTGAAGAAAGGCCCCGTCGTGCTGTACTTCTATCCGGCCGCGTTCACGACCGGCTGCACGATCGAGGCGCATGCGTTCGCCGATGCGGTCGACGCTTACAAACAGTATGGCGCGACGGTGATCGGCGTGTCGGCGGACAACATCGGCACGCTGACGAAGTTTTCGCTCAGCGAATGCCGCAGCAAGTTCCCGGTCGCCGCCGATCCGGACGCGAAGATCATCCGCGAGTACGACGCGAAGCTGCCGGCGATCTCGAAGGCGAACCGCGTGTCGTACGTGATTTCGCCGGACGGGAAGGTGCTCTACGAGTACACGAGCCTGTCGCCCGACAAGCACGTCGAGAACACGCTGAACGCGGTGAAGGCGTGGGCGGCGTCGCACCGGCAGCCTTGATGCGGCCTTGATGCCGCCTGGGCGGCGAAGGTCCGGCGCGCGGGCGCCGGAAAACCCGCCGCGCGCCCGCTTATGCGCGCAGCGCCTGCTCGATCGGCACGCCGCCGCCGACGAAGCCGACCATCTTCTTCGAGATGCCGAGCTTGATCGCCTCGATCGCCGCCCAAGCGACGTCCTGGCGCGCGACGGGCGGCGCGTTGTCGAGCCGCTCCTCGGTGAGCGCGATCTTGCCGACGCCCGGATCGTCGGTGAGCGGGCCTGGGCGCAGGATCACGTAGTCGATGCCCGACGCGATCACGCGGTCGTCGCCCTCGCGCTTCATCTGCGAGTAGTGGCGCAGGAACTCGGGGCTGCGCTGCGGCCAGTACGCGGTGAGCGAGCTGATCACGACGAGCTTCTGCACGTTGCGCGCCTTCGCATAGTCGGCCGCGCGCGCGACGGCGTCGCGGTCGATCTGTTCCTCTTCGGTCGCGCCTTCCGACTCGGCGGAGCCCGCCGCGTAGATCGCGTGCGTGATGCCGTCGAACGCGGACGAGAAGTCGCCCGTCAGATCGGCAACGACGACTTTCGCGCCCGGCAGCGCAAAATCCGGCCGGCGCACGAGCGCCGTGACCTCGAAATCCTGCTGCTTGAGCAGCAGGTCCGCGAGCGCGCGGCCCGTGCGGCCGGACGCGCCAATCAGCAGTACCTTCATCGACATGAAACCGCTCCTTGCATTGCGCTGCGTCAATGGCGCCCTCCAGGCGAGGGGCTGACGTCGAACGTCCAAGTGTATGCCGAATTCGCGTCCGATCGGTGGTGCCGAAACGAGATTCGGATCAAGGTCCGGCGCGCGAAGGCGGCCTCGCGCACATGGCGGCGCGCGCCCGGACCCGGCCGATCGCGGCTGCGGGCGGCGCTCGCGGGCGGTGCGCCGCCTGTTCGTCAATGGCGGGTGAGGCTTTCGCCGCGCACACGCGCGCATCGTTGCCCGTCATTTATGAATAGGCGATGGGCTTCGTATCAGGCGTAAGCATTTGTGACACGGCGGCATCGCCCGCGTCACTCGCCCGCGACTGCCGCGCCGCCCGACGACCGGCGGTTCCGGCGCTTCTCGGCCCACACGCGCAGCCGGTCCATGTACAGATAGACGACGGGCGTCGTATAGAGCGTCAGCATCTGCGACACGATGAGCCCGCCCGCGATCGCGATCCCGAGCGGCGCGCGCATCTCCGCGCCGTCGCCGTGGCCGAACACGAGCGGCAGCGCGCCGAGCAGCGCCGCCATCGTCGTCATCATGATCGGCCGGAAGCGCAGCAAGCATGCTTCGTGAATCGCGTCGAACGACGACTTGCCTTGCCGCGACGCGTCGATTGCGAAGTCGACCATCATGATCGCGTTCTTCTTCACGATGCCGATGAGCAGGATCACGCCGATCAGCGCGATGATGCTGAACTCGGTCTTGAAGAGCAGCAGGCCGAGCAGCGCGCCGACGCCCGCCGACGGCAGCGTCGACAGGATCGTGACCGGATGGATGTAGCTCTCGTACAGAATCCCGAGCACGATGTAGACGGCCGCGAGCGCGGCGAGGATCAGGATCGGCTGATCCTTCAGCGACTCCTGGAACGCCTGCGCGGTGCCCTGGAAGCTGCCCTGGATCGTCGGCGGCACGCCGACCTCGGCCATCGTCTGGTAGATCACCTGCGTCGCCTTCGACAGCGACACGCCGGGCGGCAGGTTGAACGAGATCGTCGTCGCGACGAACAGGCCCTGATGGTTGACCGCGAGCGGCGTCGTGCTCGGCCCGAAGCTCGCGATCGCGGAGAGCGGCACCATCGTCGATTTCGACGTCGACACCGCCGCGCCCGACGACGCGCTCGACTTGCCGCTCGACGCGATCGAGTTGAGCGCCTGGTTGCGCGCCGAATCGGCGGCGATCGCGGCGGCGCTCTGCGCGGCCGCGCCGGCCGTCGACGCGCGCGTCGAGGTCGCGACGTAGGTGCCCGCCGC
This sequence comes from Burkholderia humptydooensis, assembly GCF_001513745.1. Classification (NCBI taxonomy): domain Bacteria; kingdom Pseudomonadati; phylum Pseudomonadota; class Betaproteobacteria; order Burkholderiales; family Burkholderiaceae; genus Burkholderia; species Burkholderia humptydooensis. The sequence goes on along the minus strand of NZ_CP013380.1, from coordinate 2,884,884 downwards.
CGCGTTCGTCGTCTGCGCGCCGCTCGCGCTGCCGCCCGATGTGCTGACGTAGATCTGCTTGAGCATCTCCGGGCTCTGCCAGTACTGCGGCGCGACCTCCATCACGACGTGGTACTGGTTGAGCGGGTTGTAGATCGTCGACACCTGGCGCTGGCCGAACGCGTCGTACAGCGTGTTGTCGATCTGCGCCGGCTTGATGCCGAGGCGCGCGGCGGTCGCGCGGTCGATCGTCACCATCGCCTCGAGGCCGCCTTGCTGCTGGTCGGAGTTCACGTCGGCGAGCTCGGGGCGCTTTTGCAGCGCCTCCGTGAGGATCGGCCCCCACTTGTACAGCTCGGCCGTCGAGTCGCCGAGCAGCGTGAACTGATACTGCGCGTTGCTCTGCCGGCCGCCCGCGCGGATGTCCTGCGCGGCCTGCAGGAACGTGCGCGCGCCCGCGACGTCGGCGAGCTGCGGCCGCAGTTGCTGGATCACCTGATCGGCCGACAGCTTGCGCTGCGGCTTGTCCTTCAGCGCGACGAACATGAAGCCCGAGTTCGTCTGCGCGCCGCCCGTGAAGCCCGCGACGTCCGCGACGTTCGGATTCGCGCGGACGATGCGCATCATCTCGGTGAACTTGAGCTTCATCGCCTGGAACGAGGTCGTCTGGTCGGCCTGGATGCCGCCGATCATGAGGCCCGTGTCCTGCTGCGGGAAGAAGCCCTTCGGCACGACGATGTACAGCGCGATGTTGAGCGCGATCGTCGCGACGAGCGTCATCAGGATCGTGAGCGGATGGCGCAGCGCCCACGACAGCGTGCGCTCGTAGCCGCGCTGCATCCGCTCGAAGCCGCGCTCGAGCCAGCGCGCGACGCGGCCCTCGTCGCGCGGATCGTGCGCTTCGGGCAGCAGGCGCGCGCACATCATCGGCGTGAGCGTGAGCGACACGACGAGCGACACGGCGATCGCGAGCGACAGCGTGAGCGCGAATTCGCGGAACAGGCGCCCGACGATGCCGCCCATCAGGAGGATCGGCAGAAACACCGCGACGAGCGACAGGCTGATCGACAGCACCGTGAAGCCGACCTCGCGCGCGCCGTCGAATGCGGCCTGCAGCCGCGGCGTGCCGTTCTCGATGTGGCGCGCGATGTTCTCGAGCACGACGATCGCGTCGTCGACGACGAAGCCCGTCGCGACGATGAGCGCCATCAGCGACAGGTTGTTCAGCGAGAAGCCGAGCAGATACATCGCGCCGAACGTGCCGATGATCGAGATCGGCACCGCGACGCTCGGGATCAGCGTCGCGCGCCAGTTGCGCAGGAACAGGAACACGACCATCACGACGAGGCTCACCGCGATGAGCAGCGTGTGCTCGGTGTCGGCGAGCGATGCGCGGATCGTGCGCGAGCGGTCGAGCACCGGCGTGACCTGGATGTCGGCGGGCAGCGCGGCCGTCAGTTGCGGCAGCGCGGCCTTCACGCGCTCGATCGTGTCGATGATGTTCGCGCCGGGCGACCGGTACAGGATCACGAGCACCGCGCGCTCGCCGTTCATGAGGCCGAGATTGCGCAGATCCTCGACCGAGTCGACGACGCTCGACACGTCCGAGAGGCTCACGGCCGCGCCGTTGCGGTACGCGATCACGAGATCCTTGTATTGCGAGGCCTTCGACGCCTGGTCGTTCGTGTATAGCTGATAGTGGTGCGGGCCGGACTCGATCGCGCCCTTCGGGCTGTTCGCGTTCGCGGACGCGAGCGCGGCGCGCACGTCCTCGAGGCCGATCCCGTAGTGGAACAGCGCCTGCGGCTCGAGCTCGACGCGCACGGCCGGGTTCGCCGAGCCGCTCAGGCTGACCTGGCCGATCCCGTCGACCTGCGACAGCGACTGCTGCAGCACCGTCGACGCGGCGTCGTACAGCTTCGCGGGCGACGCCGTCTTCGACGTGAGCGACACGACCATGATCGGCGAATCGGCCGGGTTGACCTTGCGGTACGTCGGGTTGCTCTTCAGGCTCGCGGGCAGATCCGCGCGCGCGGCGTTGATCGCGGCCTGCACGTCGCGCGCGGCGCCGTCGATGTCGCGGTTCAGGTTGAACTGGAGCACGATCCGCGCGTTGCCGACCGAGCTCATCGAGGTCATTTCGGCGACGTCCGCGATCGAGCCCAGATGCCGCTCGAGCGGGCTCGTCACGCTGGTCGCGACGGTCTCCGGGCTCGCGCCGGGCAGCGACGCCTGCACGAGGATCGTCGGGAAATCGACCTGCGGCAGCGGCGAGACGGGCAGCTTGACGAACGCGAACAGGCCGGCGAGCGCGATCCCGAGCGCGAGCAGCGTCGTCGCGACGGGGCGGGTGATGAACGGGCGCGACAGGTTCATTTACGCGTCCGGATGCGCGGCCGGGCGGCCGGAACGCTCGAAGAAGCCGCGGATGCGGCGCGCGAGCGCGTCGAAGCCGAGGTAGATCACGGGCGTCGTGAAGAGCGTGAGCACCTGCGACACGATGAGCCCGCCCGCGATCGCGATGCCGAGCGGCTGGCGCAGCTCGGAGCCCGCGCCCGAGCCGACGATGAGCGGCACGGCGCCGAGCAGCGCGGCGAGCGTCGTCATCAGGATCGGCCGAAAGCGCAGCAGGCACGCCTGGTAGATCGCCTCGCGCGGCGGCTTGCCCTCGACGCGCTCCGCCTCGAGCGCGAAGTCGATCATCATGATCGCGTTCTTCTTCACGATGCCGATCAGCAGCACGATGCCGATGATCCCGATGATGTCGAGGTCGTGCCCGGTGATCATCAGCGCGAGCAGCGCGCCGACGCCCGCCGACGGCAGCGTCGACAGGATCGTGATCGGGTGGATGTAGCTCTCGTACAGCACGCCGAGCACGATGTACATCGTGACGATCGCGGCGAGGATCAGGAACAGTTGGTTCGACAGCGACGCCTGGAACGCGAGCGCCGCGCCCTGGAAGCGCGTCTGGAAAGACGCCGGCAGGCCGATTTCCCGCTCGGCCGCGTCGATCGCCTTCACCGCCTCGCCGAGCGACGCGCCCGGCGCGAGGTTGAACGAGATCGTCGTCGCCGGGAACTGCGACAGGTGCGTCACGAGGAGCGGCGCGGGCCGCTCGTGGAACGTCGCGATCGTGGAGAGCGGCACCTGGCCGCCGCCCGCCGACGGCAGGTAGATGCCGTTCAGCGAATCGGTGTAGTGCTGCATCCGCGGCTCCGCTTCGAGGATCACGCGGTACTGGTTCGACTGCGTGAAGATCGTCGACACGATCCGCTGGCCGTACGCGTCGTAGAGCGCGTTGTCGACGGTCGCGGGCGTGATGCCGAAGCGCGCGGCGCTCGCGCGGTCGATCTCGATGTAGACCGACTTGCCGTTGTTCTGCAGATCGGTCGCGACGTCGGCGAGGGACGGCTCCTTCTTCAGCCGGTCGACGAGCTTCGGCACCCAGGTCGCGAACTCGTCCGGGTTCGGGCTCGTCAGCATGAACTGGTACTGCGTCGGGCTGACCGTCGAGTCGATCGTCAGATCCTGCACCGGCTGCATGTACAGCGAGATGCCCGTGACGTTCGCCACCTGCCGCTGCAGCGAGCGGATCACGTCGCTCGCCGATTCGCTGCGCTCGTCGCGCGGCTTCAGGTTGATCAGCATCCGGCCGCTGTTGAGCGTGATGTTCGAGCCGTCGACGCCGATGAACGACGTGAGGCTCACGACGTCCGGATGCTTCAGGATCTCGGCGGCGAGCGCCTGCTGGCGCTCGGCCATCGCGCCGTACGACACCGACTGCGGCGCCTGCGTGATCGCCTGGATCACGCCCGTGTCCTGCGTCGGGAAAAAGCCCTTCGGAATCACGACGTAGAGGAGGGCGGTGAGCGCGAGCGTGAGCACCGCGACGACGAGCGTCGAGCGCCGCCGGTCGAGCACCCACTGCAGCGCGAGCCCGTAGCGCGCGATCACGCGGTCGATCAGCGCGTGCACCTTCGCCTCGAAGCGGTGGCTTTCGGGCGGCGGCGTGTGGCGCAACAGCTTCGCGCACATCATCGGCACGAGCGTGAGCGACACGATGGCCGAGATCACGATCGTCACCGCGAGCGTGATCGCGAACTCGTGGAACAGCCGCCCGACGACGTCGCCCATGAAGAGGAGCGGAATCAGCACGGCGATCAGCGACACCGTCAGCGAGATGATCGTGAAGCCGATCTGCTTCGAGCCCTTCAGCGCCGCCTCGAGCGCCGAATCGCCTTCCTCGACGTAGCGCGCGATGTTCTCGATCATCACGATCGCGTCGTCGACGACGAAGCCCGTGGCGATCGTGAGCGCCATCAGCGACAGGTTGTTCAGCGAAAAGCCCGACAGGTACATCACGGCGAGCGTGCCGATCAGCGACAGCGGCACCGACAGGCTCGGGATGATCGTCGCGTAGACGTTCGCGAGGAACAGGTACATCACGAGCACGACGAGCGCGACCGCGAGCCCGAGCTCGAACTGCACGTCGCGCACGGCGGCGCGGATCATCGTCGTGCGGTCGGTGACGATCTGCACGTCGAGCGCGGCGGGCAGCGATTCCTGCAGCTTCGGCAGGATCGCCTTGATGTTGTCGACCGTCTGGATCACGTTCGCGCCCGGCTGCCGCTGCACGTTCAGGATGATTGCGGGCTCGGCGTCGACCCACGCGCCGAGCTTCGTGTTCTCCGAGCCGGCGACGATCTTCGCGACGTCGGTGAGCATCACCGGCCGGCCGCTCTTGTACGCGACGACGGCGTCGTGGTACTGGTCGGCGCTCGTCAACTGGTCGTTCGCGTTGATCGTGTACGCGCGCGTCGGGCCGTCGAAGTTGCCCTTCGGCGTGTTGACGTTCAGGTTCGAGATCGTCGTGCGCAGGTCGTCGAGGTTCAGGCCGTAGGACGCGAGCGCGAGCGGGTTCGCCTGGATCCGCACGGCCGGCCGGTTGCCGCCCGACAGGCTGACGAGGCCGACGCCCGACACCTGCGAGATCTTCATCGCGAGCCGCGTGTCCGCGAGATCCTGCACCTGCGTGAGCGGCAGCGTCTTCGACGTGACGGCGAGCGTGATCACGGGCGCGTCGGCCGGATTGACCTTCGCGTAGATGGGCGGCGCGGGAAGGTCCGACGGCAGCAGGTTGCCCGCCGCGTTGATGGCCGCCTGCACTTCCTGCTCGGCGACGTCGAGCGGCAGGTCGAGGCTGAACTGCAGCGTGATCACGGACGCGCCCGCCGAGCTCTGCGACGACATCTGGTTGAGCGACGGCATCTGCCCGAACTGCCGCTCGAGCGGCGCGGTGACGGACGACGTCATCACCTCGGGGCTCGCGCCCGGATAGAAGGTCTGGACCTGGATCGTCGGATAGTCGACCTCGGGCAGCGCGGCGAGCGGCAGAAAGCGCAGCGCGACGAGGCCGGCGAGCATGATCGCCGCCATCAGGAGCGCGGTGCCGACCGGACGAAGAATGAAGACGCGGGACGGATTCATTGGTCAGCCGGCGTCATTGCGACTGGGCCTGCGACGCGCCGCCGTGGCGGCGCCCGCCGTGCGCGCCCGACGCGGCCGATGCGCCTTTCGCGCCCGACGCCTGCTTCGGCTGGTTGGCCGGGATCGTGATCGCCGAGCCTTCGCGCAGCCGGTCGGAGCCGTCCGTCACGACGCGCTCGCCGACGGCGAGCCCCTCGACGATGCTCGTGCGCTCGCCGTCGACGGGGCCGGGCTTCACCTTGCGCACGCTCACCGTGTTGTCCGGCTTCACGACGTAGACGAACTGGCCGATCGAGCCCGTGAGCACGGCCGACGTCGGCACGATCGTCGCGTCGCGGATCGTGTCGACGAGGAGGCGCGCGTTGACGAACTGATTCGGGAACAGCAGGCTGTTCCTGTTCTCGAACGTCGCGCGCAGCTTCACGGTGCCCGTCGTCGTGTCGATCTGGTTGTCGAGCGTGTCGAGCGCGCCCGTCTCGAGCGGCGTCGTGTTGTTGCGGTTGTACGCGGTGACCGACAGCCTGCCGCCGGCGCTCATCTGCTTGAGGATCGCGGGCAGGTTGTCTTCGGACGTCGTGAAGATCACGCTCATCGGCTGCAATTGCGTGATGACGACGATGCCGTTCGTGTCCGACGGCGTCACGTAGTTGCCCGGATCGACCTGACGCAGGCCGACGCGGCCCGTCACGGGCGCCGTGATCCGCGCGTACGTGAGATTGAGCTTCGCGGAATCGATCGCCGCGCGGTCGATCTGCACGGTGCCTTCGTACTGCTTGACGAGCGACGCCTGCGTGTCGGCCGTCTGCTTCGCGATCGAATCCTGCGCGACGAGCGTCTGGTAGCGCTTCAGGTCGAGGCGCGCGGTCGCGAGGAGCGCCTCGTCGCGCGCGAGCGCGCCCTGCGCGTTCGCGAGCGAGATCTGGTACGGGCGCGGATCGACTTGCGCGAGCACGTCGCCCTTCTTCACGATCTGGCCTTCCTGGAACGACACCGATTGCAGATAGCCGGACAACTGGGTCCTGACGGTCACGTTCGCGAGCGGCGTGACGGTGCCGAGCGCGTTGAGGACGACGGGCATCTCGCCGCGCACGGCGGCGGCGACCTGGACGGGCTGCGGCAGGTTCGCGAGCGCGGCGGGGCCGCCGCGCTTGCGCGCGCCGCCTGGCTGGCTCTCGGCGCTCGGGCTGCCGCCGCTCTTCCACGGATGCCACCACAGCACGCCGCCGATCACGACGGCCGCGAGCGCGCCGAGCGCGATCAGCTTGCGGCGGGGGCGGCGCGGGCTGGGACCGGACGGCGGGTGAGCGGAAGAGCGGGGCGTGGGCTTTTCTTGATTGTCCATCGGTTCGATCTGGAGGTCGGCGTGCAGTGCATACGACAGGCGCGCACGGGCCGCGTTCGCGGTCGTCGCGACCGGGCCGGCTTGCGGCCCGGCCGCGACGCAAAAGAGAAAAGAGCGGGGCGCGCCGGTTGTGGCGCGGGGTTGCATGATGCTACGTCCCTACGACGGTTACAGTCCAGCACCCTATCTTTCCGCGAATTACGATCGTTACAGATGAACGGGCGATGACATGCGGCGATGACGCGGGCCCGCGTGCGCGGCGCGGTCCGTCGCGGCACTGCGCCATCCATGTCAACGTGCGAGATTCGGCCACGCGGCGCCGCCGATCTCGCGCGTGATCTTCGCGATGCACTCGCGCAGCGCAGGCACCGCGACCGAGCGCAGGAAGTCGGGCGTGCACTGGTGCGCGGAGCCGCCGCAGTTGACCGCGTAGCATTGGCCCGTCGGCGCGACGAAGCCCGCTGCGATCGCGTTCAGTTCCTCGCGCCATTCGCCGATCGCGATCGCGTAGCCGTGTTGGGTGATGTCGGCGAGCGCGGCATTCAGCCGCGACACGACGAACGGCCAGTCGTCGCCCGCCGCCGCCTGCAGCGCGCCGATCAGCTCGCGGCGCGGGCCGTCCTCGAGCGCGGCGAGGTACGCGCGGCCGACCGCCGTGCGCGCGACGTCCATCCGCGAGCCCGTTTCGAGCCGCGTGACGAGCACGGCCGAGCGGGGGCGGATCACGTCGATCGCGACCATGTCGAGGCGGTCGCGCACCGCGAGGTGGACGGACAGCGATGTCTTTTCGGCGAGTTCGATGAGGAACGGCCGCGAGCGTGCACGGATGTCGAAGTTGCGCAAGAAGCCGTTGCTGAGTTCGAGCACCGACGCCGTCAGCACGAAGCGCTCGCTGTCGGGCAACTGGAACAGGAAGCCCGCGCTGACGAGCGTCGCCGTGATGCGCGACACGGTTGGCTTCGGGATGCCTGTCAATTCTGCCAGTTCGCGGTTGCTGACCGGGGCATCGGAGATCGCGATGCGGCGCAGGACCGCCAAACCGCGCGCGAGGGCCGTTATTTCGTCGGTGGTGGCTTCCCGTTCTCGGGAGAGGGCTTGGGCGTTGGAGCGTGTCGTCACGGGAATCTCTCTTTTTTCGAAACTTGATTTCAGATTCTTATCAATTGTAAGACGAATGTCGAGAAAGTATGCGCGGCTTGCCACTTTCTTTCGCAATGCGCAATATTTACTGGATTACCCCGAGTTTATTAGGGAAATGTCGGATCGTGCAGCGCCGAAAATGAGATGGAGGCATGTATTTTTCGCTTGACTTGTCGTCCGGAAACGGAAAAAATGTCTCCTAATTTCGAAACGTTGTTTCGCTAGTTTAGATGGGAACGACGTTCGATGCAGTCTCTCAGGTTCTAGCACGGCCCTCGGAATGGCTAGAACTTTTTTAGCGCCACGGTCTCCGTGGCGCTTTTTTTTACCTGTTATCGGGGCACAACAAAGTCTGCAGCAACAAGGTAGAGCGGTTTCAGAGACACCAAAGTATGCAGCATCGCGAAAAAGTGTTGTTCGGTGCACCATTTTGAGCGTGTTTGGCTATTATATTTTGCTTGTCGATAGCCTGGTGTCGGATGGAAATGCTTCCGAAATTTCGGGCCTGCGACGTAGGCGCGACTTCTCGGAATAGCGGATATGAACCCAGTCTTCGGCAAACAGGGTGCAACGTCCGGCAATCGGCCACTCCGGCGAGCCGATCAGGCATCCCTTAGATCACTCCATTGCAGCATTGCGATCGGCCTGCGGGTTACCCGCCGATGTGTAGTCCACGTATATCCCAACTGCGGTTGCGAGCAGTTCCCTTGCTTACCTAGTCGTAGCGCGGGAGCGCGCGAAACATAAAACGTAACCCTGCTAACAAATACGAGTCATCACGGTCAAAAGTGCCTGCGAACCGACGAAGATGTCGTGCTGCACGACTGTTCCCTCGAGCAGTTCCGCCGCTGTGGGTGCCCATGGGGGCAGGTGCGGTGGCCACCGGGTACCGATGGTCGTTCCCTCGGTCCGCGCTGGTAGCTGCGCCCGTTGCCACGAGTGGAAGAGTGCAGGTTCCGGCGGGTACTGGCTGCATTGCGCGCCTGCGGTGCGTGTTGACCGTTGGATACGGTAGGGGGCGACTTTGACTTTATGAGCCGGACAAGTCCATGAACAAACAGGAACTCGTCGACGCAGTCGCCGCGGGCGCGGGCGTCAGCAAAAGCGACGCGAGTAAAACCGTCTAGGCGGTGTTGGATGCGATCACGGGCGCGGTGAGCCGCGACGAAGCGGTGCAGCTCGTCGGTTTTGGGGCGTTTTCGCGGGGGCAGCGCTCGGCGCGTACCGGTCGCAATCCGACGACGGGCGAGGAGATCGCTATTGCCGCGGCAAATACTGTGAGATTCGCGGCCGGCAAGGCGTTAAAGGACGCGGTGAACGGATCATGACATCGTGCGAGTTGCGCCTGGCCGCCTATGCGGGGCCTGAGGCTGACTCGTTAGAACGCCGGCGGCGTCGCGTTCGCGCGGGTGCACGCGTGTGACTTGATTTGCCGGTCGACCGAATTGTCCAGACAGTGTTTGTACAATCCACGTCCGGCCGCAAGTTCGCGACAAACGTGGAGCGCGCCTCAGTCCAGCAATAGCGACTCGACCGCTGTTCGTGAGTTCGTGCACGCGGCACGGAGCTTCGCCGACGCGTGACGTCGGCGATATCCGCTGGACCACCGATGCGCGTGTGGCGGCGCCGCGCGCTTGCGACACACCGACAATTGTGGTGCGCCGGGCCCGTAGACCACATTGATTCTGCCGCCCCAGAAAAGGATACCTATCTTTATGACTGTCGCCTGAAATGCGTCAGGTGAGCATGTAGCCCTTCATTGCGCAATTACATGTCGCAAGCTCAAACAGGCCGTGATGAAGGGGGCTGTGCCTGAATCCATTGATAGTACGACACTGCAGCTTTTCGACCGCTCAATCTGGCGATCCGGACCTTACGCGGCCATTTGTGGTTCTACCGATGAGCGAATGTATGGCATCGGTCAAGTGTTATACGCTCCCGCGTGCCAGTCCCTCCTCTTGCGCCAGTCGGCAGGCACATCTCCGAATCTGGACAGGCCCAGTTCGCTGATCGGCAAATCAGTTCGACCGGTCTGTGCGAGGTCAGCAAGTGCGCGACCGATAACGGGGGCCAGGCCGAACCCATGTCCGGAAGCTGTCGCGATGTACATGCCGTCAATCGAGCCGACGCGATCAATGACGGTAGCCTGGTCGGGAGTGACGTCAACGATACCGGCCCAGCAGCGAAGCAATGGAATATTCGATATCGACGGGAGAAGCTCCGCGAGACGGCGGGCGACGTTGCGAACGATGGCAGTATTCGGTTTTGCTGGCTCGGATGTTAGGTCAACGTCGATCCACTCGTGAGGTCCGCCATTGAAGTGAATGTTTCCGCGACGAGTTTGCCGTAACGAAAGTCCGTTTCCAACCATGGCCACACCAAACAGTGGTGGCAGAGGGGCAGTTACCATCGCTTCCAGGCGTACCGCCGCTACGGGCACGTTAGCACCGACCATGCGGGCAATGTGACCCGTACCAACGCCAGCACAGTTGATGACGACCGGCGCGGAAATATAGCCTGCAGCCGTCTGAACCCCCGTAACCTTGCCGGCTTCAGTGGTGATAGCGATCACAGGATTGTTTTCGCGGATGACTCCACCACGGTCCTTAAATGCCCATGCGAACGCCTGTGAGCTCCGCTGCGGGTTCGCGTGACCCGAACGCGTCGTGTGGATTCCACCGATGACCTTTTCAGACAGGCAGGGGACAATTGAACGTGCTTCGTCACCGTCGACTAGCCGGAACGGGAACTGGGTGGTAGAAAAGACTTTATAAGTTTCCTGCAATTCTTCCCACTCTTCCGGTGAGCTCGCCACCCACAGGCGTCCTTCAGGTCGCCACTCGGTCGGATACCCAAGTTCTTCATCGAGGCCATTCCAGTATTTCTCAGCCTCCGCCGCGAGCGGCGCCTCAATTGGCGTTTCACCTCTGAGGCTGAGGAATCCAGTCGCGCGCCCGGATGCTTCCCACGCTACGCGACCCTTATCAACTACCACAACTTTTGCACCAGACTTCGCGAGCCAGTAGCCCGTAGAAAGCCCGATTATTCCTGCTCCAACGACGACGACGTCAGCGGTTTCCATGAATGTCCTCAATTCCTCACCTAACTCGACATGTGGCGCCAAGCGCTTACTTCCACGGTATTTCATCCTTCAACGGATGGAGCCACGTAGGCCACGTGCGGCGGATTTCCTCTGTTTCATCGTCGGCCCACATAACCTTGAGTGGAATCGGGCGCACTGGGCAACGGTACGAGCCTGGCGAAATGTCGGCGAGATTGCTGTTTGTCGCATCCGCGAGCAGTATTAATGTCTGGTCTCTACAACGCTTGCCTTGACAGTGACCCATCCCCGCCCGGGTCAAACGTTTCAGCAAGTCCTGGCTTGTGCGTCCGACATTGCCAAGTCCGTCGAGACCGCCGGAAGGGCAGCGGTTTTTAGCATCGAGGTATCGCGGAGGACCTACCTGGATCAGTTCTCGTCGGGAGACTTCTTCACACTGGCATACAACGACGTCGAGCCCTTGCGCGGCGACAAAGGACGCGAGCCACCGGTCAGGTGGATAGGTACTACCGCCAGGCGATCCCACGCGGCTTGGCGCCGTGTCCTCAGATTGCAATCCCTCCAGCTCAGCGATACGGCGTGCCGCGGTACGTCCCTGTTCGCACGCGACGTCGGCGTCGAGAAGCGATGCTTCCGTCACACCTGCGCCGTCGCCTACGACGAAAACGGAAGAGACGCTTGTTTGCATCTGTGCAGTCGTCTCAGGGATCCAGCCGGCCAACTGCGGCTGGAACTCCATCTTGCAACCAGTGACGGAAGCGAGTTCGATATTCGGAACAACGCCAAACGCCATACAGACCGTGTCGCACGATACGATGTATTCCGTGCCGGGGCGGGGGCGCAGCGCGTCATCAACCTTGACCAGTTGAATCTCTTTGACACCGGTCTGGCCGTCGACTTTGGTTACTGTAGTCGACAGGTGAAACGCCACGCCTGCCGAGCTCAACTCTTTGGCGATCTCCGGGTCGCCCGCAATGGTCGGCCCGACTTCAACGAGGGCCTTGATCGAGAGGCCTTTTTCCAGGGCGAGCTTCGCCGTACGAAGTGCAAGGTTGCCACTGCCGAGGATGACGAGCTCGCTGCCGCCGAGCGTGTCGTACCGCCCGAGTAGTGTCGTCGCCCCGTTCGCGCCCAGAACTCCGGGCAGTTCCCAGCCGGGGAACGAAAGCACCAGATCTCTCGAGCCTGGGGCGAGAACGATGTAGTCGTATTCAATCATCCAGCTGCGTTCGGTGTCCGCGACACCGACCTGATTGACCTGAAGATGAATGTTGTTCGCGCCAGGCTGGAAGTTGGACCAGACGGCCGTACCTGTTAGCACGTCAACACCAGCTTCGAGGCACTCCATCAACGGTTCATTGGAGCCCAACACGCGGTCTGCAACAAGTCCCTGGTCAGAGAGCACCGACGGGAGTCGGGCGCCATAGAAATACGGCGCATCCAGACTCATCGCGGATACGTCCTGCGGGTGTTCGTCGATTAGCGTTACCCGAAAGCCCAGATTGGCGCCTTCGAGGGCGGCTGCACAGCCGGCGGGACCACCGCCGACGACAAGGAGGTGTTTTGATGTCGTGTCCATGTTGCCCTTACCTGGCTGTCAACGTGCGCGGAGTTCTTTGACCCGTTCAACAAATGCTGGCAATACATCCTTGGCATCGCCCACCACACCATACCGGGCGGCCTTGAAGATGTTGGCTTCCGAATCGGTGTTGATGGCAACGATCATCTTGGCCCCAGAAATACCTGCGAGATGGTGCACTGCTCCGGAGATGCCAACGGCGATATAGAGGTCAGGGCTAATCTTCGCGCCGCTGAACCCGACCTGCTTCGACGGCGGAATCCAGCCTAGCTCAACGACAGCCCGGCTACCTCCGACTCCCGCGCCAAGTTCGGCGGCTGCTTCTTCAATGAGCTTCCAGTTTTCGCGGCTACCAACTCCGAGCCCGCCTGACACCACGACGCGCGCCGTCTTGAGTTGCGGGCCTGCGCCGGTGGCGTCAGGAATTGACTCGAGCACGGAAATGCGTGTTTTGACCTCCGGGAGTACAACTGGCGTGACCGTTCCAGGTTGCGCCGCCGACTCGCCGGCTTGGTACGAGCCGGCCGACAAGGTTGCCATGCGCAACGGCCGTGCGAACGAGAATTCTGCCTTCGCGGCGCCCCCGCTGACGGGCTTGATAGCGACCAGATCCCCGTCGTCGAGAGCGAGTCGCGATACGGCTGTCACGAGCGCGGCATCAAGCCTCGCGGCAAGGCGCGGCACCCATTCGTTCGTTTCAGAGTTTTGCGGGAACAGGACAATATCGGGCGCGCAAGCACGGATGATTGCTTCCGCTGCCGCGATATATACGTCGCTGATGTATGGATCGAGGCGCGGGTCATCAACGAAGAAGACTTCCGAGGTAGCCACGCTCGACAACGTTTTTGCAGCCTCTTCACCGTTTCCGATAACTGCGCCGAGGAGGGGGCCTCCCGCCTGTTGCGCAAGTTCCCGGGCACAGCTGGCTGCCTCGAGGGAGCTCTGCTGGACCTTGCCGTCAGAAACGTATCCAAAGAAAAGTACGCCAGCCATCAGATAACCCCTTCCTGGTGCAAACGCTCGGCAAGGGCGCGGCCCGCGTCCGACCCACTGCCAGAGATCAGCTCTGCGCGAACCTCCGATACCGGTTCAAAGAACACGCGACGCAGAACCACGCTCGGTTGGACGTCACCCTGCAACAGGTCAGCCTGCGACCACGTCGTAAGGTCCGCCTTCTTTGATGCCATCACCCCTTTCAGCGAAGGGGAGCGTGGCTTGTTGGCCTCGTTCGAAATACCAAGCAGAACAGGCAACTCCGCCTTAACGCGTTGCATTCCATCATCGGTAAGTCGGTCCACGACGATCGCGCTTTCGGTGACTTCCTGCACCTGTTTGACGGGAGAAACTGCACCAAGGCCTAACTGTTCCGCCAGACGAAAGAGCACCTGTCCCGAGTCCGTGTCGGATGCCTGTCGTCCGCTGAGGACGAGGTCGGCCGGCGGCAGCTTTCGAACCGCATTGGCGAGCAACGCCGCTACCACGGAAGGGTCCGAGTCGAGGCCGTGGGGGCCGCTGATATGAACAGCTTTATCGGCACCCATAGCGATAGCGCGGCGCAGATGCGCTTTAGCTTCGTCGGAGCCCACGCTGATTACGGAGATGGTGCCGCCAATCTTGTCGCGAATGCGAATTGCCTCTTCGACCGCATTGACGTCGTATCCATTTGCGACGTCACCGACACCCGCTGGCGTCTGAATGGACCTGCCATCGGCACTCAGTTTCAGCAATTCAGCCGGCGAGTTCGGGTCGTGGACCTGCTTGAGCGTTACAACGATATGCATTTGATTCTCCTACCATGTCCTCGGTATTTGTGCGAGTGCGCCTAGTCGTCCAGGAGATTCTGCAGGTGCTCCATTGAGTCCACGTATTCACCCAGAATTTCGGCAAAGATCTGCCGAACGGATGTTTCCGATTTCATGTCACCGACAATCTGCCCAACGGCGTACGTCCAATAGTCGAGATTGCGGGAGCGCTCGGCCCGGCGCATCGGTTCACCGGCGAGAATCGACTGCAACGGAAAAGTCAGAGGGTCGGGATGGACGCCTTTATCCCATGCCTCGGTGTACGCGCTTTTGAGAATCCGGCACGACTTGCCGGTGAGCGCCTTGCTGACGATTGCATCCTCCGACTTCGAAGCGAAGAGGCGATCCTTCATGATGTCGCTCAGTTCGCTCTCGCGACTACCCAGCCAGATGGATCCGCACCAGATGCCGGCTGCACCGAGTGCCATTGCCGCGAGCATCTGGCGGCCGCGACCAATACCCCCGGCCGCAAGGACGGGCATCGGGGCAACGGCATCGACAAGTTGTGGCCAGAGCACCATGGACGAGACCTTGCCGACGTGTCCACCAGCTTCGCTACCTTGACCGACGAGAATGTCGACTCCGGCTTCCTGCTGCTTGCGCGCATGGTCCACTGAACCGACAAGCGCACCGACCTTGATGCCGTGAGAATGAATGCGGTCAACAACATGCTTCGGCGGCACACCCATCGCGCCAACGACGAACTTGACCCCCGGATGCTTCAGTGCAATCTCCAGCGATCGCTCGCTGTCGCGCGGCGTCATTTTCATCTTGCCCGCGTGCTCACGCATGAATTCCTTTGCGTCATCTTCCGGCAGGGGGGCAATACCCGCTTCGTCCAGCAGGTTCTTGACGAACTTACGGTGTTCGGCCGGGAGAATCTGGTCAGGGTCGCGTTCATCTTCGAGTGCCGCAAAGGTACCCGGGAAAACGACGTCAACGCCGTAGGGCTTGCCTTCAACGTGTTCATCAATCCACTTCAGTGATACCTCGAGTTCCTCGGGCGTCATCCACGCCGCACCCAGAATGCCCATGCCACCGGCGCGGGAGGCTTCAACGACTACATCTCGACAGTGAGAGAACGCAAAAATAGGAAGGTCAATTCCCAGCGCTTCGGTTACAGCAGTTCGCATCATGACAAATATTCTCCTGAGACTTCATCAAATCCCGCACCGCATCATCGTGCTCAAGCACGGCAGGTGCTCTGGTTCCGCTGCATCCGTTCAAGTCGTTGATGTCACTCGTGAAGGTCGATGGCACACGTTCGCGTGCCTGGAATGGTTTGGCCCCATAAGCCAGCGGTCACCCGTTGTCGCCGGTTCAATGGGGTGCTGGCACGTCAACAACCTGACTCAGCGGCGCATCGCAACCGGGCGACGACCAACCGTTCCTTCCAGAGCCAACTGACCGTCCGAATTTAGGACCGACGGACATAAATTTTTGACTGCTGGGTCAGTATGCACCAAACCCAGCCAATGTCAAAAACATTTATCGACGTTTGCCCGTGAGTGCCGTGTAGCCGGTTTGTGCGTGTCAGTCGTCCGTCCGGACGGGGCTGGTCTCGCCGTATGACGTCCCGGCGCGGGTGGGGAAAGGGAGCAGAACCATCTCCTTGCAAACAGGAATTTTCGTGATATATACTAGGTGGTCAGTTTTTTTATCTAATTGGTCTATTTGATTCGTGGCGTGTCAAGGCTTCATGAGGCGGTGCTTGATATGCAGACGGTTCCAGACAGTCCGTCTGCCAAAAGATTTCGGTTTCCTGGATGAGGAGTTCGCGATGAAGGTATTGGTAGGAGTGAAGCGGGTCGTTGATTACAACGTCAAGGTCCGGGTGAAGGCAGACGGAACGGACGTCGACATCAGCAACGTCAAGATGTCCATGAATCCGTTTGACGAGATCGGTGTAGAGGAAGGTGTGAGGTTGAAGGAGTCCGGCGCCGCTAGCGAAGTCATTGCAGTCTCTTGCGGCCCGACACAGTGTCAGGAAACGCTTCGGACCGCGCTGGCCATTGGTGCTGACCGCGCAATCCACATCAGGACGGACGAGGAGCTTCAGCCATTGGCCGTAGCCAAGTTGCTTGCTGCCATCGTGGAAGAAGAGCGCCCCGGCCTTGTCATCCTCGGCAAGCAGGCCATCGACGACGACTCGAATCAGACGGGACAGATGCTTGCGGCTCTTGCCGGTATGCCTCAGGCCACGTTTGCGTCCAAGGTAACCGTTGACTGCGACATCGCCATAGTAGCCAGGGAAGTAGATGGTGGCGCCGAAACGCTCTCCCTCAAGCTACCCGCAGTTGTCACGACGGACCTGCGCCTCAATGAACCCCGCTACGTGACGTTGCCCAACATCATGAAGGCCAAGAAGAAACCGCTGGCGACCATCGAACCCAGCGAACTGCGAGTGGATGTACGAGCGCGTCTGAAGACCATTAAGGTTTCCGAACCGACTGCTCGCGGGGCCGGTGTGAAGGTTCCGGACGTTCGAACACTGGTCGAAAAGCTCAAGTCTGAAGCCAAAGTGCTGTAAAGGAAACGCAAAATGACGATTCTTGTAATTGCCGAACATGATAACGAGTCGCTGAAGCCAGCGACTTTGCATACCGTCTTCGCTGCACACCAGATTGGCGGCGACATTCATCTTCTGGTTGCCGGCCACAACGCCAGGGGAGTCGCAGACCTCGCGGCGAAGGTCGCTGGCGTCAAGAAGGTTCTGCTGGCGGATGCTCCGCAACTGGCCGACGCTATTGCCGAGAATATCGAGGCAACAGTGTTGCAGCTTGCCAAGGACTATTCCCACATACTCGCTCCCGCGACCGCGTTCGGGAAAAACGTCTGCCCCCGCGTCGCTGCGAAGTTGGACGTGGCTCAAATCAGCGACATCACGGCTGTCGTGTCGGCAGATACCTTTGAGCGACCAATCTACGCTGGCAACGCGATTTCAACGGTTCAATCTTTCGACCCGGTCAAGGTTGTGACCGTTCGGTCGACCGCCTTTGATCCGGTAAGCGCGGAATCTGGCGACGGCTCGGTCGTCGAGACCATTGATGTACCTGAGGACGCTGGCATTTCGCGCTTCGTAAGTCGTGAACTCGCCAAGCTGGAGCGCCCGGAACTGACGTCTGCTGCGGTTGTCGTCGCCGGCGGGCGCGGGCTGGGCAGTGCCGAGAATTTCCAGGCGGTGCTTGCACCGTTGGCCGACGCACTCGACGCAGCACTCGGCGCCTCGCGTGCCGCGGTCGATGCAGGTTACGTGTCGAACGTCTACCAGGTGGGGCAGACGGGGAAGATTGTCGCGCCGCGTCTTTACTTTGCAGTCGGCATCTCGGGTGCGATTCAGCATCTTGCGGGGATGAAGGACTCGAACGTCATTGTTGCCATCAACAAGGACCCTGAGGCGCCGATATTTGGCGTCGCAGATTACGGGCTGGTCGGTGACCTCTTCAGCGTGGTTCCGGACCTGGTGAAAGAACTCGGCGCGTCATGAGCCTCCCGCGCCGAAAATTGGTGCGCTCGAACAAGACCCGACTGAATGATTCATCCATGAATACTGCAACGTCGCGCGTATGGCGCCGGCTCCCCGTCCAGCGACTGGCAAATTGCATGGGGGCATTCAGGCGAGGGCTGCTGATCGCATCTGATGCTCTTCAGCAGAATTGCGGGAAGGCCGCTCAGCAATATGTATGTGTGGAAGTGGTAAACGGCTGCTTTTCTTCGGTGTATTCGCTGAGGGACGACGGTCGCTGGACGCTGATTGAGCCAAAGGCCGAACAGGAAGGTCGATAGACCCGAATGATGCAGCCGGCGCGAGCTTTACGAGCCGCGCTCGCGCTCTGCATTGCCACTGGCCTGTCAAAACTCAGTTCCGCGGACCCAAGCGTCCATTCGCAGTGCAACCCCCTCAGTATGGAGATGTGCTTCAGTGAGTAACTCGATTGTGTTTGACAATCTTCCTGCGACCGAACGAGAGTCGATGGAGTATGACGTCGTTATCGTCGGTGGCGGTCCAG
The DNA here is from genome assembly GCF_001513745.1 of Burkholderia humptydooensis. Taxonomy (NCBI): domain Bacteria; kingdom Pseudomonadati; phylum Pseudomonadota; class Betaproteobacteria; order Burkholderiales; family Burkholderiaceae; genus Burkholderia; species Burkholderia humptydooensis. The sequence continues at coordinate 2,866,484 of NZ_CP013380.1, read as the reverse complement.
CCGGACTAGCGGCCGCGATTCGTCTGAAGCAGCGCGCTGCCGCGAGCGGTGTCGAGATTGGTGTCTGTGTGCTGGAAAAGGGCTCCGAGGTCGGCGCGCACATCCTTTCAGGCGCGGTGATGGATCCACGCGCGCTCAATGAGCTTTTCCCTGACTGGAAGAAGAATGGGGCACCGTTAGAAGTCCCGGTAACCGAAGACCGCTTTCTGTTTCTGACACAACGTAGCGCAAGAACGGTCCCGAACTGGGCGCTTCCGGACAACTTCAAGAATCACGGCAATTATGTGATCAGTCTGGCGAACCTGACCCGTTGGCTCGGACAGGAGGCAGAGGCCCTGGGCGTTGAGATCTTCCCCGGATTTCCGGCGGCCGAAGTGCTGTACAACGAGGACGGGTCAGTCAAGGGCGTGGCCACAGGCAATCTCGGCATCGGCAAAGATGGGCGACCGACCGAGAATTTCCAGCTCGGGATGGAACTGCACGCGAAATACACGTTGTTCTGCGAGGGTGCGCGAGGTCATCTTGGCCGGCAACTTAAGGACGAGTTCAAGTTGCGGGAAAACGCCGACCCGCAGGTGTACGGTATCGGCATAAAAGAACTGTGGGAAATTGACCCCGCGAAACATAAACCAGGCCTTGTTATCCACACGGCCGGTTGGCCGCTCGAACATGACACGTACGGTGGCTCATTCCTCTACCATACCGATAACAACCAAGTAATGGTGGGTTTCGTCGTCGGCCTCGGATACTCCAACCCATACCTTTCTCCTTTCGAGGAATTCCAGCGCTACAAGACGCATCCCGAGATCCGAAAATTCTTCGAAGGCGGCAAGCGGGTGTCTTATGGCGCGCGGGCAATTACCGCCGGCGGCCTGATGTCGTTGCCCCAGCTCGTGTTCCCGGGTGGCGCCCTGGTTGGCGACGAGGCAGGCTTCCTTAATGCATCCCGTATCAAGGGCTCGCACGCGGCGCTTAAAACGGGGATGCTTGCGGCCGACGCTGCATTCGACGCCATTCACGCGGGTCGACATCATGACCAGCTGCAGGCATATCCAGAGTCGTTCAAGGAATCGTGGCTTTATGCCGAACTACACAAGGCGCGGAACTTCAAGCAGTGGATGAGCAAGGGTCTGTACCTCGGTACGTTGATGGTCGGCGTCGAGCAGAAACTACTGGGGGGCAATGTGCCGTGGACATTGCATCACAAGCATTGGGACCATGAGACGCTCAAGCCGGCTTCGAACTACAAACCAATTGAGTATCCAAAGCCTGACGGCAAGCTGACTTTCGACCGGCTTTCGTCCGTATTCATCTCCAATACCAATCACCAGGAGAACCAGCCTGCGCATCTGACGCTGAAGGACGCTAGCGTTCCTATCGTCGTCAATCTGGGCACCTACGCGGGGCCCGAGTCCCGCTTCTGCCCAGCAGGCGTATATGAGTTTGTAAAGACAGAGCAGGGACAGGACCGTCTCCAGATCAATGCGCAGAACTGCGTGCACTGCAAGACCTGCGACATCAAAGACCCGACGCAAAACATCGTTTGGATCACGCCTGAAGGTGGTGGTGGACCGAATTATCCAAATATGTGAACGTGCTGCGGCGTCGGTCCATAGAGTGACGCTTGGCGCCGTCCGGTCCGTTTCAGCATCGCGAGACTTTCCCAGGAGATGCAGCCGGCATGATTCGCCAATCGAGGCCTGTGCGGGAAGACATCGGTCAAGTTAATTTTGACACCATGCTCATTTCGTGCATACTGACCGAGAGGTCAAATTTTGTGGGTGATTGGTATGTCCGAGGTTTGAGCGAACCGGTGACTTGCTGGTGATTTGGTTTAACCCCGTCGTTTGTTGATCAGAATTCGCCATTCGTATTTCGTAGTACAAATGAACGACCGTTGCATTTTCTAGAGCTCATAGATTGAGCACAAGGAACTCTCATGCGCATACTCTCGATTGGTTTTCTGATAATGATGGCTCTTGGTATTTCGTCGCCTGCTCGGGCAGAGCATGACCTGCCACCAGCCAGAATGGTGCAGATCGACAAGGATACCTGGATCAATGTCAGGCAGAGCGGTCACGGCCCCATTGCAATAGTGTTCGAACCAGGTTGGACGATGTCCAGTGCCGTATTCGAGCGGCAGTTCAGTCATTTCGCAGATTCTGACCGCTACACTTTCATAAGCTTTGATCCTCGAAGCCAAGGCTATTCAACCAAGACCAAGATTGGAAACGAATATCTGCAGCACGGCAAAGATATAAATGCGTTGTTGAACGCGCTGGGTATCCGAAAAGCCATCATTGGAGGGTGGTCGAACGGCGTATTTGGCGCGACTTCCTATCTCAACCAATTTGGCTCGGCCAGGATAGCAGGCATGGTGCTTATAGACGGGACACCACGATGTGCGGGTACTGACGATGTCAATCAATGGGTGTGGTATCGCTACGATGACGCCGACCAGGCAAAAAGGGGCTGGACCTACGGGGTGATGTACGACCGTAAAAATCTTGATACCTCGTTTGCGCAATGGATGCTCGAGAATCCTACGCCCGATGCCGTCAAATGGGTCAGCGACATATCCGATCAAACCCCCGCTGAAGCCGCCGCAATGACGAATGAGACGTGCTCCTACATGAACTTCGAGTCTGACGTCGCGAACTTCGCGAAAACTAGTCCGCTCATGATTACGGTCCGAGAGGAGGTGAGAGGTGTCGCCAGCACATGGGTGCAGACCAATGCGCCTCGCGCGAATCTGCATGTGCTAGGCAAGCATATGATGTTCTGGGAGCACGCTGACCAGTTCAATCAATTCTTGGATCAGTTCCTCGCGCAGTTTCATTGACGAATCGTCAGCTACATCATGTCGTCGGCATACGGCGCGAGCCTGCGCTGTCGCCGGCGGCTATCAATGCGGTCTCGAAATCGACGGGTAGCGACGGCCATGGTTCCATTTTGGCTGGATTCTTCACGGTACCTGATGCAGCCGTCCGTAGGCCAGCACAGTCCGCACCTATATGTTCGCGCTATGGGGCCGTCGCATATCCATGCTTTCTGCGCCGTTCGTCTCCCGTCTCCTCGAATTCGCCTGCAACCGACTAATCCAAGAACAAATAGCTGCGCTCGAGCGACGAGTTGAAATCCTGGATCTATCAGGCGCGCGCGTCGAAGGCTCGTTCGCGTAGGGCATTGATTCGGTGTACGGCCCCAATCACATGACGCCCAATATCTATCATTCCGCGTGCATCTTGGTTTCTCTGCTCGCGGGAGAAACCAGGTGCGCGGCGTCTCATCGTTTCCTATGACCCATCGAAAAATTATTTTGACGCACGCGCATGTTCGTGCATACTGACTGAACGGTCGAATTTTATGGTTAGACGGTCGAATGAATTGCCCGCCTCGTCTGGCAGCGATGGCCGGAGAGATTTGCTAGGTGCCGAGGCGTTCGATAAAGCCCTGTATCCGCCCATATTCAACTGGAGCTGGTGAGCAACATGAGTAACCTTTCGGAAGTGAGCGCTATACCAAAGACTCGAAGCGAGACTTTTATGCCGTTACTGAAACTCGACGCCGTCTCGAAGTCGTATGGCAATCATCAGGTTCTGCTCAACGTCGACCTGCAGATGGCTGCAGGCGAGGTGTTGGCTGTAATTGGACCGAGTGGCTCGGGCAAGAGCACGTTGCTGCGTTGCATCAACCAACTTGAGCCACCGACCTCGGGAACTGTGACCGTCGACGGCGTCCAGATCGTCGCGAGGCAAGCACCGGGTAAGGCGAAGTTGACGCACTTTCGACGTACCCTCGGAATGGTTTTCCAATCGTTCAACCTTTTCCCGCATCTCACCGTGTTGGAGAACGTCAGCCTTGCGCAGTGTCGGGTGTTAAGACGCTCGCGAGAGGAAGCTAATGAACGTTCGCTGGCGCTCCTGAAACGGGTGGGATTGGCGAACAAGGCCGATCAATACCCTGCTCGTTGTTCGGGCGGTCAGCAACAGCGAATCGCTATCTCGCGCGCATTGGCCCTCGATCCAAAAATCATGCTGTTTGATGAGCCTACCTCCGCACTCGACCCAGAGGTCGGACTCGAGGTACTCGCTGTGATGCGGGAACTCGCGGAGGACGGCATGACGATGCTTGTCGTAACGCACGAGATGCGGTTCGCTGAAAGCGTGTCTGACCGGGTAATCGTCATGGCAGACGGCGGAATTCTGGAAGAGGGGCCAAGCAAGGAGGTTATGCAAAACCCGAAGACCGAGCGGGTCCGGCGCTTCCTGTCCGCAGTGAGGGACCGGTGATGGAAGACCTCTTGTCAACGATCGCGATAGCGCTGGTCCACGCGCTGCCATGGACGCTGATACTCACGGTCAGCTCGTTCGCGATCGGTGCAGTTCTCGCGATTCCAGTGTGCGCGATTGCGTCCGCCAAAAACTCGGTGGTTAAGGCCGTGTCGCACTCGATTATCCTCGTCATCCGGTCAGTTCCACCGATTGTATGGTTGTTCATCATATTTTTCGGGATTGGGAATGGGATCTTACCGCTGAGTCCGGTCACTTCTGCCATTGCGGGCCTCGGACTGATCACGGCGGTCAATCTTGGCGAAATCTACCGCGGAGCGATGAAAGCTGTTTCCTCTGGCCAGTTCGAGGCTGCAAAGGTGCTCGGCCTGTCCGGGATTCGCCAGTACACGGATGTTCTGGTTCCCCAGATTTTCAGGGTCGCCCTGCCGTCGGCTGCGACATACGCGATCGGTCTTCTGAAGGACACGGCGGTTGCATCGACCATTGGTGTTCCGGAGATGGCTCAGGCAGCGTACCGGGTGTCGCAGCAGACCTTTAAAGGGTTAGAGGTGTACGTGATCTCGGGCCTGCTTTACTTCGGGATCAGTTTAGTTATGGCGTATATATCGCGAAACCTCGACAAGCGCTTGAGACAACGGATTGCACGATGAACAAGATTTTCGATTTGTGGATTCAGTGGTTCCCGACCTTGTCTGAGGGGCTGTTGACCAGCATCAAGGTAACCATCCTGTGCATGCTGATCGGGGTTCCACTGGGCCTTCTATTCGCGTTGGGCGTGAGTACGTCGAAACGGGCGCTGAGTGCTGTCACGGTGACCTTGGTGGAACTGGGTCGGGGTGCACCGGCCCTGATCCTGCTCCAGTTTTTTTACTTTGGCTTGCCTTCGGCACACGTAACGTTGTCGTCGTTCCTCTCGTCGGTGCTCGCTTTAGCGTGGTGCACTGGTGCCTACACCAGCGAGATTATCCGCGCGGGACTGCAGGCTGTGCCACATGGACAACGTGAAGCGTCCTATGCCATTGGCCTGTCGGAAGTGGACACGCTCCGTCTGATTATCGTGCCTCAAGGCTTGCGCGTCTCTATCCCACCTCTGCTTGGGTTCGGAGTAATCATGCTGCAGACAACCTCACTGTGCTTCACGGTGGCTCTGCCCGAACTTGTGACGAAAGCCCAGCAGATTGGTAACGAGACGTTCCTGTATATGCCGGTGCTCATTCTTGCTGCTCTGCTTTATACCGCTATCTGCGTTCCTTCGACGTTGCTTGTCTCATCGTTGGAGCGACGACTTTCACGCCATGAGGCGAGGGCATAGCAGGGCGCCAGGCGTCGCGCGCGCTGAACTAGATCGATTGATTTTCAAAACCTGGATTCTCAACCACACCTATGGATGGGTTCGTCATGAAGCAATCAAACAACGTTATTGGTATCGTCGCGATGGCCGCTTTCAGTCTTATTGGCATGACAAAGGCATTAGCAGAGTGCAAACCATCCCATCAGTTTAAGACGGTTGTGCCCGGAACGTTGACCATCTCGACCGCAGAGTTTCCCCCCTTTGATGTGCCCGGCGCCGATGGCTCCCTGGGGGGAGTCGAGGGCGACATTCTGAAAAAGATTGCCGACAAGGAATGTCTGAAAATCAACGCGCAACCGGTCGGATTCAGCTCCGCAATTCAGTACGTTACGACTGGTAAAGCTGATTTGTCGGCGGGCCAGTGGTATCGAACCGGCGACCGGGCGAAAGTCGTCGGGCTCACTGACCCTCTCTATCTTGATCAACTTGGAATTTATTCCAAGGAAGGCTTCACGAAGATCTCCGATCTGAAAGGCAAGCAGGTCGGCACTGTGCAGGGATACAACTGGACGGCAGATCTCCAGGCCGTGTTCAAGGATGACCTGAAGCTGTATCCGACTCCGGTTGCGCTTGCTCAGGATTTGCAGGCTGGCCGCGTGGATGCGGGGCTGGACAGTGTCGCGACCGGGCTCTACGCTCAGAAGAAAGGTGGTTATCAGGGGATGAAGATCCGCGTTGGTCTGGCCGACCCCCGCGTCAAGGCCTCGGTGAATCCTGCTCAGGTCGGATTTGTGTTCTCGAAGGATAACGCCGCTCTCGGTGAAGCCATCAACGCCGACATCGCCGAGATGCAGAAGGCAGGTGAAATCGCAGCAATCCTGAAGTCGTATGGTCTTGACCCCAAGGGGGCCGACGTCGGGCCGGCCCGGTTGATTCAATAAGTTCATTTCCGGGCGCGGGGTAACCGATCTTGGTTGCCCCTCACATTGTCAACCCGTATCAGAAATACGTGCCAAAGAGAAAATTCCATGAGCTTACGTATCAACTTCATCAACCCTTTTGGGACGCCGCAGTACAACGGCCTGATCGAAGAGACACTCACGCCCTATCTGCGCAGCGGGACGGAGCTTGTCGTGACCAACACGGTGAATTGCCCCGAGAACATCGACTACTACTACAGTAAGCACTTGGTTGAAGAGGCTGTATTTAACGAGGTGCTGAAGGCAGAAAGGTCTGGATTCGATGCGGTCATCGTCGGCTGCTGCTACGACCCGGGTGTGCGGGTATCGCGAGAGTTGGTTGATATTCCCGTGGTTGGACCGCTCGAAGCGACCATGCTGTTCGCACCGTATTACGGGCATGACTTTGTGGTGGTCACTGACCATCACAAGGCTGTTCCCTACCTGCGAGATATGGTGCGGGTATACGGACAGGACTCGAATTGCCGAGGCGTCACCTGCATTGACTGGTTCGCCACGGACATGATCAAAGACACCCAGGGTGTTGCCATCGACGCGGCAAAAAAGGCGGTTGCTGCCATGGAAGCGAACAACGCTGAAGTCTGCGTCTTCGGCTGCACGCTTATCTCGGCGAGCTACGAAAAGTGGCTTCGCGACACGGGTGCAGAGCGCAATCACGCACTTTTGAACCCGAATACGATGGCCCTGAAGATGGCCGAGTCGCTTGCCGAGCTCAAAAGCCACGGCGCCTATCAGATTAGCCGTCGGGGCTACTACCAGCAGCTCCAGCAGCACAATCCGGAAGAGTTTGAGATTGTGCGCAACCGCTTCGCGCATAAGTAATTGGAAACTTTGGTATCCCTTGGAGGTGAGGAAATGGTCGATCTTTCTGGCCGTGTAGCAGTGGTAACTGGAGGCGAAACGGGCATCGGACTGGCGATTTCGCGAACGCTGGCTTTCGCTGGGGCGAAGACGATTATTGGCGGCATTCTCGTCGAAGCTGGCGAAAAGGCTGCGCGAGACATTACCGAGGAGGGCAGAGTCGCCACCTTCGTGAAGACCGACGTCCGGTTCGAGGAGCAGGTCGAGCACCTGGTTCAGTATGCCGTTGACAAGCACGGCACGGTTGACATCATGGTCAACAATGCGGGCGTCTTTGATGGCTTCGCAGATTGTCTGGAGACGACCCCGGAATTGTGGGACCAGGTGCTGAACATCAATCTGAGGGGGTGTTATCTCGGGATGCGAGCAGCGCTAAAGCGGATGGTGCCAAAAGGGTACGGTCGAATCATCAACACGGCTTCAGTTGGCGGGCTTCGAGGCGCAGCAGATGGCGCCTCGTACACGGCGTCAAAGTTCGGCATGGTTGGCCTGACTCGCCAGGTCGCGTGCTCTCACACGGAACACGGGATCACGATTAACGCAATTTGTCCGGGTGTGATTGCGACGGACATCCGGCAAAACTCCGGATCCATCCTAGGTGACGCGGCGACGACGATGAACCGTGGCGTGGGCAGTGACCCGGACGGCTACAAACGCATGGTTCCGGCACGTCGTAAAGGCCTGCCGCAGGAAGTTGCGGACGTTGCCGTTTTTCTGGCTTCGGATGCGGCGAGCTACGTATCCGGTCAGGCAATTGCAATCGACGGCGGCTGGACGGCTACCTGAGTGTGATCCGAAGTCCCAGATGCTGAGGAACATACGATGTCTGAGAGTTGATCCTCAGCTTCTCGCTCCGAATGAGCGATCGACCAGAGTGCGAAACGTTCCGCGCTCTGGCGCTCCTGAATCACGCGTCTGTACCATTTTTGTTGATTAATAGTCCTTAGTTGATGCGCTTTATGGAATTGCGGACATGACCAAAGTTTGCCTAACCTTCGACTTCGACGCGGTCTCCATCTGGTTGAGCACGTTCAAGCAAACGACGCCGACGCCGTTGTCACGTGGCGAGTACGGCGCTCGCGCTGGCTTGCCTCGCATCCTGACAATGCTCGCGCGGAAGAATGTGAAGGCGACGTTTTTCACGCCGGCTCATACGGCGCGCACCTTCCCCGATGCCGTGGAAGCGATCGTTCAAGGCGGTCACGAGATTGGCGTCCATGGGCTTGTGCACGAATCGCCCGTCGGACTGCCGCTTGAAGAGGAGCGAGCGATGCTGCAAGAGAGTATTGCGACACTTGAAGGCATTACCGGCAAGAGGCCAGTCGGTTACCGGTCGCCAGCGTGGGACCTGAGTGACAACACGATTTCTTTGCTCGAAGAGTTTGGGCTGCAATACGACAGCAGCCTGATGTCACAGGATTTTCATCCCTTTTTCGCGCGTCAGGGTGATGTGATGACGGAGGAGGTCCTGACGTTTGGGCAGGAGAGTTCGATTCTGGAGTTCCCGGTCGCTTGGGAACTTGATGACTATCCGTATTTCCACTTCGCAGCGCGTCCCATTAATCAGGGCCTTCGCCTCACCGAGGACGTTCGCTCCTTATGGCAAGCAGAATTCGACGCGGCTCATGAAGAAGGCGGTGTTTTCACATTGACCTGCCATCCGGAAATTATCGGGCGAGCGCCGCGAGTAAAGATGCTGGAAGCCCTGGTCGAGCATATGCAGTCGCAGGATGGTGTGACGTTCGCAACGATGGCAGACGCTTGCAACGCCCTCAGGTAGGCGAAACGCAGCGTTGGAGTCAAGAAGTTTTTGTTCGATTTAAATTCTGAGGACGAGAAAATGAGCGCTGTACAAGCACAAGCAACCGAGCAGATTGGTCAGAATGCCAAATTCTTCGAAGAACTTGAGGTTGGGACCGAGTGGCTGAGCCCGCGACGTACCATTACCGAAGCAGACATCGTCATGTTTGCGGCCATTACTGGCGACCACAATCCCGTCCACACCGATGAAGAGTTCGCAAAGTGCACCGTGTTCGGCGGCCGGATTCTTCATGGTCCGGCAGCTTTTGCGATCGCCACTGGCCTTGAGAGCCGTCTGGGAATCAAGGAGGGCACCGCAATTGCATTCCTTGGGATGACCTGGGACATGCGTGGCCCAGTCAAGATTGGCGACACCATTTACGTTCGTGAGAAGGTGACCTCGAAGCGTGAGACGAAGAAGCCGACGACTGGTATTGTCAACTTCTACGTCGCCATCGAGAACCAGCGCGGTGAAGTGGTGCAGGAAGGCGAGTGGAAAGTGATGATGAAGCGTGATCCTCGCGTGCCTACGGTCTGATTGCACCGGTCGGTGCAGTCTGAGACTCTGGAGCCTTGAAAATGCATATGGTGAACACGGATATCGGCGCGCATGCATTGCGCGGTGGGCAATCGGTTGCGCTGCGCAGCGGCGAGCAGTCCTTGACTTATGCCGAACTCGTCGCCGAGTCGGCGCGTGTTGCAGGCAGGCTGACGGCACTCGGCGTAACGAGGAACGCTCCAGTAGCCGTTTTGTGTGAGAACTGCGTCGACGTACTGCTGCTCTACTACGCGGTTGGGCAATTGGGCGGTACGTTTATTCCCGTCAACCCGAGCCTCACTGCGCCCGAAGTGGCCTATATCCTGGGGCATGGCGACGTCGTTGTGCTTTTGCATGACGAGAAAATGACACCAGTCGCTCAGGCAGCCCACGCGCTTCACTCGGCGGCCAGACTTGTCACCCTGAACGAATTTCGGGAACTGGAGGTATCCCCACTCGATGGAAATGCTTTATGCCCTCAGGAAAACTTTCTTGTCGTCTATACATCAGGGTCTACTGGGAAGCCGAAAGCGGTCATTTTCGACCAGGAATCTGAGGTTGCTGGCAACCGTTCGCTGATTGAGATGTGGGGCATGAGTACGAGTGATGTGACGGTCGTAGCCCTGCCGCTAGGGTTTCTCTATGGTCTGTCGACCGCAGCAGCTACTGCGCTGCAGGCCGGCGGGGAGGTGGTGATCATGCGTCGCTTCCATCCGCGCGAGGTACTGGAGGCCCTCGTGCAGCATCGCGCCACAGTGTTTCAGGGCGTCCCGACCATGTTTGCCATGATGCTCGAGTATGCCGAGCAGAACGACATCAGCTTCGATCTTTCGTCGATGAGGTTGCTGATTTCAGCCGGTGCTCCGTTGTCAAGGGAATTGCGAGGTCGCTTTGAGCGTAGGTTAAAAAAGCGCATCGACGACTACTACGCCATGACAGAAGTTCGTCCCATATTTGGACGGTACTCGACCGATGCCGCGCCTGTTCCCGAAACGGCGATCGGCAAACTTGCGCCGGGTGCGTCAATTTCAATTGTCGACCCAGCCGGGGATGAAGTCGCGGAAGGACAGGCCGGAGAGATTCTGGTACGGGCTCCGTCGACTACGCGCGGTTACCTTAAAAATGAGGCTTTGAGCAAAGAACTGTTCGTCAACGGAATGCTGCGTACCGGCGATCTGGGATATCGCGATGCAAACGGCTATTACTACCTCACAGGCCGAATCAAGGACATCATTATTCGCGGTGGCGCGAACATCGCGCCTGCCGAGGTCGAAGACGTGCTAGCTGCGCATCCTGCCGTGCAAAGTGTCGCGGTAATTGGGGTCCCGGATGAGAAGTTCGGGCAGCTAGTTGCTGCTTATGTCGTGGGACGCGACGGCACCCTTGACGATGATGAGTTGCGCTCGTACTGCAGCGCGCGACTGGCTGACTTCAAGGTGCCGAGCTACTTTGTCCGGTCTTCCGAGCTTCCGCTCGGCATCACCGGAAAGGTCGATAAAGCATCACTGCTTCGCTACTGGATGGAGGGGCGTCGATGAAGTCAACCCTCAAAGTCTCAATCGCGTCATTTGGTACGCGACGCTATGCCCTACTCCATGACTTCACGACGCATGTCGAAGAGCTTGCCTCGCAAGCCCAAGCCACTGGCAGTGAAGTTCTGCTTCTTCCAGAACTGACGTCGACAGGGTTGCTCTGGACTCATCCGGAAGCGGCCGACGTGACCACCAAGACGGTGTCGGAATTTTATCGTCGGGTTTTGACGCCGCTTGTGGGCGAGTACTGCGAAACGCTCCAAACGCTTGCAAAAAAGCACGGGATCGCGATCGCGGGGGCATCGTTCTGGCACGAAGAAGACGGGGTAGGTCGCAACAGCGGATGGGTTTTCAAACCCGACGGTTCGGTTGAGCGCCAGGACAAGCTTCATATGACGCGAGGCGAACGCGCAATTTCCACGTCTGGCGGCGACAGCCTGACGACGTTCGAAATCGGCGGCGTCAAATGTGGGTTATTCGTCTGCTACGACGTGCAGTTCCCTGAGCTCACGCAATACCTTGTGGGGCAAGGTGTCGAGGTTTTGCTCGTACCGTCACTGACGGAGGAGCGAGGTGCATGGCGCGTCTGGCATAGCGCACACGCTCGAGCCCTTGAGAATCAGCTGTTCGTCTGCGTGTCGACGCTCGTTGGTCCGCTGGATATACCGAACGACTATCAGAGCGTCGCTTCGGGACGCGCGTTTGTCGCCTGTCCGATCGACAATCGTTTCAAGGTTGTTGACGGCACATATGCGCTCGGAGCAGAAGGCGAATACTTGTTGAATACCTCGCTCGACCTCGAAACGCTTCGTATGTCCCGGGAAAAGTCAGAAGTGCGCCAGTTGGCTGATCGCCGTCCGGCGCTGTATGACAAGCTGTTCTCCTGAGCTGGCCGCTGAGAATGTACGTACTGGCCGGAGGCCTGCCTGCCATCAGCCATGCGCCGCTCAATAATGACGGGCTGTGGTTCGCACCACCTCAGCAGTCGAGAGCAATGGTCGCTACTTCGCGGCAGCTGGTTTCCGACGAGGCAAGGCGTAACGGCTTGCGTCGGGACATACTTTGGAAGGAGGGGCGTGTGCGGCGACTGCCGTTTTGAGCCTGCTTTGCAAATGAGTCTGGAACGGTCTGACCTTCCTCGTAGCGAGGCTAACGTTCAAAGAAAGCTGTTCCATTGTTGTAGAAAGACACCCATCGCGCACACGCCGAAGCTCGAACAAGCTGAGCAACTGTTTGTCGTCGTCGTCAAAGAACCGGATCGAGAGCTCGATCTCATCACCCAGAACGAGTTCTGACAAAGATCGAGTATTTAGCGACCTTGAAGATCCTTTGTGCTCTTCACGAGTATATGACTCTCCGACGCCATACCTGGCGAGCACTCGTAGCCGACACGGTCGAACAGGTGTACATCGCGCTGCAGTCACGTGACCATATAAGTCAATCCAATTCGACTGCACAACCATTCGGTGCGAGGGCGGAGCGATGACTTAAGTATCATTGTTCGACACCAGTGCTCTTGCATGAACGGAGCGCGCCGGTCCGGGCGCCGCGGACCGATATCTATCGGCGTTGCGCCATTGCAGTCAAAGGGATGTTGCGAGACAGGGATAATCTGCAGGTTAAATGTGTTGACTAGTTGGTCAAAAAAACTGACAATGAGAAGCGGTGGCCTCATCGAGGTGTGTTGTCCGCGCGGTCTCGCTGTCTAATTTCGCGTTGACAGGAAGATGATGAGCTTCGAAACGTATCACGGGGTGGTATACCCTGCCCAGACAGATGCAATGGGCCATATGACTGTCCAATACTATGTTGCCGCGTTTGACCAGGCGATGTGGCATCTTGTAGCGAGGCTGGGATACAACCCCAAATGGCGCGATGAACGTCATGAGGGCTGGGCGGACGTCCGCTACGAGATCGACTTTCGTTCTGAGCTGAGGACAGGTGACCTGTTTTCGGTCGTCAGCAAAGTTGTCGATGCTGGTCGGAGTTCGCTGAAATCATTGCATCGGCTAGTCGGGCCGGATGGTACCGTGGTGGCGGAGCTGGCAATGACATCAGTGTATTTTCATCTGGTGGATAGAAAGAGCATTCCGATTCCCGACACCATTAGAGAGCGTGTTCTTAAGGCGTCAGGCTCGAATGCAGAGTAAGTCAACATGTGGGAAGCTGACCGGACGATACGGTAAGTACCTGCTATGGAGCTGAGCATGAAGCAAGATAAGCGAGAACAATTGAAGGCAAAAAAACAGGCATACGTCCAGGATGAAATCCTGTCGTCTGCGGTCTCGCTCTTCGCGGAACGTGGTTTCCGGGCGGTCACGATTGATGACATTGCGTCGAACCTTGGGTACACGAAGTCTGTCGTCTATTACTATTTCAAGAGCAAAAACGAGATTCTGTGGCAGATTTTCACGCGAATCTACGACACCTACTTTGAGATGATTTCATCCATCTCAGCTACGGACCTCTCTCCCGAAGACGCTCTTCGGAAAATCATCATCGGCCATGCAATGAACGTGATGGAGCGCCGCGAGTGGACTGCAATCTACTTCCGGGAGGAGAGCGAACTCGATGAAAAGCAGCGCAAGCTGATGCTCAACCGTAAGCGTGAATACGACGCGACGATTGAGAAGGTTTATCGAGCCGGGGTAGAGGCAGGCACATTCCAGGACATTCCTCCACACGTTGCGGTCACGGGGATTCTCGGCATGTGCAATTGGCTGTACACCTGGTACAGCGATAAGGGACCGATGAGTTCAACGGAGATTGCGGAATACTACGTCTCGATGTTGACGAAAGGATACCTTGTCGAAGCCAAGGAGAGATCCGGGACCAGGAAGGGCTCGGCCAAACCGCTGAAGGCGGCAGTTGCGTAACGGAGCCTTTATCAGTCGCTTAACCGAGCATCTTGCACATTCGTAGTCGGTCATGTGCCTTGGCGCGGCACCCGTGTCGTTCGTGATTCATCACATGTTTCGATGGCGCGGACGGCCGACTATCGAGAGGTAGCATCCGACCTTCTCAAATCCAGCGTGCGAAGGATATCGAGCCCACGCATTTCCCTTCTCCTCGTTGGCAGCCTGCGGTAGCAGGCTGCGGCAATCCCTGAAACGTTCAAACAAGGCGCGTTAGTAGACGCGCGTCTTCGACGGAAGCACCGCGAAGCCATCGACTTCGACGCGTACCGCCTTGTCATAAAGCTGGACCACGGCGACGACGGCGCTTGCCGGCGACGTGTGTTCATCAGCGTCAACGAACTCCGACCGAACCTCGCGAAGGATCGGCAGCATGCTCGGCTCGTAGTCCGCCACATAGTATGTAAGGCGTGCCACAGCCTCGAAGCCCACACCAGCGGCGGTTAGCGTGCGCTTTAGGGCGCGAAACACGGCCCTCAACTGTGTTTCGAAGTCACCTTCCACCAGGTTGCCTTCTTCATCCGTCGGAACATGACCACCAAGGATGAAGAGATCACCACCAGAAATCTGTACCGCCTGGGAGACGCCGGGAAACGCTGCGCCGGGCGGATTGATTGCAGTAAGCATGGCCAACTCCTCGAAAAACTGATGAGAATAAAAAAAGACTACTGAGTATAGCCTGGATGCTGCGCGACGTAACACTCATCAGACATAAATTCTGACCAGCTAGACTAAAATTTGTCCGTGTAGTACATTTTAGGGGCTGGATGGTTGAGATGAGGCCTTCGGGGATTCATCCGGTATGAGTTTGTTGGCGTTCAACTTTGGATATCGTAATGGCTACTGAACCGAAGCGTGCGTGGGAAACCTCCGTCAGTGACGTCGAGGAGGCGAGTGTATTTATCCGTGGTTACGACCTCGGGGAACTGATTGGCAATCTTTCTTTTGCGTCGGCGTCATATCTGCTGATTCGTGGTCGCTTGCCGACGCCGGGCGAGTCGAAGATGATGGAAGCCGTTCTCTGTTCGGTTCTCGACTATTCGCTCAAGAAGCCAGGTACGGTCGCTGCCCGTTACTGCGTCTCTGGAAATCCCTCGATGGTTGCGGGGCTCGCGACCGCGGTTCTTTCAGCAGGTGAATACACATTGGCACCGGATTCCGGTGGCGCTTTTATCGTGGCCACGTTCGCCGAATTCGAGAGGAGCGGGGAGTCCATGGCCGCAGCGGCCGACGCTTTGATTACGACCATGCGCAGTTCGGGTCAGCGCGTACCGGGATTTGGGCATCCAAACTTCCGTTTCACGGATCCGCGCGCGCAGAAGCTGAAGCACATCGCGCAAGAAAATGGTGTTTGGGGCGATTTGTGCAACTGGTACGAAGCAGTTCACGCTGCATTCATCAAACAGGCCAACAAGCCGGAGCTTGTTATCAATGAAGTGGGGATGATGGCAGCCATTCTGGCGCAGATGGGCTTCACACCTGCGGAAATGACCGGGCTCGCGCTGATCTCGACAATGCCTGGAGTTGTAGCCCACGTATCCGAAGAGCTCCGGAGCAAGGTTCGGATCCGCACAGTGGCGGACAGCGATGCGGCGTACTTGCGCAACCGTCGCAACCTTGAGTATGACCTCAAAGCCGCTGGTTGGTGATTGTTGACGCCGCGTTTGCCTTTGAAATGTCGGGAAGGAATAACTCGGAAGCGCGAGAGGTTAGTCGGCAAGGTACATCGTAGCGCCGTCACGCAGATTTGTGTCGCGATCAGATGGGGCAGGGCAACTCCGGCTCGCTAACCTCGAAGGTGGGGGTATGTTTGGCGTCGTACGGTTCTCTTGCCGTGCGGCGTATTTTTTTGAGGTTGGAGGTCACATTTCCATTCCGCAACATAGGATATTCCGGCGTGCGTTGGCGCACTCCATTCCTGGCGGAGGCGCTTGCGTACGCAATTCGCGGACGCTGGACACGCGTTTCGCGTGAAGGTGGACAGCTGATTCGCGCAAAGCTGGACAGTCGAGCGCGGCGAAGCGGGGTGTCCGGTTTTTCGATGATCGGAGTTTGTCGGCCAAACTCTTTTTGTGCTTACGCATCGATTCGCCGCTGAGATTGACGCAATGGTGTTGTGCATGAGTTGATCGAGAATGGCGTCGGCAAGCGTCGGTCCCTGAGTGTCACGTGCCAGATTTCAATTGAATCCGACTTGTCATGAGCGTCGAACGGTGGCCGCGACGATCATCAAAAATTTCCAGCAGGTCGCGCACGGTGCCGTCGCTCATGGGTGCCATTGCGACGTTGTCCATCAGCAGGACGTCCGTCTTGCCTACTGTGCCGGCAGGCGTGCAGAGGCTGCTACCGCCCTGCGCTGAGCCGGAAATCTCCATTTCCGACCGGGACTAATTCTGGTTCAGGGTCACGGGCGCCTAGGCTTGTAACGGGTCACTTAGGGCCCCATATGATTTTCTTAGCAAATCAGTCGGTCGCTGACCGCTAATTTCGATTAGTTCTGGAGACGGCTACTACAACTCGACTGCCCCCGTTCAAAGGTCGTGATGAAATGGTGATATCGCAGGTTGGAGTGTTCGTGCCTTCAATCTGAGTTGGTGCTGGACTACTTCCCAGCCCGCGCATTACCTCGAACCAACAGGGATGTATCAGGCGGCATGATGGGTGCAAGGTCACTAAGCACAAGAATCTGAGCCTCCTCGGCTTCAACACCGAGAGCACGCAGAATCGCTGCAACAATCTGTTCGGGTTCCTCGGTCATTGCGCCTTTGTCGGCGAACCGTTGAATCGTTGTCAGCGCGATTCCTGCGATCACATCGAGCGCCAATTCGACCGTAACTCTTCGGAAACGACCTGTAGCAAGTCCTTGCTGAATATGAATCGGCAGGTACACGTATATCAGGCTGCTCGGGCCAGCGGCGTGTAGACCAGCCGCAGAAATGAATCGGGCCAACAGCGGGTAGGCGCGCGCGGCATGAAGAAACATTCGAACGCCACTCGCGATCCTCTTTGCAGGGTCTTCATAACCAGCAACTACCGCTTCGATAAGGCGTAGCAACTCATCGTTGAGTTCCTGTGTCACCGCCTCGAGCAGTTCCTCGTTCGTTCGGAAGTAGTTATAGAAGGTTCCCTGGGACACGGCCGCGGCCGCAATGACGTCCTGGATAACGCTGGCTCCGACCCCCTTTTCCGCAAAAACAAGCATGGCGCTTTCGATGAGCCGAGCGCGCATCCGTTCGCGCCGTTGCGCCGCCACGCGGGTACGGTGATCAATGATGATGGTTTCGCTCATGGGTCGATTATACGGGTCCGGCCGGACATGGTCGCCCGCCCTAGGTAAAAACGATAGTATTGTCATGATGACATATATCTCAATATAATCAACCATACCTCGCGAAATCAGGAGCAGTCGACGCCATGGATATCCCGTCCATCACGCATGCAATGAACCAGCGCACTGTCCGGGTCGGTCCCCGGCGGATCTTTCTGGCGGAAGCGGGCGAAGGACCTGCCGTACTGATGCTCCACGGCGGGGGGCCGGGCGCGTCGGGCCTGTCGAACTACTCGCGCAACATCGACGCGCTCGCACGCCATTACCGGGTGCTGGTGCCGGATATGCCTGGGTACGGCAGATCGAGCAAGGGTGTCGACCGCAACGATCCATTCGGGGATCTGGCTACTGGCATGCTCGGTTTGCTCGATGCGCTTGGGATCCGGCATGCGCACGTGATCGGGAATTCGCTTGGCGGTGCATGTGCGCTGCGCATGGCGCTGGAGCGACCGAACGCGATCGATCGGCTGGTGCTGATGGGGCCCGGCGGCGTCAATACGACGCGGCAAGTCCCGACTCCCGGCCTCAAACGATTGCTGAATTACTACAAGGGAACCGGTCCGAGCCTCGAGAAACTCACGACGTTCATTCGAGGCGATCTGGTCTTCGACGGTCGCCTCGTTCCGGAAGCGGTGATTCAAGAACGCTTTCAGGCCAGCATCGATCCCGAGGTCGTTGCGAGTCCGCCATTGCTTGGTCCCAAGGGCATTCCGAAGTTCAGCAAGATCGACTTCACGCGTGATGCGCGATTGGCGTCAGTCCAAAATCCGACGTTGGTGTTGTGGGGCACCGAAGACAAGGTCAACCGACCTAGCGGCGCAGAAGCGCTTCAAAGACGCATGCCGAACTGCGACGTCTACATGTTCAGCAAGACAGGGCATTGGGTGCAGTGGGAGCGTGCAGATGAATTCAATGCCGCCGTCCTTGCATTCCTGGCGCAGCATAGCGACAAAGCTTGCGCCTCTAAGGCTCAATAACCCGGAGTGTGTCCTTATGCCGACTATCGAAAGCTCGACGCCCGCGGCAAGCAGCCTATTTGGCCGCGTCAGGATGGGCTATCTGCTAGCTGAGTCCTCTCGACTCGATGAATGGGCGAAATTCGCGTCGGAGGGCTTGGGCCTGCATGTCGATCATTCAAACCCGCGTGTGGTCGCATGTCGGATCGATTCGCATCAACGACGCCTGATCATTCGTGACGGCGCGGCAGAGGACGTCATTGCAATCGGTTGGCAACTGGATGACGCAGCGGCGCTCAAGCTTGCACTTGCGCGAATGTCGGCTCGCGGGATCCATGTTGAAGAGGGAAGCAAGGCTGAAGCCACGCTGCGTGGCGTCGAAAAATTCTGGTTCTTTGCGGGCCCCAAGAAGCTGCGTACCGAACTATTCACGGCTCCGGTGCTGAGCGATTTACCGTTGCACATGAAAGCAAGCGGGTTTGTGACCGGTGCTTCTGGTATGGGGCATGTCGCTGTGACAACGCGGCAGCCAGAAGTCATGCTCAAGTTCTGGAGGGAGGTCTTCGACGCACGACTTTCCGACGAAATCGAGGACAAGATCGACGGTCTGAGTCTGGACTTTGCCTTCCTCCGTTTCAACGAACGGCACCACTCGTTCGCAACCGCATCGACGCGAGGCATACGCCTGAACCCGCTGCGTACTCAGATTCACCACATGAATCTCCAGTGCTTGTCGATCGAGGACGTGACTCAGGCTTATTTGCGGTGTCGTGCGATGGGTTATCCGATCGCCAATGCGATCGGCCAACACCCCAACGACCGCGAACTGTCGTTCTACGTCGAAACGCCATCAGGCTTTGAAATCGAGCTCGGCTGGAACCCGATCGTCGTTGACGAGCGGACGTGGCGCCCGTCAGTCTATCAAGGCATCAGTCTGTGGGGGCACCGTCCCGAAAACCTCAGCCTAGGAGCGAGACTTGGTCGCGTTCGTCGCGCGCTCGCCTCCCTGATGCACCCGGAATATTCTGTACAAGGAGAGCAGTCATGAATGGAGCGCATCCAAATGATGCGTGCGATGTCGCGATTGTGGGGCTGGGACCGACTGGCCTCATCCTCGCGCATATGCTCGGACAGGCCGGCCATAAGGTCATCGTGCTCGAACGTGAGCCCGTGTTCTACGGTAATGCTCGAGCCGTGTACACCGACGACGAGTGCATGCGGATCTTCCAGCACCTCGACGTCGTCGATGAAGTGCAGTCTCGGATGATGACGGAGACGCCGGTCCAGCTCGTTCGGCGCGATGGAACGCCGATTACCCAGTACATGCCACGCAAGCGTCCATTTGGCTGGCCGGTGATCAACTTCTTTTATCAGCCTTACCTCGAAACGACGTTGGCCGAGACGCTCGCGCGTTACCCGAGCGTCGAGGTCCGCCGAGGCCGGGAAGTCGTCGACTTCGTACAGGATGTGGACGGCGTGAGCGTTACGCATCAGGCGACGCGTGAAGCGCGGTTCAGCGACAGCAACGATGCCCGCGCGCGTGTCGAGGGCGATCCCGATATCAGGACTCTGCGGGCGCGCTATTTGGTGGGTGCCGACGGCGGCCGAAGCATTGTTCGTACGAAGCTTGGCATCGAGATGTCCGGCAAGAGCTTCCCCGAGCCGTGGCTCGTCGTGGACCTCGAGCGCAAGCCCGGAACCGACGCACTGCGTCATTTGCCGTACTTCAATTTCGTCGTCGACCCGAAACTGCCGGTCGTGAGCTGTGTTCAGCCCGGCAAGTTTCACCGGTTCGAATTCATGCTGATGCCGGGTGAGACGAAGGAAAACATGGAGCGACCCGAAACGGTTCGGAAGTACCTGTCCCGGTTCGTCGATCCTGACCAGTTCGTGGTTAAGCGCAAGCTTGTCTACACATTTAACGCGCTGATCGCATCGAAGTGGCGGGTCGGACGTGTGCTACTCGGCGGCGACGCCGCCCACATGACGCCACAGTTCATGGGCCAAGGGGCAAGCTCGGGTGTTCGTGACGCGTATAACCTCGGCTGGAAGCTTGATCTCGTATTGCGGGACCTCGCGGACGAAGCGCTTCTCGATACGTACCAATCGGAACGGCATGCACACGCGAAGGCCATGATCAATACGTCGGTCCTGCTCAAGAACGTCGTGTCTGCGCGAAGCCCATTTGCGACGCTCCTTCGGGATGCTTCGCTCGGCCTCATTCGAACCGTTCCGCCGCTCAGACGCTGGTTTCAGGAGGGAGGCTTCAAGCCGATGCCGGTCTATCGGAAGAACGCCTATTTGGGCTTGCCTCGCCGTCGCAGAAATGGCCCGGAGGGTGCATTGATTCCACAGCCCGAAGTGCGTCTTTTCAATGGCGACAGGAAAAAACTGGACGATCTTCTCGGCCACGGGTTTTCGCTTATCGGGTTAAACATCGATCCCTTGCGGTACCTCAATGAAGCATCGCTGGCGACCATGGTCGCATTGTCGACAAGCACCGTGACGATGTACCCGTACGGTGGCCGCCCGCAAGGACTCGACGGCGTCGACCGGGACAACTCGACCGGCGTCGTCGAAGTCGAGGACGTCGGAGGCGATATGATTGCCTGGTTTAAAAAAGCGGGCTTTAAAACTGAGGCTGTGGCCGTGCTGAGGCCTGACCGTTTCACCTTTGCGGTTATTGCCCCCAGCGAGCTTGACCGGACCGTCCGGCAATTGCACGACAAGCTCGGCCTCCAATTGGGAGCGCGCAAGAGCATCGCCGGCACTTCAATCACCACGCCTTCTGTCGCTAAAGCGGCCTGACCCTTGCCTTCTGGTATTTCTGCTATGCCTGATCATTTCGACCAAGCAGCCATTCTCGCGGCTGCAAAAGCTCTACGTGACGCGCGAGAGTCACGCACCCCGATCGCTCCGATTGCCGAACGATTCGGCATTGCCGGTCTCGACGCGGCATATGCCGTGGCGGAACTCAACAACGCAGTCCGAATCTCTGACGGCCGGCGCGTCGTCGGCAAGAAGATCGGTCTGACCTCAGTCGCGGTACAGCAGCAACTGCGGGTCGACCAGCCCGATTTCGGCGTGCTGTTCGACGATATGGAATATCTCGATGGTGACGAAGTGCCGTTGAGTCGCCTGATGCAACCGAAGATCGAGGCGGAAGTGGCGTTCGTCGTCGGACGGGACATCGCCGATGAAGCGCCGAGCTATGGGCAGGTGCTGTCGGCACTCGCCTATGCATTGCCGGCCCTCGAGATCGTCGACAGTGCGATTTCGGACTGGCGCATTGCGCTCGAGGACACGGTTGCAGACAACGCCTCCTGCGGTCTCTATGTCCTGGGAACTCAACCCGTCTCGCTCGGCGGAATTTCCTTGCGAGAAGTGGGCATGTTGATGAGTCGCGACGGAACGACCGTTTCGACCGGAAGCGGCGCCGCATGCCTCGGCCATCCGTTAAGAGCGGTGTATTGGCTGGCTCGCATGACGACTCAGCGCGGGCAGATTCTGCGTGAAGGCGACGTGATCCTGTCGGGTGCGCTGGGTCCGATGGTGCCAGTCAGCGCCGGAGACGCGATTCACGCGCAGATTGGTGCACTCGGCAGCGTCAGCTGCCGTATCGGATGAGGGCGAGATCGATGAGAAAGAAGGTGAAAGTTGCCATTATCGGTAGCGGGAATATCGGCACCGATTTGATGATCAAGATTCTGCGCCACGGCGAACATATCGAAATGGGCGCCATGGTGGGTATCGACGCGGCGTCGGACGGACTGCAGCGCGCGGCACGCATGGGCGTCGCGACGACGCATGAGGGTGTCGAAGGACTCACCCGTATGCCCGTGTTCGGTGACATCGATATCGTGTTCGACGCGACGTCGGCCACGGCGCATACGCACAACGACGCATTCCTGCGCACCGTCAAACCCGGCATCCGCATCGTGGACCTGACGCCGGCGGCGATCGGACCGTACTGCATCCCCGTGGTGAACGGGGAACTCCATCTCGGCGCCCCCAACGTCAACATGGTGACCTGCGGCGGTCAAGCAACGATTCCCATGGTCGCGGCGGTATCGCGGGTCGCGAAAGTGCATTACGGCGAAATCGTAGCGTCCATTTCGAGCAAGAGCGCCGGACCGGGTACGCGTGCGAACATCGACGAGTTCACCGAGACTACCTCTCGAGCCATCGAGGTGGTGGGTGGGGCGCGCAAGGGGAAGGCGATCATTGTGCTCAATCCTGCCGAACCGCCGCTCATCATGCGCGATACGGTCTACACGCTAAGCGAGTTCGTCGATGAGCGTGAGATCGAAGAATCGGTGACTCGTATGGCTGAGGCGGTTCAGTCGTATGTGCCTGGCTATCGCCTTAAGCAGCGAGTGCAATTCGACCGCATCGAGGCAGATCGGCCGATCCGGATACCTGGTGTCGGCGACCGTATGTGCGGTATCAAGACCTCGATCTTCCTTGAAGTCGAGGGAGCCGCTCATTACCTGCCTGCCTACGCCGGCAACCTTGACATCATGACCAGCGCGGCAAAAGTCACGGCCGAGAAGGTCGCCGCTCGTCTGCTCACCAACCAGAATTGAGTTCTGTGAATATGGACAAGAAACTCTACATCTCCGACGTGACATTGCGGGACGGAAGTCACG
Source organism: Burkholderia humptydooensis (assembly GCF_001513745.1). Classification (NCBI taxonomy): domain Bacteria; kingdom Pseudomonadati; phylum Pseudomonadota; class Betaproteobacteria; order Burkholderiales; family Burkholderiaceae; genus Burkholderia; species Burkholderia humptydooensis. The sequence goes on along the minus strand of NZ_CP013380.1, from coordinate 2,843,339 downwards.
CAATTCGCCACCAATACAGCGTTGAGCAGGCAAAGGTAATCGCGAAAGCGCTCGACGAGGCCAAGGTTGACTCAATCGAAGTTGCACACGGTGATGGTCTGCAAGGAGGAAGTTTCAACTATGGCTTCGGCGCACATACGGACGTTGAGTGGATCGAGGCCGTCGCCAGCGTAGTGACGCACGCGAAGATTGCTACGTTGTTGCTGCCCGGTATCGGTACCGTCCATGATTTGAAGGCGGCATATAACGCCGGCGCACGGATCGTCCGCATAGCCACGCATTGCACGGAGGCCGATATCTCAAGGCAGCATATCGAGTACGCGCGCGAACTCGGCATGGAGGCGGTGGGCTTCTTGATGATGAGCCACATGCTCGCGCCTCGTGCGCTGGCCGAACAAGCAAAGCTGATGGAGAGCTACGGCGCGACCTGCTGCTACGTGGTCGATTCCGGCGGTGCGATGAATATGAACGACATACGTGACAGGATGCGTGCGTTCAAGGATGTGCTCAAATCCGGAACCGAGACGGGGATACATGCGCACCATAACCTGAGCTTGGGCGTGGCCAACTCGATCGTGGCTGTCGAAGAGGGTTGCGATCGTGTCGATGCGAGTCTCGCGGGGATGGGCGCCGGCGCCGGCAATGCACCGCTGGAAGTCTTCGTCGCAGCGGCGTCGCGCCTCGGTTGGAACCATGGCTGCGATCTATACCGTCTGATGGATGCGGCTGACGATATCGTTCGACCTCTCCAGGATCGCCCCGTGCGCGTCGATCGCGAGACGCTTGCATTGGGTTACGCGGGCGTTTATTCGAGTTTCCTGCGCCACTCGGAAATGGCCGCAAAGAAATATGGCATCAAAGCTGTTGATATTCTCGTTGAACTCGGTAGGCGTCGCATGGTTGGGGGCCAGGAGGACATGATCGTCGATGTCGCGCTTGATTTGCTGAAGACGCGATAAATGTACTCTAAATTCTTCGGACTACTATCAAGACACCTGGATTGGTAGGCGGCTTCGCTGAGTATATTCGACGAGTATAGTGAATACCGTGCATCGTATAGACGTGCATCATCACTTTGTACCGCCCGCCTATCGGATAGCGATGGGTAGGCATGGGCTGAACCACGTTGCTGGAGCAGAGCTTCCAAAGTGGAGTCCGGAAATATCGTTGAGTGCGATGGACTCCAACGCGATAAAGACGGCTTTGCTATCGATCTCCGCTCCAGGAGTTTATTTTGGCAACTTAAATGAAGCATGTGGGCTCGCACGTGAATGCAACGAGTACGCCGCAAGCACGCGCGATGCATATCCCGGAAGATTCGGTTCATTCGCCGTGCTTCCAATGCCTTTCACCGAGGAGTCTTGCCGGGAGGCGGTGTATGCATTCGACGTTCTGAATGCGGAAGGTGTGGTATTGCTCGGTAGCACTGAGGGGAAGTTTCTCGGTGCACCGGAGTTCGACGAGTTGATGGCCGAGCTTGATAGGCGACGCGCGGTCGTTTTTGTTCATCCGAATATGCACCGGACGAGCGAAGACTTAGAACTCGGTGCCCCGGGCTTCCTGGTGGAATTCCTTTGTGACACGACACGCGCTGCACTCAATCTGATTTTGACTGGGACCTTGGAACGATATCCGCGCATTCGGTGGGTGCTAGCGCACGCGGGTGGCTTCCTTCCATATGTGGCTTGGCGGCTGTCGCTCGCCAATCTCATGCCGGAATGGGCGTCCAAAACACCTGCGGGTGTCCTGACATATATCCGTCGTTTCTACTTTGATACCGCATTGTCGCCGGCTGCGTACCCGCAAGCCGCGCTGCGCGAACTCGTCGAGCCAACGCAGATCCTGTTCGGCAGCGATTTTCCCTTTGCTCCAGAGCCGGTGACTGCCATGCAATGCGACACCCTTGAGCATTCACCCATTTGGAGTGCGCAAGCGATCGCAAACATTGAGCGCGATAACGCTCTGCGGTTGTTTCCCCGCTTTGCTGTCGGCAATGAAGGATCTGTTGACGCCGCTTCGCGTAAGGATGGTCCGTTCACATCGTTGAAAAACGCTGCGGCCCGAGTCAGCGTTCTACTGATCGACAAACTGAGGAACCGCTAAAACATGTCGAAGTCTCTTTTTTCACCCCTGCGTCTTCCAAACGGAAGCGTGATCCCGAACCGTCTGGCAAAGGCAGCGATGGAAGAAAACCTCGCAGACGCTGATCAAGCCCCGGGCGATAGCCTTTATCGGCTCTATCAACGTTGGGCGAGTGGCGGGGTGGGGCTAATCATCACTGGCAACGTGATGGTGGATGGAACAGCAATGACGGGGCCGGGCGATGTTGTGCTCGAAAATGACAGGCGCTTGTCGTCATTCGAGCGTTGGGCGCGATCCGCTGGTAGTGGTGGTGCACAGGTTTGGATGCAGCTCAATCATCCGGGCCGACAGGTCTATTCAGCGCTCGGCCAGACTGGTGTAGCCCCTTCGCCAGTGCCCGTCGACATCCCGGGCTTTTCCAAGATGTTCGCGCGCGTTCGAGAATTGCGCGACGGCGAGATTCAAGCGATCGTTAATCGATTTGTCAATGCCGCCCAACTGGCCGAGCGAGCCGGGTTTACTGGTGTGCAAGTGCATGCAGCGCATGGATATCTGCTCAGCCAATTCCTTTCCCCGCTGGTCAATCGCCGTACGGATGGTTGGGGCGGCTTACTCGAGAATCGGGCGCGCTTGCTGCTCGATATCGTGCGTGGAATTCGGAGCAAGGTTTCTGCATCCTTTTGCGTCGCCGTAAAGCTGAACTCCGCTGATTTTCAGCGGGGCGGGTTCGATCTCGCCGATGCCTGCGAGGTCGTCAAGATGCTGAACCGTTGTGCGGTCGATCTGATCGAGCTATCGGGCGGAAGTTACGAGGCGCCTGCGATGCAAGGACAAGCTCGCGATGGCCGCACACTGGCGCGTGAGGCGTGGTTTCTCGAGTTCGCCCAAGAAGTTCGGAAAATCGCCCAGATGCCGCTCATGGTCACGGGCGGAATTCGTCGACGCGAAATTGCCGAAGGCGTCCTGGCAGAAGGTATCGAAATGATCGGTATGGCCACTGCTCTCGCAGTGCGGCCCGAGCTACCGGTTGAATGGCAGGCTGGGCGACGTAGCGATGCGGCGTTGCCTGCCGTCACTTGGAAAAATAAGGTCTTCGCTTCGCTCGCCACGCAGGCGATGGTGAAGCGCCAACTGCACAGACTCAGTGTCGCAGGTCCGGTCAAACCAGCAGGGCGCCCTCTGCTGTCGCTCGTCTGCGATCAATGGAAGAACCACCGGCGCGGCAGGCAATATAAGCGGTGGATTCAAACCCGGACTTAAAGATTCAATTCGCGTCGAGAATCGGCGTTTTTTCCTTGAAAATTAGATATCGGAGACAACATGAAACATATCGGTCTGGCCACTGCATTCTCACTTTTCGCGATTTCATCGGCTCATGCTCAATCGGCGGGCAATTGGGTGGTCAACGCAGGCTGGATGCACCTGGCTCCGCAGGATTCGAGTGATCCACTGACCGTAAATGCACTCGGCACGTCGGCCACTATCCCGGGGAGCGGTGCATCGGTTTCAGACGCCGATACGGTCGCACTCTCAGCGCGATACTTTGTGACGGACCATATCGCGGTCGAGACGCTTCTGGGCGTACCGCCTAAGCTGCGACTGAGCGGTACTGGCTCGCTTTCCACGCTCGGGGAGCTAGGCAGCGCCCGAGTATGGGGCCCGTCACTGCTCGCTCAATATCACTTTGGCGAATCGCAGGCGCGCTTGCGCCCGTACGTCGGCGTGGGAATCTCATATGTGTGGTTCAAGAACGTCGAATTGAGCAGCCCGATTGCGACAGGCCAGTTTCTCGCGTCGCCGACAACGGGGACGGCCCTGGAAGGGCCCACGTCAGCGTCGCTAAAAAGTTCCTTTGCGCCGGTCGTCAATGCCGGCCTCACGTACAACATCGACAAGCATTGGTCGGTGGGCGTGTCTGTTTCATATGCTTGGCTGTCGACAACGGCCACGCTGACCACCCACTCAGCGTTGGGTAGCGTATCGACCTCCGCCAAAGTGAAAATTAACCCGCTTGTTTCGTTCGTTTCGGTCGGCTATCGGTTCTGACCTTTAGAACACGGTGCGCTGCCAGAAGCTGTACGCCGGCGGCGCTTAAGATACGCTGGATTGGCGAGTGCAACTACGCTGCAACGACGTGTTCGGTAGTGGTCTTGCGCTGATCTGGATCGGCAAGGACCCGGGGGCCGAGCTTGACGCCGGCGCGCGAGCCACGTTGATCGCCGCCGGCGGTGCCGTTGTCCAGGTCGCGCACCGCGGGCAGCGCCTTCATCGTATCGAGAACGACGGATGGGAGGACCTGGACGGGACGTTCATGCCGGGTGTCGTGTGGTTCGGCTGGGCGGTCGTAGTCCGCCCGGACAAAACGATCCTTCACGAAGGCCCAGTGGCCGACTCGACCGGCCTTGTTCTCGAATCCATGCAGCTGCTGGGTGCGCGTACCGCCGTGTCGACGCTATGCAGTCAGATCGCCTAGCCGTATGCCCGAGGCCCCCATGAAACTCGCCACTGCACAGCCCGCACGCAATTCCGAGCCGACGACGAAAGCACGGGCGCTTTCATATCTGATTTTCGAGCGTCCCGATCTCGAACGAGCCGAACGGTTTCTTAACGACTTCGGACTTCGTACGGTGTCGCGCGAAGGCGATCACCTGTTCCTTCGGGGCACGGCCGGCACGCCTTTCTGCTACGTCGTTCAGCGCGCAGAAAAAGCGCGTTTCGTCAGATTCGGTCTCGCGGTAGATGGCATCTCGGAACTCCGAAAACTCGCCCGCGTGCTTGACGCATCGAACGTCGAGCCGTCGCCATGGCCCGGCGGCGGTCATCGTGTCACGCTCGTCGATCCGTCAGGTTTTCGGGTCGATGCAATCGCAGGGCAAGCGCAGACGGGCGCGCTACCGCATCGGTCGGCATTGCCGTTCAACTCCGGCGATTCCATTGTTCGAGTGAACGATACCCAGCGTCCCGTGCTCGAAACGCCGGAAGTGATTCGCCTCGGGCATGTCGTGCTCGAACTCGCCGATTTCCAGGCGACGTGTGCGTGGTACACGGCCCACTTCGGCTTTATCCCGAGCGACGTCCAGGTATTGCCGGATGGATCGCCGGCCGTCGCATTCATGCGACTAGACCGCGGGAGGACGCCGACGGATCACCACACCCTGGCATTGGCACAGGGGTTCGCAGCACTCTACAGCCATTCGGCATTCGAGCTGGTCGATGCAGATGCGATCGGGGTTGGACAGCGCGTACTGCGCGAAGAGGGATGGACGCATGCGTGGGGCATCGGTCGCCATATCCTCGGTAGCCAGATCTTCGACTACTGGGAGGATCCATGGGGTGACAAGCACGAGCACTATTGCGATGGGGACATGTTCACGGCGGAACTGGCGACCGGCATCCAAGAAGTCAGCCGTGAAGCGATGGCCCAGTGGGGCCCTCGAATGCCGCGCAGCTTCACCAAACCGAAGATCACTCCGGCAAGCATTGCTTCGCTCGGACGAAACCTCCGGACCAGCCCGGACGTCACCTTCGCGAAGCTATGCACGCTCGCGAAGCTGTTTGTATGACCTGCGTCTTCACTCATACCTGTTCGAGGCATTTTCATGGCATTGCACGTCTTGCACTATCGGCATCAGGGGCGCGCCCAATGGGGCGTGGTGAGGAATCGCCGGATCACACCGATACCGGGCGACTACCCGACGACCGGCGAATTCGTGCGAGCACATCAGATCGATGAACTCGCCGCGCTCGGAGGAGAAACGATTCCCGAGTCGGACGTCGAGTGGCTCTCGCCGGTCACGCGCAATCAACGGTTCGTTTGCCAGGGCGCCAACTATCGCCAGCACATGATCGAGTCCGGCATGAATCCGGATGCGAAGTCATTCAACATGATCTTCACGAAGGCGTCCAGTTGCATCGTCGCCGCCGATTCCGACGTCATCCGGCCGCAACATGTGCAGTTCCTGGACTACGAGATCGAACTGGGGCTCGTGCTTCGCCGAGATATCGCGTCCCGGCAAGCCATCACGGACCAGAACCTGCACGAGTACGTGGCTGGCCTCGTGATCGTCAACGACTATTCCGCACGCGATATCCAGATTCCCCAAATGCAGTTTTACAAGGGGAAAAGCTATCGAACGTTCGGGCCGGTGGGGCCGTATCTGTGCCTGCTGGATGCAAGCGATATCCCACGCCTGGGGGCGCTGACACTGACACTGAGCGTGAACGGGGAAGTGCGGCAGAGCGATTCGACCGGGAACCTCGTATACGGTCCGGCCGAAACGATCACCGAGCTTTCGGGTGTTCAGGATTTGAGCGCCGGCGACTTACTTGCAACGGGCACGCCGTCCGGATGCGCGCTCAGCATTCCGTCGCCGGCGAAGCAACGGATTGCCGCGTTGCTGCCCGAGCAGCTGAAGTGGCGGATGTTCGAGAAGGTCCAGGCCGGGCGCCCGCAGTACCTGAAGGCTGGCGATCTGGTCGAATCGCGAATCAGGAACAGCGACGGGACGATTGACCTCGGTGTGCAACGCAACCGAATCGTGGACGAGTGAGCATGAATGCCATCGCAACGGAAGCGGACGTCCTTCGGATCGAAAACCAAGGACCGCCCGCAGACCTCCCGGCCAGCACTTACGAGATGATCGGTCGTGGCGCAGCGATCAACCCGACGGCGCCTGCGTTGTCGTTTTTCCTGCGCGTCGACGACCATCGCAAGCCATTGCGCTGGACTTATGCGGAGTTGCTGCGGGATATCACTCGGACCGCGAACATGCTTTCGCGCCTCGGCGTTGATCGGCATTCGGTCGTTGCCTACGTGTTGCCCAATTTGCCGGAGACGCATTTCGTCATCTGGGGCGGCGAAGCGGCTGGTATCGTTTGTGCGATCAACCCGCTGCTGGAGGGGCCAGCAATCGCGTCGCTGCTCAAGGCCGCAAACGCAAAGGTGCTGGTGACGTTGGCTCCCTTTCCGGGAACGGATATCTGGTCGAAGATCCAGCCCATCCTGAGCCAGGTGCCGTCGCTGCAAAGTCTCGTCCTGATCGACCTGGCCGGGCGCGTGCACGGATGGCGCCGAATTGCGGCAAGCGTGATGCGGCGTCGCGAATGCAAACGGTTGCACGGGCGCGCGGGCCTGCGCGGCGCCGTTCCGCGCCATATCGCGATCCACGATTTCGACGATGCGATGTCGCGTGAATCCGGCGATTCGCTGTTGAACGCGCGACGGTTCGACGCCGATGACATATCGTCCTATTTCTGCACGGGCGGCACGACGGGATTGCCGAAAATCGCGATTCGCCGGCACGGCAACGAGGTGGCCAATGCCTGGAGCGTCGGGCAGGTCATCGGTGCCGGGATGGGCCCGGGGAAGACCGTTTTCTGCGGACTGCCGCTGTTCCATGTCAATGCCGTGCTGGCAACCGGCCTGGTGCCGTTCTCGCGCGGCGCGCATGTGGTGCTGGGGACGCCACAGGGCTATCGCGGCGACGGTGTCGTCAAACGATTCTGGGAAATCGTCGAGCACCACAGGATCAATTTCTTCAGCGCGGTGCCGACCTTGTATTCGGCATTGCTCGATGTGCCCGTCGGCGGGCGGAATATCGGCTCGCTCGAGTATGGTCTCTGCGGTGCCGCGCCGATGCCCGTGGAAGTGTTCCGCACGTTCCAGGATCGCACCGGGGTCCGGATTCTCGAAGGTTACGGGCTCACCGAAGGCGCATGCGTAAGCAGCGTCAATCCACCAGGCGGCGAACGGCGCCTCGGGTCGATCGGGTTGTGCATCCCCGGCCAAATGATGAAGGCGGTGATACTCGACGACGCCGGCCACTACGTGCGCGATTGCGTCGAGAACGAAGTCGGCCTGCTGACGATTTCCGGGCCGAACGTTTTCGAGGGCTATCTTCAGGAAGATCAGAACAAGGGCCTGTGGCTCGATCTCGACGACGGCCGGCAGTGGCTCAACACCGGGGATCTCGCGCGACGCGATGCGCAGGGCTACTTCTGGCTCACGGGCCGCCGCAAGGAACTCATCATCCGGGGCGGTCACAACATCGATCCGGCGACGATCGAAGAACCGCTGCACCGTCACCCGGCAGTGCAGATCGCTGCGGCAATCGGACGTCCCGACGTGCATGCGGGCGAGCTGCCGGTGGCCTACGTGCAGTTGAAAGCCGGTGCGACCGCCACCGAGGCGGAGCTCGACGCATTCATACGCGGCTCGATCGGCGAGCGTGCTGCGATACCGAAGCGAATCCACATTGTCGACGCGGTGATCTCCGCGCTTAGGGATGCCGGCGTCGAAGATGCTCGAGTGAGCGTGGCCGATGATCAGTCGCGCGGGCTGGCCTTGCATGTGGCGCTGCATGACCATACGCAAATTTCGGTGGCCGATACGGTAATGGGTCGTTTCCCGTTTGAATTTTCAATTTCGGTCGAACCCGGGAATCGATGACTACCGATGTTTGTAATGTCTGAACTCGGTTCTGGAAAATAATCCAGTCATCCGAGTTCATTGTGGAAGAATATCAGTCGACGAAGACGAATCCAGGCCTCTGAGCATTGCTCGTCATGGGCGCGGGAGAAGCCCGCTCGACATGGACGTCGAAGTTCACGTTGCGGTAACCTGTATGCGTCATGCGATATGCAGGTTCATGCGACTGGCGCGACCGACGCACCCGTGATGTGATGCCGGCGCAGCGAATCCGCGACGAAGCCCGACGCTTTCATCTCCTCGACGAATTCGCCGAGCAAGGCGGCGGCCGCTTCGCCACGGCTCTTCGGCACGCCCATCGCCTGGCGGATCACCATGAAACGCTCCTCAAGCAGGCGCAGGCCCGACGTTTTCGCCGCGTCGGCTTCGAGCTGCTGCTTCACGCCGGCGGCGACTTCGAGCTGCTGGTCGACGAAGGTTGGCACGACGGCCGGCGACGTCGGCGCGCGCACGATCTGTGCGGCCTTCAGTTCGCGCGTGAGGAACAGGTCGTACGCGCTGCCTTTGCCGACAACCACGCGATTGTGCGACTGATCGACGTCGGCGTTGCAACGAATCGGCGAATCGTCGCGCACGAGGTAGAAGCCTTCGATCAGCACGTACGGCGCGGTGAACGCCACCGTTTCGCCGCGCAACGGATCGACCGCGAAGAAGCCGAAGTCGGCGCGCTCCTCGGTCAGCGCCTGCACCGATTTACCGGCGGCGTCGAACACCACGAGCTCTAGCTCGGCCGACAGGCGCTCTGCGAACGCACGCGCGAGATCGATCGATACGCCGAACGGCTCGCCCGTCGCCGGATCGCGGTTCGCGAGGATGGGGTTGCCGAGATTGATCGACGCGCGCAGTTTGCCGGTCGGGGTGAACGCGGTGAGGACAGAAGGGGCGACGGTCATGTAAGGGCTCGTGGGAATCGAATGCGCCGGTCGAGCGGACGCTCAGGGTTTGAGAATGGCGCTGATGCGCGACAGCGCATCGAGCGTATGGAGCAGGTGCTGACGCAACGCTTCCGATGCTTCCTCGTTGCGCTCGCGCTCGAGCAGTTCGAGCACGTGAAGATGCTGCTTAGCATGTTCGCCGTAACGCGCGCGATCCTGCATCGAGCGATACGACAGCAAGCGACGCACGCGATTCACGCGTCGGATCGTGTCAATGAAGAAGCTGTTGCCCGACGCTTCGACGAGCGATTCGTGGAATCGTACGCCGCGCTCGTGCAACTGATCGGCGGTGTCGGTTTCGATACCACCGGCAAGAAGGTGCTTTTCGACTTCACGGCATCTCTCGAGCACTTTCGGTTCTAGCCGGTAGCCAGGTTCGAGCAGCGCGGCCGGTTCGAGCGCGAGACGCAACCGGTACGATTTCAGCAGGCTGTCCGGCGTCGTCAGCATCGGCGAAAACTGCCAACCGTAGCCGGGCTTGCGCTCTGCCCAGCCTTCTTGGGCGATGCGCCCGAGCACGGCGGTAAGCTGCGCGTTCGTCAGCCCGTAGCGCGTCCGGATCAGCTGTTCGGAAAACTCATCGGGCAGTTCGCCCTTCAGGCGATCGTCGGCGATTTGGAAATACACGCTCGTAATCACGTCAGCCTCGCCGAGCCCGAGTTCGTCGACAACGTCCGACAGCGGCTCGATTACCTGCTTTGCGACGAAGAAGCCGCGATTGCGTTCTCGAGTGAGGATGCCCTTTTCATGCAGGAGCGCGAGTGCCTCGTTGACGGGTGAACGCGACACGCGGAGGCGATCGGCAAGCATCTGTGCGGGCAGGTGCGTACCGACGTCGAGTCCTTCCGTCTTGATAAGTTCGACAATTTGGGTCGCGATGGAGCGGTCGATCATGAGCGTGAGCATTCGGGGCGCCGCGGGCGGCTTCGGTCTCAAGCCTCCTGCGTCGCAAGGTTCTTCTGCAATATCAGCGGGATGACGCCGCCCGAGCGCAACAGCTCACATTCGAGACGGGTCTCGACCGCGGCCGTCGCGCTGACGGGCTCGATGCGTCCGTCTGCGCGCACGATCCGCACGGGCACCGTGCAGCGCGGCGACAGTGCGTCGGCCGGCGCGTCGACCTCGAGCTTATCACCTGGCTGGAGGTCCAGCGTGTCTGGGTGAGTCCCCGCGGCGAAGCGCAGCGGCAGGATGCCCATCCCGATCAAATTCGACCGGTGGATGCGCTCGAAACTCGACGCCAGCACCGCGCGGATGCCGAGCAGCCGCTGGCCCTTCGCGGCCCAGTCGCGCGACGAACCGGTGCCGTAGCGCTCGCCCGCGACGAGCACGACCGGATCGCCGTCCTGTTCGTAGCGCTCGGCCGCCTCGAAGATCGGCAGCACGTCGCCGCTCGGCACGTGCAACGTATGCGCGACGGGCGTGCCCGCGCGCAGCCGGTTCACCAGTGTGCGGTTGTAGAACGCCGCGCGCACCATCACTTCCCAGTTGCCGCGCCGCGACGCGAACACGTTCAGATCGTCGCGATCATCGCCGCGCGACACGAGGAAATCGGCGACGAAGCTGTCCTTCGGAATCGCGCTCGCGGGCGAGATGTGATCGGTCGTCACGTCGTCGCCGAGCACGAGCAGCGGATAGGCACTATATGTGCCGAGCTGACTACGCTGCGACGCCGACGCGAACGGCGGACGGCGCAGCGCGGTCGACGCGGGGTCCCAGGGGAATTGCGCGCTGTCCGGCGCGTCGAGGTCGTGCCACGCCGGGTTCGCGCTCGCTTGCGCGAACGCCCGTGGATAGTCGCGTGGATCGGCGGCCGCGGTCGTGAGCGCGGCAACCGCTTCGCGCGTCGGCCACAGGTCGTTCAGATAGACGGGGCGGCCGTCGGTCGTGTGCTGCAGCGGATCGCGGCTCACGTCGATTTCGGCGTCGCCGGCCAGCGCGAACGCGATTACTAGGGGCGGCGACATGATGAAGCCGAGGTCGAGATCCGGGTGAATGCGCCCCGGGAAATTGCGGTTCCCGGACAGCATCGCGACCGGACGGATCGACCCATCGGCGAGCGCCGCGCGGATCGGCTCGGCCAGCGGCCCCGAGTTGCCGATGCAGGTCGTGCAGCCGTATCCGACGATATCGAAGCCGACGGCCGACAGGTCGTCGACCAATCCGGCACGTTCGAGATAGGCGGCAGCGGCCGGAGAGCCGGGGCCGAGCGACGTCTTGACCCACGCTGGCACCTTCAGCCCGAGCGCGCGCGCGTTCCGTGCGACGAGGCCGGCCGCGATCAGCAGCGCGGGGTCTGACGTGTTCGTGCAGCTCGTGATCGCGGCGATCGCGACCGGATGCTTCGGCATCGTCGGATGCGGATGCGCGGGATGGAACCCGAGCGGCGCGAGCGCGGCGGCCGTCTGTGAATGATCGAGCAGGTCCTGCGGACGGCGTGGCCCGGCGATGTGCATCCCGATGGTCGCTAGATCGATGTCGATCGTGCGCGTGTAGCCCGGCTCGGCATTTGGGTCGAACCACAGGCCCGCTTGCCGCGTGAATGCTTCGACGAGCCGGACCGCCGTTTCGCTGCGATGGGTCTCGCGCAGATAGTCGAGCGTGTTGCTGTCGACCGGGAAGAAGCCGGTCGTCGCGCCGTACTCGGGCGCCATGTTTGCGACGACTGCCCGCTCGCCGGCGCGAAGCGTCGACACGCCCGGCCCGAAGAATTCAACGAATTCTCCGGAGACGCCGATCGCGCGCAGCCGCTGAGTGACGGTCAGCGCGAGATCGGTCGCGAGCACGCCCGCGCGCAACGCGCCGGTGAGCCGCACGCCGATCACGTCGGGAATGCGCTGCATCACCGGCATCCCGAACATCACCGTCTGCGCTTCTAGCCCCCCGACGCCCCAGCCAAGCACGCCGATGCCGTTGATCATCGGCGTGTGGCTGTCGGTGCCGATCAGCGTGTCGGGCACCGCCCAGCGCTCGCCGTCGCGCTCGAGCGTGGTGACCACTGTCGCCAGCTGCTCGAGGTTGATCGTATGCATGATTCCCGTTCCGGGAGGGTGAATGCGCACGCCCGTCAGCGACTTCGACGCCCACCGCAGAAACCGGTAGCGCTCGGCGTTCCGGCGCAGCTCGAGCTTCAGGTTCTCGGGCGCCGCGTCCGGCCGAGCGAAGTATTCGACGGCCAGCGAGTGGTCAACCGACGAATCGACGGGCAGCACCGGGTTTAACGACGCCGGGTCCGCGCCCGCTTCGGCGAGCGCGTCGCGCATGCCGGCGATATCGACGAGTGCCGGCGTGCTGGTCGTGTCGTGCATCAGCACGCGATTCGGCTGGAACGCGATTTCGGCTTCGCTCGTCGAGCGGCGCGTCCAGCCGACTATCGCGTCGACCGCTTGCCGTCGCTCGTCGCCGTCGGTGTTGCGGATCACGTTTTCGAGCAGCAGGCGCAACACCACGGGCAACGCCCGCAGCGTGGCGCCGAACTGGCCGGGGAGATCGATGAAGCGGTACGTCACGCCATCGACCGTCAACCGGGCTTGCGAGGGGGAGTTGGTGTTTTCCATGACTGTATTTTTGCACTTTAACAAGTAAAAATGCAATCTAGTGCTAACCCGAAATACAAAATCAGGAGACACCCGTGACGAAACCAGGCAACGACCCGGACGAAAGAGCGCCGGATCCGATGCGCCGCAGCGTGATAGGGCATACGGCGGCGCTCGGTGTGCTCGCGATGCTCGTCGCGGCCACGGGGCCAGTTTTTGCAGAGGAATCAAGGAAAGCTTTGAAAGGAAAAACACCCATGTTTGCTTACGTCGGATCGCGCACCACGCGCGAACGAAACGCCCGCGGCGACGGGATCAGCGTGTACCGCGTCGACACCGGGACGGGCGCGCTCGAACTCGTGCAGCTCGTGAAGGGCCTGGTGAATCCGTCGTTCCTCGCGCTGAGCGCGAACGGCGAGCACCTGTACACAGTGCATGGCGACCTGAGCGACATCAGTGCATTCAAGGTCGACAAGACTACCGGCACGCTCAGGTTCCTGAATCGCCAGAGCACGCAAGGCAAGAACCCGGTGCATCTCGCGATCGATCCGACCGGCCGCCACGTCGTCGTGTCGAATCACATCGGCGCGAGCGTTGCTGTGCTGCCGATCGCGGCCGACGGCACGCTGCAGGAAGTCACGCAACTCGTTACGCTCGAAGGCCCGATCGGTCCGCATCGCATTGAGCAGAAGCAGGCGAAGCCGCACTTCAATCCGTTCGACCCGACCGGACAATTCGTGATCGTGCCGGACAAGGGGCTCGACCGCGTGTTCTCGTTCCGCTTTCGGGACGGGCGGCTCACGCCGGCTGAGCCGGCGTTCGTCGTCACGCGCGAGACGGCCGGCCCTCGGCACATCGCGTTCCATCCGAACAGCGCGCTCGCGTATGTCGTCAACGAACTCGACTCGACCGTCACGACCTATCGGTACTCGTCGTCGAACGGTGCGCTGACGCCGGTGCAGATCGTGTCGTCGCTGCCCGATACGTACACCGGCAACAGCCGCGCTTCAGAAATCGAGGTCGATCCGGCTGGGCGCTTCGTCTATGCGTCCAACCGCGGCGACGACAGCATCGCCGTGTTCCGCATCGATCCGGCGAGCGGCCACCTCACGTTCGTCGCGGCCGAGCCGACCGGCGGCCGCACGCCGCGCTTCATGACGGGCACGCCGGACGGCCGCTTTATGTACGCGCTGAACGAGGACAGTGACAGCATCGTCGCGTTCGCGATCGATGCCGCGACGGGGCGCCTCAAGCCGACCGGTTTTTCGGTCGCGTCGGGCAGCCCGGTCTGCATGGTGTTCTCGGCACACCGCGCGTAATCCTTCCCGCCCATCAGGAGACAGCCGGCGGCAGGTCCGCCGGCGCACAACCATGAATCAAGCAACCCCTGTCGACGAACGCGCGCTGGTGCGCAAGATCGCGTGGCGCATCATCCCGTTCGTGTTCGTCCTCTACATCATTTCGTATCTCGACCGCGCGAACATCGGCTACGCGGCATTGCAGATGAACAAGGAGCTCGCGCTGTCGAGCGAGGCGTTCGGCTTCGCGTCGGGCATATTCTTCATCGGCTACTTCCTGTTCGAAGTGCCCAGCAACGTGATGCTCAACAAGTTCGGCGCCCGTGTGTGGATCGCGCGGATCCTCGTGACGTGGGGCGTCGTGTCGGTGATCTCCGCGTTCGTGCAGGACGCGACGCAGCTCTACGTGCTGCGATTCCTGCTCGGCGTGGCCGAAGCTGGCTTCTTCCCCGGCATCATCGTGTACTTGACGTACTGGTTCCGCGCGAAGGAGCTCGCGACGACCGTCGCGCTGTTCACGGCCGCGATTCCCGTGTCGTACATCATCGGCGCGCCGCTCTCGACGTGGATCATGGACCACGTTCACTGGCTTCAGTGGAGCGGGTGGCGCTGGATGCTCGTGCTGGAAGGCGCGCCGGCCGTGATTGGCGGGATCGCGTGCTTCCTCTGGCTGACGGACCGTCCCGCAGACGCGAGGTGGTTGACGCCCGGCGAGCGTGACTGGCTGCTGAACGAGCTTGCCAATGACCAGAAAGCACGCCCGAACGCTAAGCATTTCGGCTCGGTCAAGGCGATGACCAACCCAAAGGTGCTGTACCTGTCGTTCATCTACTTCGTCTATCAGTGCGGCAGCCTCGGCGTCGGCTACTGGATGCCGCAAATCATCAAGGGCTTCTCGACGAAACTGAGCCACACCGAGATCGGGCTCATCGCGACGGTGCCTTACGTGTTCGCGACAATCGCGATGGTGATGTGGTCGCGCAGTTCCGACCGGCGTGGCGAACGGCGCCTGCATTCGGCGATCCCGCTGGCCGTAGCGGCGCTGGCGCTGCTTGGGGCCGGGCTCACGACGAACCCCTATGTGTCGATCGCGATGATCAGCCTGAGCCTGGCCGGGCTCTATTCGTTCAAGTCGCCGTTCTGGGCGCTGCCGACGCTTTTCCTCAGTCGCTCGACCGCAGCCGTGTCGATCGCGGTGATCAACTCGATCGGCAATC
The DNA here is from genome assembly GCF_001513745.1 of Burkholderia humptydooensis. Classification (NCBI taxonomy): domain Bacteria; kingdom Pseudomonadati; phylum Pseudomonadota; class Betaproteobacteria; order Burkholderiales; family Burkholderiaceae; genus Burkholderia; species Burkholderia humptydooensis. The sequence continues at coordinate 2,827,784 of NZ_CP013380.1, read as the reverse complement.
TCGGCGGTTTCGTCGGACCGTTCATGATCGGCTTCGTCAAGGGCACGGGGCAGAGCGCGACGCCAGGGCTGCTGTTTCTAGCGGCGCTGCTCGTCGTGTCGTTCCTGATGACGTTTTTCATTCGCGTTCACGAAGAAACTTCCGCCGACACACCGTCGGACGTCGTGAACCAGACCCATTGAAACGATGACGCGCAATCCGGTGGCGAGCCGGGACCTATAACCAAAGGAGGAGATCGATTGATGAAGAAGCTTTCATTTTACTTTGTAGTACTTACTTCAATGCCGGCGATCGCGCTGGCGCAAAGCAGCGTGACCCTGTACGGGATCATCGACAGCGGCAGCAATTACACCAGCAATGTGCAAACGGCGCGGACGGCGGCCGGCCTGGTCGGCGGTCGTCAGATCGCGATGATCGAAGGCGGGTCGGCGGGCCTGCAGGGGAGCCGCTGGGGGCTCAAGGGCAGCGAAGATCTCGGCGGCGGTCTCAAGGCGCTGTTCGTGCTGGAGAGCGGCTTCTACAGCAACAACGGCGTGCTGAACCAGGGGGGCGCGATGTTCGGGCGGCAAGCGTATGTCGGCCTGAGCCATCCGATCGGCACGGTCACGCTCGGTCGCCAGTACGATCCCGTCGTCGACTTTTACGGGCCGTTCCTTGCCGCGCCGCAGTGGGGTGGCTACATGACGTCGCACCCGGGCGACCTTGATAATGCACTCAATTCGCGGCGTATCAACAATTCGATCAAGTTCCGCAGCGCAAGCTACCGAGGGTTGACGGTCGAAGCGATGATGAATCTCGGCGGCACCGCCGGATCGTTTTCGACCAACTGGATCTGGGGCGCCGGCGCGTCGTATGTGGCGGGGCCGTTTTCGTTCGGTGCGGGCTACCTGAACGTCCGCAATCCGAACACGTCGTTCTTCGGTGCAAATCCGAATGCCGGCCCGGCGACGAGCAACAACCTCGGCAGTGCCGGCAGTGCAACCTCACCGGAGAGTAATCCCGTGTTCGCCGGCTATGCGTCCGCGAACCGGCTCGAAATCGCCGGTGTCGGGGCGGGCGTGACGCTGGCCGCACTCAGCGTCAACCTCGCGTATTCGAATACGCGCTTCGAGGGGCTGGGCTCGGCGTCGGGGCCGAATGCGCTGCGTTACGCGGGCACCGCGGCGTTCAACAACGTTGAGATCAACGCGAGATATCAGTTTACGCCGTCGCTGCTCGCTGGGGTTGCCTACGACTACACAAGGAACGGCGGTGCCGGTGGCAAGGGCGGCGCAAACTATAACCTGGTCAGCGCGGGTGTCGACTACTTCCTGTCGAAGCGTACCGACGCTTATACGGTCGCCGTGTTCGAGAAGGCGAGCGGGACGGATTCGCTCGGACAACCGGCGGTTGCGCAGATCACCGGGTTAACACCGTCCGCGACCGACAGGCAGGTTTCTTTGCGGGTCGGGATTCGTCACAAGTTTTGATGTAGGCGGGGCGAATCGAGTGGCGCCCGTAGCGCCGAATTCGGCAGGGGGTAATGACACGGGGCGAGCCTCTGATTGCCCCGTTTATATTTTGCCGCGACTTCCGTATGGACGACCTGCGGCGGGTGCTTGAAGAACGGTCCCGCAAGTCGGCGCCACGCCTGGAAGTCTTCCGATTGACGGAAGTGCACCATGTGGTCGTCCACGGTTGTCCATTTTACGATCCCCAGGTAGTCGCCGCTACGCTCGATCACACGGTGCAGCTCTGCTGCCGCCGCATCCTCTCGCACGGGTGAGCAGTGGAAGAGCCCTGGCGACGGGGGGCCTATGTGCCTCGTCAAGCAGTAGGGGCCGAGTTGGGTTGGTAAATGGCGCCGTCGCACAGCATGGCGAACAGGACGTCACAGCGTCGCCGTGCCAGCGCGATGAGCGCTTGGTTGTGGCGCTTGCCCTGCTGGATCTTGCGCGCGTAATAAGCTCGCGAGATCGGGTCTCGCAAGGCTGCGAAGGCGGATAGGAACAAGGCGCGTTTGAGCACCTTGTTGCCACGCCTGGATGGATGTTCACCGCGGATGGATGAGCCAGAGCGCCGGGTGACCGGGGCAAGGCTTGCGTAGGCCGCCAGGTGGGCGGCCGAAGCGAAGGCTTTGTGGGCGACTTCGGTCAGGAGTCTGGCGGCGGTCCTGATGCCGACTCCCGGCATGCTGGTCAGGACCGGCCAAAGAGGGTGAGCAAGCACCAGTCGCTCAACTTCGGTGGCGACCTCGTCGCGCTGCTTGCGCAAGGCCGCAAGCTGCTGGGCCAAACGAGGCATGACGATAGTGGCTGCTTGCGTGCTGTCCACGACCACGGCTTGTTCGTTCAGCGCCTGAACGATTTCGGCCGCCAAGCTCTTGCCCATACGGGTGCATGGTTGGCGCGGACGGCGGTAACAGTTGTGTGCGCCGCACGCTCGACGCGCCGTTAGAAGGCCGCACGAAGCCGAATCAATGGGTGATCGACTTGCGCAACAATCCGATTGGCTCTCCGCATGTCTATCTGCATTGCGACGCGCGGCGGCCCCACGTTTCGGCGGCGCTGCCACACGGCATCCGGCGCTTCGAATTCATGGTGATGCCGGGCGAGACGGAGGCGGAACTGTCGAAGTCGGGGAACAAGGCGGCGTTGGTGTGCGGGGTTGTCGACGATCCTGAGAGGGTAGACTACATTCGTCGGCGGGTCTATACGCACAACGCGCGGCTCGCGAGCACGTTCCGCGTGAAGCGCATTCTGCTCGCGGGGGCGCCGCGCACGTCATGCCGGTGTGCTAGGGTCAGGGTTACAACAGCGGCTTCGCGATGCCAGCAATCTCGGCTGGATGCTCGCTATGGTCGTGCAAGGCACGGCGCACGATGCGTTGCTCGATACCTACACGGCGGAGCGGCGCGCCCATGCGCGCTCAATGATCCACCTCTCGGAAGTCGTGGGCGATGGCTTCGCACCGAGGAGCTTCTTCGGATCGAAAATGCGTGACGCGTTCGTTCGCTGCTTCGATGTGTTGCCCTCCATGAAGCGCTATTTCGTCGAGATGCGCTTTAAGCCAATGCGGCACTATGAAGATGGCGTTGTGCTTCTGGCGCGACGTGAGCGGTCCGAAGGGCGGCTCGCGTGCATGGTCGCGAAGCCCGGGCACGGTGCGTTCTGGTGGCCGGTCGGTCTGATGAGCGAGAAACGCGAATCGCTGATCGGGCAGATGGTGCACGGCCGCGATGCGCAGGCTGGCACTCCCGTGGGCCGCATGTTTATCCAGCCGCGCGTGCGTCTCGAGGATGGCAGCATCGTCCGGCATCGCCGATGCGATTGGCAACCGCTTCGCGATCATGGGGTGGGGCAGGGACCCGACATTCGGCCTGACTCCCGACGCGCGTCGCATATGGACCGCGCTTTGGGGGGGCGTGATCGCGAAGCCCGACCCGCAGCTCGGCTTCCACGATGACGTGCCTGAAGACGTGATCGACATTGGCGATGTCGACTCGCGCCTGCGCGACTGGTTCGCTCGCGTGCCGGAATCTGTCGTGCTGTTGCGGACGGACCGCTTCGTGGCCGGAATGCGCTCGCCGCAAGGCGTGTCGGGTTGCGTGTCGCTGCTCGCGCAAAGGCTGTCGCTTCCCATGACAACGAGGGCGACGACAAACGGCGCGACGTCCGCGTATGCCGCCGACCTGGTAGGGGCCTGAGATGCCGATTCAGCTCGAATGTATGTCGCACACAAACGGCCGTGCGCTGGAAACCCTATTGAGCGTCACAAGGAGTCGGACATGAGCGCAGCCCCGTCGACGGCGCAGGTGCCAGCGGACCCAGCAAGCTGCAACTCGCCACCATCGCCGCAGGGGCAGCAATCGGCTTGGCGATAGGCTATGCTCCGGTATTCAATGCGACTGCTGGCGTATTCGCACCCGGCGTGCTGCTTGAGTTCCATTGGAAGCGGGAGCAGGCGCCCATGTCCTATGCGGCGTCAATGGGTGGGCTCACTGCGGCGAGCCCGTTCGTCGGCATGCTGATGGATCGCTTTGGGGCACGCCGCATGATTCTTGTCTCTGCAATTGCGTTCAGTCTTGCCGTGGCGTGCATGGGGCTCAGAGCGGCGCCATTGGCGCCTGGATTGCGCTATCGGTAATGATTGGTGTGTCGGGTGCCGCAACGTCAGTGTTCGGTAATCTCGCGATCCTTCCAAAGCAGTTTGACCGGCGTCTCGGACTCGCGACGGGTTGCGCAATGGTCGGACTGAGTGTCGGCACGGCGGCCGCACTAACGGGATCCCAGCACCTCATCGCTGCGTTCCACTGGCGCCACGCGTACCAGATCATCGCGTGCGCGTCGGTCGCGGGCTCGCTTCTTACCTGCGCGCTGATCCAGAAGCGAACGGTGGCGCTGCGTCCACAAACGCACGATCGCGCTATTGACATCCCAGCCGCAGAACAGAGATTCTTGGTGGTCAAGTTGGACACAATCGCCTTGGTCGCTTTTCTCGCTTTGAGTGCGACACTCTCGCTCAATCCGCATTTGCCCGTGCTGCTGGCGGATCGCGGCTTGTCACCCGAGTCAGCGGCGAATTGCGCGTCTCTTATCGGCGTCGGAATACTCGTAGGGCTCCTGCTTTCCAGCATACTGATCGATCGACTTCATTCGCCACTTGTCAGCGCGGGTTTCCTTCTCACTGGCGCGTCAGGGTATTTGGTGCTCGTGAACGCTTGGTCCCTGCAATCGATGCTGCTCGCGAGTGCCGGCATCGGCCTCGCGATAGGTGCAGAGGATGACTTGCTTTCCTATCTGTCTGCGTCTATCTGGGGTTGAGGCGTTTCGGCCTCTACTACGGCATTGCGTTTGCTGGCTACGGATTCGGCGCAGTAGTGGGCCCCCTTGTGGCTGGCAGCTTTCTCGACCTGTATCGCGACTACGCATTGCCGCTTCAGATCGCCCCGATCGTGTTGGTCATCGCGAGCGTGCTGCTCATCTCGCTCGGCATATCGTACGTTGTGGTCGAGTCAGCCGGAGGGCAAGTTCGTGAGTGCGGACAACTGAATGCAAGGAGCGACAGCGGAAAATAACCCGTTGTTGACCCAAAGTCGGCAGCGTGGACACCGGATACCGGTGCCCCATCGTTTTCTTACCCCGCGGCCAGTCGAGGGAACAGACGTTCCGCGTTACCGCGATAAATCGCTTGTCGCTGCGCGTCCGTCAGCGGAAACGCTTCGAGCATCCGGGTGAAATCGACCGACCGGTCCTTGTTCGCATACGGCCAGTCGCTCCCGAACGTAATCCGGGACGGATCGGCGAACGCAAGCAACGCCGGCAGCGCGTAGGGGCTGCTCGAGAGAGCCGTGTCGAAGTAGAAGCGTCTGAGTCGCGCCAGGCCGCCCTCGTTGCTGTTGTCAGGCGACACAACGCGCGCAATTCGCTGCGCTGCGTAGGGGACAAACCCGCCCGCGTGCGACAGCACGAATTTCACGTCAGGAAAGCGCTCGAGCCAACCCGCTTTCGCAATGTTGATCGCCGCGCGCGTCGTGTCTAGAAGAAAGTCTGCCACATACGGCGGAATCCCGGCCACCGGGTCACAGGGTAGATCGCCCGGGTGGATGAAGACGACTGCCTGACGGCGGTTCAGTTCGTCGAACAGCGGTGCCCAGGATTCGTCACCCAAGTACGTGCCCCGTACACTACTGATCAGCACCACGCCGTCCGCACGGAGTGTATCCATCGCATAGGTCGCCTCCGCGATGGCGCCTTCGACATCCGGTAGCGTCAGGGTCGCGAAGAACCCGAAGCGGCCGGGGTGTCGCGAGACAACGCCGGCAGTGAATTCATTGACCTCCCGTGCCTTCTCGCGTGCCTCGATGTCATCGCCAAGATGAACCCCAGGTGTCGATACCGAGAAAATGCCTGTAGCCGTACCCTCCGCTTCCATCAGCTCGAGCGCTCCTTCTTCGCTCCAGTGCGGGATCGGAAGACCTCCCGCCGTGATGCCGCGACTTTCCAGCCACGCTGCGAATGACGGCGGCACGATGTGATGATGTGTATCGATTTTCTTAGGCATTTTGCATCTCCTGTTTGTGTTGCGCGACGCTAGATCTTCGCGCGCTCTGCGGACCCTCCACACCGGACTAACGAAGCTAGCAGGACCGTCAAATCGTTCTCCGGCGTGTGCGAGGAATGCACCGACAAACCGCTTTCGGCGTTTATTGAGCATGCCCGGGGAGCCTCAATGTGACCCCGGCTCAGGGATCAGTTCTGCGTGAACAACCTCCTGGTCCCGACGACAACGTCATGCGGGAATTTTCCATTTTTAAATGCGACAGTTTTGTGGGCTAGGGTCACCCGACATCGACGGGTGGGGGCCGCGAGCATGGCATCTCGTTACTCTTGCTGTTGATGCTCGTTCCACGAAAGGCGCGGTGAATTTGCGCATTCAATCTTCGAAGGAAGTTTGTGCTTTGCAATGCGTTAGAATTCTTCGCTCAATTTTGCGCATCAGAAGTGCCGCGCCTCCACCGAACCCCATGACCATGCCGAATTCGATACTTGACGCCCTCGATTACCAGATCGTCCGTGAGCTACAGGACGACGGACGGCGCGCGTTCCGCGAGATCGCGCGCAACGTCAACGTGCCGGAAGCGACGGTACGCACGCGAATCAAGCGACTCCAGGATTCGGGCATCGTGCAGATCCTGGCCTTCACGAATCCTTGGAAGCTCGGTCGAGCTAAGCTCGCAGTGTTATTCGTCGAGGTCGATCCGCGGGATCACGATCGCACTGTCGATCACCTTGGTCGCTGGTCCGAGGTAGTCTATCTCTCGACCATCCTCGGCGACGCAGATCTGTGTGTCCAAGTGCTGTGCCGCGACGACGAAGAACTCTTTGTGCTCCAGCAACGCATTCGCGGGATGCCCGGGGTACGCGAAGTGCGCATGGTGCACGAGGTCAAAGTCCACAAGATTCGCTTTACGCTGCCGCCGCCCGAGCCGGAAACCGAGTAAGTCAGATAGCGCATGCTGCATTGTGTCGCCAAAAAAAACGGCCTTTGCCTCATGTTGCGCAAAAAAGACGACTTGATTTCGCGCGTTGCGTAGCATCAAGCGCCTCGATCTGGTGCATGTCGCCGGAGCTTCGAGAGGCGTCGCCATCCCTTTCCCCCGATTTCTCCCTCTCCGCTTGACGGTGCACGCCTTGTCGCACCGCTCTTCACGTCGTCCTGTTGACCCGTAGGACAGTCCTGCGCAAACACAGTGCGTTACGCACGTATTTTGCGCATAGTTGTGTAAACGTCTTTCATGGATGCGCAATATGAAGTTATAGGGGTTAAAAAGTATACACATGCGCAATTTGAGAGCTTAGGATCCACTCATCGCGTGCTAGCCGCCGTTTAACCCCGACACGAGAGAGATTCCATGCGTACGACGTATTCCGGCCGCGCCTTGGCGAGCGGCTTCTGCCTCGATGGCCCGCGGGCGGGACGACACACACCGGCCACCCGCGCAACCCTTCAAGCCTTCGTTGAAGGCTGTACCGCACGGTTGACTGCGCAACCGGGAGCACCGCGATGAACGCGCATGACGAACTTATGGCGAGCGCGCCGCAAAGTGCCAATGCTTCGGCGGACACGGGGGCGCTTACCCACGAACTGCATCGCAACCTCACCTGGAAAGACGCGTTCTGGGTCACGAGCGGTGTACCCGTGAGCGTGCTCTTCACGATCGGCGGCGTGGCCGCGACGATCGGCCAGCCTGCATGGTTCATCTGGGTCGTGGCGATCCTGATTGGTTTCGTGCAGTGTTTTACCTACGCCGAAATTTCGGGCCTCTATCCACACAAGTCCGGCGGCGCTTCGGTGTATGGCGCGCTGGGCTGGGTGCGTTACAGTAAGTTCGTAGCGCCGGTGTCGGTTTGGTGCAACTGGCTGGCCTGGTCACCGGGGCTCGCGCTTGGTACGAGCCTCGCGGCTGGCTACACGCTCAGTTGTTTGTTTCCGGCCACCGCGGCGATCAACACGTGGCACCTCACGCTGCTCGACCTGAGTTTTATCAGCAAGGGGCTTACGCTGCGTATCAACGCGACCTTCGTGCTCGCGCTGGCTTTTCTGCTGATCACATTCAAACTCCAGCACGCAGGCGCTTCGGCTGCGGCCCGCACGCAACGCATCCTCGGCATCGCCTCGCTCGCGCCATTGGTGCTCGTCTCGCTCGTGCCGATGTTCACGGGCGACATGCCCTCGACCAACTTTCTGCCGATGCTACCGCTTACGCACGACGCGACGGGCGCCGCTGTGATGGGCCACTGGAACGCGGCGGGAATCAGCACGGCGATGGGGGCGATGTTTCTTGCTTGCTGGTCGACCTTCGCGTTCGAGACGGCCGTGTGCTACACGCGGGAATTTCGTGACCCGAAGAAGGACACCTTCAAGGCGATCTTCAGCTCCGGCCTGTTGTGCCTATTCATGTTCGTGCTGGTGCCCATCGCGTTCCAGGGCGAACTCGGCCTGAAGGGAATGCTGGCGACCAGCGTGGTCGATGGCTCGGGCGTGGGCGCGGTGATGGCGGGCTTCGTTCACGGCGGCGCGGTGGTGTTCAACGTCATAGTTGTGATGATGGTGCTGTCGATCCTGCTGCTCGTGATGACCTCGATGATGGGTTCGTCGCGTACGCTCTATCAGGCGTCCGTCGATGGCTGGCTGCCAAAGTACCTCTCGCATGTGAACGAGCACGGTGCACCTACGCGGGCTATGTGGACCGACCTCGCGTTCAACGTGGTGCTGTTATTGATGTCGGACTACATGACGGTGCTCTCGCTCTCGAACGTTTGCTACATGATCTTCGTGTTCTTGAACTTGCAGTCCGGCTGGATTCACCGGCTCGATCGCGCCGACTGGCCGCGTCCGTATCGCTGCAGTAACTGGGTGCTCGGGTTGGGCGCGTTGTGCGGTTTCATCGATTTGGTTTTTGTGGGCGCGGGCGCGAACTTTCAAGGCGAAAATACCTTACGAAACGGCCTGATCGCCATGCTGTTGATCGTGCCGGTGTTCTGCTATCGCCACTACGTACAGGACAAGGGGCGCTTCCCGGAGTCGATGCGATGCGATATCGAACTCAGGCACCCGCGCGCTGGCATCCTACCTTACCTCGCGCTCGCCGCGGCCATCGCTGTAGTCTGGACCAGCGCGAAGCTGACCGTAATCACCTGATGCCCTAAACGAAACTTAAGCGTCTGCCGCACTCCGTTTGTCCGTGATTTCGGTGCGTTTCGGCGAGCGGCAGGGGGCAGCTTGCACCTTAAATTTCGTAACCTTCGAGTTTTGCGATGATCACTCATCCGTTCGCCACGCCCAGGTGGGTTCAATGGCCCGACAGGAAATCGGCCGCTGTGTCGCTGACCTTCGACGTCGACACGGTGACTGGTTTTCCCGGCGAGAACACACGGTATGCACGCCGTCCGACGAGCATTTCGGAACGACGCTTTGGCGCGGTGCGCGGCGTGCCGCGTATTTTTGAACTGCTGCGTCGCCACGATATCGCTGCGACGTTCTTTGTGTCGGGCGATACGGTGGTGCGGTATCCGGAGCTCGTTGCGCAAATGCTAGGCGAGGGCCACGAAGTGGGCCATCACGGCCACATGCTTCTGCTCGGTGACAAAGCCTCGCCCGAACAGCAGGCCGAGGATATGCATGCGGCCCTTGCTGCACTCGCGAAAGCAGACGCGCCGAAACCGGTGGGTTATCGTTCCTCGTCGTGGGAATCCACATTGGAAGCCTTGGATCTATTGATCGAAACTGGTTTTCTCTACGACTCCAGTTGTATGGGCGACGACCGGCATTCCCGTGAGACCTGCGAAGGCCGCTCGATTCGGGAGTTGCCAGTGCACTGGTCGCTCAACGACTACCCGATGTTTGTCTGGACCATTGCCAACGGCGGAAATTTCAGTGTGCTGCGCACGCTCATGGATACCTGGCTGGCCGAATACGAATCGACGCGCCGTGACGGTCGCCACACGACCTTCACGATGCATCCGGAAGTGATCGGCCGTGGCTCGCGGTTCAACCAGCTCGAGCGCTTCATCGAACGCCTCGTCGCCGATGGCGACGTCTGGTTCGCGCGTCTGGACAAAGTCGCTGAATGGGCCGAACCGCATCTCACTCAGGAGACTCCATGAGCGCCGTGTTCCGCTCGACCCCGATCGAGTCGCTCGCTGGCGGCTCGGAATTTGGCAGGGTGCATTTCGCGAAGGCCCGCATCGGCACCGAACGCTGTTCAAACGCGCACCACGAAACCGTGGGGCGCATTGACTCCGAGGAATGCATCGCGGACGAGCAAAGAGAAATTCCGTCCGGACATCTCACGAATCCCGAGGAAATTGCCGGCACGGTGGCCTTCTTCATCTGCGACGAAGCTGCCTTCATCATCGGCCAGTCGATTGCAGTCAATGGTGGCGCGCTCGTCGTAGGCGCCTGATTTATCTCCTACTTCAAGAGGTTTTCATGTCTACGCAACCTTCTCTTCGTATTCAGGCCGAACGCGCGATGCGCCGGCAATGGTTCCCGGTCGCGCGCTCTGTAGATCTGGCGACGCCGCAAAGTGCCACATTGCTCGGTCAGCGCCTTGTAGTCTGGCGTACGGAATCGGGCCACGCGGTCGTACAGGATGCGCGTTGTCCGCATCGTGGTGCCGACTTCTCGCTCGGCAAGGTGCACGGCGAGAATATCGCGTGCCCGTATCACGGCTGGCAGTTCGCCGCTGAGGGAGGCAAGTGCTCGCACATCCCATCGCTCGAAGACCAGTGCAAGATTCCCCCCAATGCCGCGATTCGTACCTATCCTGTGATCGAGCGCTTCGCGCACGTCTGGACCGTTCTCGAGGACCCGGCGACCGAGCTTTATGATCCGGCGCACTGGCGTGAACTCGAACTGGACTGGCTTGCCGCCACGCCGTTACAGGCACCCACGGGCGTGGCAACCGCCATCGAAAACTTCCGCGATGTCGCGCATTTCCCGTTCGTGCATGAGGTGTCGATGGGGCCGTCGAAACACGTGATTGAGCCGCTAAATGTGCGCCGCGAAGGCCTCGATATCTGGATGGATCGCCCGCTCGATGCTGGCGACGGCGACTGGGGTAACGACGGTGACTGCATGATGCAGTATCACTGCACGGCGCCCGGCTTCGAGTCAGTCACCTACGTCTACGAAGAGCTTGGCAAGCGAATCGTCGCGGGTTTTCCGTCGCCGGTCGCCTATGACGAAGTGCGGATTTTCTGGGGCGTAGCAATCGAACCGGGCTTTCGCGGCGCGGATCTCCAGGAATGCTTGCGCATTGAAGAAATGGTCTATCTAGAAGATATCCGCGTGGCCAACTCGATGCAACCACGTGAAATAGACTGGGATGGCCATGTGGTCGAGCATTCGGTACCTGCCGATCTGTTTACGCTCAACTACCGTCGTGCATTCCGGGAATTCATCGAACGTGCGCAGCCGCTCACCCCCGTGTTTCCCATCGAAGTGACGGCGGCGGTATGAACACGCGAGCCGCCTCTATTTTCGAAGCGTGCATTGTCGCCATGCGCCTGGAAGCGGAGAACGTGATGTCGCTCGAGCTGCGCGTGCTCGCGGGCGCAGCGCTGCCGGTTTGGCAACCGGGCGCGCACGTCGATCTTGTGCTGCCTTCCGGTCTCGTGCGCCAGTACTCACTGTGCGGCGATCCGCAGGACAGGACGTGTCTGCGCATCGCGGTGCTGCGCGAGGAAGCGGGGCGAGGCGGCTCGCGCGAAGTGCATGACGCGCTGCGTGTGGGGCAGGCCATCACGCTATGCGGGCCGCGCAATGCGTTCGAGCTCGGGCCTGCGGACGACTATCTGTTCGTCGCGGGCGGAATCGGCATCACACCGCTCATGCCGATGGTGCGCGCGGCGCAGCGTGCGAACGCGCGTTGGCGCTTGCTATACGGCGGCCGTACGCGCGCGTCGATGGCGTTCGTCGGCGAGTTGCAGACTTTCGGCGGTGAGCGCGTGGCTATCCTGCCCGCCGACGAAACGGGCCTGCTCGATCTCGATACGGTCGTGACCGCCGCGCGCGCGGGCGCGCAGGTCTATAGTTGCGGTCCGGGTGCGCTGCTGGATGCACTGGTTGCGCGTTTCGATGCGGCGGGAATCGTGCAGCAACTGCATGTCGAACGCTTCGGGGTGGCACCGTCCGCGGCTTCGGAACAAAGTCGGGGTGAGCTGCGAGTGATCCTCGCGCGCAGCGGCACGCATGTCGATGTGCCGTCCGATTGTTCGGTGATGCACGCGCTGCGCGCAGCGGGTCACGAGGTGTCGTCGTCCTGTGAGCAGGGCATATGCGGGATATGTGAGACGCGTGTACTGGACGGAGTCCCAGACCATCGCGATCAACTGCTGACGGAAAGCGAGCGCCAGCGCGGCGACGTGATGATGGTCTGCGTTTCGCGCGCGCTTACGCCTACGTTGACGCTGGACCTCTAGAGCACCTAGGCGAGGAATCAGTTCACCAATCACTTATATAGAAAATTGTAATAAGGAATGCAAATGGAGTATGTGGTTGACGTGATCGCGCACCGCGCGCAAATCGGCCTGCACTGGGCGAACGCGAAGGACGACATAGATGCGCTCGCTGCGTGGGCGGGGCATCGCCCAGCTGGGCATGGGTCTGTGCGTGGAAGTGCGGGCCCCTGATGGGCGGATCGAAGTCGTGAGCGTAGCGGATACGCAATCGCTCGCGCTCGGTGTGCAGGGGTATCTGGAATGGCAGTACGTGGACAACCCGCTTTCGCGGGCGATTATATGCAGCATTCGGCGTGGAATGCCGCGTAGCGCGTGAGGCGAAGGACGCAACACAATCCTGCGCGACGGCATGGCAGCAATGCTATGCCACGCGCTACTGCGCATGACGACCGAGACCGCGATCACCAGCATGACGAACCTATGGACAATCCCATGGAAACGACACTGAAGGCCAGCCTGAATGACTGGCTCGCGCGGCGCGACACGCTCGAAATCGAGGCACGCCTGTTTATCGACGGTGCGTATCGTGAAGCCGCGACGGGCGAGACCTTCGACTGTATCAGCCCGATCGATGGCCGCGTCCTGGCTCGCATCGCCTATGCGGGCGTCGCCGATGTGGAAGCCGCAGTTGTAGCAGCGCGACGTGCATTCGATGCTGGCGTGTGGTCGGGCCTCAATCCGCGCCAGCGCAAGGCGACTCTGCTGCGCTTCGCGGCGGAGCTACGCGCGCATCAGGATGAACTTGCCCTGCTCGAAACATTAGACGCGGGCAAGCCCATCGCCGACACGACAGCCGCAGATATTCCTGGGGCTGCCTACTGCCTCGATTGGTTCGCGGAAACCATCGATAAAGCCGGCGGCGAAGTTGCGCCTGTAGATCATCACCTGGTCGGCCTCGTCACGCGCGAGCCGATCGGCGTGGTGGCTGCGATTGTGCCGTGGAATTTCCCGCTGCAGATGGCGGCATGGAAGTTCGCGCCGGCCCTGGCGGCAGGCAATAGCGTCGTGCTTAAGCCTTCGGAGAAGTCGCCGCTCACTGCTATTCGCATCGCGCAAATCGCACACGAAGCTGGCATTCCGGCGGGCGTTTTTAACGTTGTTCCGGGTGATGGCGAGACGGGCAAATGTCTTGCGCTGCACGGCGATGTTGATTGCGTAGCCTTCACCGGCTCGACGGCGGTGGGAAAGAAAATCATGCAGTACGCGGCCCAATCGAATCTCAAGCGCGTGTGGCTTGAACTCGGCGGCAAGTCGCCGAATATCGTGTTGCCTGATTGTCCCGATCTCGATCGCGCGGCCCGCACAGCGGCCGCCGCAATCTTCTACAACATGGGGGAAGTGTGCACGGCGGGCTCGCGGCTCTTGGTACATAGCGCGATTCGGGAATGCTTCATGGAGAAGCTGTTCGACGCTGCTCGCACCTGGCAACCCGGCAATCCGCTCGATCCGGCAACTGCAATGGGCGCGATCGTCGATCGCGCGCAAATGGAGCGCGTGCTCGCTTTGATCGAAGCCGGCCGTGCCGACTCAACTTTGCTCGTGGGGGGAAATCGAGTGCGCGAGGAAACCGGTGGTTTCTATATCGAGCCTACTCTGTTCGCCACCACGCCGGACACACGGCTTGCGCGCGAGGAAATCTTCGGGCCAGTGCTCTCGGTGATGACGTTCGATACGCTCGATGAAGCGATCAAGATTGCAAATGATAGCGATTACGGACTCGCCGCCGCAGTCTGGACGGCAGACCTCACCACGGCGCACGACGTCTCGCGACGTCTGCGCGCGGGCACCGTCTGGGTCAATTGCTACGAAGAGGGCGATGACATGAATTTCCCGTTCGGCGGTTACCGGCAATCTGGTAATGGGCGAGACAGATCGCTGCACGCCCTGGAAAAGTACACGGAACTCAAATCGACGCTGCTGCGGCTGCGCTAATACGCAAACACATACGGATATTTACACACGAGTGAGAGAGAAAAGATGAAGGCGAAGATCGGAGTGGTTACGGGATTGTTGTGCGTATCGCTGAGCGCACAGGCGCAGAGTAGCGTGATTCTGTTCGGCGTGTTGGACGAAGGATTGAACTTCACGAACAACGCTGGCGGCCACAGCGCGTGGAAGACGTCGAGCGTCGATCTTGCGACGAGCCGTTGGGGCATCAAGGGCAATGAGGATCTGGGTGGTGGTCTGCACGCAATCTTCGATCTGGAAAGCGGTTTCACGGTGGATGACGGAAAGCTCTATTACGGTGACCGCCTGTTCGGTTACCAGTCCTATGTGGGGTTGCAATCGGATCGCTTCGGCACGCTCACCTTCGGCCGACAGTTCGACTCAATCACCGATGTGATCGGTGCGATGACTGCGAACGGAAACTGGGGCGGCTTCCTGTTCTCGCATCCGCTCGATAACGATAACACCGATGCCACTTATCACGCGAGCAATGCCGTCAAGTTCACGTCCGCGACCTATGGCGGTTTGAGCGCCACTGCGCTTTATGGTTTCGGTAACAAGGCGGGCGCTTTTGCAAGCAACCGTGTGGTCAGTGCGGGTTTGAACTACGCCATCGGCACGCTCACGATCGGCGCGGTGTATGAAGATCTGTCCTCGCCTGGCACGACCACGACGGGCAGTGTCGCGTCGGACGACGCCAATTTTGTCGCGGCGAACCAGAAAACCTATGGCCTGGGCGCGAGCTATGGCATCGGCGCGGCGGTGCTCGGTCTCGTGTACACGCATGTGGCGATCGAGCACCCGGCCACGTCGCTCTATGTCGGCGATTTCGGATCGGACGTGTCGAAGCTTAATTTCGATAACATTGAATTCAACGCACGTTACAACCTTCGCGACGATGTGCTCGTGGGTGCGATGTACACCTACACGCTCGCACATCTGGGGCGCAGCAGCGGCGAAGCTTCGCGGCACTGGAATCAGGTTGGCGTGATGGGCCAGTACCTGCTGTCCAAGCGCACTTCGGTCTATGCGCAGGTGGTCTATCAGAAGCTCAGCGGTGGCGATGGCAGCGCGCCGCTGGATACGGCCTATATTCCCGGGACGGCGGGCGCATCGTCGAACGGGCATCAGTTCGTCGCGCGCATGGGGATGTCGCACTCGTTCTAACGCGTGCTGTACGCGAGCGATTCCCCGTTGCGGCAGTGCGTTTAGCAATTGCCGGCCGCGCTCCTGCGTTGGCTTGCTGTGGCCACGTAACGATAATGGATGAAGCGCGCGGGTGTCCATATGGCGATTAAGCACGCGAGGTGTGCGTCGTCGTTGAGCGACACCAGGATGCTTTCGCCGGTGATCTAGGTGCCGATCTCCGCTCGAACTCGAAAGCGCCAGCGCGCAAAGGCAAACCGTGTCGTCTTGCGGGTTGCCCACCAGCGGGCACCGTCATGGTCGTGAGAGGGGACACGCTGCCCCCGTGGATAACCTGCGACTCAACGCCTGACGGCGGCCAGATCGAATGTCGAATGGCGGACTGCAAATCCGTCCGTTGGACCGGGTCAACGTCACTAAGCGATTCGGTTCACGACGATCGCTTGTTCCTGCCACGCAGAGCCCAATCTTCAGCAGCGATGCCTCCTATCTCATGGACAACTTAACCAAGCAAATCATCGCGGTACTACGGCGAGACGGACGAATCTCTTTCGTAAACATCGCTCGAAATCTGAATGTGAGCCGTGACAACGTTGCTGCAAGAGTGGTTCCGCTCATTGAGTCGGGGCAGATTAGAGTAGTCGCGGCTCTGCACCCTCAGGTGCTTGGATTGACGGTGTCGGCGCATCTTTCCATTAGCGTCAGCGGAGATGTAAGGCCGGTAATCCAACAGCTGGAGAAGCTTAGTTCTGCCGTGTTCATTTCGATTGCTGCTGGCGCGTACCACGTTATCGCTGAAACACGGCACTCGTGCATGAGCGAACTGAGCGCCGAGGTGTCGGTCGTCCGTTCTCTCCGGGGCGTCGTTGAGGTTCAAGTTCTAATTTACGACAGGGTGTTAACTAGCTTTTTACATAGGGAACAGCCGAACGTCTTGTCGTACAAGTTCGACGAGATTGACATTGCGCTTATCTCACTTCTTCAGAATGACGGCCGCGCTAGCTATTCGGACCTCTCCCAGAAGGTCGGACTGTCAATCAGTGGTTGCCGCACGCGAGTCCTTCATCTCTTGAGGTCCGGGGTGATCCAAATTGGGGCAATCAAGCAACGCTCGAACATGATCGATGATTTCATCTTCGGCATAGGGATCAACGTCAACGGCGATATCGACGCTGCTGCTCGGATATTGAGCAGCGGCTGGGGCCTTGAGTTCTTGGCTCGCACGGTAGGGCGATTCGATGTTCTTGCGACAGTGAGCTTCAGCTCGCTGCGTGACTTCAACCAGCTTGTTTCGAGATTGATGGCATTAAAGAGTGTTACTTACTGCGAGCAGTGGCTGCACGTTCAGATTCTTCGGGAGCGGTACGAGTATCCAATCGAGGCAATCGAGCTTGGGACCGCGGCGCGAGCTTAGAGAAAAGAGGGCCGAAGAAAGCGGGCCGCGCGCCTCGGGGCGGGGAGACCCTATGACTGCGCGCGCCACGCAAAAAAAAACGATGCCAAGCTTTCGCAGATTGTTTTTTTATTATGGGCGGCTGCCGAAGATGCGAGAAAAAGCAAGTTGAATATCCGACAATCTTTCCTTTGTCGGGAAAAAATACCGAGAATGCTTGTTTGACAGGGCTGATTTGCTGCCGCAGCATCAACTCCAATGTATCCGGCGCATCTCCCCGCGATGCGCAATTTGGTCAAAGAGGCCGTAGATGAACATGAAGGACAATACTGCTGCCAAGGAAACTGCCCTCAACTGGGTCGCAGAGCATCTTGGCGACCTGTCGAAGTGGAACAAGCAGATTTGGGACTACGCTGAACCGTCATGGCGCGAGTACAAATCCGCGCGCTTCTATGTGGACTTGCTGCGTGAAGAAGGCTTTACGGTAGAGGAAGCAAGCGGCGGCATGCCCACCGCCTTTTGCGCCACTTGGAGCAACGGGCCTGGACCGACCGTGATGACGTACGCAGAGTACGACGGCGTGCCGAACAACAACCAGGCCGCCACTACCTCCAAAACCCTTCGGGATGAGTCGAGCGAGTTCTCTTGCGGACATACGGACCCGCATTCTGCGCTCGGTATCTCCACGTTAGGTGGTCTGCTCGCGGCCAAGCGGGCCATGGAGAAGCACGACATTGGGGGCACACTGCGCTATACCGGTGAGCCGGCAGAGAAGATGCTTGGCTCCAAGGTTGTTCACGGCTTGCGCGGCTACTATGACAACGTCGACGCGCTCGTTAGCTTTCACCCGTTTTTCATGATGCCGCTTTGCAACACTGTCCGCTGGGATACGCACTGCGGCTCATATCAAAGCAAGGTTTACACCTTCGTCTGTGATGAGCCGGAGACTTGGCAGATGGGCAACTGGGACGGCTCACCCATTTCTCATGCGTCCGCTCGGGCCCCGGGTGCCAATGCGGCAATGATGACCATGTACAACACGGTCAAGACGATGCAGGACTCAATGCTGCCGTCATACGGCGGTTGGTTCCTGGGCGAGGCCCTGCTGCCGAACAACCAGGCCACTGCGGATAACCTCGCTCCGTTTCTCGCCCAGATTCAATACTCCTGGCGTTGTCCGGACCTCGAAATGGCTGACAAAATCGAGGCCGTACTTAACCGCAACGCGGAACTGGCCGCGGAAATGGCCCATTGCAAATTGCGCACCCGTTGGGTCACACGAACGCGCCCGGGTCGTCCAAATCACACGCTGGCGAAGCTTTTGTATGAGAATTTCGAGCGAGTTGGCCCCCCGAAATATGACGAGAAGGCGATTGCGGTCGCGCATGAAATTCAGCGAAACCTCGGTATCGAACCGATGGAAAAGCCGTTTCTCGATGAAACCGAGAAACTGACGAGCCCGCAAGAAACGGAGCGTCGGATTCGAGAAATATTGGCACCTTGGCAGCTGAGTTGGACAAGCGACGATTACGTCGAGATGACACACTATACGCCGACGGTGCGCTTCTACGTTGCGCGGCCCACGCTGGCTGCGCCGGTCGGAGCAAAGCCGTATCCCGCATGGGTGATGAATGCCTTGGGCGGAATCCCGGAAACGATTGACCCAACCTTGGACGTCGCGAGCCGGACAGTCGCGTTAACCTTAATCGACATGTTGACTCGGCCGGAAGTGCTTGCAGAGGCGAAGCGTGAATTCGACGAGCGTTCGAAAGATTATCCCGGTCCTTTGTTGCCAAAGGACTTCGAAGCGCCGTTTGACCTTCCTTGGCCCGACTATGAAAGCAAACCAGATGGTACGCGCGTCTGGCATCCAACTCGTCAAGAGACGGAGTAACAGGGCGAATCGGGCAGAAGGCTGCTCGATCTCGCGCACGCGCGCTCAGACATCGATGCAACAGGCGGAGGCCGGCTGCAGCATATTGCTGGGTGCAAGCAGCTCGCTGGAGTTGATCGCGCTACGGTGACGATGAATCTCGCTCGGGCTGCCCGAAGCTAAAGGGCGCTGACAGGATACATGGCGGCGTTTGTCACTACCGCAATTTGGCAACAGAGTTCTGGAGAAACACCTTGATTGATGCGGCAACCACCCAACGTATCTTCGCTGCAGTTGACGTAGCCTTCGATTCGCAACTTCGATTCACTCAGGAACTCGTGCGATTTCCTTCGCTACGTGGCTGCGAACACACCGCACAGGACTTCCTTTTTGACGCGATGAAAGAGCGCGGCCTCACAATGGATCGCTGGCCCCTCGACGTCAACGAAATCAAGGATCATCCTGGCTTCGGGCCGGCAACTGTCTCGTATGAAAATGCATTTAACGTCGTGGGCACCTATCGGCCGGAAAACCACGAAGGCCGCTCACTGATTCTCAACGGACACATCGATGTCGTGCCGACCGGTCCGGTGGAGATGTGGTCGCGTTCGCCGTGGGATGCCGAAATCACGGACGGCTGGATGTATGGCCGAGGAGCAGCGGACATGAAAGCTGGTCTTGCCGCGAATCTCTTTGCATTCGATGCAATTAAAGCAGCGGGCTTTAATCCGACGGCGCCGATTTACTTTCAGTCGGTAGTCGAAGAGGAATGCACGGGAAATGGCGCGCTCGCTGCGTTGCTGCGTGGCTATACGGCCGACGCGGCAATCATTCCCGAACCCGAAGAAAACATGCTCGTGCGGGCGAATGTGGGTGTGCTCTGGCTCAAGGTTCGAGTGGATGGCCGCCCAAGTCATACGCGCGAGATGGCCGCTGGCTTCAATGCAATCGATGCTGCGCAGACGCTCATCGGGGCGCTGCGCGAACTCGAAGCGAAGTGGAATGCGCAGCATCATTGTCACCGACATTTCGAGCATCTCGATCATCCGATCAATTTCAACATTGGTCAGATTGCCGGTGGCGACTGGCCGTCGACCGTGCCGCCATGGTGCGAATTCACCCTTCGCCTGGCCACCTATCCGGGTACACCCGCGGACGAAGCATATGCAGCGGTCACAGAATGCCTCGACAAATGTGCTGGTAGCGACGCCCGATTCGGGGGGAAACGTCCTGTCGTGACCAAGACGGGTTTCTATGCCGAAGGCTACGTGCTTGAAGAGGGCGGCGACGCCGAAAGCGTGCTGCGTCGCTGTCACAAGACGGCGTTCGATTCCGAACTCGAATCGTTCACGACGCCCAGTTATCTCGATGCCCGTGTATTCGTGATTTACGGCGAGATTCCGACGCTGGTTTATGGTCCGAAATCTCGGGATATTCACGGATTCGACGAACGTGTACATATTGAATCGATTAGACGGATCACGAAGAGCATTGCATTGTTCATTGCGGAATGGTGTGGTCTGAAACGTATCGAAAGCTGACCGGAAGTTTCTTTAAGATATGCAATCGATCGGAAGCGTTCAGGCCCTCTGATCGCGGTACAAGCCAGCCGAAGTCGTGTGAAAACTCGCACGAGCGGTCCAGCCGGCGAACTCGTCCTGTTAGATCGTCATGTATTGGCTCGGACGCGGTTTGGGAAGGTGAAGGCGGCATCCAAAAACCGACTGCTTGGGCGCTTTTATATGGCCCGTCCCACTGCGGCGGCTTGTCGCCCTACTCACACGTCCGCGATTCGGGAGCATTGAAAAATCGTGAAATATTTAGAATGTTTCCATTTTTCAAGAATTGACTATTTAGAGTATTCACGTATGAATCCATTGGTGTAGCATAGTCGAGAATTATAGGCCGATGCAGAATATATTAAAACTTTCTCTGGGTGAGTCGCATTTATTGTTTTCGCGCCGTCTAGGGAAACTCTGCGCAATTCATTCATGTTTTTTCTTGCAATGAATCATCGGTCAAGATAGCGTGTGTGACAAGAATTCCGCGATTACGACTTCATGCGGCGCGGATAGAAAGGGAAACGGAAATGCCTCTTCTTCAATCGAGTTACTCGGCGAATGCGATCCTCGATGCCCTTCCGGAGGACAGCATCCGGGTCCTCGCGCCGCATCTTGAACTGGTCAGGATCGAGCCCGGCTTACTCGGTCGAGTCGGCGAGCAGATGCGTTATATACACTTCCCGACGACCGCAATACTGTCGGTGCTGCATCTGATGCAGGACGGCTCGATGAGCGAGATCGTCTTGGTCGGCCGCGAGGGTCTCGTCGGGCTGTCGGAACTGAGCGGCGGCTATGCGGGGTCGAGTCGGTTCGAGGTGCGCATCGGTGGGATGGCCTACCGCGTGCCACGTTGGGTGATGCGCGGGGAGGTCGAACGCTCGCCGGTCACGTTCCGGCTGATGCTCAACTATTCCTAGGCCACGCTGGAGCATATCTCGCGTAGGGCGCTATGCAACCGGCATCACTCTATCAGCGAGCAGTTGAGCAGCTGGCTGCTGCTCGCGCACGACCGGGTCGACGGTGACGAGCTGGCCATCACGCAGCAGACGATCGCGAACATGCTCGGCGTAAGGCGCGAGGGCGTGACCATGGCGGCCGGCTATCTGCAGGATGCCGGCTTGATCCGGCAGCGCCGTGCCTGCATTACGGTGCTCGATCGCGAAGGGCTCGAACGGTACGCATGCGAATGCCACGACCTAATTCGCGCGAAATATCGTAGTCTGCTTGGCGAGCATGGGAACTTGTCCATGGCGCCGATTCGCGCACCGATGCCGGAGCCGGTCAGCGTGTTTTCGGTGCACGCTGCATGACGATGCGCGCGACACCCGATGGAGTGCATTCGATGCGCCATGTGATGGTGGCGGCCGTCGATACCGCGCTGGTGCTGGCGGGCATGCTGGCCGCGCAGGCGTGGCTGGGACTCGCGTGGCATGTCCTGACCGACGCGCAGCACGGCGCGATCGCGATGTTGTGCGTGCTGACGATGCTGTTGCTACAGCAGGGCGGCGGTGCGCCAGCTGCCGGCAAGCGCGGCTGGCGCACGTTATCACGTGCGGCGGTCGCCGTCGCGTGCGCAAGCCTGCTGGCGGTCGCGTGCGCGATGTGGATCATGAACCGCGGCGCGACGATATCGATGCGCTGGATCGTGCACACAGTGCTCGCGGGGGACGCTGCATTGCTGTTCGGCAGGGCAGCGGTTCTGGCAGTCTCGCTGCGGCTCGGCGATGCGAGTTCCCGGCAGCGTCGCGTCGCGGTTGTCGGCACGATGGCATACGGCCGCGTGGCGCTGGAACGGATGCAGCTTGCGTCGGATCGCACGTTCGTTCCCACATGCGTGTTCGACGACGCCGCGCGTGGAGAGCGCGACATCGGCGGCGTGCCCACGATCGGCGACTGGAACGAGCTGCGCCGCAGAATACGCGAAGGCGAGATCGACGAGGTATGGCTGACGCTGTCGATGTCGCACGAGCGGCGCATCCACCGGATCGTGCGCGAGCTGTGCGATGAGTTCGTCGAGCTGCGCCTGCTGCCGGACGTGCGGCATGTCGCCGTCGTCGACCGATCGACGACCAACGTGCTCGGCATGCCGGCGATCAACCTCGCGACGACGCCGCGATCCATGTCGGAGCTGCGGGCAAAGTTCGTATTCGACCGCGCGTTCGCGCTAGCTGTATTGATCCCGCTCCTGCCGATGCTCATAGTGCTGGCGATCGGGGTCAAGCTATCGTCGCCGGGGCCCGTGCTGTTCCGGCAGCGCCGCAAGGGTGCCGACGGCCGTGAGTTCGACATCTTCAAGTTCCGGACTATGCGCGTGCACCGGCAGCAGCCGGGCGTCCTGCAGCAGGCGTCGCGCAACGACGCACGCATCACGCCCCTCGGCGCGTTCCTGCGGCGTACGTCGCTCGACGAGCTGCCGCAGTTCTTCAACGTGTTGTTCGGGCAGATGTCGGTCGTCGGCCCGCGCCCGCACGCGCTCGAACACGACGATTTCTACCGCCAGATCGTCGACTCCTACATGTATAGGTATCGCGTTCGACCCGGCATCACGGGCTGGGCGCAGGTCAACGGCTTTCGCGGCGAAACGCGCAAAGTCGAGACGATGGCCGCGCGCGTGAAATTCGACCTGTTCTACATGCAGAACTGGAGCTTCTGGTTCGACATGAAAATCATCCTGATGACGATCACGCGCGGCTTCGTCGGCCGAAATGCGTTCTAACTGCGGCGCGGCAGCCAT
The DNA here is from genome assembly GCF_001513745.1 of Burkholderia humptydooensis. Lineage (NCBI taxonomy): Bacteria > Pseudomonadati > Pseudomonadota > Betaproteobacteria > Burkholderiales > Burkholderiaceae > Burkholderia > Burkholderia humptydooensis. The sequence goes on along the minus strand of NZ_CP013380.1, from coordinate 2,804,623 downwards.
CATCAAGTTCTGAGGGCAGCAATATGGATAAACTTCAATCGATGCGCTCGTTCGTACAGGTGGTGGATGACGGAAGCTTCGTTCGAGCGGCCGATCGACTCGGGATTTCTCAATCGGCAATCAACCGTCAAGTGACATTGCTCGAGCAGCAACTAGGGGAAAGATTGCTTATTCGCAAGACTAGGGAGCTGTCAGTAACCGACTTCGGTCGCAGCTATTGCGCGCGCATCCGCGACATCCTCAAAAAACTCGACGCCCTCGAACGTGCCGTACTGGCGCCTACACGGAGACCGGCGGGCACCTTGCGCATCGCGGTTTTGGCTTCCCTTTCGTTAGAGCATCTCGCATCGTGTCTTTACGACTACTGCAAGACGTATTCTGACGTACTGCCCATGCCCGTGCTTGTCGATCGTCCGACCGACCTCGTCAGGGAGGGATATGACGTTGGAATCATCGACCGGTCATCGGTATCATGCACGAGCCTCGTCGTACGAACCATCTACAATACCCCCCGGATTGCTTGCGCGTCGCCTGCGTATCTAACGCGGCACGGCGAACCAACGCGCCCGGAACAACTGACGGACCACGTGTGTGTCACGATGTCCGCAGCACGTGTGTCCGGAACACGTCACACTCATTCCGAGATGCTCGTCACCGGCCCGGACGGCAGCACCATGCTCAAATGCCGACCGGCGCTGGTCGTCAACAACGTCGATTTTCTAGTGCAGATGATCCTGTCTGGAACGGGAATAGGTTTTGTCGAGCCGGCACTGGTTCGATCAGCAATTCAAAAGGGAACGTTGAAGCCGTTGCTGCCGGGGTACTCCTCCCCCGGACCAACCATTTGTGTCGCTTATCCAAGCCGTCATCACCTGCCGCCCAAGGTGAGAACCTTCGTGGACCATCTCCTCGCGACATTCGAAACCTACGCCCCCGCGTGACGCATTGCCTTGCCACCGTCGTATTTCGGGCCTGTCGGCACCGGAGCAGAGCTCACGCACGCCTTACCCGGCTCGCATCTCCGTATCAGGAGACCATGCCGGACACCGTCGGGACGTGATAGCCCGCCCCTAGGCAAACATACCCCCGCTTGAGTCGGTCGCGAACGGGAGGGAACGCCCCGCCGGACGCTTTGCGGAAGACTGAAGATGCCGCACGACACACAAACTTCTCGAAGTTCATCGTTGCTGTCGCGTCCGCCGTCAGCGGACGGACCACTGTAACCCACTGCTGCAGCCGCAGGCGATCGAGCACGGCTACGCGCTGATGACGCTGAACGTGGCGGATTTCGCAGATCTACCGGGGCTCGTCGTATCCGTGCGACGATCACCCCCCGCGCCGAACAGGAACTGCGCGTCTACCTCGCCGTCGCGTGGCAGGCGGCGGGGGACCCGACCCGCGAGGCGGTCGCGCGCAGCGCAGCGTCGGCGTACCGTCGCTGTGGCAGGGGCTCGTCGCCGCGCTCGATGCGCTGTATGCCCCCGCCTTTCTGGCCGACCGAAGACGGTTGACCGCCCTGATTCACCCGGACGACGCGCCGACCACTCCCTGGCAACCCCAGCTCGTGTCGCTGCGCACAATCCGGTACTCCATCGTTTGCTCGCGCGTGCTACGATTCACTGTGCCTAGCTGATGTAATGAAAGCAGGTGTTGACCAACCCGAAGCGAACTGCACAAGCCCCCACTCGAACAATGTACGCAGCTGCCTGGCCTCCCTCGAAATTGCACTAAAGACCTGCGTTGATGCCGTGATTGCATCTGCGTTGGCAGTCGTCCCGGACCTTTTGTGAGTAACAGGCCCGGCGATGTTGCTCGAATCGAATCATCTCATCCAAATTCGTGCGACTGCATTTTCAAGAGACCACAACATGCGTATTCTCAATACGATGGCGGCTCGCGCCATCCCGCTCGTTCCCCGTTCGCTGATCCGTAAGATCTCCCGCCGCTATATCGCTGGCGAAACGCTCCGAGATGCCCTAACACGCATCCAAGCGCTCCACGCACGAGGCTACCGAACAACCGTTGATGTGTTGGGCGAGACTGCTTCGTCGTCTGATCAGGCAGAATCAATGACTCGCGATTACCTCAATCTCGTCCAAGCGCTAGGCGCAGAAAGTGAGCCTGCCGAGCTGTCGATAAAGTTGACCGCCCTGGGGCTGCATCTCGACGAAGACGCGTGCATGGCACGAGTCTCAGCGATTCTGTGAGCGGCAGCGTCGCACGGGATCAGTGCATGCATCGACATGGAAGACATCAACTGCACTCAGAAAGCGCTCGACGCGTTCGCGAAGCTCGAAGCCGACGGATATTCAGTCGGAATCGCACTGCAAGCGTATTTGACGCGCACGTACGATGACATCGTTCCACTTCAGGCGCGCAAGAGCCGCATGCGCATTTGCAAAGGAATCTATGCAGAGGCAAGCGAGCATCTCGTCGACGGTGCATCGAGGGATCGGGCAGCAATCAATGCGCACTTCGTCCGACACGTTTCGAGCACAATACAGGCAGGATCATTCGTAGGCATTGCAACCCACGACGCACAATTGATCGATGCGCTGACCAAGTGGCTGCAACGCGAACGGATCGACAGATCACGATTCGAGTTCCAGATGTTGCTGGGGGTCTGTGAACCGATGCGTAATGCTCTGCTTGCGCAGGGATTCAACGTGGGCGTTTATGTGCCATACGGCCATGACTGGTATGGCTACAGTACCCGGCGAATCAAGGAAAATCCGCGAATTGCTGGATATATCATCGCAGCGATGCTACATAGAAACCGGGCGCGCTAGAAGTAACAGCATGATCGGCGAAGCGGGGGCGACCAGATCGTCGGTCCCCGCTTTATGTTCACCGCCGCGCCCCAAGACGTCCGTCACTCAATGCGTTCCAGCCATCGCTTCGCATAATCCGGTGCTGAGCATAATCGTGAATATGCGAAGCTTCGCATATTCACGAATCCCGGCCGACCCTCATCATGGATCTTTCGGCGAGCGTGGGCCATGCGGGCAGCTTCCTGGTTGTTGCCGCCGCGATACAGATCGGCATAGCCGGCAAACGCATCGGTCTGCAGCACGCCGGCGAAGTCTGCAAGATGCTGCTGGGGATGCTCGCCCCGTCGATCGGGCGAGTAGGTGAACCAGATCGCTGCCGGTTCTTCGGAGGCACTCGGCCGATCATCACGCACGTAGACCTACAGACGTCCTGTCGTCGCGCGACAGTTGCCCGGTGCCAGCACAGGCAGCGGCGTGTCGTCCGAACGAACCTTCTCGCCAGCCAACGCGTAGCGGCGCACGGCGTCGACCAGCGGTGCTAGCAACGCCGCGATACCGCCCATCCAATACCTCATTGCGCCCGGATCGATCTCGACGCCCTCACGAGCGTACATAACTGCCTGGAGGTGCAACGGGAGGTGGTACGCGAACTTCGACACGGCGATGTGTGCGAGCAGCGCCGGACCCGGGATGCCGCGGTCGATCGGCCGACTCGGTGCCGCAGCCTGCACGATGCGATCGAAGCACGCGCAGGCCAGCTTCGGACGGCGGTGACCAATCACGCGGAAGTGCGCCCGAACGTATTCGAGCTGTTCCGCGACGTCTTCGCCCAGTGGTTTGAGTTGCCCGCTGCAATCGGGGCAGTCTCCGTCGGCGGGCAGATCGATGCGCACTTCGCCCTCAAGGTAATCCGGCAACGGCTTGCGGCTCGCACCGTCACGACTCGACCACTTCATTGCAGGAGCTGTGGCCATATCGGCCGAACCTTCGTCGGCCTGCAGGTCCTCCAGCCGCAATTCAAGCTGTTCGATCTGGCGGTCCAGCTTCTCCGATACAGACGGCGCCGCGCTATCGCGGCCAACACCCTAGCTGTAATCACCACCCACCTACCAACCGGAGCTAGGAATAACAGCCCGGATTACGACTGCGACCGAGGGCCGAAATCGTGCCAAGCTCGCCGTCCGAAAGCCGAACAGGCAGGGCTTGCACGGCTTAGCGGAACTCTGCAAACGTCGCCGCAGAGTCATCGTGCCCGGAGCGATGCATTATTCGTCGATCCAGTGATACTTAAGATTTTGAGGCTTTGAAATGGCGGACCGACTACGCGGAGCGCACTAACTCCATTACGTAGTCCGGCATCGTCAGAGCAATCGTCGACGCGTGTTCGAAGCTAACGATGCCTCGTCTCTCGTTGTCAAGGGTGTTGTCACCGATCTGGAACTCAATCCACTGGCCGCCCAATTCTAGGCTGCGTGTCACGGTGTAATGAGGCGCGTCCCCCTCACGCGCTGTGAAGACGGCGATTTCTGCGGTGCTTGCGCCGATTTGCGCGTACCAACGCGTCGCGTCCTCGGCGGCACCGACCCATATGAGGCTACCCGTTTTCCGCGTGAACCACTGGAACCCGGCCGCCCAGTTGATCGCATCCTCCGCACAGCAAAAGCCGCCTTGCAGGACGTATAGGTCATGACCGCGGCGCCGGTAATCGACTTGCGCGTGGTAGATCGGGTTGTCATCGTCATTAATGAGAGTTTCGACAATCGTGACGAGCGATAGTTTCCCATCGTCGCGACCGCGCAATTCTGTCTTGCCACAGAGGCGTGTTATCAACCATCGATAACCACCAAAGTCCACTGACGTAGTGTTTGTCCGCTCGGCCTCTGCGGCTAGTGTGGCAAGTGTCATGGGTGTGCGAGTCATAGGGCCTCCTTATCGCGGGGCACGGGGAACGGGTTCGCATTCATAATGTGTCAAGCATGCGCGAGGACAACGCGCGCAGCGACAATCCCGAAATGCACTGCGTTCCGAAATCGTCTGGCTGATCTGCAACGAGGTTGAGCACGACTGGCTCGGTCGATGCGCGGATATCGCATGGCGCGGTATCGAAACGCAGCGGGTCGACACACACAATTTCGGGTTGAACGTCGACATAAGGGAGCATTGCATATGTCACTCCCTACATGCGATCAACATGACCGAAAATCTCAACGAGATTGATAGAGAACCGATGCCGGATGTTGACTTCTCGAAACGGAGAAGATGGATCCGACGCAGCAGTTTGGCGCGTTCAACAAAGATTTCTTCCTTATGATTTGGCTCGTCAATGGGCATCGTGAGATGCCGGGCGGAATATCGCATGTCGCGCACATGTATTGACCTGAGGCCAAGACTGAGTCTCAGGTGGGCGTTGCGGCAGCGTCAGACGTCGATCGTGATGGGACCCGCCAGCGGCGTGTAGCCGTCGTCGAAGAAAAACCACGCATCGTACCGTCCCGAAGCCAGCTTGCAGTTGGCCGTCGATGAGAACAGCAGCGAGCCGGTGCTTTTTGGCAGGTACGCCCATGACAGGTAGTTGGCTTTGGTCGGCTGGGCGCCAGGTGCGTAGATACCGACCCAGTTCTTCGGGCTATGACTCCACGGCGGTGCGACATAGTCGAACCGCAGCGTGCTGAACGTCGAGCCCTGAGCGGCGAGCGCCGCAACAAACTTTCGACTGGTATTGCCGATAGCCGAGTCCGTTAGCAACGCGCCGGCCAGCGCCTGCACGCACCCGGCGACACGGCGCAGGAAATTCGGATCGTTCGCGTCGCGAATGGACGCGTCGTACCAGCCGCCGTCGCCGTACCATGTGACGGCTTGCGTTGCGCCGGCGGCGACGGTGAACGACTGCGGCCTGTTCATTCCGTATGCGTTGTCGGTCAGCTGGAACGTCGTGGCGCTCAAACCGGCTGAGTTGTCGAGCGTAATCTGCACGTTGCCATTTGCCACGTCGTAGCACAGGCTGATTTCCGCCGTCGAGCCAACGTTGCCAGCCGCGCCGATGTTACCGCGGAAGGTCTGCGCGAACCCATTCGGGCCATAGACCGAATAGTCATAGCCGCCGCTCGAATTCAATGCCAGCGCATCCCAAAGCGTCGTGCACTGGCTTTCGCCAGCCGCTATCGTGTATTGCCGCGGAATCGAACTGGTACCGTCGCCCCATACCTGCAAGTGCACGCCGGCGGTGCCGGTGTTGGCCATCGTGAGCGAAAGCATCTTACCGAACCGGATTACCTTGCCGTGGACAAAGAACTCGTAGGGTAGGCGGCAGGCGATGCTGCGGCCGGTCGCCTGGGCAGGCACCGCAGTACTCGTCGGGTATGGGATGGGCACTGGCAAGCCGGTCGGATTCATGTTACTGGCTGCAGGCTGAATTGCCGGAACTGTCTGGTCCGCGTTCGAAAAATCGAAGGCCGACGTAAGATCTCCGCACACCGTACGCCGCCACGGCGAGATGTTGGTTTCGCGAAACCCGAACCGAGCCTCCAGGAAACGGATCACCGACGTGTGGTCGAAGACCTCCGAATTCACCTTGCCGCCCTTTGACCATGGCGAGATCACGAACATTGGCACACGCGGGCCGAGCCCGATCGGTACATCACCGGTCGCCGAACCGTCCGATGTGTGGCCACCAACGCCGACAAATTCCGCAGCAGTCGACACGGTCGAGTGCCCGTTGGCGGCAGCTGAACTGGCCGGGACTGCGGGGGGAACGTGATCGAACAATCCATCGTTTTCGTCGTACATCACGAGCAGAACCGTGCTGGCCCAGACCTTAGGATTCGACGTCAGCGCATTAAGGACATTGCTTACGTACCATTCTCCGCCGCTCGCAGCCCACGATGGATGCTCGCAATACGCGTAGGGTGCGACAATCCACGACACCTGGGGTAGTGCGTCGTTCGCGACGTCAGCCTGCAGCTGACTGAAAAGATCTTTGTCGTATTCCTTACCATTACCTATTGGATCGATCTGCGTGCCGTTGAGCGCTGGTGCGAGCGGATCATTCTGAGCGAGGAACTGGTACTGCTTGAAGTTCAAAATCGTGTTGTCGCCGTAATTACCGTTCCACCAGAGATTGCTCCGCGAAAGATTGTATTCGCCGTAGCCATGCACGTAGTCGAGTCCGTTGCCCTTGTCTTGGTAGAATTTCCACGTGATGCCGGATGCGTTCAGCCGCTCCGGCAGCGTCGCCCAGCTGGTGCCGGCCATGTTGTTCGTCGTGTACGGCGAAGAGCCAGGCACGTTGCCGCAACATCCTGTAAATAAATACAGGCGGTTCGGATCAGTCGGGCCGAGCATTGAGCAATGGTAGTCATCGCACACGGTGAACGTGCTTGCCAGCGCGTAATAGAACGGGATATCGCTTTGCGTGAAGTAATACATTGTGCCGCTGGTCTTCGCCTGAACCCAGTTGTCGTAGCGGCCGAAGTTCCACGCAATGTGAGTTGTCTCCCAACTGTGGTCGAGATCGTTGTAATAGGTGTCTCCGTTCGCCATGCCGGCCGGTGGCGTCGGATGAAACGGCAACACGGAGGATTGCAGCCAGGGCTGGTGCCATACCGGATAGCCGCTAGAAATCACAACTGGCCGTGGATCGCCGAAGCCCCGCACGCCGCACAAGGTACCGAGGTAGTGGTCAAACGCGCGATTCTCCTGCATAAGGATCACGACGTGCTTGACATCCTGGATTGTGCCGGTCACGGTCGCCGGCGGGATGGATTGTGCGCGGAGGATACTCTCGGGCAGCACGCCCGTGACCGCGGTGGCGCCCGCGAGCTTCAGTGCGTCTGCGAGGAACTGACGTCGTGTCGTGGGTTTCTTCTGCATTATCGATCTCTATAATGGTTAGCTAATCGGACGTGCCGGAAGCCATTGCCCCTCATGGGGCGCGCAGGTCATCCCGCAGTGATACTCGTGTTGGCTCAGTGGCATGCGTTCGCGCAATGCATACTAGGAGTCGAGCCCGGCACGGCCGACACCGTGCGATTGGTAGCCAGGTTGCTTGCAGCGGTACCCGAATCGTCGCCGCCACAGCCCCCCAGCGCACATAGCAGCGCGATCGCAAGGAGTCTTTGTGAGGGTAGCGAATGACGCCTGATGAAGCCTGATGACGTCATAGGCAATTTCCCAGTTGGCTTAGGCTGAATTCTCAATCGACTGTTGTTATCGGCTAAATCTCTGGACTTCATATTCGCTCCTACGATGAAAATCAATGGAAAGAGCCGTTTGAATCAATACAGGCTCATGACCGGCCACCCACGCATGCCTGCAATGTGAGAAAGTTGGCTGTCGGGATTGGTCGCAACTGGATGTGTGACGAAATCCAGCAGGGGAACATCGTTGATCGAATCGCCGTAGAAGTAAATCCGCTCGAAGTCCGACGGGGCATAGCCGAGCGAATCTAGCCACATAGCCATGCGGACAATTTTTCCTTCGCGGAAGCACGGCAAGCCAGTACTGCGCCCGGTGAATTCGCCGTCTGGGGTACCATCTTTGGTTTCGAGTTCAAGGCCGAGTAAATGGTCGATCCCGAATTCAGCCGCAATCGGTCGCGCAACAAACACATTCGTAGCCGTCAAGATGCCGCAGAGATCGCCGTTTTCGCGATGCCAGTCGACTAGGGCACGAGCTCTCGGCCGGATCGCCGGACGGATCACCTCGTCCATGAACCGCGCATGCCAGCGCTGGAGTTGCGTGCGCGGATAGCGTGTAAATGGCGCGAGCGATATGGCGAGATACGCGTAGATGTCGGACTTTTCGGCAACAAAGTGGCGGTAATATTCGTCGATCTGTCCTGTATAAGCGCCGTTGTCCACCCAGCCGAATTCGGCGATGAAGCGACCCCAGGCCTGGTCAGTGTCAAGCGGCAGCAGAGTATGATCAAGGTCGAACATCGCGACATTTTTATGCATCCGTGAATCCTTGTATAACGCGCTTACGCGCCGATTAGACAGCCGATTCGCTTCGATACCTTAGGGCGACTCGTATCGGACGTCGGAAATCCTCTTTGCCTATACCGTCGCGTTCGGGACCGAATCTCGCGATTCGTAACCGGCGCCTTCGGGCGGCCGTCTGCGTCGGTGGCGAACATCAGATTGGTCAGCACCGACCGCAACCCGACATTCAGGCAGCGGTTGAGGAAGCCGGACGTGAAGAACGTATAGACCTTAGTCCGTCGAAATGACTCATCGCGATGCAGGTAGAGATCACTGCATTCGCTCCGGCCGACACGGTCGCGCATCCTCTTTTCGTTCCCACGCCCCTCGACTGCATGAACACAAGTTGTCGCAATCGCAATCAGTAGCGCGAAGGCTATCGCCATTGCACATTTTTTCACATTGGTTTCCTATTCATGTGTAGGTATCTTGTTGCATGACGATTGCGGAGGTCAATCGAGTGATGCTGGCAAAGTAGCTATACATTTTCTTTAGCGTATAGTGAGAAGCGGAATTTATCAAGGAGGCGCATAAATATTCGCGGAACTCCAAAAGAAAATATTCCAAGGTCATCAAACAAATATTCCAAATGGGGTGAGGCGAAAGGTGGTCAATCTCTATCCGGAAGCATTGAGTTCCAAAATGGCATTTTGGTGACCAACTTCATGTTGGGAGATGGGTTTGTTGATAAAAAATAAAGACTGGAGAGAAATTCGCGATACGGAGTAAATATCTTGATGCGCAAATCACTCATGGTCGAACGAGATCATGCCACAGGAACATGGTGGTTGTGATAAGGTAGGAGGCCATCGCGAATTATCGATCGATAAAATAATGGCGAGCTGTCAACAAAATAATCTAATATGAATCTGAAAAATTAGATCATCCTTATGTAATCTAGTCGAATCGGCATAGATTTCTTGCGATTCTGAACTTTAAGCAAAAGACGCTTTCATTAAGCCAAAGTTCCGGGCTTATTGAAGACTGATGGACGATGGCGATCAGAATCGATATTCGGCGGACTGACCTACGGTGTAGGTGTCCCCAACATGTCCAATAGTATTCATGTCTTGAGAATGCAGTTTCAGGTGGCCTGAAAATAGGGCGGATTTGCTCTCCCAATTCTTGGTATGCGGTTAGGATACGCCTGTTGGTGGACAATGCTATTTCTCTGACCAAAGTTCGAGATCGCCGAGACTCGCCGCGAGTTTTAGCCGTGCTGTACGCCATCTTGATATGGCCAGTAGCCGCTGCTTTTGTGCATCGGTCAACGCCGTTTGCGTTGCGAGCAGCTCTGTAAAAGTACCAACCCCTGCCTTGTAACGTCCGCGTGCGATATCGAGCGAACGCTGCGCATCTTTTAGCAGGTATTTCGAATTGTCGAGATTCTCTGTGTCGGTATGCAGGCTCTGGTAGCTCTTCCATACGTTTAACGATACTTCGAGCTCGATATTCCGGACCTCAGCAACCTCTGCGTCGACTTGTGCTTGAGCTTGGGTAGTCCGGTAGCCGGATGCGAAACCTTCAAATAGCGGGATCGTTAATTGGACGCCAATCGTGCTGCCTCGACTGCCGGAAACAGGCGGGGAACCGTATGAAAGCGGCTGATGCTGATACGACGGATTGTTCTGAGTCAGACTGCCGAACAGTGAAATGGTTGGGCGCCCCTGTGCTCGTACGGCGTCGACGTTTGCACGAGCCGCCTCAAGTTTTGCCCGAGCTTCGATCAATATGGGCTGCCGCGCCATTGCCTCATCGATTAGTTCGTCGACTCCCTCCGAGAACTCGACCCCATTAACCGTTGGATCGGATGCAACGATGCGTATCGGGGTGTTTGCGGAGAGTCCCATCGCGGCGGCGAGCGTGCCGATCGCCGTGCGCACGTTACCTTCCGCACTCACGCGATCAAGCACCGCACGGCGGTAGACCGTTTGCGCTTGTAGCTGGTCTCCCAGCGTTCCCGCTCCGGCGTCGTGCTTTGCGCTGGCCTCCGCGAAACTTTCCTTCGCGATATTTTCTGATTGCAACGCCGCATCGACGGATGCCTGTGCATCGCGTACAGCGTAATAGCACTGCGCTGCATTGAAGAAGACGGTCTGCAGTGCATCGTCCTGCGCCGCATTTGCCGCGGCAAGAAGCTGACGCGCCTGACGGAGCGCAGCGCCACGCTTGCCGAAGTCAAACAGAACCAGACTCAACGTTAGCATCCCGTATTTGGTCGATGTACGCTGTGTTGGCGCAGTGTATGCGCCATAGCCCGGAATGTCGTAGGATGTTTGCTGCATATCCGTTTCATAGCCGACCGTCGCGTTTAGCGTGGGCAGATATGCAGCTTCGCCGATTCCTACGGCAGCGGCCCGTACACGAGCGTTTGCCCATGCCCGCCTCGTGTTCGGATTCGCGCAGATTGCTTGCAGGATTACGTCCTCAAGTCCAATCGGACGGTCTACCATTTCCGGAATGCACGACGTGTTTTTGAGCATCGGCGTGGCAGGGTTGTCAGAAACCAGCTTGTGCGTGCGATAAACATCGAGCGCCTGGGCATCGGTCGGTGGCGCTCCAAGTAGCACCGCCGCGCAGGCGACGATCAGACGGATGCAGGTTATTGGCATTTCAGTTTCCCAGCTGCCCCGCAGTCGTCGAGCACAATCTGGCCCCCCCTCAGCATGACAACACGCGACGCAGACGCGATGGTCTCTGGCCGATGAGCGATGATTAGGCGCGTCATTTGCAGCGCACTGACTGCGGCGTTCACTTGCTGCTCGCGCTGCACGTCGAGATGGCTCGTAGCTTCGTCGAGCACCAAAATTTTTGGCCGCTTGTAGAGTGCCCGCGCTAGCAGCACACGCTGCTTCTGACCGCCAGACAGCACCGTGCCCATATCACCGACCAGAGTGTTGTAACCCATTGGCATCGAGACAATATCTAAGTGCACAGCGGCCAACTGCGCGCATTCGACGACCCTCTGCTGGTCGGCCTGTGAATCGAAGAAACTGATGTTGTCGGCGATCGACCCCGCGAAAAGGACATCGTCCTGCAGAACGGTGCCGACCAACGCGCGAAGCCTGTCGAGACCGAGTCGGTTTACGTCGATGCCACCTATTCGGATTGCGCCGCTCGTAGGTACGAGTACTCCAAGCAATATGTTGATAAGGGTGGTCTTGCCGCATCCGGACGGACCGACGATCGCAACAGATTCGCCCGGTTCGACCTTCATAGAAACGCCGTCAAGCAGGAGGGGTTCGCTATCAGCATATCGGAACGAGAGCTGCTCGATCTCGATGCTCGCCTCCAGATTGTCACTTTCTCCCGGCACCTGCCGGAAATCGGTGTCTGCTTCGGGTGGCTCAAACACGATGTCGGCCAAACGCTCGCCTTGTAATTGCAGCATCTTGACCTCGAAGAACTTGTCGACCAGGCTGCCGACCCGACTGTCGAACTGCCCTTTGTACGCATTGAACGCCATTAGCACGCCGACCGTGAATTGGCCATCCATTACAAGCCGAGCGCCGAGCCAGACAATCACTAAGCCTTCGATACCAAATAGCAGTCCGTTTAGCTGCTGATAGAGTAACTGAAGCTTTTGTACATGAAGGCCTGAGTTGATCTGCTCGACCAGCAAGGTGAGCCAGCCCGACCGCCGATCGCTTTGCCGATTGAAGAGCTTGATCGTCTTCACACCGCGCAGTGTTTCGAGGAAGTGGCTCTGCTGCTTAGCTGCGTGAATGATTTGTTCTTCTGTTGCCTGGCGAAACGGTAGATACCAACATGCACGTAGGAGCGCGTAGAGGAGCATCGTACCGAGCGCGATTGCGCACAACTTCCAACTGTAGATGGCCATCATAGCCAGCGTAATGACAGTCATCAATCCATCGATTACCGCGCTTATGAACGACGTGGTGAGCGTCTGCTGAATCGCGTCGATCGCTCCGAAACGCGACACGACGTCACCTAGATGGCGGCGCTCGAAATACCCCACCGGCAATCTCAGAAGATGCGTGAACACGTTAGCACGCCACTGTAAGTTGAGGGTCGTGCTAAAGTACATAATCGCCCATGTGCGAATCCCGCTAGTTGCCCGCTGCATTAGCATAAGTAATCCGAATCCAAGTACAAGAACGTCTAGCAGGTCTCGGTCTGCACTAACGATCACTTCGTCGATCACCCATTGTAGGAAAAACGGTGACGCCAGAGTAAATACCTCCAATGCAATCGCCAGCATCAAAATCTGTCCTAGCGAGCGCGGCAGGCCGGTCACCGGCCCCACCAAGGTACGCAGCTTGATGGCCCGTGTTTCCGCGCGTGGCGTGAAATCGTTCGTGGGCCACAACTCCAGCGCGACACCGGTGAACGACCGAGACACCTGGTCGATCAACAGCTTGCGAACACCCTGTGCTGGGTCATGAATCGTCACAGTATTGCCGCTCACTTCACGTAGCACAACGAAATGATTGAAATTCCAGTGCAAAATGCACGGCGTACGTAGCTGAGAAAGATTATTGAGCTCGAGCGTGAGAGGGCGGGTTCCTAGGTTTAAGCGATGCGCGATATCAATTAAGTGACCTAAGGCCATGCCTTTCAGCGACACGGGAAACCGACCGCGCAATGCCGCAAGATCGATCTGATGTCCATGATATCTCGCAACCATCGCAAGGCATGCGAGACCACATTCAGCAGATTCGGTCTGCAGGATCATTGGTAGCTTTCTACCGACACCAAATGATAAGTTTTCCAAGAGAGACATGAGTGACGTCGTGTCAGAGCGTTCCGGCCATACTGTAAAGAGGTTCGAGTACCCATTCGTAAAGTCGCCGGCGCTCCTGGAGAACATCCGCTTGAATGGCCATACCTGCCTGCAGTGGTTGTAGCTTTCCGTAAGCGGTCACGTACTGCGATTTCAGCGCGACGGTAATTCGGTAGTAAGTGCTCTCGCCGCCGATCTGCGCACCGCTTGTGGTTAGTTCCGCCGACGTCAGTGCGGTCCGCGCAATCGATATGACGCTCGCCGCGTACTGCCCGAATTTCTGATACGGATACGCTTGATAGCGGATAAGCACTGGATCGCCGACGCGAATGAAACCGACAGCGGCACCTGGCACGAATAGGTAAGCCTGCCAGTGCGCATCCGATGGCACCAAACCGGCGAGAGGGTGGACGGTGTCGGTATTCTGTCCCCGTTCGGCAATCACGACCGTTGCAGTGCCGGTTTCTGGCGCGGCGATCACCACCTCTCGCTTCGCTTCACTCTCGATTAGACTCTGGTCGACATCGATTATTCCGCGATCAATCTGGGATAGCTCGTTTTGCTGCTTAAGTGACAGGCTGGCGAGATCGTTGGAGGCTTCTTTCAGCAACTGAGCGGTGCGAGCGCGATCGCGCAGGAGGCTATCAAGTTTCGACTGCTGGTCAAGGAGATCGGCCTCACGCTGCTGCGCCTGATCCTTGGAAATATAATCCTTTGCCAGTAGTCGCGCGTACCGTATTGACGCATCGGTTGCAAGCGACGTACGGATACGCTGTGAGATGATTTGGTCGTCGATGCCGGCGAGTTGACGGCGAAGACTGATGATCTTGGCCTGAAGCGTATCGCGGTCGGCTCTTTGCAACTGACGTGTCTTGACTACTTCCTGCTGCAACGATGCTTTGCGCTGTTGAATCTGATGGATGAGTGCTGCTTGAGTGTCGCCAGTGACCGGGGTTTGTAGATCAGTAGAGATTGTGTAAAGCGCTTGCCCTCGGATCACATGTTGCCCTTCGGTCACAAGTTTTCTGAGTACAACCCCATTCTGCTTCGCATAGACTTTTATAAGTCCCGTGTCAGGCACCACCACGCCGCTAACGGTAGTCCGTCGTGTATAGCTGCCAAACACGAAAAAGAGAATCACAATCACACCCATACAAAAGGCGGTAATAGATAACACCTGAATCGAAACTCGTTGAAGAAGGACGATGTCGCCGATCGACCTAACTCGTTGCGAGTCCTGAGCCTCGTGGCGAAAAATAGGTAAATCGTTCATATGTGGGTAAGTTGGGATTCTATATAGCGAATATAGCCATATGAGCAATCGCCTTTTCGGGAAATGGTTGAGGTCGGCAATGTCGCACGCTTAAACATTGGCCATCTATATCAATTGCAAGCCGGACTACATGCTGACAATATTGTCGATTTGCGCGAAACTCCGGCAATTTGCGATAAAGGCTTTGCATCGTTTAACCCTCGAATATCCACCTGGAATTATTGAAATTTCATAATAATCTCAATTCCGAGTTCACGTTACCGCCCAGATGAATCATCTGGGCGGTAACGAGAGTCAGAGGTTCACATGCAAATTACGACGAGCTGGATGAGCTGTTGTAATATTGGTTGACAGTGTCTACGGTATATTCGTAGGCCTTTTCGGCGTATCCAGCGACCTTGCCCACACCGAAAACGTCCGTGCCACTGATACTGACGCTAACACTGCCATCGCTGGTCGACGACGACAGACCGTTATGAGCACCGTAGGCGGAGCCCGCATTAGAAGCACCGGGAGCAATTTGCTTGGGGGTACTCACGCCGTTGACGTTCGGAGGAGCGACAAGAGGGGCTGCGCCAGACACGGCATCGATTTCGAAAGCAATCAGTTCTCGCATGATAAATTCCAAAATAATGGTATGGTGGAAATGGTTCGTTGAATTCAAAAAAATCAAGGCATTTTGATGTTGTGCGGCACCTCCGGCTGTAAATGGTTTAAAAAAGCACTGGACGGTCTCGATATAAAAATTAACCAATCGGCGATTGCGCAAATCATCAGCTGATGCCGGAAGGCGCAAGGGCGCCCATCGCAAAGTCGAAGCCTTTTAGCGGCGCGAAATTGCGACCCTGGATTTTCCGTGCCAGAAAGGAATCTGATGCCTTCAAAACGGAGACCGCTTAGAAAAATCAGTGGCTCAATATCCGGTCTGAATTAATTCTTTGATACATTCCTCATAAAAATACCTTTGTCACACGATCGTCGAAAATCGGTCTGCTTCGCGCTGGCTGGTGCCAGCACTTGACTGAGTGGCAATTGTCATTAAAAATGAGAAATGTGTCAACATGAAGTCAAGCACAATTAAATATATGTATAGTCCAACTGTTGATAAGGGGGTGCCTCGATTCGCGCCGTCGTGCTATCGTTATATTATGCAACTCGGGCGGATTTGAAAAATGAATTTTTCCGACATATAAAATCACGCATTGGAATCTTTTGGGGTGTTACGAAGAAGATTCGTCGCCTTGAAGGTTTGTCACTCTGAGGATTTTTTAAAATGGCGGGTGCGTAAACGGGTTCTAAGGGGCGGCTTAAAGATCGCCTTCTGGTGCAGTCAGTCCTCTCGGTTAGACGTTCTCGTCTTGGAATAGTTGAGGCTGCTGCCGAATGTTGAATTTGTAATCAACGAACTCCGGAACGAATATAAAGTGACGCGGCAAATTGCGCTGGATCGTTGAGCGAACGCATGCTTGGCTGGGTCACCTCGGTCGCCTCAGTATTTGCCTCGTGCACTGTACTGATGTATCCGGTGCATGCCGCAAGATCATTTGATGTCCGATTTGTTGGGATACTCGTCGATGTATCAGACTGTCTCTATGAAACTATCTCTGGGAAGTAGTTGTGAAATCGTTGCTCATCGAATCGTTGGTACCAAAGCGCGCGCCACCGCATCATCGATACGCAGAGCGCAAACCGACGCGGGGTCGGGTAGCGTTGACGGGCATTGCGTTCGTTCCAAACGTGAGCATTGTTTGGAATCTGCTTCCGCGAGAATCGCGTTGCGGCTCTGGTCCAGCATGCTGGCACCGGCTGGAGGCTTGGTCGGATGCCTTGTTCTGGTAGCGCATCCCGGAAACGCTGTTGACCGAGTTACACCGTCTTGGCCAACTCGACATGGCGTGCGCCATCGTAGACAGTTGTTCTGTTCACGTTATGCGCGTGGGGAAAAAAACGACCGGAGCCCAACGGTTCGCAAACTCCGAAGCACACACCACATCTTCGTTGATGCGCAATGCATCCCGCTCGCTCTCAACTTAAGCGACGCGAAGTACGACGATACCAGGCAACTTGAGTCGCCGGTCGGGGCGATTCCACCCAGTCGTTGTAAGCGCGGCCCCCCTTTGCGCTACCCGAAAACCCGTCCAGGGAATATAGGAATTACGGTTTAACGCCATATCGGCGACGCCTGCGCTTGCGTGGCATCACAGCCGCTCTCGCCGAGGTCGGCCGGCGCGCGGCAGCGGTCTGCGTAAAACGTGCGCGTTGTAGAGGGGCCTTTGCCAGCTTCATGCGATTAGGCGGCCAAGGATTTGTCAGGAACGTTACGCACACGTGCATTATGGATTCTTTTCGCTCGCATGCTCCTTGATTTGCTGGATCCAAATCAACCAATCATTCGATTAATTTCCAAACAGGTTCTTAGGAGAACGTTTATGAACTACACCGGCATTGAAGCCTTCCTCGCAATAGTCCAGTGCGGAGGGATTGGACGAGCTGCCGAGGCACTCAATCTGACTCAGTCCAGTGTGAGTAAGCGACTTCACCTTCTCGAAAGAGAGTTGCGAGCTGCACTGATAGAGAGAGGAAGAGGTCTTAGGGATGTTCGATTGACTGAGGCTGGCGAAGCATTTCTCGATATCGCTGAACGCTGGAGCGCTCTTCATCATGAGTCGATGACCGTTGGTGGGCTGGCGGAGAGAGCTTCTCTACGAATAGGTAGTGTTCCGGCAATCAGCTATGAACTATTGAACGATGTTTATCGGGAATTGTCTGAAACGGCCCCATTCATCGATGTCTCAATCTATTCAGGTCAGTCGATAGAGCTTTGCGAAAAGGTCGGCCAGCTAGAACTCGACGTCGCATTTACTTGGCAATTTCCGAGAACCCAACGTGTTTCCGTCCGGGAACTCTACAGCGACCGCATCGTGGGTATCTGTTTGCCAGATTCTCCGCTTGCAAATCGAATGGACGTGAGCGTGAGTGAACTAAACGCGGAGCATGAGATATTCTTTCGATCAGACGAGGTATTCCAGACGTGGCACGATAGCCGTTGGGGAGCGCGGCGAGAAGGGAGAATTGCTGTCAACACCGTTCATTTGTTATTGGCACTTTTAAGCCGACCTGAGCAATGGGGGCTTGTGCCATACCGAGTTTCGCGGGCTGCTAGTGCGACAAAGATGTTCTCTTCATTTATGATTAAGGATGAGGTTCCACACCGCACTACCTTTATGTTGACGGCTAGGCACCTACGACGTGGAACAGCCGCAGCGCTGAATACCCTAGAGGAAATCGTCAGAACGAAAATCGGAGCACTCGAGCCATGAAATTATCAATAGATTGAAGATCATAAGGTCGTAGACGCGTGTGCTTGAGTTGTGAGGTTGTTATTCGATTCTGCATTTCGGCGAATAGCGGTGGTTATGAAATTATGGCAACATAGATCTAAGAAGATTTTTTAAAATATGGATAAGAAACGTAAGATGTCTCTAGAGGGGTTTGTCGTGTTATGAGCCAATTGGCCGGCAATGGAGCAGTCACTGTGCACTTGGTTTGGTTGGTATTGGTTTAAGTTTCGACGTTGTTGATATGGCTCGGACGAGCTGATTAGTCGGATGGGTTTTTCGAGGCGGGTGGTTTCGCTACGCCACATGTATTCGTCCAGCCTAAGTAGTTGATCAATTGGGATATCGAAATGACTGCAGATTCGAAGTGCGTATGGGAAACCTCCGTTAGTGATTTGGAGGAGACAAGAGTGTTCATTCGGGGTTACGAAGTCGTTGAAGACCGCGTAGGTTTGCCAGTAGCGCAACGACTCGGATAACCGGGGATTGGGCAAGCGACTGTTCTTCGGGCTTTATGCTTGCTCTCCCGGCCATGGTGAGAGAGGCGGGAGATCGAGCCTTGCGTCGATGGCGGTGCTTTGCCGCGATTCGTGCGCGGGCACATGGGCAATGCCCTTGAAGCTGGTTCCTTGACTGAGCATGTTCGTCGCGACGGGGCCGTGAAGCGGATGCGCAGCGCAGGGCACTGGAAATCCGTTGGCTCGCCGTCTCGCCTGAACATCGAGTACCCATCTGGAGAAAGCATCCGTATGCTTTACGGTTTGTCGAGCGACAGCTCTCGCGCCGTGGAGGAGCAGCATTCTCAAATTGCCGTTTCCGCGCTTGGTGATACCGAACAGTCGATCCTTGCCGCCTGACGAATGCTGGCGCGATGGCAAGCCCAGCCAGGCCGCAAACTGTCTGCGGTTGGGGGATTCAGTGGCACTGCCTGCCGCAGCGATGACAGCGGTTGCGATCAACGGCCCGCCTCCGCGAATCTTCTCGAGTCGCTGGCTTGAAGGGGATGCCTTGTGGATCGGATGCGATGCATCGACTGGATATCCTACTGCGGTACGCCCTTGACTGCGACGTAGCGCATAGTGGGACGGGACGCAGCTTCGACGATCGCCTCTGCATCGTTACGATCGTTCTTCTGGAACTTGACGAACGCGTGGCGCGATGATCTGCAAGTAATGTCCCATTGCCGCGAACCGGCGCGCCTAGTAAGGCGTGCCACCACAAGCCTCCATCACGATGCGGCATGATCTGCATCACACTTTTTGCGATGTCCACACCACCTGTCGTAAGCTGCATTTTTGGATCCTCCGGATCGCCAATGAAGATTCTCAATCTTGCACCTTGGGCACTTTGATGCCGTCGGCCCGTGAGGGGCCATCTGGCTTCTTTACTCACACCGCTCACGGGCGGGAGGCGTTCATATCATTTCGCTTCGGGTTGCACACTTGGCGGCCTACACCAGCCTTGTTCCGGTCACCCGGCGCTCAGAGGCGAACATCCATCCAGACGCGGCAACATGGTGCTAAAAGCGCGCCTTTTTCCTATCCGCCTTCGCGGCCTTGCGAGTCCTTGTCTCGCGCGCCTATTACACACGCGAGGTCCAGCGGGGCAAGCGCCACAACCAAGCGCTCGTCGCGCTGGCGCGGTGACGCTGGGACGTCCTGTTCGCCATGCTGCGCGACCGGACAATTTACCAACCCAAGTCAGCCCCTAATGCTTGATGAAAGACATAGAGGAGCACCCCCGGGTTTCACGACGGCGGACGATCGACGGGACGGCTCGTCCCGCAGGAATCGGCCGCGCCCCGCCCCCGCCGCATTCGCATCCTGTCCGTTTGGTCAGTATATGGCACGGCTTGTGCTTTACCCCTCCTGTTTATCCGCGGAACGGCTTGAATGCTGACTGACCGGTCAAGTTCGGCGCACGCACGCACCTGAAGCAGGCGGTGCGCCCGAATTTGGGGCAGTCAGCGGCCGGCCGTGGCGATCCGGGCCCGATGCAAGTCGTCGGGATATCGAAAAGAGCAACGATCGGAAGGCGGGCTCAAGCGCATGTATGTAGAACAACTGAGCAAGTTGTCGAGGGGCGAACGGAACGAACGGTATGCGGCAGCGCGGATGGGCGCCATTCTGCTCGTGCTGTCTGCGGGCGTGCCGGCCGCGTCGGTCGCGCAGGAGGCGGGCACTGTCGCGGCGGCCGCCGGAGCCCATCTCGCCGAGAGCGGCGTGGTCGCGCCGAATGCGCCGCCGGCGCCCGCACCTTCGCCGTATTTGTCGACGTGGTTTCACCAGAGCCTCGGCGTGGTCGGGTCGAAGGACATCCGCTTCGGGCCGCACACGACCAACGACGTGTACCTGGAATACGAATACTTCGGCCGCACGGGGCCGTTCGACCTGTACGGCTACGTCGACCTGCCGCGCGCGTTCGGCGTCGGCAACGGCTACGACTCCGGCTATACGAACAAGGGCTCGCCGCTGTTCAGCGAGCAGGAGCCGCGCGTGTCGATCGACGATCTGCTGCGCCGGCATCTCGGGTTCGGGCCGTTCAAGGAATGGTACGTCGCGTTCGACTGGATCTACGACCAGGGGCACAACACGGCTGGCCGACAGAACACGCTGTATATGGGCTTCGGCACCGACATCGACACGCATACGAAGCTGATGCTATCCGCGAACCTGTACGTGCACCGCCAATGGGAGAACTACGGCGCTGCCAACCAGAATACGTGGGACGGCTACCGCGCGCAGATGAAATACATCTACCCGATCGGTACGTTCCACGGCGGCAACCTGACCTACGTCGGGTTCTTCAACTACGACTTCGGGTCGAAGCTGCGCGAGGAGACGGGCGGCAATACGCGTACCGACACGGCGTTCGTCTCGACCAACGTGCTGATCTATTCGTTCAAGCACTGGCGTTTCTGGACCGCGGCCCGCTATTTCCACAACGGCGGCCAGTGGGGCGGCACCGAACTGAATTTCGGCGACGGGCCGTTCCAGAACCGGTCGACCGGCTGGGGCTACTACGCGAGCGTCGGCTACCAGTTCTGACGGACCCGTGCCCGCGACACGATCATGAATCTCATACGAACGAGGCAAGCGATGTGGAAGGGGAAAGGACTGAAGTGGGCGGCCGCCATGGCACTGGCTGCGACGATGACGGCCGGCGCGCACGCGGCCGGCGAACACGCGCATCGGCCGCGCGCGGTCAAGGTGATGATCGTCACGATGTTCGGGCCGGAGGGCAAGGCATGGCTCGACCGGATCGGGCCGGTGCACAGGATCGCGGTGCCGGGCCTGTCGCCCGATTACCCGGACGTCAGTTGCACGCGCGACGACGTCTGCGTGCTGACGACCGGCATGGGCCACGCGAACGCGGCCGCGTCGATGGCGGCACTGGTCTATTCGCGCCGGTTCGACCTGCGCAAGACCTATTTCGTCGTGACCGGGATCGCCGGCATCGATCCGGCGCAGGGTACGCTCGGTTCGGCTGCATGGGCGCGCTACCTGGTCGACTTCGGGATCCAGTGGGAGCTGGATGCGCGCGAGATCCCGGCCGGCTGGAAGTCGGGTTACCTCGGCATCAACACGAAGCGCGGAGACGAGAAGCCGCCGCTCGACTACCGCACCGAGGTGTTCCGGTTGAACGAGGCGCTGCTCCGCAAGGCCGTCGCGCTGTCGCGTGACGTGACGCTGCACGACAGCAAGGAAGCGGCCGCGTATCGCGCGAAGTATCCGGACGCGCCGGCGAACCGGCCTCCGACGGTGATCCAGTGCGATACGCTCGCGGGCGACACGTGGTTCTCGGGCACGAAGCTCGGCGAGCGTGCGAGCGAATGGACGCGTTTGCTGACCGACGGCAAGGGGGTGTACTGCACGACGCAGCAGGAAGACAATGCGACGTTCGAAGTGATCAAGCGGGCGGCCGCGGCAGGGCTGGCCGATACGCAGCGCGTGGCGGTGCTGCGCTCGGGTTCGGACTTCGACCGACCGCCGCCGGGCGGCTCGGACGTCGACAACTTGCTCGATTACCAGAGCCAGGGCGGGTTCGTGCCAGCCCTCGACAATCTGTATCTCGCCGGGTCGCCGCTCGTGAACGCGATCGTGAAGGACTGGGCTAAGTGGAAGGACGGCGTGCCGGCCGAGTGAAGGTCACCGTCGGCGGGAAGCGGGCACGCTTCAGGTGTGCCCCGGCAGATCAATAACATCGAGATAAAGGAGTACGAAGTGGATATTCTGCGCAGTCTCGTGGGCATGCTGTGCCTGCTGCTGGTGGCCTATCTGCTGTCGAACAATCGGCGCGCGGTGAGCGGCCGGACCCTGATCGCCGCGCTGCTCACGCAGTTCGCGATCGGCGTGCTGGTGCTGTTCGTGCCGTCGGGCCGCGCGGCGCTGGCGGCTGCCGCGAACGGTGTCAACCGCGTGCTCGACATGGGCAATCACGGCATCGCGTTCGTGTTCGGCGGGCTGGTCGACGCCCGGATGTTCCAGTTGTTCGGCGACGGCGGGTTCGTGTTCGGCCTGCGCGTGCTGCCGATGATCATCTTCGTCACCGCGCTGATCTCGGTGCTGTACTACGTCGGCGTGATGAAGTGGATCGTCGCGATCCTCGGCGCGGGGCTCGCGAAAGTGCTCGGCGTGAGCCGCATCGAGGCGTGCTCGGCCGTCGCGACGATCTTTCTCGGGCAGAGCGAAATGCCCGCGCTCGTGAAGCCGTTCGTGCGGCACATGACGGGCGCCGAGATCTTCACGGTGATGGCGAGCGGCATGGCATCGGTCGCGGGCTCGGTGCTGGTCGGCTACGCCGGCCTCGGCGTGAAGATGGAGTTCCTGCTCGCCGCGTCGTTCATGGCAGTGCCGGGCGGGCTGCTGTTCGGCAAGCTGCTGTTCCCGACCGTGGAGCCGAGCCGCGTCGTGGTCGACGGGCTCGATTTCGACGACAAGCGCGCGGCCAACGTGATCGAGGCGGCGGCGTCCGGCGCGTCGGTGGGGCTGCGAATCGCGATCAACGTCGGCGCGATGCTGATCGCGTTCGTCGGACTCATCGCGCTGATGAACCTCATCGTTGGCGGCGTGGCCGCGTTCGCGGGCTTTCCGCAGGTGACACTGCTGGGCATCATCGGTCACCTGTTCGCGCCGCTCGCGTGGATCATCGGCGTGCCGTGGCACGACGCCGCGCTGGCCGGCAACTTCATCGGCGAGAAATTGATCTTCAACGAGTTCGTCGCGTACGGCGACCTGTCGCCGTATCTGAAGGGTGGTGAGCACGTCGCGGCGGCCGGCCTGCAGGTGCTCGACCCAAAGACGCTCGCGATCGTGTCGTTCGCGCTGTGCGGCTTCGCGAACTTCTCGTCGATCGCCATTCTCGCGGGCGGCTTCAGCGCGGTCGCGCCCGAGCGCTGCTCGGAAGTCGCGCGGAACGGCCTGCGTGCGCTGACGGCCGCGACGCTGTCGAACCTGATGAGCGCGGCGATCGCCGGCCTGTTCTTTTCGCTAAACTGAGCGATTGAGGAGACGCAACGATGTTTCTGGGTATGAACAAGGTTCGCAATTATGCGCTGCGGAGCATAAGCGCTTTATATGGACGCCTCCCGTTTGCGAAGGGTTGAGCCTATCCGAATCTTTGTGTGTGAGGCATAAACTGATGGCCAAGGAGAATGAAATGAACGCGTCCCACCCCGTGGTCGAGTGAGAGGAAAAGAAAAGGTGGACCCTCACGGGCCGACGGCATCGAAGTGCCCAGATGGAAAATGCACGCATTGTCCAGGCAACCGGAGGATCCACGATGAACAGTATCGCTGTGGGCGTCGACATCGCCAAGCAAGTGTTTCAAGTGCATTACATCGACCCGGAAACGGGCGAGATCGTGAACAAGCCGATCAAGCGGGCTAAGTTTCTGGAGCATTTTGCCAACCGGGCGAGATGCCTGATCGGAATGGAAGCCTGCGGCGGGGCACATCACTGGGCCCGACAACTGATGCGATTGGGTCACGAAGTCAGATTGATGCCAGCAGCGTTCGTAAAGGCGTTCAATATCCGCAATAAGAACGATGCCGCGGATGCACGGGCGATTTGGCTGGCAGTGCAGCAGCCGGGCAAGCCGGTGGCGGTGAAGACAGAAATGCAGCAGGCGATGCTGGCGCTTCACCGGATGCGTGAGCAGTTGGTGAAATTCCGCACGATGCAGATCAACAGGCTCCGCGGACTGATGGCGGAATATGGCGAGGTAATGAGTCGGGGTCGGGCGAAGCTGGATGCGGAGATTCCGGCGGCGTTGGGGCGACTTGCAGAGCGTCTGCCTGCTGCACTGATCGACACGCTGCGCGAGCAGTGGAACGGGTTGGTCAGAATCGACGAACAAGTCGCCGAGATCGAACGACGTATGAGGGAGTGGCAAAAGGATGATCGCGCAGTGAAGGCGATCAGTAGGATTCCCGGTGTCGGGCTGCTCACGGCAACGGCGGCAGTCGCGATGATGGGCAATGCTAAAGCGTTCCGGTCCGGACGTGAGTTTGCCGCATGGGCCGGACTGGTACCCAAGCAAACCGGATCGGGCGGCAAGGTGAACTTGCACGGGATCAGCAAACGCGGCGATACATACCTGCGCACGCTGCTGATTCACGGGGCACGTAGCGTCTTGTCTCACGCGAACGATCCCGGCCCTTGGGTCGAGCAGATGAAAAAACGTCGGCCACTGAATGTGGTGGTCGTGGCATTGGCCAACAAGATAGCAAGAACAATTTGGGCCGTACTGGCCCATGACCGGCAGTATCAAAAAGTCTATGTGAACGTAAAACCCATCTGAACGTGCACCGCCGGCGTGGATGATTAATGTTTGGCGCAGGGTGAATGTCGAAAGGTTGCGCAGCAATCGAGTGTGATGACAAGCCAGGTAGGACCGGGACTCGCAAAACCTGAATAAAGTGAAGAGCTGCAGAGCTCGCTAGGAGAATGAGGTGCGAGTCAGCGAATTTCATAGGGGCCTGCAGCAGTTGTACCGTCTGCACTAAGGCCGGATATAGAGCCGCAGCCCATCCTGTCTGCCAGACACCCGAAATCTGTTGCAAACGGGACGCGTTCATATAGCCACTTTATGCCACGCAAACGCAAGGAAGACGTGACGATTGAGCCGGGCAAGGGCTTGAACCTGGACCCGGAACTCATCAAGCAACCGGTACCCGGCACGCTGGATCGGGCGACGATCAATGAGCAGCTCGCGGCGCTCAAGAAGGCAATCTTCGAGCGCGCGCTGGGCGGCGAACTGACCCACCACTTGGGCCACGAGAAGGGCGAAGCCAAGCCGGTAGGCCGCACGAACCATCGCAACGGCACCAGCCGTAAGCGCATTGCGACCGACGATGACCTGTTCGACGTCGAGATTCCGCGCGACCGCGAAGGCACCTTCGATCCGGTGCTGATCGCCAAGGGCGAGCGACGCTTCACCGGCTTCGACGACAAGATCATCGCGATGTACGCACGCGGCATGAGCGTGCGGGAGATTCAGGGTTTCCTGCTGGAGATGTCCGGCATCGAGGTATCGCCGGACTTCATCAGCACTGTGACCGATGCCGTGATCGATGAGGTGGCCGACGAGCAACTCGCGGAGCTCACCATGCCGTGCGGCTTCAATGACGACCTCGCCGCTCAGGTCACTCAAACCGGTAACCGCATTCGTGGCCTGCTTACTCAAGTCCATCCGGCGCCTGAGCGCGTGCTCGGACCGCGCCTTGACCATCTGGCGGTGCTCGATCTACTTGAGCGCTACCCGTCGTCCGATGCGCATAAACGGCGAATCGTTCAGGTCGACCGGGCTACAGCTCCGAGCCACATCGATAGGATTGCGAGAGCGTGGTATCACGCTCGTGCTTGCGAAAATCGGCTCGCCCAATGGCAGTGGTCTCGGCAAAACGCGCTGGCCAGTCGAGCGCCCGATTGCCTGGCTTTACTTGTTTCGACGGCTCAAGATTCGTTACGAACGCTATGCGCCTGTTCACGAGGCTTTCATGTCTCTGGCTTGCGCCTTGATTTGCTGGACGCGTCGAAAGTCTCTGTATAACCAATTTCGCAACATCTTCTAAGCTGTTATTCGAGCAATCCATCCAAACTTTGTATTCAGGCATCAAATAACGTTTGACTTCGAAATTTTTCTCGCTGCTATCTTGTGCACCCAAGATGAACAACGCAACCGATATCGCTGTTTAACGAAGATTCTTCTGACAAATATTCAGGATGACAAATCTCCACGATGAAAATCATTTATAATATCGAAAATTCCAATGTGTTATTTTATATATCGGAAAAATTCATTTTTCAAATCCGTCAGAGTTTGGTATTAATAGCAATAACATGACGATGCGAATCGCGACAAGCTCTCGTTATAACTAGATGGACTATACACATATTTAATTGCGCTTGACCTCATGTTAATGCATTTTAATTTTTATGGGGAAGTTGTTGTTCGGTAAATTTTTTTGACCTACGCCAGAGCGAAATAGATCGATTTTCGACAACCGTGCAACAAAAGTATTTCGATGGGCAATTTGTGTCAGAATTCATCTAAATCAGATATTGTGCTATCGCTTTGATTGAGCGACCTCTATTTCGAGGACGCTGGAGTCCTATCTGGTGCGGAAAATCTAGTATCGCGATCTGCCGCCGCGTCGTCTCAACTGACAATTGTCTGAACGTACCGATACGAGATCGGCGCCCGATTGTGGCGCCGAGCCGTGCCGGTCGTAACGATGCGTTGAAATTGTATGAATTGGTATCCGAAAACGATGCTTCCAATTCGGATTGCAAATTGAATTAAAAATGAAATTTCGGGTTGAGGCGGAAACGGGACCGACCGGGTTCAGGGGTCGGCCATCATTGCGAAACTGCGCGATTCGCTTGGGGGATGGATAGTGGGCGTGAAAGTCGACGAGCGTCTGGTTGCTTCGAACAGCGGACTGGCCACGCTGGGGCGTCCGCGGGAATTCGGCAGGCAACAGAACCCGGTGCGCCGCTTCGGCGGCATCGCGGTCGTCCTCCTGTTGCATGCGGTGCTGATCTACGCGCTGCTCAACGGCCTTGCAACGAGAGTCGTGCAGGTGATCCAGCATCCGATCGAAACCCGCATCATCGAGCCGGTGAAGCCGCCGCCTCCGCCGATGCCGGTCGTCAAGCTCCCGCCGCCGAAATTCGCGCCGCCGCCTCTGCCGTTCGTGCCGCCGCCGGAAGTGCCGGTGCAGGCGCCGCCGCAGGCGACGATCACGCACCAGTCGGCCCTGTCGATGGCGATCTAAAAGCGCGGGTAAATGACGACGGAAGGTTGAGCGAATCGATCAACAAACAAGGGGCCTGCAAGGCCCCTTGTTGATCGTGGTGATGGAAGGATCAGAACGGATCGAGTGGATCGTCGGTGACGGGGATCGGCGCCGACGTGCGTTGCTGACGAAGCTGCTCGTGCAACTGGATGCCGTAGAAGTCGCCGATCACGGCGAGCAGGTCGTCGAGCAACTCATAGGCCGCGAGCGCCTGCTCGGGCGTCCAGTCGTCGGGCAGCAGGAACGACAGACCGCGCCGGCGACCCGAAGGCAGTAAGGGTTTCATGGCTCGCTGTCCGGACGGGAGGATTTCTTCGTGCCGCGCCGCTGCGCTCGCGCTTCGCTGTTCTCCTGAGCTTCCTTGAGGCGGTAGGATTCGCCTTCGATCGAGATCACTTCCGATCGATGCACGAGACGGTCGATCAGCGAGACCACGCAGGCCGCGTTCGGGAACACATCCGACCATTCCTTGAACGGCTTGTTGGTCGTCACGATGGTCGAGCGTTTTTCGTAGCGACGGCTCACGATCTCGAACAGCAAGTCGGCATGGCGATTCGAGTAGGACAGGTAGCCGACCTCGTCGATCAACAGAACGTCCGGCGACGTATAGTAGTGCAGTCGGCGGCGCAGCGCGGAATCGCTGTCGAGTGCGGCCAGCTCGCCAAGCATCGCGCCGGCCGAGCAGAACATGACCCGGCTGCCGGCAATCAGCGCCTGATGCGCCACGTTCAGAGCGAGCGTCGATTTGCCCACGCCATTGGGTCCGGTGAACACGATGTTGGTGGCGTTCTCGAGGAAGCCAAGCGACATGAGCTCCTCGACAGCCATCCGATCGATGCGTTTGGGCCACTCCCAATCGAAGTCGGCGATCGCCTTGAACTTGCCGAGTTTGGAGCTGCGGATACGCCGCTGCAGCGAGCGGTTGGTCCGTTCGGCTTCCTCCCAGCGCACCAGGGATTCGACCCATGGGGCGCCGACAGCTTCGTTCCAGTGCTCGGCGAGGCCATTCAGGCGTAGCGCCTTAACGCGCGCGTACAGCAGGTCAGCAGGATTCGGGACGGGGTTCGGTATCGGTGTCGTCATCGCGGTTTCCAGAGCTCAGTTGGTCGTAAGTGTCGAGGCGGTGTGGCTGGACGGGACTGTCCTTGTTCCGCACGTGCTCGGGCAGATTGATTTCGACGGGTGGCGGCGCTCCACGCGCGATCCGCCGCCGTTCGAGCACGAGGCGTACCGTGTTCGAGTGTGGGGAACCCGTGCGCAGGGCTTCTTCGACGGCGTCTCGGACTTCGGCTGCGCCGTACCGGTCGAGCAGGCGCAGCAGCGCGGTGGTGATTGCGCCGATGTTCGCGCCGCGCTCGGCAGCCCGCACGAGCAGCGTTTGGCATATCGGTACGGCCTTGGTCAGCCCGTCAACACCCCGGTGCTGACGGGCGGCACGCTTGAACGACTGCAGTGTTTTAATGTGTGTCGGGTCTTCAATTTGCGCACCGCGATCGTAGCTGCGCCGGTGACTGGCGATCATCTCGGCGCCGTCGAACACGCGAACCTGATCGAGATCGGCGCGGATCGTCAGCGTGCGGCGAACGTACCGATGAGGAATCGAGTAGTCGTTCAGATCGAAGCGCGCGTACGGCGTCTTGCCGACCGTGACGGCGAGTTGTTCTTCGACGGAGTACGGGTTGTCGGGCAATGGCAGCAGGAACGGCTGCTCGCGAGCCAGCGCCTCGCGTACCGTCATCTCGCGATCCTCGGGGCACGGCCGATCGGCGGCCTGGCCGCGGCACCAACGTTCGGCCTGCGCGTTCAGGTCAGCGAGATCGGTGAACGTGCGTGCTGCAAAGAAGGCTTCACGGATATGGCGAATCGCGCGTTCCACGCGCCCCTTCTCGTTTCCTCGGGCCGGCGCCACCGGACGCGGCTCGAACCGATAGTGGCCGGCGAACGCAAGCAGCGTCGGATGGAATCGGATTGCATCGCCCTGACGTTCGAGCACGGCCGACTTCAGATTGTCGTACAGCAAGACCTTCGGAAGGCCGCACCACGTGTTGAACGCGCCGATGTGTCCGCGCAAGAAGTTTTCCATCCGGGCATCAAGGAAGAACCTCAGATAGATGTCGCGCGAGTACGACAGCACCATCACGAACGCCATCAACGGTCGGCGCGCACGGCCGATCTCGATGTAGCCGAAGTGGCCCCAGTCGACCTGTGCCTGTTCACCAGGCAACGTGCGCAGACGCAGGTAAGCCTCCGTTGGTCGTCGCGGTCGATGCAACGATACGAGATGTCGGAAGTGATGCGGCGAGCCGCGATAGCCACGCTCGCGCACCATCTCGTACAGGCGGCTGGCCGTGAGCGAGGGGAATTTCTCCAGCGTCTGCCGCACGAACGGCAGATACGGATCGATCAAGGTGCTGCGGGGCGGTTTTCCATGCAGCGGCAGCCCGACCTGAGCCAGCACGCGCGACACCGTGGTGTGATGCACGTGCAACTGCCGCGCAATGGTGTTGCAGCGCCACTTTTCCACGTGATACAGGCGCAGGATCTGCGCCACCAGATCAGTTGAGATCGTCACGAAGTATCTCCGTAGCCGAGGGAACGAACATCACGTCCTCGGCGCCGGATGAAGTCGCGCCGCACGAACGGTGGCAATAACCGACCGCAGCGCGCACACTGGAAAGCGCAAGATGTCGCCGCAACTTCGACGACGTTTCCCACCACGACGGCGACATCATTCGAGGACGACTGCAGTACATCATTCGCGGACGGAGCGAGTGAACCGTGATGCGTCACTTTTTGTCGACGCTCCCGGTAGCGGGCCTGCCGAAGCGCGTGAGCCAAGCGACCACGCCGACTGTCCTGGTAATGTCGACCGGCCTCGAGCATCTGCTCGCGACGCGTCGCTCGAGCGCACTCGCGCGTGCAAAAGCGCTGCCCGCGATCGCAGGGTTTGCAGATAACAACCTGAGCGCGACAACGCGCACAAAGGTAAAGGCGGCCAGTGGCCTCGGACATCGGCGGTTCCCGGGAAACGCCGAAGAAAGGGAGTCGAACGAAGTCGACGCGACGCGTGGGCGGTGCGATACTTGGGCCACACGAGTCCCCCGACCACGCCGAAGGGCGGGTCTACGGGTCCAGTGGAGGTGCGGCGCCGAGCTAACTTGCCGGTCGGAGCGGCGTCGCACCTGCTGTTTCCTCGGTGTTTCGCCGTTCTATCACATCCCGCCCCAGTATTCGGAGCGCGCGCTGCGCGCGTATCCGCTCGCCCTCCGGGCTCCCGGAAACGCGCGCAGCATCAATTCCGTGCTTTTCGCAGGGCGAATTGTCGTCGCTCGGTCTCGTCGTCAGATTTCCGCGCTTTTAGATCGCCATCGACAGGCCCCGGTGCCGTCGGCGCCGGCCGTGCAGGCGCCGGTCGTGGCGCCGCCCGCACCGGCGAAACCGGTCAGCCATGAAGTGGGCGTCGTCTGCCCGAATTCGGACACGATCCGCGCGTCGATGCAATACCCGAAGGAAGCGCAGGAAAACAACATCACGGGCGACGTAACGATCGAATTCGTCGTGGATGCGGAAGGGAACATCACGAACGAGCGCGTGGCCCAGTCGGCAGACCCCGTACTCGATCGCGCGGCCTACAACACCGTGAAGCGGTTCAAGTGTGTCGCGCAAGGGCAGGCAGTCCGGGTTCAGGTGCCGTTTTCGTTCAATCTGAATTGATGCAGCGGGCGATCCGGCGCGCGCGCCGGATCGGGGAAGACCGTCTCGAACGGTAATCCTAAGTTTAACGAAAGAATCGGAGTGGGGTATGACGAAGCGTTCTCTGGCCGCGCTGGCGGCAAGCATGTTGATGTCCGTCGCGGCAGTCGACGGGTTCGTTGCGCCGCAGCTCGCCCACGCGCAAGCGAGCGCGTCGACGGTGACGGTCGGCGCATCTGCGCAGGCCGCGGCGCCAGAGGTAGCCGAGCCGGCTCCGGCTCCGCCGCCGGCGCCGGCCACGGCCGAAGCGGTCGAGAATCCGTACGGGCTCGGGGCGCTATGGAAGAACGGCGACTTCGTCGCGCGCTTCGTGCTGATCCTGCTGGTGATCATGTCGATGGGGAGCTGGTACATCATGGTCACCAAGTTCCTGGAACAGTTGCGTGCGAACCGCCGCGCGAAGCTGGCGGATGCACAGCTCTGGTCCGCGCCGTCGCTGGCGGAGGGCGCGAAACTGCTCGACGAGGCATCGCCGTTCCGGTTCATCGCCGAAACCGCGATCGAGGCCAGCGAGCATCACGACGAGGCGCTGCTGGAAGCGGTGGACCGCAACACGTGGATCGACGTGTCGGTCGAGCGCTCGATCACGAACGTGTCGAACCGCATGCAGGACGGGCTCGCGTTCCTCGCAACGGTGGGGTCGACGGCGCCGTTCGTGGGGCTCTTCGGCACGGTCTGGGGCATTCATCACGCACTGACGGCGATCGGGATCGCGGGGCAGGCGTCGATCGACAAGGTCGCGGGCCCGGTGGGCGAGGCGCTGATCACGACTGCAATCGGCCTCGCGGTCGCCGTGCCGGCCGTGCTCGGCTACAACTTCCTGGTCCGGCGCAATAAGTCGATGATGGAACGGGTCCGCAACTTCGGTGCACAGCTGCACACGGTGCTGCTAGCCGGCAGCAGGCGTCCGGCGTGTGCGTCGTCGCCCGCGGCGTCGCTGGTGAACTGATCGCCTGACGGAGAAGCGCGATGGCCATGAACGTCGGGCAGGACGATAGCGACGAGGTGATCGCCAACATCAACACGACGCCGCTCGTCGACGTGATGCTGGTGTTGCTGATCATCTTCCTGATCACGATTCCGGTCGTGACGCACACGATCCAGCTTCAGCTTCCGAAGGAGACGATACAACCGCTGCAGACCACGCCGAAGAGCGTCGAGATCGCGGTGAATCGCGACGGCGACTTCTTCTGGGGTGAGCAACTGGTGGACGGACCAACGCTGCTCGCGAAGCTGAAGGACGTGTCACAGCAGCAGCAGCCGAGCGTTCACGTGCGGGGCGATCAGAACACGCGCTACGAGTTCATCGGCCGGGTGGTCACGATGTGCGAGCGGGCGGGGATCGCGAAGCTGTCATTCATTACGGAACCGCCGGCACGCGGCGGCTAGCTTTGCATGGGAGCGGAGTAAGCGCTAAAGCGCTAACGCTGATCGACAGGAGTCGAGAATGGGAATGAACGTGCCTTCGGGCGGAGGCGGCGCAGAACCGGAAGTGATGGTCGACATCAACACCACGCCGCTGATCGACGTGATGCTGGTGCTGCTGATCATGTTGATCATCACGATCCCGATCCAGATGCATTCGGTGAAGATGGATCTGCCGGTGGGCAATCCGCCGCCGGCGACGCCGCCGGATGTCGTGCAGATCGACATCGACTTCGACGGCACGACGACGTGGAACGGCGCGCCGGTGCCGGATCGCGCAGCGCTCGAGTCGAAGCTGACGCAGGTGGCGGCGGAACCCGTGCAGGCGGAGATCCATCTGCGGCCGAACAAGCTGGTGCCGTACAAGGACGTGGCGACCGTATTGGCGTCCGCGCAACGCGTGGGCGCGACGAAGATCGGCCTGATCGGAAACGAGCAGTTCATGCAATGACGGAACAGGCAAGCCGATGAACCAGCGACGATGGAAACGGATGATGGCGCTCACGGCGCTCGGTCGGCCGGCGTCGACGGCCGACGCGCTGCGGCCCGACGTGGCGAAGCCGCTGGCGGCGGCGCAGGACCTGTATCGCGACGCGCTCGGCAAGATCGCGCAGGCGGCCGCCGTGCCCAACCGCACGCCGTACGAAACCTACATGATGAAAGAGATGTGCGGCGCGGCGGCGATGGCGGCCGGCGATACGGGTGTGGCCGCGCAGGCCGACCGCGAAAAACGGCTGCGGGCGCTGGCTGCCAGGCGCGCGCAATCGGGCGCGGACGCCGCCAACCCGGTGGCACCGATCGATGCCGGCATGAATCTCGTATTTGTAGGCCACGCGACGCAAAGACTGTCGATGATGGAGCAGGCGATCGCGAAGGGCGGGCTCGAGCTCCCGACGCCGCGCCGCTGCGACTCGGTGAGGCGTACTACGTGGCGGGCCAGAAGGCGCACGCGCATGAGCGTGCATCGCGCAGCTGCGAAACGGGCTTTCCGACGGACATTCCCATTCCGTTTCGCGCCGGGCCGCAGCCTCGTGGCCATCGCAAGGTGTGCCGATATCAAACCGAATTCGATTGAGGGGTTCCGTTCTACCATGGTTTTGCGTCCCGATGAATCGGTGCTCGTCGCGGTTTCGCTCGGCAACAAGATCCGTGCGCTTTGGCAGCGCCTGAAACTCACGCTCGACGAAACGGCCACCACGGCGGGTATCTCGAAGCCGTTTCTGTCACAGGTCGAGCGCGGGCGTGCGAGACCGTCGATTACGTCGCTGGTTCGGATTGCGAAGGCGCTCGGTGTGACGATGCAGTACTTCATCGACACACCGACCGAGGCGGGTTCGGTGTGCCGCGGCGATGCGTTGCAGTATTTCCAGTTCGCGAATTCGGCCAGCTCGTTTGCGCGACTGACGAATCTCGTGGACGGCCGCAAGCTCGGCGCGATTCTCGTCAGGATACCTGCGGGGCAGCTGCCGTCGGAAGTGACGACGCATGCGGGCGAGGAATTCCTCTACGTGATGCGCGGCAGCGTCGCGCTCACGCTCGAGAATTGCACGTTCACGCTGAATGCTGGCGACACCGCGCATTACGAGTCGACGATGCCGCATGCGTGGCACAACACGTCCGACGAGGAGGCGGTAATCGTCTGGGTCGGCACGCCGCGGCTGTTCTAGGCGGTCGGTCAGAAAGCATTCGAAACGCAAAGCGCGCAGTGCGCTCAATGTAAGTAATCAGTATTACACATTAAGTAAAAGACGGAAGAACCATGTGGCGTTCGCGCTGCACGGTCGATCCGCCCGGATGGAGGCGGTTGGGAGGTCGGCAATGGCGGGCTCCGGCATACGGGTGCCCAGGTCGCGCGACGGAATCCACGAGATTTGGACGCGCAGCGGGTGGGGTCTTACCGACGAGCGAGGGCAAGATGAAGCAAAGAGCACCAGCGTTGGCCATCAAAAGAATAGTCTGGGCGGAACTGGCACTGACCGCGACGCTGGCGGGGCCGGCTTTCGCACAGAGCCAGCCCGCCGTCGCGGTGGCGGACGCGGTCGCGCCGGCAGGCGGTGCCACGAGTACGCCCGCTGCCTCGGCCGACGCCGCGTCGGGCGCGGCCGTGACCGGCGAGACGGCACCCGCCGTGCCGGCCGCGAACGGGCAGGGCAAGGTCGCGCAGATCAAGCGCTTCGAGGTGACGGGTTCGCTGATCCGGCAATCCGACAAGACGGGCTTCCAGCAGGTACAGACGATCACGCCGAAGGAGATCCAGGCCAGCGGCGCAGTGACGGTGACCGACTTCCTGCGCGACGCGACGGCCAACTCGGCCAACAGCTGGGGTGAAGGGCAATCGGGCAACTTCGCGGCCGGCGCGGCCGGTATCGCGCTGCGCGGCCTGTCCGAGAAGTACACGCTCGTGATGATCGACGGCCAGCGCGTGGCGCCGTATGCGTTCTTCTCGAACAGCGTCGATTCGTTCTTCGACCTCAATACGCTGCCGCTCAACGACATCGAGCGCATCGAAATCGTGAAGACAGGCGCGGTGTCGCAATACGGATCGGACGCGATCGGCGGCGTCGTCAACATCATCACGAAGCACAATTTCCGCGGGCTGCAGCTCGACAGCAGCCTCGGCAGCGCGATCAAGGCCGGCAACGGCGACGGCACGACGAAGTTCGGCGTGCTGGGCGGCTTCGGCGACCTGAACGCCGACCGTTTCAACGTGACGGCCGCGCTCAGCTACTACAAGTCGAACGGCTTCACGCTGGCCGATCGCGATTCGACGCGCAACCAGGACTTCACGGGCAAGCCGGGCGGCTTCTCGCTGCTCGCGCCCTCGTACTGGAACATGCCCGGCGGCGTCGCGCAGGCGCTGAGCGGTGGCTGCCCGTTCGGCGGCTCGGTTCACTCGGCGGCGACGAACTCGCTGTCGGCCGGATCGCCGGGCACGGTCTGCGCGTACAACACGGCCGAAAGCACGTCGATCCTGCCGATGACCGAGCGCCTGAACGGGAAGCTCCATGCGGACTTCAAGGTCAACGACACGACGACGGCGTTCGCGGATTTCCTCGAGAGCTACAACACGACCACGACCAATGACGGCCTCAACGTGATCGGCAACCCGCAGAACCCGGCGCTCGTCTGGAATCCGCAGACGCAGCTGCTGTCGCCGTTCAACACGGTCGTGCCGGTGACCAACCCGTACAACACGACGGGCGCGGCGACGCCGCTGACCTACGCGTTCCCAAACACGGTCGCGCAGAAGACCTGGGCCAATTACTGGCGCGCGGCGGTCGGCATCAAGGGCTCGTTCACGCTGCCGTACGGCGACTGGGACTGGTCAACGTCGGTCAGCCATTCGCAGAGCACGGTGTCGAACGTGTTCACGAACCAGTTGAACGTCAACGCGCTGAACAACATCTATCAGAACGGCACGCTGAATTTCGCGAACCCGGCGGCGACGCCGAACGCGTTCAACGGCCTGTACCAGGAAGCGAACAACCTCGGTATCTCGAAGCTCGATACGATCGACGCGACGCTGTCGACGCCGAACCTGTTCCACCTGCCGACCGGTGACGTCGGCATCGGCTTCGGCGCGCAGTTCACGCACCAGAGCGAAACGCTGACGCCGGGCTCGGAATACCTGTCCGGCGCCGTGATCTCGCCGGACCTGGAGAACGTGAACGGCGCGCGCAACGTCGCGGCCGTCTACTACCAGATCAACATCCCGATCCTGCAGAACCTGACGTTCAGCCAGGCAGGCCGCTACGACCACTATACGGACGTGGGCGGTGCGTTCTCGCCGCGCTTCGCGTTGCGCTACCAGCCGATCCAGGCGCTGACGCTGTATACGTCGTACAACCGCGGCTTCCGCGCGCCGACCTTCGTCGAGGACAGCAAGTCGCAAACCCTCGGCATTCAGGTTGATCCGGCCACCGGGCAGAACTACACGTCGATCACGGTCGGCAACCCGAACCTCGCGCCGGAGCGCACGCGCAACTTCAACATCGGCTTCCAGGTGTCGCCGAGCCGTTATACCGACCTCGGTTTCGACTGGTACAAGATCCGTATCGACAACGTGATCGGCCAGGGCGCGCCGTCGCAGGTCGCGATCGATCCGACGACCGGCCAGTTGCTGTACAAGGTGATTCCGTACCAGAACCTTGGCTACCTCGACACGAACGGCTTCGAAGGCACATTCCGCCAGGGGCTGCCGCTCAAGGGCTGGGGCACGATCACGCTGTCGGGCGACTGGGCGTACATCAACGCGTACAAGATCGGCTTCCCGAACACCGCGCCGGTCAACGGCGCGGGCAACAACTTCACGATCACGCAGCCGTTCGGCGGCAGCTTCCCGCGCTGGCGCGGCAACACGACGCTGGACTGGAACTATCGCAAGTTCGATGCGGCGCTGACCTGGGAGTTCACGGGCCCGTACGCACAGAACCTGCTGCCGGCGCCCGCGCCGTCGAAGGTCGGTTCGTACAGCCAGTTCAACCTGATGCTGACGTACACGGGCTTCAAGAACTGGACGATCTACAGCGGCGTCAACAACATCTTCAACCGCACGCCGCCGTACGATCCGATCTTCGCGAACGGCACGCTGGACCAGAGCGGGTACGACACGTCGGTGTATTCGTACATCGGCCGGTTCGCGCAGGTCGGCGCGACGTACAAGTTCTGATGGCGATCGCAATGCGCTGACAGGCTTTGGACAGGCCGCCCCACGTCCACTACCCCCATTTCGGGGCGGCCTTTTTTCGCCTGGCGCCACGACGGCCCGCAACCGGGACGCGCCGGCGCAGTTGATCCGATCGTGTACAGCACGAACCATCCGCGGGACGCGGCCGGCATGCGGCGTCCGGCACAGGCATCGACCGCGCGCAGGCACCGCGCCCGCACGCTTCCGGACAGACTGACCATGAGACTGTTGAATGGGCGAAGGGCACGCGTGCCGCGCCACTCGCACCCGAAGCGCCCGTACGCGCGGATGCGTGCTGCCACGCGCGCCGCGTGGCTCGCGTGCGCCGCTTGGCTCGTGTCGGGCGGCGTCATGCCGCAGGCCGCGCTTGCCGTGCCGGCGATCTCGCAATACGACCACCCGAAGTATCCGCCGGGCTTCACGCATTTCGACTACGCGAATCCGGATGCGCCGGACAGCGGCACGCTCGATTTCGAAAACTACGACGAAGCGCAAAGCTACGACTCGCTGAACCCGTTCCTCGTGCGCGGCTCGCCTGCGCCGGACATCAAGAACCTGATGTTCGACACGCTGATGCAGCGCAGCTGGGACGAGCTCGCATCCGAATACGCGCTGATCGCCGATGACGTCGAGGTCGCGCCCGACGGGCTGTCGGCCACGTTCCACCTCGATCCGGCCGCACGCTTCTCGAACGGCGACCCGATCACCGCGGCCGACGTCAGGTATTCGTTCGATACGCTGACGAGCCCGCAGGCGTCGCCGCTCTTCAACGCGCAGTTCGCGATCATCCGGCGCGCGGTGGTCGTCGACGGCCGCACGGTGCGCTTCGAGTTCAAGCACGCGGAGCGCGACGCCGCGCTGATCGCGGGCGACCTGCCGGTGTTCTCGCCGAAGTGGGGGCAGCGTGCGGACGGCACGCGGCCGCCGTTCGACCAGATCGCGAACGTGCCGCCGATCGCGAGCGGCCCGTACCTGATCGAGCAGCGCAAGAACGACAAGCAGATCGTCTATGTGCGCAACCCGCGTTACTGGGCGGCGAACCTGCCGTCGCGGCGCGGGATGTTCCGCTTCGCGCGCGTGTCGTTCAAGCTGTACCTGGATCAGTACACGGCACTCGAGGCATTCAAGGCCGGCGACATCGACGCGCGCATGGAGTACAGCGCGACGCAGTGGGCGCGCAAGTACGTCGGCAAGAACTTCCGCAACGGCATGCTCGAGCGCGGCGAGTTTCCTGACGGCCCCGCGCAGATGCAGGGCTTCCTGATGAACATGCGCAAGCCGATGTTCCAGGACGTGCGGGTGCGCCATGCGCTTGCGCTGGCATTCGACTTCGACTGGATGAGCCGGATGATGTTTTACGGGCAGTATCGCCGTACCAACAGCTTCTGGGAGGCGAGCCCGTTCGCGGCATCCGGCACGCCGACGGAGAAGGAGCTTGCGCTGCTCGAACCGTTCCGCTCGACGCTGCCTCCGGAGGTGTTCGGCCCGATGGTCCGGCAGCCGTCGACGCTGCCGCCCGGCTCGTTGCGCGCGAACCTGAAGCAGGCGCGCGACCTGCTCGCGCAGGCCGGCTGGTTTTATCGCGACGGCGCGCTGCGCGACGCGAACGGCACGCCGATGACGATCGAGATCATCGACGACCAGCCCGGCATGGACCGCCTGATCCTGCCGTACACGCAGGCGCTCGCGATGCTCGGCATCCACGCATACCTGCGCGAGATCGACAGCGCGGTCTATCTGAAGCGGCTCGACAACTTCGAGTACGACATGACGACGTACATCTACCTGCCCGTGACGATCCCGGGCGCGGAGCTGACGCGCCGCTTCGGCAGTGCGGCCGCGTCCCAGCCGGGCTCCGAGAACTATCCGGGCGTGAAGTCGAAGGCCGTCGACGCGCTGATCCGCGCGGCGCTCGCCGCCGACACGCTCGACGATCTCGAGACGGCCACGCACGCGCTCGACCGCGTGCTGATCAACCTGTACGCGCTGATCCCGCAGTATTACCTGCCGAATGCGCGGATCGCGTACAAGGCGACGCTCGGCCACCCGGCGATCGTGCCGGACTCCTATCAATACGAGGACTGGATCATCGACTACTGGTACGTGAAGCATCCGGCGGCGAAACCCGCGCCGGCCGCCTGACGGGGGAACGACGATGCTGGCATACATACTCAGGCGGTTGCTGCTGATGGTCCCGACGCTGATCGGGGTGGTGACGATCACGTTCGCGGTCACGCAGTTCGTGCCGGGCGGCCCGGTCGAACAGGTGCTCGCGCAGTTGCGCCACGGCAGTGCGCGCGGCGGGGAGGCGGGCGGCGGAGGCGGCGGCTACCACGGCAGCCAGGGCGTCGACCCGCAGCAGATCGAGCAGATCCGCAAGCAGTTCGGCTTCGACAGGCCGCCGCTCGAACGCTACGTGCTGATGCTGAAGAGTTATGCGACGTTCGACCTCGGCCAGTCCTACTTCGCGCACCGCAGCGTGTGGGCGGTCATTCGCTCGAAGCTGCCGGTGTCGGTCACGCTCGGGATGTGGACGGTGATCCTCACGTACCTGGTGTCGGTGCCGCTCGGCATCGCGAAGGCGGTGCGCAACGGGTCGCGGTTCGATACCGTGACGAGCGTGCTCGTGCTGGCCGGCTACGCGGTGCCGGGCTTCGTGCTCGGCGTGCTGCTGCTGATGCTGTTCGGCGGCGGCACGTTCTGGCAGGTGTTCCCGATGCGCGGGCTTACGTCCGACAACTTCGACGACCTGACGCTGATCGGCAAGGCGCTCGACTATCTGTGGCACATCGTGATGCCGGTGACGGCGTCGGTCGTCGGCAACTTCGCGATCGTCACGATCCTCACCAAGAACACGTTCCTCGAGGAGATCGGCCGGCAATACGTGCTGACCGCCCGCGCGAAGGGTGCACCGGAGCGCGACGTGCTGTGGAAGCACGTGCTGCGCAACGCCGCGATCCCGCTGCTGACCGGGTTGCCGGCCGCGTTCGTCGGCGCATTCCTGAACGGCAACCTGCTGATCGAGACGCTGTTCTCGCTCGACGGCATGGGGCAACTGTCGTACGACTCGGTGATCCGCCGCGACTATCCGGTCGTGCTCGGCTCGCTGTTCCTGTTCACGCTGATCGGCCTGCTGACCAAACTCATCGCGGATATCTGCTATGTCCTCGTCGACCCCCGTATCCAGTTCGACCGCGTGGACCACTGACCAGGCATGCGCCGCGTGCGCGGCCTCGCCGTCGCCGTGGCGGCGCACGTGGTTGCGCTTTCGCGCGCAGCCGCTCGGCTACTGGAGCCTCGTGATCTTCACGGTGCTGTTCGCGCTCAGCCTGGGCGCGGACCTGCTGTCGAACGACCGGCCGCTGATCGTGCGCTACGACGGGCACTATTACTTCCCGATCGTGAAGGACTACCCGGAGACCGCGTTCGGCGGCGATTTTCCCGCGATGACCAACTATCTCGACCCGTACATCCGCACGAAACTCGAGTCGCACGGCAATTTCGCGATCTATCCGCCGAACCGCTATCGCTACGACACGATCGACTATTTCGCGTCGCGGCCGTATCCGGCGCCGCCGTCGGCCAGCAACTGGCTCGGCACCGACCAGTTCGGGCGCGACGTGCTCGCGCGGCTGCTCTACGGGTTCCGGCTGTCGGTGCTGATGGCGTTCGCGCTGACGGTATCGGGCGTGCTGGTCGGCGTGCTGACCGGCGCGCTGCAAGGCTTCTACGGCGGTCGTACCGACCTGGTCGGCCAGCGCCTGATCGAGATCTGGAGCGCGCTGCCCGACCTGTACCTGCTGATCATCTTCGCGTCGATCTTCACGCCGTCGCTGTGGCTGCTGTTCGTGCTGCTGTCGATGTTCGGCTGGCTCGTGCTGTCCGACTACGTCCGCGCCGAATT
This sequence comes from Burkholderia humptydooensis, assembly GCF_001513745.1. Classification (NCBI taxonomy): domain Bacteria; kingdom Pseudomonadati; phylum Pseudomonadota; class Betaproteobacteria; order Burkholderiales; family Burkholderiaceae; genus Burkholderia; species Burkholderia humptydooensis. Next base: position 2,763,449 of record NZ_CP013380.1, on the reverse strand, counting down.
CCTGCGCAACCGCGCGCTCGACTACGTGAAAGCGGCGCGCACGATGGGGCTGACGAACGCACAGATCATCTGGCGCCACGTGCTGCCTAACAGCCTCACGCCGGTGATCACGTTCCTGCCGTTCCGGATGAGCGCGGCGATCCTGTCGCTGACGAGCCTCGATTTCCTGGGCCTCGGCGTGCCGCCGCCGACGCCGAGCCTCGGCGAGCTGCTGCAGGAGGGCAAGAACAACCTGGACGCGTGGTGGATCTCGATTGCGACGTTCGCGGCGCTGGTGGTGACGCTGCTGCTGCTCACCTTCATGGGCGATGCGCTGCGCAACGCGCTCGACACGCGCACGCGCGGCTCGGCGTTCGGCGGAGGGCGATGATGACGAGACCGTTGCTGCAGATCGACGGGTTTTCCGCGCATTTCGGCGCGAATGCGGCCGTCCAGGACCTGAGCCTGTCGATCGGCCGCGGCGAGCGCGTGGCGCTCGTCGGCGAATCGGGGTCGGGCAAGAGCGTGACCGCGCTGTCGATCCTCCGGCTCGCGCAGCAGGCGACGCTGTCGGGGCGGATGCTGTTCGACGGCGAGGATCTGCTCGCGAAGACCGAGCAGCAGATGCGCGGAATCCGCGGCGCCGATATCGCGATGGTGTTCCAGGAACCGATGACGGCGCTCAATCCGCTGTATACGATCGGCAAGCAGATCGCCGAGAGCCTGCGGCTGCACGAGGGGCTGCGCCCGGGCGACGCGCGCGAGCGCGGGATCGCGCTGCTGCGGCGTACCGGGATTCCCGAGCCGGAGCGGCGCATCGACAGTTTCCCGCACCAGCTGTCGGGCGGGCAGCGGCAACGCGCGATGATCGCGATGGCGCTCGCGTGCCGGCCACGGCTGCTGCTGGCCGACGAGCCGACCACCGCGCTCGACGTGACGGTGCGCCAGCAGATCGTCGACCTGCTGATCGAGTTGCAGGAGCGGGAGGCCGCCGCGCGCGGGATGGCCGTGCTGCTGATCACGCACGACCTGAACCTCGTGCGGCGCTTCGCGCAGCGCGTGGCCGTGATGGAGAAGGGCGTGCTGGTGGAGACCGGCACGACCGCCGACCTGTTCGCGGCGCCGCAGCATCCGTACACGCGCCGGCTGCTCGACAGTGCGCCGCAACGGGCGGTCGAGCCGGTCGCCGCCGGCGCGCAGACGATCCTCGACGTGCGGCAGCTCGCCGTCGACTACCGCATCGCGGCAAAGGGCTGGCGCTCGGTGCTCGGCAAGACGACGTTCCGCGCCGTGCACGACGTGCAGTTGAGCCTGAGGCGCGGCGAAACGCTCGGGATCGTCGGCGAGTCGGGTTCGGGGAAATCGACGCTCGCGTCGGCGGTGCTCGGCCTGCAGCGGCCGGCGTCGGGCGGGATCGAGATCGACGGCATGCCGCTCGCGTCGCTGCGCACGACGCAGGGCCGGCGCACGCTGTACGGGCGCATGCAGGTGGTGTTCCAGGATCCGTTCGGCTCGCTGTCGCCGCGCATGACGGTCGAGCAGATCGTCGGCGAAGGGCTGGGCGTGCACCGGCCGCAGGTGACCGGCGACGCGCGGCGGGCGCGGATCGCCGCGCTGCTGCAGGAGGTCGGGCTGCCTGCCGACGCGATGCTGCGCTATCCGCACGAGTTTTCCGGCGGGCAGCGGCAGCGGATCGCGATCGCGCGGGCGCTGGCGGTGGAGCCGGAACTGCTGGTGCTCGACGAGCCGACGAGCGCGCTCGACGTGTCGATCCAGAAGCAGGTGCTGAATCTGCTGACGAATCTGCAAAAGAAGTACAAACTCAGCTACCTGTTCATCACGCACGATCTGGCGGTGATGCGCGCGATGGCCCACCTGGTCATCGTGATGAAGGCGGGGCGCGTGGTCGAGGCGGGCGAGACGCTCGACGTGCTGCATGCGCCATCCCATCCGTATACGCGGGCGCTGCTCGCGTCGTCCATGCTGGCGCCGGCGCGCGTCCCGCAGCAGAGGCAAGAGAGAACCGATGATTGACGAGAACCGGGCGCCGGGCGCCCGAGCCGTGCAGGCGGCGCAGGCGTTGCGCAGCGGCGCCGATTTCTGGTCGCTGCGCATCGTCGACGAGACGATCGACGAACACGCGGTGCGCAACGACGTCGCGCAGCCGTTCTCGCGCACGCGCGAGCGCGGCGCGATGCTGATGGCCCGGGCCGGCACGGGCGCGGGCTACGCGGCGACGCCCGACCTGTCCCCTGCCGGGCTGCAGGCGGCGCTCGACGTCGCGACCGCGCGGGCACGGGCGAGCGCCCCGTGGGCGCTGGTCGATCATCGCGAGGCTGCGCGCCCGCAGGAGAGCGGCACGTATGCGTCGCCCGATGTCGACGCGGCACTGCCGTCGCGCGCGGAATGGATCGAGCGTCTCGCCCACGAATGCGCGGCCGCGAACCTCGGCGCGCGCATCGTCGAGCGCGCGGCGAGCGTGATGATCGTCAACACGGAGCAGCGTTACCTGACGAGCGACGGTGTCCGGATCGACCAGCGGTTCCGCTTCCTGATGCCCGAACTGCACGCCGTCGCCCACGGCGACGGCGACACGCAGACGCGCTCGCTCGGCCAATCGGGCACGCTGGCGCAGGGCGGCATCGACGTGCTGGCGCGCTACGGCTTCGACGGCGCCGGCGCGCGCATCGCCGACGAGGCGCTGCAGCTGCTCGCCGCGCCGAACTGCCCGACCGGCCGGCGCGACCTGCTGCTGATGCCCGACCAGATGATGCTGCAGATCCACGAGTCGATCGGGCATCCGCTCGAACTCGACCGGATCCTCGGCGACGAGCGCAACTTCGCCGGATCGAGCTTCGTCAGGCCGGAGATGGTCGGCCACTATCAGTACGGCTCGCCGCTGCTGAACGTCACGTTCGATCCCGAGCCGGCCGCCGAAGCCGCGTCCTACGCGTTCGACGACGACGGGACGCCGGCGCGCAAGCAGTACCTGATCCGCAACGGCGTGCTCGAACGGCTGCTCGGCGGGGCGCTGTCGCAGCAACGGGCGGGCCTGCCGGGTGTCGCAAACTCGCGTGCGTCGAGCTGGAACCGCGCGCCGATCGACCGGATGGCGAACCTGAACGTCGAACCCGGCGACCAGTCGCTCGATGCGCTGATCGCGGGCACCGAGCACGGAATCCTGATGCGCACCAACACGTCCTGGTCGATCGACGACCATCGCAACAAATTCCAGTTCGGTTGCGAATTCGGGCAACTGATCGAGAACGGCCGGCTCACGCAGGTCGTCAAGCGCCCGAACTACCGCGGCATCTCCGCCCAGTTCTGGCGCAGCCTGCGCGCGGTGGGCGACGCGGGCACGTTCGGCCTCTACGGCACGCCTTATTGCGGGAAGGGCGAGCCCGCGCAGATCATCCGGGTCGGCCACGCCGCGCCCGCCTGCGTGTTCGCCGGCGTCGACGTATTCGGAGGCGCGTGATGACGGGATTCGATCCGATGGCACGCCGCGCCGGAATCGACTGGCATGCGCATTTCACCCGGCTCGCCGACGAGGCCCGACGGCTGACGGCGCCGGCCGAAACCGTCCTGCTCGGTTTCTCCAGCGAAACGTCCGACTTCGTCCGCTTCAATGGCGGCAGGATCCGCCAGACCGGGCGCGTCACGCAGGGGCGATTGTCCGTGCGGCTCGTCGACGGGGCACGGCAAGCGCACTCGGCGCTGACCGTCTGCGGCGATGCGGCGGCCGACCTGCCCGAACTGGCGGCCGCGCTGGCCGTGCTGCGCGGCGGTCTGCGCGATGCACCGGACGATCCGCACCTGCTGTTCGATACCTCGTCGTGGCTGCAGGAAACGCGTCGTACCGGGCGCCTGCCGGATGCGGACGGGCTCGCGCGCGTCGTGGCCGAATGCGCGCGCGGGCTCGACTTCGTCGGCTTTTACGCGGGCGGCACGCTGGCGCGCGGCTTCGCGTCGTCGACCGGCAGCCGCGGCTGGTACGAGGTCGAGAACTTCAACTTCAGCTGGTCGCTGTACGACCCGAGCGGACGGGCAATCAAGACCGTCTATGCGGGCGACGACTGGCGCGATGCGGTGTTCGCCGCCCGCGTCGAGGCGGCCGCCGCGCGGCTGCCGGTGCTCGGCCGCACGCCGAAGGCGCTTGCGCCCGGGCGCTACCGCGCGTATTTCGCGCCGGACGCCGTTCACGAGATGACGAGCCTGCTCGGCTGGAGCGGCTATTCGGCGCGTGCGCTGGCGAGCGCCCGCAGCCCGCTGCATCGCCTGTATGCCGGCGAGGTCGCGCTCGATCCGCGCGTGTCGATCACCGAGGATTTCTCGCTGGGCATCGCGCCCGCGTTCAACGCGGACGGCTACCGGCGCGACAGCGTGCCGCTCGTCGTCGACGGGCGGGGCGCCGGGCAGCTCGTGTGCGCGCGCACCGCGCGCGAGCACGGGCTCGTGCCGAACGGCGCGGGCGACGACGAAACGCCGCAGTCTTTGTCGATCGCGGGCGGTACGCTCGCCGACGCCGATGTGCTCGCTGCGCTCGACACGGGGCTCTACGTCGGCAACCTCTGGTACCTGAACTTCTCGGACCCGATCGCCTGCCGGATGACGGGGATGACGCGCTTCGCGACGTTCTGGGTCGAAGGCGGGCAGATCGTCGCGCCGGTCGATGCAATGCGGTTCGACGACAGCTTCTACCGGCTGTTCGGCCCGGAGCTCGAACAGCTCGGCGCGACGCCGACGCTGCTCGCGAACGACAGCACGTACGGCGAGCGCGCGACCGGTGGCGCGAAGGTGCCGGACTTGCTCGCGCGATCGTTCGAGCTGACGCTTTAGCGCGATGACACCCTTGACCACGACGCGGCGTCACGCCGGTTCGACGTTCGGTTCGACGTTCGGCGCGCACGTCACGGCGGCACTGGCCGCCACGCTGCTTGCGATTCGCTGAGCGCGCGCCGATGCCGTCATTCTTCATCGACCGCCCCGTCTTCGCGTGGATCGTCGCGCTCGCGATCGTCGTCGCGGGCGTGCTGGCCATTCCGCAACTGCCGATCGCGCAGTATCCGCGCCTGGCGCCGCCGCGGGTCGTGATCACCGCGTCCTATCCGGGCGCGTCGACCGAGACGGTCGATGCCGACGTCGGCAGCGTCATCGAGGAAAGCCTCCACGGCGCCGACGGGCTGCTGTACTACGAGACGAGCAGCGACGGTCACGGCGACCTCGAGATCGACGTGACGTTTTCGCCCGGCACCGATCCGGACATCGCGCTCGTCGACGTCAACAACCGGTTGAAGCAGGTCGAGCCGCGGCTGCCGCAGCAGGTCGTCCAGCAGGGGATCGGCGTGTTCAAGGCGGCGAACACGTTCCTGATGCTCGTCACGCTGACGTCGACCGATGGCATGCGCGATTCCGCGCAGCTGGGCGATTACCTGAACCGCTACGTGCTGCGCGAGCTGATGCGCGCGCCGGGTGTCGGCGCGGCCGAGCTGTGGGATGCCGACGAGGCGCTGCGGGTCTGGCTCGACCCCGTCAAGCTGCGCGAATACGATCTCGGGGCCGACGACGTGATCGCGGCGATCAGCGCGCAGAACGCGACGGTCACGGCCGGCGCGATCGGCGACGCGCCGTTCGTGCCTGGCCAGCAGCTGACCGCGACGGTCGTGGTCAAGGGGCAGCTTGCGTCGCCCGAGGAGTTCGGCCGGATCGTGCTGAAGTCGAAGCAGGACGGTTCGGCGGTGCGCGTCGCCGATGTCGCGCGCGTCGAGATCGGCCGCGACGGTCGGCATCCAGCTCGGCCCGCGCGGCAACGCGCTCGAAACGTCGAATGCGATCCGCGCGCGGCTCACCGAGCTGTCGCGGACGCTGCCGCCGGGCGTCGCGGTCGAGATTCCGTTCGACGGCGCGCATTTCGTCAAGATCGCGATCCACGAAGTCTTGCTGACGCTCGTCGAGGCCGTCATGCTGGTGTTCTGCGTGATGTGGCTGTTCCTGCGCGACCTGCGCTACACGCTGGTGCCGACCGTCGTGATTCCGGTCGCGCTGATGGGCGCGTTCGTCGCGATGTGGGCATTCGGGCTGTCGATCAACGTGTTCACGATGTTCGGCCTCGTGCTGGCGATCGGCATCCTCGTCGGCGACGCGATCGTCGTCGTCGAAAGCGTGCATCGCGTGATGGAGGAGGGCGTGGCGCCGCGCGATGCCACGCGCCGGGCCATGAAGCGGATCGGCGGGGCGATCGTCGGCGTGACCGCGGTGCTCACGGCCGTATTCGTGCCGATGGCGTTTTTCCCGGGCAGTGTCGGCGGCATCTACCGGCAGTTCGCGGTGGCGATGATCGCGTCGATGCTGGTGTCGTCGTTCATGGCGCTGTCGCTCACGCCCGCGCTGTGCGCGAACCTGCTGAAGCCGGTCGCACGACACGACGGCGGAACTGGCCGGGCAAGGCGACGCGGCATCGGTGCACGCCTGGCCGACCGGTTCGGTGCGGCCTTCGCGCGCGCCGAATCGGGCTATCGCCGCATCGCGGTGTTTGCCGTGCGCCGCACCGGGATGGTCGTGGCCGTCTATGCGGCGCTCGTGATCGGATGCGGGCTGTTGTACTGGTTGATGCCGGGCGGCTTCCTGCCCACCGAGGACCAGGGGCAATTGCAGGTGATGATCCAGTTGCCGGCGGGCGCCACGCAGGCGCGTACGCTCGCGGTCGTCGAGCGTGTGGAGGCGATCCTGCGCGCGGAGCCGGCGATTGCGAACGTGACGAGCGTGATCGGCTGGAGTTTCGCGGGCAGCGGGCAGAACGTCGGGATGGCGTTCGTGGAGCTGAAGGACTGGGCGCAGCGCGACGTCGACGCGATGGCGCTGCGCGACCGGCTCAACGGGCGTTTCGGCGCAATCCTCGACGGCGACGTCGAGGCGGCGCTGCCGCCTTCGGTGCGCGGCATCGGGCATTCCGACGGATTCACTTTCCGGCTCGAGGATCGCGGCGGGGTCGGGCTCGACGTGCTGAAGGCGGCTCGCGCGCAGCTTGCCGTGCGCGCGAAGGCGGATCCGCGGCTCTCGGCCGTGCACTTCGAAGACCTGCCGGACGCGCCGCGCATCGAGCTCGATGTCGATCGCGCGAAGGCGTATGCGCTCGGTGTGCCGTTCGAGCGGATCGCAGGGCTCCTCGGCGGCACGTTCGGCTCGAACTACATCAACGATTTTCCGGCGTCGGGCCGGATGCGCCGCGTGATCATCGAGGCCGATCCGGCCGCGCGCGCGACTGACACGGCGCTGATGGCGCTGACGGTGCCGAACCGGACGGGCGACATGGTTCCGCTGTCCGCCATCGCCGCGCCGCACTGGACGATCGGCCCCGTGATGCTGAATCGCTACAACGGCTATCCGTCGCTCGACATCAGCGGCCGGGCGGCGACCGGCACGAGTTCGGGCGCGGCGATGGCGGAGATGGAGCGGCTGGCCGGTGCGTTGCCGGCCGGGATCGGCTACGACTGGGTCGACGCGGCGCGCGAGGAGCAGACCGCCGCGCGGCAAACGCCGCTTCTCGTTGCGCTGTCGGTGCTCGCGGTCTTCATGGCGCTTGCCGCGCTGTACGAGAGCTGGACGATCCCGTTGTCCGTGTTGACGATCGTGCCGCTCGGCATGGTTGGAGCGATTGCCGCGGCACTGGTGCGCGACATGCCGAACGACGTGTACTTCAAGGTCGGGATGATCACCGTGATCGGGCTGTCGGCGAAGAACGCGATACTGATCGTTCAGTACGCACAGGATCTCGTCGGGCACGGTTTGCCGGTGCGGCAGGCGGTGGTCGACGCGGCGGCCGCGCGTTTCCGGCCGATCGTGATGACGTCGATGGCGTTTCTGCTCGGCGTCGTGCCGCTGGTGCTCGCGACGGGTGCGGGCGCTGAAAGCCGTCGGTCGATCGGCACCGGCGCGTTCGGGGGCGTGCTGGCTGCGACTGTGTTCGGGCTCGTGTTCGCGCCGGTCGCGTTTCGTGTGGTCGCATCCGTGGGCCGGCGTGGCCGGCGCGTCGCGATGACGAGGCGCGATGCTCGTCAAACGGAGACGGTTGGGGAGTGATCCGGCGAGGCGGAATGAGGGACGATGATCGGGGTTTTCGGGGGTAAATAGCTATACTGAAGCGAAGATTTTTCGAGCGCTTAAGACAAGATCTCCTGAATGTGACAAAATCTCGAGCATCGTGAATAAATTTCGAGCCCATGTCCCAACTGGAGCCGGTCGGCTACGAACACCTCATCAGGACGCTGAGACTGCCGGTCCGGCCGCTCACGCATCCGTGTTTTATCAGTGGCTCGGTAAACCGACGGGTACCCGCGCACAACGGTTTCTGGTTTCCTCGCAGCGTTGCGCTCGAGGAGTCACTGGTTGGGCACCTTGAGTTCGCCCTGCGGCACGAAAGTGTGAACCTCGAGGTCATCGATGCCGTGTTCGAGCATCTGCAAGAGGGCGAACTGGCGCGCAGGCTTTCGGAGTCACCGAACGGCGCCCCTATTCGCCGGGCGTGCTTCCTGTGGGAATGGCTGACCGGAAATCAATTGTCGGTAGAAGTTGCGCCCACCGGCTCGTACGTCGACGCGCTTCCCGACGATGAGTATTTCACGGCCGGGCGCCCGACAAACAATCCGAAGTTTCGCGTGCGGGACAACCTCCCAGGCACGCCAGATTTCTGTCCACTCGTACGTCGCTCGGCCCTGCCGGAAAGCCCGACGCTGGATGGACTGCTCGACGAAGCGGCTGACGCTCTGGACCGTCTGACCGACCCCATGCTATATGCGCGGGCGGTGAATTACCTCTACCTGTCGGAAACACGCAGCAGCTTTGGCATTGAGCGTGAAAAGCCCAGCGCCGACAAAGCCGAGCGGTTTGTTCAATCGCTGGCACACGCCGGTGAAGAAAAACTGGTCACGGAGAACTGGCTGGTCGAGCTGCAAAACGTCATTGTGCGCGACGTCTTCAGCCAAGAGGCATCCTACCGTACGAAGCAGAACTGGCTGGTGGACGGGACGCAGCGGGTGACGTTTTTTCCGCCGCCTCCTGAAGACCTCCGGCGGGTCATGGCAGGCTGGGAACGCTTCGTGAATGAAGTCGGCCTTCGCTGCCCGGAGCCCTTGGTGAGAGCGGCCTGCGCCGCTTTTGGATTTGTCTATCTGCATCCCTTCCTGGATGGCAATGGGCGGATTCATCGGTTCCTGATCCATCATGTCCTCAATGGCTCGCGACGCTTGCGAGGCGGCGCCATTGTTCCAGTCTCGGCGGTCATTCTTCGCCACGAAGAGGACTACGCAAACGTCCTCAAGGGGTTTTCGGTGCCGACCACTCAATTATGGAACTACTTCATCGGCGATCCGGATCCAGTGGTCACACGACACCCGGGTAGCAGGCCGTATCGTTTCTTTGACGCTAGCCACGAAGTGCACTTTTTGCACGCGATGCTGGTGGAGGCCGTCCGGACAGAGCTGCCGAAGGAGCTGAGTTGGCTCGGTGGCTATGACGAGGCTTTCAGGCAACTGGACGCAGAGTTCGACCTGCCCCAATCCGACCTGTCGGCGCTAATTCGCATGGTGAAGTCCAACGGCGGAAAACTTTCTGCAAACAAACGCAAGCAATACTTCCATCTGCCTGACGAAGTCATTGCGCGAATCGAGGAAGTTGTCCGAGAGTCGTTTGGGAATAACAGTTTTCCACCAATGGACAATTCCGCTTCCTGAGCTTCCTGTGCGGGGCGGATAGTGAATGTCTCTCGAAACAAGCCCCCGATGATGAAGAAAAAATGACAAAATTTCGACAGATGTGAGCGTTTTTCGAGCGGAGCGGCAAAGTACAGTGTGAAGAAATAGTTTTTCGAGCGGAAACTCCGCAAGCAGTGCACGCGCTGGATACAGATTGAATTTGACATAATTGTATTGATCTTCAGAATTGGTTGTAGTGGCCAGATTGAAATGTCCGTACATGGACGCCCCCGGCTTGCCAAGCATTCAGTTCATGACGACATGAAGGTAGATTGCAACCGTACATTCGGACTTTGGTTGCGGCGATGCCGCTGTCCCTGATGGGTTCCGCTGGTCGGTTCCCCGTCGCTTTGGCGCACTCGCAAGTGCTTGGACATTTTCGGGTTCTACCGGCCACGGTCTGACCTGTTTGCCATCACGTCATGACTGCCTGAGCAATCGGTGGTTGGTTCTCCTGTTGTCCTTCCTGTACCGAATCGGCCGGACTGGTTACGCAGCCGCACCAGCGGATGGGTAACCGGCCAGGTACTCTCTGTCGTGCGCCCAGAGCGCCCATACAGTCCGGGCGATTTTGTTTGCCAACGCAACGGCGGCTACGTTGTGGTTACGGCGGCGAATCAGTTCGTGAACCCAGCCCTCGCAATTTCCTTTTCGTTTGGACGCGGAAATCACTGACCGCGCGCAGTGAATCAGCAATGTTCGCAAATAGGAATCGCCTCGCTTGCTGATGCCCAGCAGGTTTTGTTTCCCGCCACTCGAGTGCTGTCGCGGCACCAATCCGAGCCACGCCGCTAGCTGCCGCCCGTTCTCGAAGTGTTTGGCGTCACCGATGGTGGCCACCAGGGCGGTGGCCGTAACCGGGCCGATGCCAGGTATCTTTTCCAACTTTTTCGCCAGATCGCTATTGCGGTGCCACGCCTTGATTTGAACGTCGATCTCGGTCACTTGTTGGTGGAGCACCTTCAGATGGTCCATCAGGCGCAGAATCAGTTGACGGAACACGCCGGGCAAGTCGTTCGACGCATCTTCAATGACGTCGAATACCTGGGGCATATGAGCCATGCCCTGCGGGATCGAATATCCGTATTCGCCGAGCAATCCGCGGATTTGGTTTGCCTGCGCCGTACGGGCTCGAACGAACCCCTGCCGTGCGCGATGCAAGGCAAGCACCGCCTGCTGCTCGACGTTTTTCACGGGCACGAAGCGCATGTTCGGTCGTGTCACCGCTTCGGAAATCGCTTCGGCGTCGGCCGCATCATTCTTGTTTGTCTTGACATAGGGTTTGACAAACTGCGGTGCCATCAGTCTGACGACATGTCCCATGCTCTGCAGCTTGCGAGCCCAAAAATGCGCGCTGCTACAGGCTTCCATTCCGATCAGCGCTCGTGGGATGTTCGCGAAGAACGACGCCATCTGATCCCGTTTGATCTGCTTTCGTAGCACCACCCTGCCGTGCTCGTTGACGCCGTGAAGCTGGAAGACATTCTTTGCCAGATCGATGCCAATCACCGTAGCCGCCGTCATGATGGGAGCTCCTGTTCGTGGAAGTAAGTCACGCACAACTCCACTTTGGCACGACCGCGCCGTTTCGAGTGGGGGCGTCCATCCCATTGCTTTGGGGGGCGGAATTCTTGGGCTATCAGGAGATAGTCGATGTACTCGTACGATGACCGCATCCGAGCAGTCAAGCTCTACTTGAAGCTTGGAAAGCGCCTTACCGCAACCGTGCGTCAACTAGGCTATCCCACAACGAAATCACTCGAACGCTGGTCTCAGATGTCCGAGCGATGGCTGGACTTGCCGAGGGAACGTATCTGCCTGAGCCCGCGCTATTCGGCAGAAGAAAAAAAGGCGGCCACATACCACTATATGACCCATGGCCAGTGTCTGGCAGCAACGACAAAGGCTTTGGGGTATCCGAGACGCCGAACGCTCGTCGCCTGGCTCGACGACCTGCGTCCTGAGCGAAACAGGCGTCGCCGGATGTAACCGGAAACTGCACGAAAATCGAAGGAATCTCTGAGAGCGATTTCTGAGGTAGAAGGACCGAACGGTCTGGATCGCCATCCTCATCGAAAACTATAAATAGATTAATGAGGATGGCTAATTTAAATACGAAAATCTAAATCTAGAATATCATATTACTTTACAATTCCTCGATCACGTAAGGGGCGTGGCCAAACTCGAGATGGCGTTCATTCGCGAATTCATACATCCTGATATCACGCCTCCGCTTGAAGCTCGGGATAACGTCACTTAGTACATTCACATTGTAGACGATCGACGAACGTGCGGTCGGTAACGTTAGGTTGAGAACAGCATGGTACGTCGGCTGAATTTCGCCATCGGAAAGCTCGGTTAGAAGAGAACCAGATATCACAATGGCCTGGTCCTTCGCAATGTCAACTAGACATTCTTTGTCGCCCTGGAACAGAACGAGTCCCGGTGCATTCGGCTTGATTACCGTGATCAGGTGCCCGTCTTCGTGCTTACCCTGCAGGTAGCGGCTGTTACCGAGCCGGAGATCTTCACGATAATGGTTGAACTGCAGGTAGGAATCGTCGCGCGTTGGAATCTCATTCGGGTAACTGTAGTGCTTGCGAATTTCGTCGACTAGCTTTTGGCCATAGACAGAAACTTGCGTCTCGTAGCTCGCGATGCGCGAGTAGAACTCACTTCGACTAAACAAGTATTGTTGATGCGAGGTTTTGAACCGGTGCCAGTAGTTGAAGATCTCACACCGATCACGATTTTCTTTCCCAAGATGGGAGTAGCCGACCGGAAAGTAGCCGTCGGTTCGATCGACGAAGCAAAACTCCTGCTTATCGCGAAAGCCAACGCCCCCAGCCAACTGTTGAAGGGCCAAAAAATGGTTCATCGCAGGAAACCGTGGAGGGTTTGATGGCGATTGCGTAACCTGACGCCTGACTTTAAGGAGGTCAGGAGGCAGAATTGCTCGATCGCAAGGCACTTCAAGCACTGGGTTGCTGGACCGGCTATCGGTTAGAGGGGGTGGAATGGCCGGAAGGAGAAGGCCGTACGCTGTCGCTGTATTTGAAGCCGGTCAGCAAGGTCATGTACTGCGAACAGTGCGGTGCACGCTGCCAGCAGATTCATGAGACGACGGTTCGCCGGGTGCGCGATCTGCCACTGTTCGAGTACCGGGTGGTACTGCACGTCCCCCGCCGCCGAGTCTGGTGCGAACGCTGCGGCGGTCCGCGACTGGAGAAACTGGCGTGGCTGGGAGCTAATGTCGAATTTGGTGTACGGCGGGTGGTCGGCGGGAAATGAGAAGGCGGTGGCGGTTAGCTGAAAATGTTGCTTTCCACGGTAACACCCAGCAACCGAACTCCACCACCATGGCGAAACGTACGCAGGAAACAAACGGCAGTCAAGCAGCAACGGAAGTGAAGGGCCTGCCCGGTCTGGACGACCTGATCCAGCAGGGCGCGCGGCAGATTATCCAGCAGGCGATCGAGGCGGAATTGGCGGCATTGCTCGAGCAGTATTCGAACGTGAAAACGCTGGACGGACGGCGCGCGATCGTGCGCAACGGCTATCTGCCCGAACGCGAGGTCGTCACGGCAGTCGGGCCCGTGCCGGTTCAGGTGCCCAAGGTGCGTGACCGTTCGGGCTCGGGCGTGAAGTTCAACTCGAACATCGTGCCGCCCTACGTGCGCAAGTCGCCCCGGGTGAGCGCGGCGCTGCCGTGGCTTTACCTGCGCGGTGTTTCCACCGGCGACATGAGCGAAGCGTTCAGCGTGCTGCTCGGCGAACAAGCCAAAGGCCTCTCGCCCAATGTCGTGGTGCGCCTGAAGGCGCAATGGGCCGACGAGTTCGAGCGATGGAACAAACGCGACCTGTCGGGCTCGCGCTGGGTCTACTGGTGGGCTGATGGCATTCACACCGGCGCGCGCAGCGAAGACTCCGATGGCCAGTGCCTGCTGGTGATCATCGGCGTGAAGCCGGACGGGAGCAAGGAGCGCGTGGCGCTCGCCGACGGCTATCGCGAATCGAAGGATTCGTGGCGTGACCTGTTGCTGGACCTGAAGGCACGCGGGCTGCAGGCCGGCCCGCTGCTGGCTACTGGCGACGGCGCGATGGGCCTGTGGGCGGCGCTTGAAGAAGTGTTCCCGCAGACCAGGCAACAACGCTGCTGGTTCCACAAGATCGGCAACGTGCTCAACGCTCTGCCGAAATCGCAGCACGGCCGCGCCAAGGCTGCCCTGTCTGAAATCTGGAATGCGGCAACGCGAGCCGAGGCCATCGTCGCGTTCAACCAGTTCGTTGCGACGTATTCGGCCAAATATCCCAAGGCCGCTGAGAAGGTCACGAAGGACCGCGACGAGTTGCTCGCGTTCTACGACTTTCCAGCTGAACACTGGCAGCATCTGCGAACGACCAACCCGATCGAATCGACGTTTGCGACGGTACGTCATCGCACAACGCGTACGCGCAACTGTCTGTCGCGCGCGACCTTCCTTGGTCTGGCATTCAAGCTGATCGAATCGGCTGAACAGTCGTGGCGCCGTATCCGCGGCGTGGACAAGATCGAACAGCTCATGAAGGGCATTCCCTTCAAGGATGGTACCCCGGTGATCGAAAGCACACCGGCTCAGCAACCGCTCGCCGCCTGATCATGCCGCCGACTGCTGATACACCAGATTTGACAACTGCTCGATGAAGTATCGGCGATACACCAAAAGATCTGCGCCAGGTTCGGCGTGTATGTCGGTGCGGAAGTGGTGTCAGATGTCAAGCGATCCCCGATGATGCGACTACCGAGTCCCGCACACACTCCATTTCCGGAAGCGCCAAAGCAGGCGTTCCCCGATGATGACGCACCGGACGATCAAGGCCTTCCGCCCGCGGGACAGCATGTGGCGTGCAGCGACTATGAACCGCGAATTGTTCTATTCCTCAGTGGACCCGACTCATCTATACGAAGAGAACGGCTCCAACTTCGCTTGGCCGAACTTGCCACCGGATGTCGTCACGCGCTTGTGATGTTCCGCAGGCCGGACGACCTGGGCGCCCAGCTCCGCGCCGCGATCGGGACCGCAACGCAGCACGCTCAATTTGCAGAGCGGTCGATCTTTATTGGTATTGACGGAATCGACCAGCGACTCACATCGCCAAGTTCCGTCGCGTCTCAGCTGGCAATGTTAGTAAATATTGGAGCGACAATCATCTGCGCCGTCGATGGCAGATATAGCGACGCTCATTTGCTGACGCTTCATCTTCGCACCCTTGGTATCGCGGTGGTTCGGGAGAGTCTGCGCTCACCTTCCGTAACGGAAATTAGCGTAACTCCGGGAAGTTTTCCCGTCGCCCACACTCCGGCGCTGACTGCTTACGTATCTCGAAAGCAGGCTGAATCATTGACGCAAAGCGCCGTCGCCGAATGCACAGTGCCTGACAAGCAGCCGAAATTGAAGCGATGCCGCCTCGGTGAAGGTGCCGTGCGTTTTGCTTTCGCAGAGTTCGAGCGCGCAGAGTATGCGCGTGCATATCGGAATGAGTTTGCCGTGAATCGTCTCCTGCGCGAATGGCTAACTCCGTAGGCAGAAGCGAATCGTCGCGGCACCGAACCGCCAAAGCATCCCGTTGCGGGTTACACGGGTAGGCTTGCACCTCTATGAGGGACGGTGCTCAGACACAAGCGCGGTGCTAGTCCGATCGCTCGCGCAGTTCATCGTGCGTTGAGTGTCGGCTCATTGCAAATTCATATGAATGTGGTTCTGGCCGAGGTGACATCGATATAAGAAATTTGTTACGCAAATAAAATAAGAGTTTTTGTGCTGAGGTCAATTCCATGTAAATCTCATTGGAGGTTGATTATGACTACGCGAACTCTGAGAATGCACAAAACGACGCTTGCACGAAAGCTTGCCGAGCAGGAAAGGGCGAATAAGACTGGTAGTTATGCTCGGTGGTATCACACAAGAGATATGCCGGGATCGGGCATTAAGACCCGGCTGGTATGCGAAAAGGGCGCTGCAGGCGAGTTGCATCTGATGTCTGAGGCTGAGCATGCTGCATTTCTGGAGGCATGGTGGCGCTCTGATGTCGTCACGATATTTGACCAGTACGCTCTCGACAGGAAGAAAACACGACGAGCGGCTGCGGCGCTGAATCTTGACCATCCCGCATACGGCGGTACCAGTGAACCAGCGGTACTCAGTACGGATCTGGTTCTTATCACCCGAAGGGGAAATTTGTATGGTCGCGAAGCATGGTCAGTCAAGTCGACTGCTCTAGGTGGAACCGCTTCGCTGACACGCTCGCAGGAAATCGAGCGCAAGACATGGGAGGACGAGGGAGCCACCTACAAGGCCGTGACGGCACATGGCATGCACGCGAACCGGTCAAAGAATTTGGCTTGGATATTTCGGGCGGCAAATGAGACGGTGGGGCGAGATTTGGATGGCGAAGAGATGAAAGCTAGGCGAGCCATCGAACGCTCCATTCGTCAACGTCGACCAGTGTCCGTGATAGACGCCTGCCGAGATGTCGAGCGATTACTTGGTTTGCCGGCTGGTTCAGGGATTAGAGCGTTTCGGCAACTGGCAGGAGAGAAGCGCATTCGATTCGACCTAAATATTGCGGACCCGCTCCAGCTCCGTCTCGACGACGTTTGGTGTTGCCCAGTGCGTAAGGCGCGCTGAGACAACGTATCAGTGATATTGGAGGTGAGCATGCTAAAGAAAGCGACATGGCCGACGCAATTAGCAGTCGGAGATGTGCTTAAGGAGCTTAACGGAAGCCGCATATATATCGTTCTAAAGACCGGCGCAGGACAACGATGGACCCATCTCATCGACATTGAGCATGAGGCGAAATCGGCGGCGAACCGCCGTGCTCAGCCGTTCAAGCTCAAGACCGACGAGGTGCTGCTCAGACTGTCGCCGAACGTGGAAGCCGAGCTTGCTCTCAAAAAACTCGAAGCGTTACCGATTAACGTCTCCGAACGACGGCGTCTCCCATCGTTTGTCCACTCGCGGCGCGCGGAAATATACCGGAAGATAGCTCGCGACCCCACGACTTCGAAGGGATGGGGAATTATCACTGGGTTGCTAACCTTTGACCAGCCACTCGGAAAAGATGGCTCGCCAGCACCCCCGTCTATCTATGGCGATGCCTTTGAGGAATTGCTCCATCGTGCAACGCGAGCCAAGCGCATCAAACGCTTTTGCCAATTCGCCGGAATTTCAGAATCCACTGTTTACCGCACCTTTCGACGATTCTGTCAACAGGGGATGACACCTGCTGCGGCATCGGATGACTATGACCGCTGTGGCGGACGGGGTAAACCGCGCATTTGGAAGAATCATCCGGGGAGAAAAGCCGCGAGAAGAACCCTCAGTGCGTCTGCCAGAACCGAGGAGGTAACGAATCTGCTCGCGTTCGCTGCCGACTACTACTTTTCAGCAGAATATACAAGAGGCAAGCGATCCCGAAAAACGCTGGATATTGCATTGGGCTGGGTAAGAGCCACGTTCCTCCGCGACAGGGTCGTGTACAACGAAAAGAAGGAAATGGTCGAACTTAAACTGAATGGACGCATCGTTCTCACGCGTCGGCAGCTTCAGTACTATATCTACCAGAATTACACATACGAAGAGCGACGTATTCGCGAAGTTGGACTGAGAACGTATCTACTTCATGAGCGCCCGCTGACCGGACATCTTAGAAATTCGCGTGGCCCCGGCGAGAAGTATCATATCGACGCGACGAAAATGGATATTTATCTTGTCGGTCGAATTTTGCGAACCAGGGTAATCGGAAGGCCCACACTTTATTTAGTCATTGATGACTGGTCTGCAATGGTTGTAGGTTTTTATGTGACCTTTGATCCGCCCAGTTGGAACGGCGCCATGATGGCGCTTGTCAATGCGATAACTCCGAAGGTGGCATTCTGCCACTCGCTTGGGGTGGAAATTACCGAGAGCCAATGGCCATCGCATCGTCTGTGTGCGGTACTTTACGGTGACCAAGGAGAAGTGAGCAGCGTTCACAAGGCGCATCCGCTCATCATGGTGTTTCGGGTTGAACTCCAGAATCCGCCAGCGTATCGGCCGGACTTGCGCGCAGTGATGGAGCGGCGCTTTCGCCTCATTCCCGCGATTTGGAATTCACTGTTGCCGGGTATTGTTGAGAAAGACTCTTTTGAGCGCGGTTCCGAACACCCCGCATATCATGCGGCGCTGAACATCGAGGAGATCCGGCGGGTCGTTCTCTTTGCCGTATTGAGCTACAACCGACGGATTATCCGCGGCTATCCGACGCCGCCTGAGATGGTGGAGGGGGGATACGCGCCGACGCCGTTGAATCTGTGGACCTATGGCACGGAAGTCAATGGTTGCGGAAGGCATGTCGATGTCGCGGATTTCCGCTCGAAGGTGATGTCCACCGCGACGGTGCCGATCGATGCATACGGCATTCTTCACAATGGTCTGCATTACGCGTGCCCCGGGCTGTCGCTTCTTGAACGGCAGGCCATGTATCGCAGCAAGAGGAAGGCGGACACTTCCGTTGAAATCTGTTACGACTCGGCTGATAGCAGCAGCATCGAACTCCTCGGGCTGGGCGCGCCGATCTCGTGTCCGTTGATCGAGGGCGAACGGGATAACTTCACCGGCCTGACCGAGCAGGAACTGGCGATATATAGGGAGCTTAATGTGACGAACGTTGGCATGGCCGTGGAAGAAGAAGAGTCGCACCGTGCCATGACCACATACAACATTGCGAAGGTCGGCCGAGACGCCGTAGCAGAGACCAAAGCGGCGTTGGTTGCCTCGGGAATGACCCGGCTCGATATCTCCCGCATGGATGAAAGTCGCCAGATGGAGCGGCGCGTTGAAGAACGCACGCGAATCGCGCCCGGTGCAACGGGAAAGCGATCCAGAGGGGATCGCAACGCCAGAGTGGCCTTGAGTAGAGGGGCGGCGGGTATGCCGGCAACTCCCGTCGCTGAGCAAGGCGAGATTTACGACGGAGAAGGCGACGTCATCAAGGACCCCGCCTGCAACAGGGGAGCGTCCGCTAGTGAGAATGTTCAGTCCACGAGAGAGCTCCGGGAGCAACGCGCCCGTGAGTTGCTTGAATCGATTGAGGAATAGGAGCACAACGTGAGTGCCACGACCTTACGAAAGAAGACGACAACGGATCGAATACACGCCTGGCAGACGCCGGTGAGGCAATGCGAGCGGGCTGTGGAGGCGCAATACTATCAAGGTGACCTGCCGCAGGAGTACAAGGACCACCCGCTTATTACCGTATTGGGACCGTTGTGGGATAGTAAATCGATTATGCGTGCGCTCGGCGTTCCAGTCGCCTACTCTGCGGCGGAACGCTCGCGATCTGAGGAATATCGCCTGAATATAATTGGTCGTCTGTCTCGTTTGGTAGTTCCGTTGCCTGCTCATCTTGAAATTACCAGTATTGTGCAATTGATCATACGTCAACACTACGTTAATGAGCGAGTGTCCGATGGCAGCGACCTGGAATTTTTCGAAAGATACAAATGTGCGCAGAACGGCACGCTTGTCGCCATGTATCCACACAAGCAGTCTCATGCATATTGTGCTGGAATTTTTGGACTGTCAGGATCCGGAAAAACTACTGCGTTAGAAGCGGCATTGAGGTTGCTGCCGCAAGTGGTCCACCATAGTAGGTATGGCATCAATCAGGTAGTGTGGATCAAGATTGACTGCCCTCCTAGCGCAAGCCTAAAGGACACTATCAAGCTGCTGTTGCTCAAGTATGATGACTTGCTTGGCACGGACTATTTGAGCGAACTTCGTACCGGCGCGACAGTGGCAGATTACGCGAACAAACTGCATCGCGTTTCGCGCCGCCACTACACTGGGCTCATTGTGCTCGATGAGATCCAGAATGCACTGCATGCGGTGGTAAGGAACGATCCGCTTTTCGAATTTTTTGTCAATCTCGCCAACGTTGGAATACCGGTCATCGTGAGTGGGACGCCAAAGGCCGCCGGGCTCTTTCGCAAGACTCTGCGGTCCGTGCGACGCGTCACCAGTTTGGGTGTGATCAACTGGAACGGCATGAAAGATGCGCGGGACTGGAGTCGTTTCTGTGATCAGTTGGAGAAATACCAATGGCTGGCGAACGCGGCCCCACTGTCTGCAAGCGTTCGCCGGTATCTATATACGCTAACGCTAGGACTGCCGGGAATTGCAATCCCCCTCTACCAGCTCGCCCAGTACAACGCGATTTACACCGGTGTCGAGACACTTTCGAGACAGATTCTCCGCGATACATTTGACGAGAAGATGGGATATTTGAGGCCGCTCCTGGCTGCGATCCGTTCTGGAGATAAGGCCCGAATGGTTCAATACGATGATCTACTGGGTGACATGGTCAAGGATGTGAAGGAATCCATGGAGTCGGAAGCGCAGCGCCACAAGTATCAACTGACTGCGATGGAACACGACAAAGCGGAGTTTGCTATCGACGCCACGTCAAGATTACTGTTGCTTGGTGTTCCTGAGGGCATCGCGCTTTCGCTTGTCGACGAGGTGCAGAAGGAGTTCCCTTCCGCATCGAGTGAGGAGTTGAGTGGCGAAGCGGCAAGACGCTACTACGGAAAGAAGTTGCAGCGAACCTCGATAAGGCAGTGTGAAAGGAAGAGGGAAACGGCGCGATAGGACACACGTGATATTTGTGGCGGCCTGGTAGCCGGGACAAGCAAAAACGGCATATGGAAGCGGAGGGGAGGATGGCAATTGCGTTAAGACGGCCATATGCCGACGAATTGCTGGGTACGCTCATCGTCGAATATCTGGCGGACGAAAAGGTTGCTCACCGTAAGCGATTCTTGCGATCATTGCTTGGTTGCCAGGTGACGTCGCTTGTGGCGATGCCGGGGGGACTGCAAAGACTCAGCGACCAGACGTCCGACTATTGGAGCATGACGGCGACGGAAATCGCGCAAAAATTGACGTTAATGCCGTATTACGTCGCTAGCAGTTCGCCTCGCATTTCGCTGAATGTTCTCACGACCATGACTCAGTATTCTGGCCGAATTCGGAACCGGAGTGGGCTTGGATTCGGGCGTTATTCAACCCCGGAAACACTCCGGTACTGTCGACAATGCGTCCGAAGCGATATGGAAAATGGACATAAGCCCTACTTCAGGAGGGTTCATCAACTACCAGGCGTCGCTGTGTGCGCGAAGCATATGACGTTGCTGACTAACTCAGATCTTCGTGTATCTACACTCCATGTTGATGGTGCGAGCAGGCTAGCCAATGCTTTTAATGACGGCGCGACGATTGCGCTCGATTTGATGGAACCATCGAGAATGGAGGCAATTGTCGGGGTGACGAGGAAGTCTGAAGAAGTACTGATGCATGCTGCGCCTTCGGTTTTTTTCAATATGCGCGTTCGATATAGGCATAGCCTTGAAGAGAGGGGCTACACGTATCGCAGCGGGAATTGCCGGCTGGACGAGTTGTCAGCCAACATAGTCGAGCATTTTGGGGAGTCCTATCTTCGTTGGCTTGGCCTGTTCAGAACTGGGCAAGAGGCGCGTGACTGGCTTGTGCCGCTGATCTGTCAGGGGCAAGCCGCCGCGCCGACTATCGCACACGTGCTCTTGCAGCAGTTCTTCAATTCAACGAACGTAAACAAGTGCCGTCTTTCGGGGAAATTTACTATCGAATGCCCCTGTAATGCACTGGAACGTGACGCGGGGGCATTTCGTGGGGACATTGAGTGGCAAGGCGATACTCACGGCAACGCCAAATGTATCTGTGGGACCAGATTTGGCTTCCATCTGCACGGACAGGTGTCGATGGTTGATCGGATTTGGCGATACGGAAAGTGCTATCGGGACTATGCCGTCAGGCAGAAGGAAAAAGGACGGTGTGTTCAAGAGATAGCGGTCGAACTGGGCGTTAGTACGATGACTGTACGGAGATTTTGCAGAAGTGCCTCCTCAGAGTCCAGTCATCAACCACTATCTCGTACCGCCTCTGAAGTCTTGCGGTGCCGCCAGGAATGGCTCAAAGCGGTAGAAAGTTGCGGTTCCTTGACATTGGCCCGCCGGATGGCCAGAAAAACCTATCGAGCGCTTCTCAGGTACGACCGGAAATGGCTCGATGGCCGCTGCACAAATGTTGCAAGTTCGTTTTTGCAAAGAGTCGACTGGCCGTTTCGCGACAGCACGTACGTAACTATATTGCGAGAAAGTGCGGAGGCGATTCGTTCAGAAAATCCACCGAGGTGGGTAAGCGCAATCAGCATATTGATGGTCTCAAATGTGCCAAGGGGCACAAGGAATCAACTGGAGAAACTTCCAAAGTGCCGTGCGCTACTCAAGGAGGTTGTTGAGACGCGGCGGCAATTTCGCGAGCGGACGAAGCGTGCCAACTCCGTAGAAGTGCGACCCAATGATGCGGCTCTTTCGAGTCGAATGATTAACGCCGGGGAGCAATAAGATGGCAATTGCGCTGTTTCCACTTAGCGAAGGCGAAACTATTGGGAGCAACATAGGCCGCTATGCGGAATTCGTTGGGATTGAATTTACAATTGAACTAAGGTGGCGACTCTTCGGCTACCTGTGTGGGTCCACTACGAGGCTGCCAGGTGGAATTGCTCATCTTGCTGAGCAAACACGGGACTATTGGGCCATGAGCGGTGAGGCGATAATAAAAGAGCACACCGAGTATTTGTATGCAACGGCGTTTGCCCCGCAACAGATGCGGGAGATGATATTTCAGGATATGCTCCGCCTGCCGACCGGCAAGGGCTCGCCGCGTTTCACTGGTTACAAGGCAGCCGAGAATATTGAGAATTTCAGATACTGTGAAGAATGTTTGACTGAGTGGAGGGAGAAAGGCCAAACGCCATACTGGCGGATTTGTCATCAGTTGCCGGGGGTGTGTGCGTGTATTATACATTCGACCATTCTGAAAATCGCAAAGAAAAAATACTCAAGAAGGAGTATGGATCCGACTGTTAAAGGTTTAATAGATGACGCGGATGAATTTATTGTGCGGAATGCGTCGTTTTCCGAGATGCGTGCCGTTGAAGATGTTGCCAAAAGAAGCGCCGAGCGAAGATTGGTAACCGATGGTGCCGAGTTGTCACGGAGATATAGTGATTTGCTGAAAAATGCAGGGTTGGTTGGCGATGATGGGAGAACGAAGCGGGCGACCTTGATTTCGGAGTGGAAGGCTTATTTCGGTGCCGAGTATTGCCGCCTGACTGGAATGGACGACCAAAGAATAGAGAACTGGTTATATAGGGGTACAGGATTTCTGCGGTACGGTAAAATTCGTCACCCGTTTATATTCCTTGCTGCTGAGTCGGTTCTCGAGCATCTCGTCGCATCGCGGGGATCATACGTGCCTGGAGGGCGAAGAAACTTGGAGAAAGCCCGGAAATATACGTCCGGTGGTAATTGTGACGTAATTCTCAACGACAGGCAGAAACGTGGGGCGTCGCATTCGGATCGGGCCAATGCAATAGGGTTAGAATGTACCCGTGTCCGCGAGGCATGGTTTTCGCTGATGCAAATCGAACCACCGGTCCGTGCGACACGTAACGCTATTTTTGAAAAATCGGGATTTCCTAGTTCTGCTCGGCGATACAGAAAATCTTTGATCCTTTTGGCATACTTGGTGGAGACGCGGGAGAGCTATCTGGAAAGGGTTGTTTACTGGCTTTCCATTCAGGCGTCGAGGCAACGTATAGGCAGTTTGGACGATGCTTTTCAACTTGTGGGCTTGCATCCACAGAATTTTACGAAAGAGCAGCGGACCCGGATTCGGAATTTCTTATCTGCCAGCCAGTCGTGGCATGATTCTCGCATGGGGTCATGATTTGGAGGACATTGTCACCGGTCTAGTGGACGGCTGGTGCTCGTTGATACGGGTTTGGCCGGATTATTCCGGCGCCCTCCGTAACGCGGATGCAGAGACTTGTCACCGTTGTTGCGCTGGTTACCCGGCGCTTGGCCTCATCGATTGGTCTCGAGTACCTATGCAGACGCGGCGACAAGGTGTTCAAGCGCGCCTTATTCCTCTTAACCTGCGCGGCCTTGCCAGATCCAGTCTTACGCCCCTATTACGTCTTACGCCCCTATTACGTGCGTAGCATCGACGAGGAATCCGGTTGTGCAATGCACACAATTCGCATTGTGCCCTTGTATTTTTATTCCTTTGGCACGCCCGCAGGCTCTTGATGCCGCAGACTTCGTGTATGCCAAACTTGATGTGTAGCTCGATGCGCTCAGGGTTCCTGCAGACTCTGTTATTTCCTGAGGCGTCGACTGCAACGGTGGATATGGCCTTCCAGCCGTTTTTTCCCCGCAAGCTTTGATGTGCGCCAATACCTGTTCGCAGCCCGAAGGGTGTTCCCATATATTGGGATTGAATGGGCGGCGCGCGGCAAGCGCGCATAAAAAAAGCGCGACGCCACGAGGGCATCGCGCCAATCCGGCGCCAGGCGCCGGCGAATCAGCCGTGACGACGAAGAAAATCCGGTATCACGCCTTCTTGAGCTGGATTGCCGTGGGCTCTGCCGTCAGATAGCCGACGCTCGCACCGAAGCGGTCCTTGTAGTTCGCGCGCACGAGCGGATCGAGCGCGCCCTTCACCTTGTCGTGCAGCGGCGATTCCCAGTCGCCGACGTGCTGGAGGTTGCTCATCACGTAGGTCCAGCCGTTGATCTCGTCGACCGCGTGCAGGCCCGTCGATTCCGCGCCCGCCGGGCACGACAGCACGCGCGAGAGCTGCTTCGTGTCGACGTGGTACGCCCACAGGAAGTTGTTCACGTGCATCCCCGAATCCTCGCCGATGAAGAGGGTGCGCAGCTTTTCCGAGAACTTCAGGTTGTCCGGATTCGCGATCTTGTCCGGGTGCGCAATGTTGCCGAGCGCGTCGGCCGCGGCGAGATCCTCGCCGACGAGCGCCGCGGGCGCGCTCATGTCGACAGGCACCCAGTCGCTCGCGATCGCGGCGCCCGACGTGTCGCGCTGGCCGCCGCGCATGTTGAGCGCGTACACCGCGCCCGCGTTGATCGCGCGATCGAGCGCGATGTCCGGCGACGCGGCCGCGTTGCCGCGAACCATCGACTTCTGGATGTACGACATCGCCGAATACAGCACCTTGTCCTTCGCGTTGACCGTCGTGCCTTCGAGCTTCGTGAAGCCCATGCTGCCGCCCGCGTATGCGGCATAACGGTGCGTCTCGAGGAACGCCGCGGCCTTCGTCATGCCGGGCGCGCCGCTGAAGTTGATCTTCGCAAACGACGCGTCGCCCGGGTCCTTCGTCGCGACGTCCATGATGTCGGCCGCCTTCAACTGGTTCGCGAGCGCCTCGATCTCCGCGCTCGTCGCGTGGCCGAGATTGATCCACGTGAGCGTTGCCGCGCCTGCGCCCGCCGACGACGTCTGCGTCCATTTCGCGACGTACAGCGTGCCCGCCGACAGGTCGGCCGCCTTGTCGGCGATGAACATGAAGAGGCCGCCGTTCGTCGCGTCGTCGCCCATCAGCACCGTGCGCTGGTCCGGCATCACCTGCACGAGTTCGTGCGAGATCCGGCCGAGGCAGTAGTGCTTGCGGATCGAGCCCGTGCCGTCCGGGTTCACCGTGACTTCCGGCAGATGGCCGTAGTGATAGGGGTTCGCGGCCGTCTCGCTGCCGAACGTGTTCTTGCTGAACGCCTTGAATTGAGCGTCGCTCGCGGCCTTTGTCGCGTCCGGCTCGTACTCCTCGCTCGACAGGTGCGTGTTCCACGGCGACAGGCTCGCGCCGCACGTGATCCAGAGGCCGTGCGCGGCCGACGTGTCGACGTTGTGGTACTTGACGAGCTTGAGCGCGCCCGTCGCCGGATCCTGGTCGAGCGTCAGCACGGCGATCGGCGACGGCAGCCGGCCGTATTGCGATGCGCTTGCCAGGTCGCGCGTCGTGTATTCGAACTGCACGACGGCGAATACCGTTCTGCCTTTCACGCCCGCTACGCTCGCGTTCCCGAGCGTGAGGAGCGAGCTGCCGTCCGGGCAGTCGGAATAGAACTGGCGCTCCCGGCCCGGAACCGAGCGATCGATGATCGGCTGGTTGTTGGCGTCGTAATAGCCGCCCGCGAGGATCGTGCCACCTTTGCCGTCGGGCACGCGATCGCCCGTCACGAAGAATGGCCGGTACGCGAGCTTGTAGTTGCGCGTCGAGCCGTCGGTAAACGAGACCGACAGCGTCGAGCCGACGGTCGTCGTCGCCATCGCGGCCGGGTCGGCGAGCGTCGGCGCGGCCATCGACGAGAACGCGGCCGCTGCGAAGCCGGCGGCGGGCGGCGCGGCGGCGACGTTGTCGTCGCCGCCGCAGCCGGACAGCAGGGCGGGGAGCGCGACGCCGGAGAGCGGCAGCATCGGCGCGCCGGCGAGGATCTTCAGGGCATGGCGGCGGGAGGGGTTGGGCAGCGCGGGCATGGGAAATCCAGTTGTTGTGGGCGACGGAAATCGACGGCGCGCCGGCGGTGGGCGCGGCGGACGGCGATGAAAACAAGCTGAAAGTGTAATTTTCATAAATGAAAGTTTTTTGAATTGATTTTGTACGGGTTGGCGGACGTCTCGCGCCGTGCGCGCCAGCGTGGATTTCGCGGGAGGATGCCGTCCGGGCGGAGCGCCGCGCGCGCCGCTACCGGTGCGGCAACGACATGTAAAAAAGAACCGGAAGCCGCCGAGGGCGCGCCGGCGCGTCGTATCATGGCCCTTTCGCCACTCGGAGCCGCTTTGCCGCGCCATTCGCCATGACGATCGAGATCGCCCACGCAACCGCCAATCTCTCCCGCGCCGGCCGCCGCCGGCTGCGCGCCGTCGCGCTCGCGGCCGCCGTCGCCGCCGCGCTTGCCGGCTGCAAGAAGCCGGAGGAGGCGAGCGCGCCGCCCGACAACGCGGCAAGCGCCGCCGCCCACGCGGCCCAGCAGACGACTCGGCAGCTCGATCAGGTCGCGAGCTTCGTCAATCAGCAGATCCAGGCGGCGAAGCAGGGCGTCGCATCGGCGGCGTCCGCCGTGCCGCCCGTCACGGCGAGCTCGGTGTCGGCCGCCGCGCAGGGCGCCGCGTCCGCCGTGCTCGGGCAGGCGGCCGCCGCGGCCGGCACGAGCCTCGAGGCGGCCGGCCGCAAGCTGCAGCAGTGGAGCCAGACGGCCGCGCTCGGCGCGTCGGGCGCGTCCGCCGCGAGCGGCGCCGCGGCGAGTCAATAAATCCGCTTGCCCGTCCGCCTAAATGTAATTATGATGGTTACATATTGTCGTCAAGGCGGGGTGCGAATGCATGCCGCCGCAGGTGAATCATGAATACGAGCAGCCGGTTCGCATTTGCCGTCCACGTGCTCGCGCTGTTGTCGTTGCAGGAAGGCGTGCCGCTGTCGTCGGACATGATCGCGGGCAGCGTGAACACGAACCCGGCGCTGATTCGCCGTCTGTTGTCGATGCTGGCGGCGGCGGGGCTCACGACGTCGCAGCTCGGCGCGGGCGGCGGCGCGCTGCTGGCGCGCGAGCCGTCGTGCATCACGCTGCTCGACGTCTGCCGCGCGGTCGACGATGCGCAACTGTTCGCGCTGCACCGCGAGGCGCCGAATCCGGCGTGCCTCGTCGGGCGGCACATCCAGGGCGTGCTGACTGGCTACATCGGCGACGCGCAGCGAGCGATGGAGGCGTCGCTCGCAACGCGCACGCTCGCCGACGTGACGGCCGACGTGCTGCGCTCGGAAGCGTCCGGGCAGCCGGGCCGGGGGCAACAGGCGAGCGGTTGAGCGCATTCGGCCGCCGGCGCGCGGCGTGATCGCGCCGCTGCCGGGTCGAGTTGACTATGATGGGGATCGTGGATCCCTCTTTTTTCGAATGAATATGTAATTATTTGAGTTACATATTCGCCAACCAGGAGAATCGACATGACGCAACGTACTTTGAACATCGCCCTGTTCGGCGCAACCGGCATGATCGGCTCGCGGATCGCGGCCGAAGCGGCGCGCCGCGGCCATCGGGTGACGGCGCTGTCGCGCAATCCGGCGGCGAGCGCCGAGAACGTTGCCGCGAAAGCGGCCGACCTGTTCGATCCGGCGAGCATCGCCGCCGCGCTCGAAGGCCAGGACGTCGTCGCGAGCGCCTACGGGCCGAAGCAGGAGGATGCGTCGAAGGTCGTCGCGGTCGCGAAGGCGCTCGTCGACGGGGCGCGCAAGGCGGGCGTGACGCGCGTCGTCGTCGTGGGCGGCGCGGGCACGCTCGAAGTGGCGCCCGGCAGGCAGCTCGTCGATACCGAGGGCTTTCCGGACGCGTACAGGGCCGTCGCGCTCGCGCACCGCGACGCGTGCGACTACCTGTCGACCGTGCAGGACCTCGACTGGACGTTCTTCTCGCCCGCCGCGCTGATCGCGCCCGGCGAGCGCACCGGCCGGTTCCGCACCGGCGCGGGCAGGCTGATCGTCGATGCGCAAGGCAACAGCAAGATCTCGGCCGAGGACTATGCGATCGCGTTCGTCGACGAGATCGAGCAGAACCGCTTCGTCCGGCAGATCGCGACGGCCGCTTACTGATCGCGGCGCGGGCGCCCGTTGGGGCTACACTGGCGATCGTCGTCACCACTCGCACGATCGCATGCCGATTTCGCCTCGCCTGCTCTTCGCTCGCGGCGCCGCGCTGGCGATCGTTCTCGCCGGCTTCGCCCTCGCCGTTGCGCCGCACGCCGCGCGGGCCGCGGCCAATCCGGGCCTTGCCGCGTTCCAGAAGCTGATCGCGCCCGCCGCCGCGTCGGACGCCGCCGCGCCGGCGTCGGGCGCGGCGGCGGCAGCGCCGTCGCCGGCGAGCGCGGGCGTGATCGGGCTCGCGGTCGGCTTCGGCGCGCAGTCGCTCGTGTCCGATCTGATCACCGGGCTTTTCATCATCGTCGAGGACACGATCTCGGTCGGTGACTGGATCGATGTCGACGGCGGCCACGCGGGCACCGTCGAGCATCTGACGATCCGCACCGTGCGGCTGCGCGACGGGCAGGGCGCGCTCCATTCGATTCCGTTCTCGCAGATCAAGATCGTCAAGAACCTGTCGCGCGACTACGGCTACGCGGTGTTCGAAGTGCGCGCGCCGTTCTCCGCGGATCTCGACCGGGTGCTGCGGATCGTGCGCGACGCGGGCGCGGATCTGTGGAGCGACGCCGCGGTGCGCCGGTCGATGCTCGGCGGAGTCGAGGTCTGGGGGCTCGATCGCTTCGAGCCGAACTGGATGGTCGTCAAGGGGCAGATCCGCACGCGCCCGCAGCAGCAATCGACGGTGATGCGCGCGTTCAATGCGCGGATCAAGCAGCGGATGGACGACGCCGGGATCGAGATTCCGTTGCCGCGAATGCATGTCTATACGACGGCGGCGGGCGGCGTCGCGGCTGTCGGTGACGCGACGCGCGGCGGCGAAGGGCGGGCCGGGCGCGCCGAGACGAGTGCCGAAGCGGGAGACGGCCGCGTCGGACCGCATGCCGATGTCCGCGCGGATGCGGCGGGCAAGCGGGGCGCGCAAGGCGTGTGACGCGCATGCTGTACCCGGTTCGCCGCCCCGCCCCGCCCGCGCGTCCGCGTACGCCGCGCGCGCCGACACGTTGAATACCGCAACCGGCTTGTACACGATCGCTTCGCAGCCGACGCTCCAGTCGAGCGTGTTCTTCATCACGCCCGTCACGCCGTGCCCATACTCGGGACTCGCGATCAGCACGCCGGCGGCCGCGTTCAGCCGGTCGCGAAACGCCTGGACCGGTTCCGGCATCGGATGCTCGACATCCGGATTGAACAGCGGGAATTCGCCGAGCCGCTGGAACAGCGCGGCGGCCGCTGGCAGCAGGGCGGTGTTGGTCGACGCAGCGCGCAGGCTGCCCGAGATGGCCAGGATGTCGATGGTGTGCGCCGTGGGGCTGGGGGGATCGCTTCGTGAAGGACGCGCCGGAGTCTATCAGGCGGCGCGGCGCCGCGTGGGGCGCGCCGCCGCAGTGCTCGCGCGAGCGCCGGCAAGCGCGGGCTCGTCACGCATACGCGCCGGCGTCGACCGCGACGACGTCGTTCACGTGCGTCGCCACCTGCTCGCCGGCGACGCCGTACACGTGCAGCGAGATCGCGGGCGCGTCGGGCTTCGCGCCCGCATGCCCGAGCCGGTGGATCGCCTCGCGCCCCGCGCGCACATACGACACCGCGCCCGTCGGCCGCGCGCGCTTGCGCGCGTCGATCGCGCAGCAGGCCGCGTCGCTCCAGCGGTAGACGATCTCGGTGAGCCCGCCTTCGAGCACCGCGTAGCCGCACCACGCATGATGGCCGTGCACCGGGCTCCATTGGCCCGGCTCCCAGACGAGCGACACGACCGCATAGCGGCCGGCCGGATCGGCGGCGAGCAGGTGGCGGCGATAGCCCTCCGCGCCGCTCTCGCGCTGGGCGGGCGTGAGGAGGTCGGGCGCCGCGGCGGCTTCGGCGAGCGCGGCGCGCAGTTCGCGCGCGAACGCCGGATGCCGCGACGGCGCGGCTTCGTTGGCGAGCGCGTCGAATGCGGCGTCGAGCCGCGCGCAAAAACGCGCGATCGGCGTCGGCGCCGGCGCGGCGCGCTCGCGCGGCTTCGGATGCGTATCCGGTGCATGCGGGGGGGAGGAGGCGGCGTGATTCATCGTTGACTCGGTCGTCCATTGCCCGCGGCGACTTGCGCGGGTCGGTACGTATTTATACCGGTCGACCTGGAGAAACGGATTCCATATTGTTCCCTCATGCGGATAATGAATAGAATAATTTTCTATTCGCTAGGGACTGGGGAAATGGACGCGATCGATCGTAAGTTGCTCGAACTGCTGCAGGAGGACGCGACGCTGCCGATCGCCGAGCTCGCGCAGCGGGTGAATCTGTCGCAGACGCCGTGCTGGAAGCGGATTCAGCGGCTCAAGGAGACGGGCGCGATTCGCGCGCAGGTCGCGCTGTGCGACCCGCGCAAGCTCGGCGTGGGGACGACGGTGTTCGTCGCCGTGCGCACGAACCAGCACACCGAGGAGTGGGCGGCACGCTTCACGCAGGTGGTGCGCGACATGCCGGAAGTCGTCGAGGTCTACCGGATGAGCGGGGAGACGGATTATCTGCTGCGCGTAGTCGTCGCCGACATCGACGACTACGACCGCATCTACAAGAAGCTGATCCGCTCGGTGCCGCTCTTCGACGTGAGCTCGTCGTTCGCGATGGAGCAGATCAAGTATTCGACCGCGCTGCCGGTGCGCGACGGCGGCGCGGGCTGATCGAACCGGGCGGGCGCGCTGCGCCCGGCGCGCGGGGCTCAGCGCCCGCGCTCGAGCGCGCGCCGGCGCTCGTCGGCGAGCGCGTCGCGCCGCACGAAATCCGCGACGAACGCGTTCGCCGGGCGATGATAGAGGTTGTACGGCGTATCCCATTGCGCGAGCCGGCCGTCGTCGATCACGCCGATGCGGTCCGCGAGCGCGAACGCTTCCGCCTGGTTGTGCGTGACGAAGAGCGCCGTGTGGCCCGCCGCCTTCAGGATGTCGCGCACTTCGAACGCGAGCCGCTCGCGGGTGTCGACGTCGAGATTCGAGAACGGCTCGTCGAGCAGCAGCAGCTCCGGCGACGGCGCGAGCGCGCGGGCGAGCGCGATCCGCTGCTGCTGGCCGCCGGACAACTCGTGCGGGTACGCGTTCGCCGCGTCGGCCAGGCCGACGAGCTCGAGCATCTGCGCGGCGCGCGCGCGGCGCAACGTCTTCGGCGTGCGGCGCAGCCCGAATTCGACGTTCTGCTGCGCAGACAAGTGCGGAAACAGCGCGTAGTCCTGAAACATCATCCCGACGCGGCGCTTCTCGGGCGGCACGTCGGCGTCGCGGCTCGCGAGCGCGGCGCCCGCGAGCACGATCTCGCCCGCGCGCACCGGCTCGAAGCCCGCGATCGCGCGCAGCACCGTCGTCTTGCCGCAGCCGGACGCGCCGAGCAGGCAGCCGATCGCGCCGCGCTCGAGCGCGAGGTTCAGTCGATCGACGATCGTGCGCCGGCCGCGCGGCGTGTCGTAGGCGAGCGTGACGGCGTTCAGTTCGAGCAGCATGGCGGGCATGTCAGGATCCGGATTTCAGTTGGGTGCGCGCAAGCACGATCACGGGCACGAGGCCCGCGACGACGATCGCGAGCGCCGCGACCGCGCCTTCCTCGTAGGTGCCGCGCGCGGCTTCCGCGTAGAGCCAGGTCGCGAGCGTGTCGAAGTTGAGCGGGCGCAGCAGCAGCGTCGCGGGCAGCTCCTTCATCGCATCGACGAACACGAGCAGCGCGCTCGCGCCGAGCGCCGGGCGCAACAGCGGCAGGTGCACGCGCCAGAGCGTCATGCCGGCCGATTCGCCGAGCGTGCGCGACGCCTGTTCGAGCGACGCCGGAATGCGCGCGAGACCGGCCTCGACGCTGCCCGCGGGAATCGCGAGGAAGCGGATCGCATACGCGATCACGAGCGCGGCGGCCGAGCCCATCAGCACGAGCGCGTCGCGCTCGAGCGCGGCGGCGATCGCGCGATCGGCGAGCGCGAGCGGTGCGAGCAGGCCGATCGCGAGCACGGTGCCCGGCACCGCGTAGCCGATGCTCGCGAGCCGCGCGCAGACGCGGCTCGGCTGGAACCGCGCGCTGTCGCGCGCGCGGCGCGTTGCCCACGCGACGACGATGCCGCCCCCGAGCGTGACGACGGTCGCGGCGAGCGCGACGGCGAGCGTGTTCGCGAGGCTCGCGAGCAACTGGGCCGATACGCCGCCGACGAGGTGCAGGCGCTTCGCGGTTTCGTGGACGAGATACGCGGCGGGCGCGCCGAAGCCGACGGCGACGGGCAGCCAGCCGAGCGCCGCCGCGCCGGCGGCGGCCGCGCCGCGCAGCCGCCGCGGCTCGATCGCGCGCATCCGGCGGCCGTGCGCATAGCGCTCGCGGCGGCGGCCGTAGCGTTCGAGCGCGAGCGCGCCGAGCACGATCGCGAGCATCGCGAGCGCGATCTGCGCGGCGCTCGCGAGGTCCGAGCGCGTGACCCACGTCGTGTAGACGGACACGGTGAGCGTCTGCACGCCGAGGAATTCGGACGCGCCGACGTCGTTCAGCGTTTCGAGGAGCGCGAGGCTCGCGCCGACCGCGATCGCCGGCCGCGCGAGCGGCAATACGACGCGAAAGAAGGTTTCGATGCGGCCCGCGCCGAGCGTGCGCGCGGCTTCGACGAGGCTCGCCGATTGCGTGACGAACATCGCGCGCGTGCACAGATAAACATACGGATACAGCACGAAGCCGAGCACGACGATCGCGCCCGGCAGCGAGCGCAGATCGGGCAGGCGGAATTCGCGCGGGCTGTCGAAGCCGAGCGTCCAGCGCAGCGCGGACTGCACGGGCCCGATCGGGTGCAGCAGGTCGAGATACGCGAACGCGACGATGTACGACGGCACCGCGAGCGGCAACAGCAGCGCCCACGCGAGCGTGCGGCGTCCGGGGAAGTCGTAGGCGGTGACGAGCCAGGCGGCGCCCGTGCCGACGCACGTGACGATCGCGCCGACGCCCGCGAGCAGCGCGAGCGTATTCGCGGCCGCTTGCGGCAGCACGAATGCGGCCAGATGCCGCCAGTGCGACAGGTCGGCGCCGAGCGCCGCGCACGCGAGCGCGGCGAGCGGCGTGCCGACGACGGCGGCGATCGCCACCGCGCCCGCGAGCCAGCCGCGCGCGGCGACGCGCAAAAGGCGCGGGCGGCGCGCGAGGGGCGCGTCGACGTCAGTTGTCAAAGCCGACCTTGTCGATGAGCTGGCTTGCGCGCTTGCGGTACTTCGCGATCTCGGCGAGTGGCAGCGGATCGACCTTGAGCGGCCCGAAGCCGGCGATCACCGGATCGAGCGTGACGCCCGCGCGCACCGGATATTCGTAGTTCGCCTGCGCGTACAGCGCCTGCGCGGGCGGCGACGCGAGGTATTCGAGCAGCTTCACCGCGTTGTCCCTGTTCGGCGCGTGCTTCGCGACGGTCGCGCCGCTCACGTTCACGTGCGTGCCGCCGCTCTTCGCGTTCGCGAACGTCGGGCGCACGACCTTGATCGCGTCGCCCCACCGGCGCGCATCGGTGCCGGGCGCCGCGTGCTTCATGTGGCCGGCGTAGTACGCGTTCGCGAGCCCGACGTCGCAGATGCCGCCGAGGATGTCGCGCGCGACGTCGCGGTCGCCGCCCGTCGCCTTGCGCGCGAGATTTGCCTTCACGCCGCGCAGCCACCGCTCGGTCGCCGCTTCGCCGTCGTGCGCGATCATCGCGGCGACGAGCGCGGTGTTGTACGGATGCTGGCCGGAGCGGATGCAGACCTTGCCTTTCCATGCCGGATCGGCGAGCGACTCGTACGTGATCGCGTCGAGCTTCAGGTTCTTGTCGACGTACAGCACGCGGTCGCGCAGCGACAGTGCGTACCAGTCGCCGGCCGCGCCGCGCAGGTTCGTGGGGATCGCGCCGTCGAGCGACGCCGAGCGCACGGCTTGCGTGAGCCCGCCGTCGACGAGGTCGAGCAGGTTGCCGATGTCGACCGTCATCAGCACGTCGGCGGGCGAGCGCGCGCCTTCCGCCTTCACGCGCTCCAGCAGGCCGTCCTTGACGAACACCGTGTGGACGGCGATGCCGCTTTGCTTCGTGAACGCGTCGACGAGCGGCTGGATCAGCTTGGGCTCGCGGGTCGTGTACAGGTTGACTTCGTTCGCCGCGTGCGCGGCGGGGGCGGCGACGGCGAGCGCGAACGCGAGCGCGCGCAGCAGCGGGCGGGCTTGCTTGACGAACATGGAGGGCTCCGGCGAAAGACGTGCGGTGGGCGGGCCGCTCCGTCAGGCAGGCCGCGCGGCCATCACGGAGCGAGCATTACAAAACGAAAGATTTGAATTGTAATGCGAAATGAGAACGATTCGGGAATGATTCGCAAATGCGAATCGCTCGCAAAAAGACTGATGAATCGGGCGACGGGCACCGGGCGCAGGCGGCGCGCCGCGCGCCGCGATGGCGATGCGGTTGCGCGTAGAATGCCGGCTTGACGAATTTTTGACGGAGCGCAACAGGCGATGAACGATCCCCGCAGCAAGAAGAATCCGGTATTCGGCGTGGCGATTCTGATCGTCGTGGTCATCGCGCTCGTGATCGGCACGATCCTGTACAACGCGATTTCGCAGAAGCACGAATACGACGAAGCGCATCCGCACGCGTCGTCGTCGGCGAGCGCCGCGTCCGCGCACGGCTGATCGCGCGCGAACGCGGGCGGCGCGGCCGCGCCGGCGCCCGCAAGCGGCGCGCCGGCCTCCCGGGGGCGTGCGCATGCCGCGCCCGTCTGCCGCGTCAGCGCGCGACGGCGGCGAGCCGCGGCCGGATCCGCGTGTAGAACACGAGCGCGAGCATCGCGAGCCACGCGGCGCCGACGAAGAGCGCGACGCGCGTGTCGTCGAAGTAGCCGAGCATCGCGATCACGAACGCCATGAACGCGATCGTGAGCGCCGGCCCGATCGGCCAGAACGGCACCTTGAATTTCAGCGCGGCGGTCTCGGCCGCCGAGAGCCGGCGGCGCATCGCGACCTGCGACAGCAGGATCATCAGCCAGACCCACACGGTCGCGAACGTCGCGATCGCGGCGACCATCAGGAACACGTCCTTCGGCATCAGGTAGTTGAGCACGACGCCGACGAGCAGCGCGCCCGCCATCACGAGCACCGTGACCCACGGCACGCCGCGCGCGGACATCGCCGCGAGCGCGCGCGGCGCCTGGCCCTGCAGCGCCATTCCGTACATCATCCGGCCCGCGCCGAAGATGTCGCTGTTGATCGCGGAGATCGCCGCGCTGATCACGACGAGGTTCAGGATCTCGGCCGCGGAGCGCACGCCGAGCGCCGAGAAGATCTGCACGAACGGGCTGCCGTTCGCGCCGACGCCCGTCCACGGAAAGATCGACATCAGCACGACCATCGTCAGCACGTAGAAGAGCAGGATGCGCATCGGCACCGCGTTGATCGCGCGCGGAATGACGCGCTCGGGCTCCTTCGCCTCGCCCGCGCTCATGCCGATCACCTCGATCCCGCCGTACGCGAAGATCACGACCGACAGCGACGCGACAAGGCCGCCCACGCCGTTCGGCAAGAAGCCGCCGTGCGACCACAGGTTCGCGAGCGACGGCGCGCCGCCGCTGCCGAGCGTCATCCCGGTGAAGAGGATCGCGGCGCCGCCGCCGATCATCGCGACGATCGCGCCCACCTTGACGATCGACAGCCAGAACTCCAGCTCGCCGAACACCTTCACGTGGCACAGGTTGAGCCCGCAGATGATCGTGACGATCGCGAGCACCCAGATCCACTGCGGGACGTCCGGAAACCAGAAGCCCATGTAGATGCCGAACGCGGTGATGTCGGCGATCGCGACGATCACCATCTCGAGCGTGTAGGTCCAGCCGGTGACGAAGCCCGCGAACGGGCCGAGGTTCTCGGTCGCATAGTGGCCGAACGAGCCGGGCACGGGCTCGCGCACCGCCATTTCGCCGAGCGCGCGCATCACCATGTAGACGGCCGCGCCGCCGACGATGTACGCGAGGATGACGGCGGGGCCCGCCAGCCGGATCGCGGACGCCGAGCCGTAGAAGAGGCCCGTGCCGATCGCCGAGCCGAGCGCGAGAAAGCGGATGTGCCGCGCGCTCAGATGGCGCTGCAAGTTCTTCATCGTGTCTCCGAATGATTGGTGTCGTCGGCCGGACAAGCAGGCCCGGCGCTCGCGCCCGAAAAGTTGTATAGACAACTTGGCGCGGAATGGATCATACCAATCGACGCGCGCGGGCAGTAGTCAGGGAATCCCTGAGTACGTGCGCGGCGCGAAACGGTGGAAAGGAAAGGGTGACGCGGGCGACTCACTCGGGCAGCCGGATCACGCTCGCGTCCTTGCGGATCAGCAGCGACGACGCGAGCATCTGCTTGCACTGGTGCGCGAGCACCTTCAGGTCGTGCGTGAGATCGGCGCTCGCGTCCGAGCGTTCGGCGTCGACGACCATCGAATCGAGCTCGCGCGTCAGTTGCCGGGTTGCGTCGGCCTGGTTCGGCGGCGGCGGCGCGCCGGCCTCGGCCCGCTCCAGATGCTCGCGCACGGCGGCCATCCCGCGCTCGAGCGCGGGCGGATTGGCCTGCTCGCACGCGTGGCGCAACAGCGGCGCGGCGGCGGTGATCTGCGCGCCGAGCACGTGGGTCTGCACGAGCAGGTCGTTCAACTCCGGCACGAACTTCTGGTGCGCCTTCGGCTCGAGCATCATCCGCTGGAACGCCTGGCCGAGGTTCGCGAACGCGATGTGCACGTTCTTGCGCGCGAGCCGGTATTGATAGTCGCCGTCGAGGCCGGGGGCCGCCGCGTCGACGACGGCCGCGACCGCCGGCACGGCCGCCGCGCCGTCGGCCACGGGCACGGGCACGGGCACGGGCACGGCGGCCGCCGTCTTGCCACGGCCCGCGCGCCACGTCGCCTCGAAGTACTTGCGCGTCGTCGCGAGCACGTCGGCGACGAGCTTGCCGATCGCGCGGTATTCCCAGTACGGGAAGAGCCGGCTCGCGGCGATCGCGATCATGCAGCCGACGACGGTGTCGATCGCGCGCTCGCCGATGATCCGCATGTTGCCGGGCGCGAGCAGATGGAAGAGCAGCAGCACGTACGACGACGTGAACACGACGCTCGCCGCGTAGTTGAAAAGCAGCAGGCTGTAGCTCATCACCATCGACGCGAACATGAACGCGATCAGCACGTGCGGCTCGCGCACCGTGTAGATCAGCGCGAGACTCGCCGCGCAGCCGATCAGCGTGCCGACGATACGCTGCACGTTGCGCTGCTTCGTCAGCGAATAGCCGGGCTTCAGGATGATGATGCTCGTCATCACGATCCAGTACGCGTTCGTGAGCGGCAGCAGGCGCCCGAGCCAGAAGCCGACCGCGACCGCGATCGTCACGCGCAGCGCGTGCCGGAAGCTCGGCGACCCCATGTTCAGGTTCGAGAAGATGAGCAGCGGCGACATCCGGCGCTTCTGCAGGAAGCGCGTGAGCGCCTTGTCGATCTTCAGTTCGGTCTGCTGCGCGTCGGCGCTGCCCGACAGGTTGCGGCGCATCTTGTCGATGAGGCGCGTCGCGCTCCAGATCCGGCGGAACGTCGCGAGCACGGCCGCGTACGCTTCCGGGTTCGTCGCCGCGAACTGCTTCTTGCGCATCAGCTCGATCTCGTATTCGATCGCGCGCAATTCGGCCTTCACGCTGATCCGCGAATGCGGCAGCCGGTTCTCGAGCACGGCGAAGCCGATCTCCTCCAGATCGGCGGCCGCCTTGCGGATCAGGTCGCGGTAGAAGATCATCAGGTCCGAGCCGCCGAACGTGCTGCGCACGAGCGGGTAATCGGTGTGCGCGCCGACGAACATCTCGTGCAGGTCGACGCTGTTGATGAACAGGTTGAACATCATCGTGCGGCCCGGGTCGAGCTTGCCGCGGCGCAGCTTCGGCAGGTTGCGCAGCACGATGTCGCGCGCGGTTTCCTGCGTCTCCACCGCGGTGATCTGCCTCGCGACGAGATTGCGGTAGCACTCGTCGAGGTCCGCGTCGAGATCGTAGAAGTCCGCGCGCGCGAGCAGGTACGACGCGCACGCGAAGAGGCTTTCGGCGAGCGCCTGCTGCTCGATGCGGCGCGCCTGCCAGCGCGACACGATCGTCGCCCAGTACGTGTACCAGAGCCCGCCCGCGAGAATCCACGATGCGTTGACGAGCGCCTGCAGCGGCGTGAATTTCTCCTCGAGCGTCATCACCATCATGAACAGCGTCGCGAAGCTGATCTGCGGCCAGCGGTTGCCGTAGACGACGATGAGCGACAGCGCGAACGTGAGCGGCACGATCGTGAGCCACAGCGCGAAGATGTGCGGCGTCGCGAGCCCGGTGGCGAGCGCGGAGAAAAAGCCGATCACGCTGCACGCGAGCATTTCGTTGTGCTTGTACTTGAGCGGGCCCGGCATGTCGACGACGCATGCGCCGAGCGCGCCCGTGGCGATCGTGAAGCCGAGCTCGCGGTCGTGCAGCACGATGAGGCTCAGCACGGCGGGCAGCGACACGCCGAGCGCGATCCGTAGGCCGCCGAAGAAATACTGGCTGTAGAAAAACTTCCTGATTTCGACCGAATAGCGCATCGATGGGCGAGTGAGCTGGCGACGGGGCGTCGGGGTGTTCTGGTTGGCGACGAGTCTATCGTATTTCCGCGTCGCGAAAGCCGCGTTTCGGGGCAGGGCGTGCGGCGTTCGGACTCCGACCGCCGCGCGGGCGCAAGACGGGCCGCGCGATCGCGGCGCGCGCCGGATCGGCCGATCGGCCAGGTTCTCGCGCCCGCCGCCCTTTGCTATCCTTGGCTCCTCGACTGGCCGGGCGTCCGCCCGGCGTCCTTCACCTGGTTTCATGCTCCATCTCTTCTACTCGAACCGCCACGAAACGCTGGCCGACGCGCTGCTCGACGATCTTGCGTTCGCGTCGGACGGCGCGGGCCCTTGGGCCGCGCAGCAAGTGATCGTGCCGAGCGCGGCGCTGAGCCGGCGGCTCGAGCTCGACGTCGCGAAGCGGCACGGCGTATGCGCGAACGTGCGCTTCAGCTATCTCGCGCAATGGCTGTGGGCGCAGATCGGCGAAGTGCTGACGGTGCCCGCGCATTCGCCGTTCGCGCCCGATCGTCTCGTGTGGCGCTGCTATCGGCTGCTGTCGGACGCAGGCGCGGCGCCGTGGCGCGGCTCGCCGCGGCTCGCCGCCTATCTGGCCGCGGCCGATGCGCCGATGCGCCACGAGCTCGCGCACCGGATCGCGACGGTGTTCGACCACTACCTGACGTATCGTCCGGAGTGGCTCGCGCAGTGGCGGGACGGCGAATCGATCTTCGCGCTCGAAGGCGCGCCGCGTCACGGCGGCGAGGCCGCGCGCGACGACGAGGCGTGGCAGGCCGCGCTCTGGCGCGCGCTGCTCGCGGAGCTGTCCGACAGCGGGATGCCGCCCGCGCACCGGTTCCTGCGCGAGGCCGGCGCCTTCGATCCCGACGTGATCGCGCGCGCGCAAGCGAAGTGGCCGGATGCGGTCAGCGTGTTCGCGCTGCCGACGATGCCGCCGCTGCACATCGCGCTGTTGCGCGAGCTGTCGCGCTGGATCGACGTGCGCATCTATGCGCTCAATCCGTGCCGCGAATTCTGGTTCGACATCGTCACGGCCGCGCGCGCCGAGTCGCTCGACGCGGCGGACCAGCTCGACTATCAGCAGGTTGGCCATCCGCTCCTCGCCGAATGGGGCAGGCAGACGCAGGCGCAACTGCACATGCTGCACGAGCTGACCGAGAGCGCGGCGGCGAGCGATGCGTCGCGCTACGCGGAGAACGCCGCGCCGACGTGGCTCGCGCGCGTGCAGAACGCGATCCTCGATCTGCAGCCCGAGGATGCGCTCGGCGCGCCGCCCGCCGAGCGCGGCGTCGAAGTGCACGTGTGCCATAGCCTCGCGCGTCAGCTCGAGGTGCTGCATGACCGCCTCCTCGCGTGGTTCGACGCGGACCCGAGCCTCGCGCCGTCGGACGTGCTCGTCGCGATGCCGGATCTCGCGGCGGCGGGGCCGCTCATCGACGCGGTGTTCGGCACGTCTTCGGGCGCCGACGCCGCGCGCATTCCGTACCGGATCACCGGCCTGCCGCCATCGCAGGCGAATCCCGTCGCGCGCGTGCTGCTCGACTGGCTCGCGCTGCCCGAGCGCAACGTCGGCGCGCCGGAGCTCGTCGAGTGGCTGCGCGCCGACGCGATCGCCGCGCGCTACGGAATCGACGCGACGGCGCTCGAAACCGTGCAGACGTGGCTCGCGGCGTCGGGCGCGCGGCGCGGGCTCGCGCCTGACGCGCAGGAGCCGCCGAACGCTGCCGTGCCCGCGCCGCGCCACACGTTCGCCGATGCGCTCACGCGGCTCTTCCTCGGCTACGCGATGCCCGACGGCGCGGCGCCTGTTTCGGCGTGGCTGCCGATCGCGGGCGCGGAAGGCGGCGAGGCCGAGCTGCTCGGCCGGCTTGCGCGCTTCACCGACGACCTCGACGGTTTCGCGCAACGCATCGCCCGCGACTTGACGCCGCAAGGCTGGGGCGACGTGTTCGCCGACGCGCTCGCGCGCTTCTTCGATTCGGGGCCGGCGTTCGCCGACGCGCTGTCCGTCGTGCGCGACGCGCTCGACGCGATGCTCGCCGCGATGGCGGAAGGCGCGGGCGGCGCCGAGTTGCCGGCCGCCGTCGTGCGCGCGGGCCTCGCGGCCGCGCTCGACGATCCGGCGCGCGGCGGCGTGCCGTGGGGCGGCGTCACGTTCTCGTCGCTGACGAGCCTGCGCGGGCTGCCGTATCGCATCGTGTGCCTGATCGGGATGGACGACGGCGTGCTGCCGAGCCTTGCGCGCGCGGACGAGTTCGATCTGATGGCCGTGTTCGCGAAGCTCGG
Source organism: Burkholderia humptydooensis (assembly GCF_001513745.1). Taxonomy (NCBI): domain Bacteria; kingdom Pseudomonadati; phylum Pseudomonadota; class Betaproteobacteria; order Burkholderiales; family Burkholderiaceae; genus Burkholderia; species Burkholderia humptydooensis. The sequence continues at coordinate 2,722,229 of NZ_CP013380.1, read as the reverse complement.
CGACCGCCAGCGGCGCGACGACGAGCGCAATTTGTTCCTCGACCTGCTGCTCGCCGCGCGCGAGCGCCTGCTGATCGCGTACACGGGCCGCAGCATCCGCGACAACGCGCCGTTGCCGCCCGCCGCGCTCGTCGACGAACTGCTCGACCATCTGGCGACGGCGGCGGCCGGGCCGGACGCGTCGCCCGCCGCGGTCGACGCCGCGCGCCGCGCGTTCGTGATCGAGCATCCGCTGCAGCCGTTCTCGGCCGACTACTTCGCGCCGGGCGGCGCGCTCTTCACGTACGACGCGTCGCGCGCGACGCTCGCGCGCCTGCTCGCCGAAGGCGGGCGGGAGGAGGCGTCCGCGTTCTTTTCGGAACCGCTGCCGGCCGAGCCCGCGGAGCCCGTCGCCTTCGCCGATTTCGAGCGCTTCTGGCGCCACCCGGCGCGCTCGCTGCTGCGCGCGCGGCTCGGCATCGCGCTCTCGGACGCGCAGGCGGAGCTCGTCGATACCGAGCCGTTCGAGCTCGATTACGCGGGCAGCGACGCGCTTGCCGAGCGCGTGCTGCCGCTCTTGATCGAGACGGCCGATGCGGCCGCGTTCGAGCATGCGCTGCGCGTCGCCGACGCGAGCCCTGAAGTGCCGGGCGGCGCGACGGGCGCGGTGCGGCGCGACCATGAGCTCGACGCGCTCGCGCAGCTCGCGGGCAACGTGCGGCGTGCGCTCGCCGATGGCGCGGCGCGCATGCCGTTCGCGTTCGACATCGCGCCCGCGTGGCCCGTGGCGGGCGATGCACCGTGGTTCGGCGAACACGACGCCGCGCTCGCCGCGGCGGCGACGCGCGAACCATTGCGCCTGCACGGCGCGCTCGCGCGGCTGACGGCTGCGGGGCAGGTGATCTACCGCTACGCGCGGCCGGGCGCGCGCGATTATCTGTCCGCGTGGCTCGCGCATCTCGTCTATTGCACGATCGATCCCGACGGGCCGCGCCGCACGCTGTGGCTCGGCTCCGGCGACACGTTCGAATTCGCGCCCGTCGCCGCGCCGCTCGAGCAGCTCGCGCCGCTTGCCGCGCTGTTCCGCGCGGGGCGCCGGATGCCGCTCGCGTTTTTCCCGAGGAGCGCGTGGGCGCTCGTATCGGAGAGCGAATCGAAGGCGGCGGGCGTGTGGATCAACGATCGCGTCGCGAGTGAGGCCGACGACGCGGCGCTCGCGCTCGCGTGGCGCGGCGCGAATCCGTCGCTCGACGAACCGTTCGGCGCGCTCGCGCATCTCGTGTTCGATCCGCTCGTCGAGCATCTGCGGAGGGCGTCATGAGCCATGCCGCGCATTCCGGCCCGCCGTCGAGCGAGCTCGACGTCTTCGCATGCCCGCTCGACGGCGTGAACCAGATCGAGGCGTCCGCGGGCACCGGCAAGACGTGGAACATCTGCGCGCTGTACGTGCGCCTGTTGCTCGAAAAGGATCTCGGCGCGGACGAGATTCTCGTCGTCACGTTCACGAAGGCGGCGACGGCCGAGCTGCACGAACGGATTCGCGCTCGCCTCGCGCAACTCGCGCATGCACTCGACACGGGCAACGACGGCGGCGATCCGTTCGTCGCGCGCCTGTTCGAGACGACGCTTGCGCCCGAGCGCGGCCTCGATCCGGAAACGGCTGCGAAGCGCGTGCGCCGCGCGCTGCGCGCATTCGATCAGGCGGCGATCCATACGATCCACGCGTTCTGTCAGCGGGCGCTGCAGGAAGCGCCGTTCGCGGCGGCGATGCCGTTCGCGTTCGAGATGGAGGCGGACGACGGCGCGCTGCGCTTCGAGCTGGCCGCCGACTTCTGGCGAACGCGCGTCGAACCGGTCGCGGCGGCCTATCCCGCGTTCGCCGAGTGGCTCGTCGAATATGGCGCGGGGCCCGCGGCGCTCGACGCACAGCTCGCGCGGCGGCTGAAGAAGCCGCTTGCGCGATTGCGCTGGGACGGACTGCACGCGGCAGACGACGGCGCGGAAAGCACCGCGCGCGCGCACTTCGATACGGCGGCCGCGATCTGGCGCGACGAGCGCGGCGTGCTCGACACGCTGCTTGCCGATGCGCAATCGTCATTGAATCAGCGCTCGCACAAGCCGGACGCGGTGAGCGAGGCGCTCGACGCGTGGGCGCGCCACTTCGAGCAGGCGAGCGCGGTGGCCGCGCTGCCGCGCGCGGCGCTCAAGCTCACGCAGTCCGCGCTCGAGAAAGCGACGAAAAAGGGCGGCGCGACGCCGCGCCACGCGTTCTTCGACGTCGCGCAGGCGCTCGAGGCGGCCGTCGCCGCGGTCGAGGCCGCGCAGCGCGCGCGCTGGCTGTCGCTCGTCGAGCAATGGCTCGACACCGCGCCCGCCGAGCTCGCGCTGCGCAAGCGCACGCGCCGCGTCGTGTCGTTCGACGATCTGCTCGCGAACCTGTATCGCGCGCTCGACGCGCATCCGTGGTTGCGCGAGACGCTGCGCGCGCGCTATCCGGCCGCGCTCATCGACGAATTCCAGGATACGGACCCGCTGCAGTTCGCGATCTTCGACACGATCTTCGCGCCCGCCGGCCCGCTCTTTCTCGTCGGCGATCCGAAGCAGGCGATCTACAGCTTCCGCGCGGCGGATCTGCACACGTATCTCGCCGCGCGCGCGCGGGCGTCCGCGCGCTACACGCTCGCGGTGAACCAGCGCTCGACGCCCGCGATCGTCGATGCGTGCAACCGCGTGTTCAGCGCGAACCCGCGCGCGTTCGTGCTCGACGGGCTCGATTACGAGCCGGTGCGCGCCGGCTCGCGCGTGCGCGCGCCGCTCGTCGACGCAGCCGATCCGCTCGCCGGCGCGGGCGACTTCCGCGTCTGGACGCTGCCCGCCGGCGATGACGTGCTGACGAAGCGCGACGCGCAGCGGCACGCGGCGCATGCGTGCGCGGCGGAGATCGCGCGGCTGATGCGCGGCGCGCGCGAGCATGCGGCGACGCTCGGCGGCGCGCCGCTCGCCGCGTCCGACATCGCGGTGCTCGTGCAGACGCACCGGCAGGGCAGCCTCGTGAAGCGCGTGCTGGCCGCGTGGGGGATCGGCAGCGTCGAGCTCGCGCAGGCGTCGGTGTTCGCGACGCTCGACGCTGAGCAGCTCGAGCGCGTGCTGGCGGCCATCGACGCGCCGGGCGACCTGCGGCGCCTGCGCTCGGCGCTCGCGTCCGACTGGTTCGGGCTCGATGCGGCGGCGCTCTGGCGGCTCGAGCAGGGCGACGCGGATCCGGCTGGCATCGAAGACGCCTCGGGCGATGCGGGCGGAAATGACGGCCGCGTGCGCGCCGCATCGGCGAGCGCGACGGCGCTCCCTGGGGCGGACGCCGACGCGATGGGCTGGGTCGAGCGCTTCTCGCGCTACCGGCTGTTATGGCGCGAGCGCGGCTTCGCGGTGATGTGGCGCACGCTCGTGAACGAACTGCGCATCGCCGAGCGGCTGATGGCGGGGCCGGACGGCGAGCGGCGCGTGACCGATGTCAATCATCTCGCCGAGCTGACGCAGGCGCGCGCGTCCGCGCAGCCGGGCATTGCGCCGACGCTGCGCTGGCTTGCCGCGCAGCGCCTCGAAGGCGGCGGGGACGACGCGCAGTTGCGGCTCGAATCCGACCGCAACCTCGTGCAGATCGTCACCGTTCACAAGTCGAAGGGGCTCGAATACGCGATTGTGTTCTGCCCGTTCCTGAACGATGGCGGGCTGCGCGAGCCGGCCGGCTCCGGCTTGCCCGACGCGCGCGAGTACCACGACGAATCGGGCGGCGCGGTGCTGCATTACGGTTGCGATGAGGAAGCGGCCGAGCGCGCGTCGCGCGAGGCGGTGCGCGAGCAGGCGGCGGAGCGCGCGCGGCTCGTCTACGTCGCGCTCACGCGCGCCGTCTATCGGTGCTATCTGGTTGCGGGCACCTATCAGTCGTCGCGCTCGACGAAGGAGGCGCGGCGCAGCGTGCTGAACTGGCTCGTCGCGGGCGCGGGCCGCGATTTCGATGCGTGGCTGAAGGAGCCGCCCGAAGACGCGGAGCTCGCCGAGCGCTGGCAGGCGCTCGCGGGCGGCCCGGTGACGCTCGGCGCGCTGCCGGCGCCCGCGCATCGCGAGCCGCTCGCGGCCGGGCACGACGCGGGTGCGACGCGAGCCGCGCGGCGCGCGACGCGCGGGCTGCGCGACGCGTGGCGGATCGCGAGCTTCAGCTCGCTCGCGTCGGCGATCGCGCGCGACGAGAGCGGCGTCGCGCGCGCGGCCGACGACGAGATGCGCCCCGATCACGACGCGCTTGCCGCCGCGCTCGGCGCGGACGCGCTCGAGCTGCCGGACGCGGCCGTTGCGATCGCGCCAGCGCCCGCCGCCGCGCCGCGCGAGCCCGCCGAAGACGACATCCTCGCGTTTCCGCGCGGCGCGGCGGCGGGCGAATGCCTGCACCGGCTGCTCGAGCTGAGCAATTTCGCCGATGCGTCGACGTGGCCGCCCGCCGCGCTGCGCGCACTGCACGAGCGCCCGGTCGAGGCGGAGCTCGCGCTGGCCGAGCGGCTTCCCGCGATGATGACGCGGCTCGTCGCCGATCTCGCGGCAACGGAGCTCGTGCCGGGCATGCGCCTCGCGGCACTCGACCCGGCGCGGCGGCTGACGGAAATGGCGTTCCTGTTCCCCGCGCCCGCGCTCGATTTCAACGCATTGCGGCGCTTGCTCGCCGCGCACGGCTATCCGGACGTCGCGCTCGAAGCGGGCACGCTTGCCGGATTCGTCAAAGGATTCATCGACATGATCGTCGAGCACGACGGCCGCTTCTGGATCGTCGACTGGAAATCGAATCATCTCGGCACGACGCCCGAAGCATACGGCGAGCAAGCGCTCGACGCCGCGATGGCGCACCACGCGTATCACCTGCAGGCGCTGCTCTATACGGTTGCGCTGCACCGCTATTTGCGCGTGCGGATGCGCGGCTACGACTACGACGCGCACATCGCGGGCTACCTGTACCTGTTCGTGCGCGGCGTGCGCCCCGATTGGCGAAGCGGCGGCGCGAGCGCGGGCGTGCATGCGCGGCGGCCCGCGCGCGCGCTGATCGAGGCGCTCGACGCGCTGATGCGCGGGGGGGACGCATGAGCGTGGTCGACGAACGTTTCGCATGGACGGGCGGCCTGGCGGACCGTCTGCCCGAGCCGGCCGATTTCGGGCTCGCGCTCGCCGAAGGCTTCGCGCGCCGGATCGGGATGTTGTCGCGCCGCGTCGGCGCGAGCGCCGCGGCCGCGCGCTGGGCGGCGCGCGCGGCGTTCGCCGCGAGCCGCGCAACGGCGGCGGGGCACGTCTGCGTGTCGCTGCGCGCGCTCGCGCAACGCTACGACGAGCCGTTCGCCGACGTGCGCGACGCGCTCGCCGCGAGCGGCGTGACCGCGTTCGACGGCATCGCGCGCGGCGCCGAGTGTCCGCTCGTCGTCGATCGCGACGGCCGGCTGTATCTCGCGCGCTACTTCGACTACGAGACGCGGCTCGCGAACGCGCTCGTCGCGCGCGCCCGGTCCGGCGGCGCGGCGGCGGGCGGCGCCGGCGAACTTGCGCCCGATGCGCTCGGCGAGCGGCTCGTCCGCTATTTCGGGCCGCAGAAGGAGCGGGGCGTCGACTGGCAGCGCGTCGCGGCGCTCGTCGCGCTTACGGGCCGCGTGACGATCGTGAGCGGCGGGCCGGGCACCGGCAAGACGACGACGGTCGTCGGCGTGATTGCGTGCCTGCTCGACGCGCACCGGGACTTGCGGATCGCGCTCGCCGCGCCGACCGGCAAGGCGGCGCAGCGGATGCAGGAGGCGCTGCACGCGCGCGCCGGCAGCCTGCCGGCCGAGCTCGCGACGCGTCTGCCGCGCACGTCCTATACGCTGCACCGGCTGCTGGGCGGCGGCCCGGGCGGGCGCTTCGCGCATCACCGCGACAACCCGCTGCCGTACGATCTCGTCGTCGTCGACGAGGCGTCGATGATCGACGTCGCGCTCGCCGCGCACCTGCTCGACGCGCTCGCGCCGAACGCGCGCCTCGTGCTGCTCGGCGACAAGGATCAGCTCGCGGCCGTCGAGGCGGGCGCGGTGTTTGCCGAGCTGAGCGCGCGTCCCGGATTCAGCTCGGCGACGTGCGCGACGATTGCGCGCGCGCTCGGCATCGGCGAGGCCGAGTTCGTGGCGGCGCTGCCGGACGGATTTGTTCTTGATGCGGCCGATGCGGCGAACGCGGGCGTGAGCCCGGACGCACGCGCGGCTTCGGTCGCTAGCGGTGCGACGGCGCGCGGGGCGGCCGGCGCGGTGGCGCCCGCCGCGCGATCGACGGCTGCCGTTGCCGCGGCGAAGGTTGCGCCGGAAGCCGCCGCTCAGCGCGCGCCGGCGCCGCGCACGGGCCGGCGCGGCGGCGGGCGAGACTCGAAACGGGGCGTCGACGATGCGCAGGGGTCGCTGTTCGCGTTCGACGATGAAGACGCGTTCGGCGTGGATGAATCGGGCGTCGATATGCCGGGCGTCGGGAGGCCGAACCTCGATCACCGGGACGGCCGCGCATCGCCCGACGTCACGCGCAGCCGGCGTGACGCGCTCCCCGTGCGTGCCCGGCCGGATTCGCCGGACGCGCCCGGCATCGAGACTGCCACGCACATGCATGCGCAGACCGGCGAAGCCATCCCCGCCGATTTGCCGTGGGACGCGTCTTCCGCCGAGCCGGCCGCATGGATCGAAGCGGGCGAGCTCGAGTGGCTCGACAATGCGGTCTTTTCGTCGCCCGAACGCGCTTCGACGGATGCCGGATCTGGCGAGCAGCGCCCCGCGACTGCAACGGCAGCCGGCGCGGGCGCACGCACGCCTGCCGGCCGCGCGCCGGCTGCCCGCGCCGAGGCGGATATCGAACCGCAAGCGTCGACGTCGGCGCTCCCGGCCGGGGCCGCGTCACCGGACGTTCCCTCCGCCGCGCCGTTGACCGACTGCGTCGTCTGGCTCGAGCGCAACTATCGCTTCGGCCTCGATTCGCCGATCGGCAGACTGTCGCTCGCGATTCGCCGCGGCGCCGTGCAGGACGCGCTCGATGCGTTGTCGACGGCCGACGACGCGGCCGCGCGCTTCCGCGACGACGGCGGCGCGACGCTGTCGGCCGCGACGGTCGAGCAACTCGCGCAAGGCTTCGCCGGCTACGCGGCCGCGCTGCGCGACGCGCTCGCGGCGCCCGATCCCGATCCGCTGCCGCTCTTCGACGTGCTCAACCGCTTTCGCGTGCTCTGCGCGACGCGCACGGGCGCGCGCGGCGCGGACGAGGTCAATGCGCTCGTCGCGGCCGAGGTGCGCCGCGCGGTGCGCGTGCCGCTCGCGCTCGGCGCGCACTGGTTCGCCGGGCGGCCCGTGATGGTGACGCGCAACGATTACGCGCTCGGACTCTTCAACGGCGACATCGGCATTGCGCTGCCCGACGCGCGCGGGGCGCTGCGCGTCTGGTTCCACGGCGCGGACGGCCGCGCGCGCGCGGTGTCGCCCGCCGCGCTGCCGCCGCACGACACGGCGTTCGCGTTGACCGTCCACAAATCGCAGGGCTCGGAGTTCGACGACGCGGCGCTGATCCTGCCCGCGTCGTTCAACCGCGTGCTGTCGCGCGAACTCGTCTATACCGCGATCACGCGCGCTCGCTCGCGCGTGCAGGTGATCGGCTCGCGCTCGGTGCTCGCGCTTGCGATCGCGACGCGCACGGCGCGCGACTCCGGCCTCGCCGCGCGGATCGCCGATGCGCTGCGCGTCCGGCAGGAGGGCGCGCGATGACGCTGCGCTACGCATTCTCGCCGGACGAGGTCGAGCTGACGGCGGTTCGCGCGCAAGGCGCGGGCGGGCAGAACGTCAACAAGGTGTCGAGCGCGATTCATCTGCGCTTCGACATTCGCACGTCGTCGCTGCCCGACGACGTGAAGGCGCGGCTCCTCGCGCGCGCCGATCAGCGGATCACGCGCGAAGGCGTCGTCGTCATCAAGGCGCAGGAGTACCGCACGCAGGAAAAGAACCGCGCGGCCGCGCTCGCGCGGCTCGACACGCTGATTCGCAGCGCAGGCGTCGCGCCGCGCAAGCGGATCTCGACGCGGCCTACGCGCGCGTCGAAGGAGCGCCGGCTTGCCGAGAAGAGCCGGCGCAGCGAGGTGAAATCCGGGCGCGGCAGGATCGTCGAATGAATGGCCGGCCCGCCGCGTTTGCTCGGGCGTGTGCGGCGCATGCGGCGCGGGGGAGGCGTGCGGTTGGCGCCGCTCGGACGATAACAACTGCGCCTGGCGTGACGGCGGCGCGGAAGCGGAGAAACACGGAAGCGCAGAAACACAGAAACGCGCACGTCGATGCCGCGCGCCTGCTCGCCCGTCCGCTCCGCGTGCGGGAGCCGCTCGCCTGACGAGCAGCCCCCGGGCCGAGGCGTCGGCCAACGCGCCGCCGCTTCCCGTCGCGCTTCCCCCGCCCCTACCGCTCGTCCCCGTATGACGAAAAATCGAAGTCGACGCAGAACACCTTCAGCGTCGTCCCGAGAGGGATCGCGACGGCGGCCGTGTAGCAGTCGCGGCCGTCCGTCAGCGAGAAGCGCGGCCCCATCAGCGCGACGCGTCCGGGCGCCGCGACCGCGCGCTGGAAGTACGCGCGCCGCGACCAGTTGCAATGCAGCTCCGGCAGCAGCGGCGCGAGCCGCCGCGTCGTCGCGCTCGGCGCGTCCGGCGCGTCCGGCGTCTCGGTCGTGACCGACGGCTCCACTTGCTCGCCGTTCGCTTCCGCAACGAACACGCGCCGCACGATCGGGTTCGTCAGCAGCCGCTGCGCGGCGCCGCGCAAATCCCGGGTCTGCGCATAGTCGGCGGCGCCCGCGAGCACGATGCGCTCGATCGTGTCGAAGCCGGGGGGCACGACGTCGCCGTGCCGCGCCTTCACGCGCTCGGCGAAGCGCTGCCATGCGGCCTCGATGCGCGCCGGCGCGGCGCGGCCCGCGCGCTCGAGCGACGGATCGGGCTGGCCGAAGCAGAAACCCTGCACGAAGTCGACGTCGGCATCCATCAGGATCTGCAGCGCGTCTTCGCTTTCGACGCCTTCCGCGAGCACCATCGTGCCCGCGTGATGCAGCATCGTGACGAGATGATGGACGATCCGGTGCGCGTCGCTCGCCGCGAGCGAGCGCTCGAGGATCGAGCGGTCGAGCTTCACGATGTCGGGCTTGATCTGCCAGATGCGGTCGAAGTTCGAGAAGCCGGTGCCGAAATCGTCGACCGCGATCAGGAAGTCGCCGTGCTGGATCATGTCGAGCGTGCGGGCGAGCGCGACCTCGTTGCGCGACGGCTGCTCGATCACCTCGAGCACGACGCGCGTCGGCGGCAGCGCGAAGTGCGCGCAGAGCGCCTCGATGAACGCGCGCGGCGCGATGTCGGCGTCGAACATCTGCGGCAGCACGTTCAGGAACAGCCAGCACGAGCCCGTGTCCTG